>JANNZY010000028.1:0-2389 GCA_031410915.1 Actinomycetes bacterium
GGCCAGGTCGACAGCGGCTTCGGTGTGGCCGGCGCGCTTCAGTACGCCACCCGGGCGGGCTCGCAACGGGAACACGTGACCCGGGCGGTTGAAATCACCGGGCGCCATCGTCGGGTCGGCGAGCGCCCTGATCGTCGTCGCCCGGTCGGACGCCGAGATCCCCGTGGTGGTGTCACGACGGAGGTCGACCGAGCAGGTGAACGCAGTGCTGTGGCTCTCGGTGTTGCCGGTCGCAGGGACCATCAACGGGATCTGGAGCTCGTCGCACCGATCGCCTGTCAGGCCGACGCAGATCACGCCGGACGTGTGCCTGACGAAGAACGCGATCGAGGCTGCGTCGACTGCGTCGGCGGCCATGATCAGATCGCCCTCGTTCTCGCGATCCTCGTCGTCGGCGACGACGACGATGCCGCCGGCGGCGATCGCCGCGACGGCGGTCTCCACCGAGTCGAACGGCGTCGTCATGGCTGCACCGACAGCGGCTGCAGTAGCCGTTCGACGTACTTGGCGATCACGTCGACTTCGATGTTGACCTTCGCACCCGCTCCCTTGTGACCGAGCGATGTGGCGCTCATCGTGTGCGGGATGATCGCCGCTGTGAAGCCGTCGGGGAGCGGCTCGACGACGGTCAGGCTGATCCCGTCGACGGTGATCGAGCCCTTCTCGACGATGTACCGGCGAAGTTCGTCGGGGATCCGGACTCTGAGATCGGGTGCCGGCTCGACGATCTCGCCCACGGCGTCGACGTCACCCTGCACGAGGTGACCGCCGAGACGATCGGCGAGACGGACAGGGCGTTCGAGGTTGACGAGCTCCCCGGCGGACACACTCCCGAGAGAGGTGCGGGCGAGGGTCTCCGAGCTCAGTTCGGCCTCCCACCAGCCGGGCTGCGTTCGTACGACCGTGAGACAGCAGCCGTTCACGGCGATCGACGCACCGATCGTCACGTCGGCGAGCACGGTCTCGGCCTCGATCCGGAGCACGCCCCGGTCGAGGTGCACCACCCGTCCCAGTTCCTCGACGATCCCTGTGAACATCAGCTCTCCTCGTGTGATCTGCGGGTCGGGCAACGGCCGGTGGGTGGGTCGAGCTCGATCCGCAAATCGGGACCGATCCGAGTGACGGAGCGGAAGGTGCCCGTCCAGATCGACGACATCGACCGGCTGCCCGGGCCGCGGAGAAGCGGGATGCCGTCTTCGCCACCCATGAGCGCCGGTGCGAGGTACAGCACGTACCGGTCGACGAGACCGGCGCGATGGAACGACGCAGCGACGGATGCTCCGCCCTCCACGAGAACCTGCACGACACCGTCGCGTCCGAGGTCGTCGAGCAGCTCGTCGAGCTTCCCCGTGTGCTCGCGGCACGGATGCACGCGTGCAGTCGGCGAGATGCTGCCGAGCACGACGCGCAGCGGATCGCGCCCCGGGACGTGGCGCACCGTCAGCGCCGGATCATCGGCGCGAACCGTGCCGGCGCCGACGACCACAGCATCGCTCTCGGCACGAAGGCGATGCACGTCGGTGCGCGCGTCGAGGCCGGTGATCCATCCACTGCTGCCGTCAGTCGCCGCGATTCGGCCGTCGAGGGTTGCGGCGAGCTTGAGGACGACGAAGGGGCGCCCCGTCTGACGATGGACGACATACGCCGCCAGCTGGTCCCTCACCGCATCGGAACACTCTCCGACCGACACCTCGATCCCTGCGCTTCGCAGTGTGGCGATGCCGCGCCCTGCGACGAGCGCATCGGGATCCTCGATCGCGACGGTGACCCGGCGAATCCCGGCAGCGATGATCGCCTCCGTGCACGGCGGGGTCCGTCCGTGATGCGCGCACGGTTCCAACGTGACGGTCAGCGCCCCGCCGGCTGCACGTTCCCCGGCCGCGGTCAACGCAACGATCTCGGCGTGCGGCCCGCCGGGCGGACTGGTGGCCCCGTCGAACCTCGCGCCGTCGGGTGCTGTGACGACTGCGCCGACCCACGGGTTCGGCGACGTGGATCCGCGCACGGCTGCCGCGTTGCGCATCGCTCGCTGCATCGTCTTCATGTCGTCCACCGTCGTCCTCTCGACGGGACGCGTCGCAAAAAGGCGCGCCCGGAGGGGAGCCGATCGATGCCGCGCCCCTTGCTCTCATCCGGACTGTCACCGTCGGCCCTGGAGTTCCACCAAGTCGGCGTCCGACCGTATGGGGGTCGCACGTTCACGGGCTGTCACCGCCGGTCAGGAGTTGCACCTGCCCCGCAAGGGGTTGAGTTCTGTTTTGACACTGACCATATCGCCATGGTGGCGGATGGCCAAGTCGAGCGACGACGGGTCGCTCAGCGAATCGTTGGCTCGCCCGGAGGGACTCCTCTGATCGCGGCCGGGCCGAACGTGGTCGCGCAGGTCTCG
>JANNZY010000029.1:0-5543 GCA_031410915.1 Actinomycetes bacterium
TGGGTGATCGGGGGACAGGTGATGCGCATGTGGACCTCAGCTGCACCAGCCTCGCGCAACAACGCGACCAGTGGGCCCGCCGTCGTGCCGCGGACCAACGAGTCGTCGATCAGGACGACCCGCTTGCCCTTGAGGTTGGCGCCGAGCGCGTTGAACTTCAGCGCCACACCGCGCTCACGCATCGCTTGGGTGGGCTCGATGAACGTACGCCCGATGTAGCGGTTCTTGATCAGCCCGTCGTTGTACGGCAGGCCGCTGCGCCGGGCGAAGCCGATCGCCGCCGGGATCGACGAGTCGGGCACCGGCACGACGACGTCCGCGTCGGCCGGCCACTCGTCGGCCAGGTTCTCGCCGAGCCGCTGGCGCACGTGATGCACGTTGCGGCCGTCCCATTCGCTGTCCGGGCGGCTGAAGTAGACGAACTCGAACGAGCACAGGGCCTTCTGGTTGGCCGGCGCGACTGCGGAGCGACGGTGCATCTCGGCACCCATCAACGTGACGATCTCGCCGGGCTGGACCTCGTTGATCTCGACGCAACCGAGTGTCTCCAGCGCGCACGTCTCCGATGCGACGGCGTAACCGCCACGTGGCAGGCGGCCGACCGACAGCGGGCGGAAGCCCCACGGATCGCGCACGGCGAGGACACGGTCGTTGGCCAGGATGACCATCGAGTAGGCACCCTTCCACGCGGGCATCGTGCGCTCGATGCGCTCCTCCCACGTCCTGCCGCCCGACGCGGCGAGCATCAGCGTCAGCACCTCGGTGTCGCTGGTCGCGGTCAGACCGAAGCCGCGCCCGAGCAGTTCGTCGCGCAACGCCGACGCATTGACCAGGTTGCCGTTGTGCGCGACCGCGAGCGTTCCGTGCATCGTCTCGACCAGGAACGGCTGGATGTTCTTGATCGTCGATCCACCCGTCGTGCTGTATCGGGTGTGGCCGATCGCGTGGTAGCCGGTCAGCGGTGCCAGCACCTCCGGCGTGAACACCGTCGACACCAGGCCAGCGTCTTTGTGCGTGCGCGCCCGGCTGCCGTCGCTGACGGCGATGCCGGCCGCTTCTTGACCGCGATGCTGCAGCGCGAACAGGCCGAAGAAGGCCAGTTGCGCGACCCCTTCGCCGTGCGGGGTGGAGATGCCGAGCACGCCGCACTCCTCGTGGGGGGTGTCGTCATCGAAACCGCCCGACCGCGACGAGATGAACACTGGGGTCTCAGCTGGCAGCACCTTGGATCTCCACATCCGCCGCTGTGACCTTGGCGGCCTCACCGGCCTTGTACTCGGCGAGCCGCCGGGTGAGTTCGGGGTCGTTCAGCGCCGCGATCTTGGCTGCGGCGAGTCCGGCGTTGCCCGGGTCGAGCACCACCAGCGGGGCGACATCGCTCGGCATCCGCAAGCTGGACCAGATGTCTTCGGACATCGACAGCGGCGGGCACGACACCACGGGCGACGTGACCTTGGCATCCACGAACGCGGACAGCGCATTGCTGCGCCCGGCGATCGTGACCCAGATGACCGGCCGATCGCCGGACTCGTACTGGTCGATGATCGCGAGGACGTGTTCGGGCGTCTTGTGCGCCGAGCCGACACGTTGCACGTGGTCGACGCCGAGCTTGGCGAGCACGTTGGCGATCTTCTGGCAGTGCTCGCGGTCGCCGCCGGAGCCCATCAAGATGACGACGAGTGGGGTCACAGCACGCCGGCCTTGTGCAGCGCGACCTTGAGGCGGGGCTCGACCGGGTACTCGCCGGGCATGAACGGCCGGCACGTGATGCGCTCGAATGCGTTGATGTAGCGCGCCGTCGTCTCGGCCACCACCGTCGGGCCGAGGTCGGGTGACTCGCCGTCACCGCGGAAGCCGGCCTCGCTGAGTGCCCGCCGGATCGGCTCCTTGTCGAGGCTCTCCGGGTCTTGACCGTTGGCGACGCGGGCGGCGTAGGTCTCGGCGACCCAGAACCGTGACGAGTCCGGGGTGTGCATCTCGTCGATGATGATCAACTTGCCTTCGGGATCGAGACCGAACTCGTACTTCGTGTCGGCCAGGATCAGGCCGGCGCCGGCTGCGACCTGCTGGCCGCGAGCGAACAACGCGAGCGCCACAGACTGCACATGGTCCCACAGGTCCTTGTCGACCAGACCGCTGTCGGACACTTCCGCGCATGTCAGCGCTTCGTCGTGGGCGCCACCCTCGGCCTTCGTGGTCGGCGTGATCAGTGGAGTCTCCAACTGCTGGTGCTGCTGCAGGCCTTCGGGCAGCGAGTAGCCGTAGATGACCCGCTCGCCGTCGGCGTAGCGCTTCCACAGCGATGTCGACGTGACGCCCGTGATGTGACCGCGCACGATGACCTCGACCGGCAACGGCTTGGCCGACACGCCGATCGTGACGTTCGGATCGGGCACGCCACGCACGTGGTTGGCGACGATGTCGGCCGTGTTCGCGAACCACCACGCGGCGAGCTCGTTGAGCACCTGGCCCTTGTACGGCACGGCGGCGACGATGCGGTCGAACGCCGACAACCGGTCGGTCGTCACGAACAGGCGCTCGTCGTCGGGCAGCTCGTACGACACGCGTACCTTGCCGACGCGGCGGTCGGGCAGGTCCAGGACGATGTCGGTGAATGGCGCCGGGGAGGTGACGGTCGGGGACAGGCTCATTGGGTCTCCTTGGATTCAGGATTCGGTGGAATGGGCGACACCTGCGGCGAACAGCTTCCGGGCGAGCCCGAAGCGATGGCCGCGTGCGAACTGCGGGTGTTGACGGTCGAGGACGTGGTTTTCGGGATGGGGCATCAAACCCAGCACGAGGCCGGTGGTGTCACAGATGCCGGCGATGTCGTGGTCGGATCCGTTCGGGTTGCCACCCCGATATCGAAACGCGATCTGGTCATTGGCCGCCAGCGACTCGTGCGTGTCTGGGTCCGTGGTGAAGCGGCCCTCGCCGTGGGCGACGGGACATTCGATCCACTCGGCCAATCCCGCCGTCCAGACACACCGCTTCGAGGTCGGCTCGAGCGTGACCCAGTCGCACACGAACCGTCCGCCCGCGTTCTCGCCGAGCGCGACTCGATGGCCGGTCCCAGGCAGCAACCCGGTGCGAACGAGGACCTGGAACCCGTTGCAGATGCCGATGACCGGCTTGCCGGCCTCGACGAATGCGGCCAGCTCGTCGCTGAGCCGGGTCACCAGTTCCAGCGCGAACAGCCGGCCGGCACCGAGCGCGTCGGCATAGGAGAAGCCCCCCGGCAACACCAGCAGTTGCGCGTCGTGGAGCAGCTTCGGGTTGGCGAAGACCTCGCTGATCAGCACCCGCTGCGGCTCGGCACCGACCAACTGCAGCGCGAACGCTGCGTCGCCATCGCGGTTCGTGCCGGGCGCGCACAGGATCAGCGCGCGTGGACTCACGAGTTGCCCCCGTTGAACGCAGCGACGAGGTCGTCGAGGGCGAGCTCGAAGACGCCGGCGACGGACATCGTCGGGGTCGCAGACACGTGGCCGAGGATCGTGGTCTCGGCACCGACGAGTTGGCGCAGCTCGCTGAGGTGCTCGGGCCGCACCTCGCAGATGATGCGACCGACCGACTCGGAGAAGAGCGATGTGACGATGTCGTCGGAGACGTTCGTGACGTCGACCTCGACACCGAGCCGGCCGCCGATCGCCATCTCGGCGAGCGCCACGGCCAGGCCACCTTCACTGCAGTCGTGAGCGCTCGCGATCAACCCGTGCTCGATGGCCTCGTGGACGGCCCAGTAGCGGTCCGACGCGTTGGCATCGGGGGCGGGCACGGCGCTCGGCGTGTCGTTGCCGAGCACCATCGCCAGGTGGCTGCCGCCGAACTCGGACACGGTGCGTCCGAGCAGCACGATGACGTTGCCGGCCTGCTTGAAGTCCGGAGTGCACACGTTGGCGACATCGGCCACCGGCGCGACCGCAGTGACCACGAGCGTCGGCGGGATCGCATGGCGGGTGCCGTCGGTGGTGAGGTACTCGTTGTTCAGCGAGTCCTTGCCGGACACGAACGGGGCCTTGTAGAAGTGCGCGGCGTCGCAACACGCCCGCACGGCCACGACCAGTTCGCCAAGCGTGGACGGCCGCGTCGGGTTGCCCCAGGAGAAGTTGTCCATCAGCGCGACCGCTGAGGGATTGCCGCCGGCGACGACGACGTTTCGAATCGCCTCGTCGATCACGGCCCAGGCCATGCGCTCCGGGTCGAGCACGCCGTACCACGGGTTCACGCCGATGCCGATCGCGATGCCGTCGGTGTCCGCCGGGTCGACGAGCACGACACCGTCGGCCGGGCCGTCGTTGGCAGCGCCCATCAGCGGGCGGATCACAGTCGCCCCGAGGATCTCGTGGTCGTAGCGGCGGATGACCGATGCCTTGCTGGCGATGTTGGGATGGGCGAGCAATGCGAGCAGCGCTGCGGCGGGGTCGCCGCAGGCGATCGGCGTGCGCACGCGGAACGGCTCGGGCAGCGTGGCGCGCAGCTGGCGGCGCGGCCGGCCGTCGTGCAGGAACGACGTCGCGATGTCGATGAACGTCTCGCCGTGGTGGCGCACGATCAGCTGGCCGTCGCCGGTGAACGAACCGACGTCGGCGTGTTCGACGCCGTGGCGGTCGGCGAGCTCGGCCAGCGCGTCGATCTGATCCGGCGCGACCGCCATGACCATGCGCTCCTGGGCCTCGCTGAGCCACAGCTCCCACGGTGCGAGACCGGCGTACTTGACCGGCAGACCGGCCAGTTCCACGTCGGCACCGACACCGTCGGCCAACTCACCGATCGCAGACGACAACCCGCCTGCACCGCAGTCGGTGATCGCGGTGTACAGGTGCCAGCCCTCGACGAGCAGGTCGCTGACCAGCTTCTCGACGATCGGGTCGCCGATCTGCACGCTGGCGCCGGCAACGTCGCCCGTGGTGGCGTCCATCTCCATCGACGAGAACGTGGCGCCGCGGATGCCGTCGCGTCCGGTGCGACCACCAAGCACGACGATGCGATCGCCCGGGTGCGGTCCGGTCAGCGGCGGGCGGTCGGCCGGAGCGACACCGATGCATCCGGCGAACACGAGCGGGTTGGACACATAGGCCGGGTCGTAGAGCACGCCACCCGCGACGGTGGGAAGGCCGATCTTGTTGCCATAATCGGCAACGCCGGCCACGACACCCTCGATGATGCGCCGCGGCGCGAGGACGCCGTCGGGCAGCGATTCGTCGGGTGTGTCCGCCGGGCCGAAGCACAAGATGTTGGTGCACGCGATCGCACGGTGGTGGGCACCGATGATGTCTCGGATCACGCCTCCCACGCCCGTGTTGGCGCCCCCGAACGGCTCGATCGCGGAAGGATGGTTGTGGGTCTCGCACTTCAGCGCGTAGGTGCGCTCCGGGCCGAACTGCACGATGCCGGCGTTGCCGTCGAATGCTGAGACCACGAACGGCGCGTCGATCTCGGTGGTCGATTTGCGCAGCTGGGCCAGCAGTGGCATGAGCGTGACGGAGTCGCCGTCGACATCCGTCACGACAATGTCGGCGCGGAAGCTCTTGTGGGCGCAG
>JANNZY010000030.1:0-59679 GCA_031410915.1 Actinomycetes bacterium
CCCCCCGGTTTGCGCGCTTTGGTGCCCCCCCCCCGGGGGGGCCCCCCACTGCGCGGAACTGAAACGGCTACGCGGCCATGGACATGTACGCGGCCATCAGCAGGCTGCCGCCGCGCATGTCGCCGACGGTGCCCTCGCCCATCTTGTTCATGACGTACGAGAACGTCATGCGTGCGTCGAGGTCGTTGATCGCCAGCGAGCCGCCCCAGCCGCCCCAGAAGCAGGTGCGCGGGTTGGGACCGAGCGGCAACTCCGCGCTCGTCAGTCCGTAGCCGATGCCGAGCTTCAACACGGCGGGCAGGATGAGGTCCTGGCCGTAGGTCTGCACGTCGAAGATTCGATCGATCGTCGGTTGCGACAGCAGCTTCACGCCGTTCAATTCGCCGCCGTGGCTGACAACGGACTGCGCTGTGGCGACGGAGCGGGCGTTGCCGTGCCCACCGGCGGCAGGGATCTCGGCGCGCCGCCACGGGATCGTCGTCGACGGCGTCGCATCCATCACCGGGTTGGAGAACGTGCGGGCCATGACCGACTCGGGGTCGATGCCGTCGACGGCGAGCGGCAGCGGGGGGATGACGTGAGCGACGCGATCGTCGGCCTCCGCCGGTGTGCCGATGAAGAAGTCCGAGCCCAGGGGCCCGGCGATCTCCTTGGCAAAGAACTCACCGATGCTGAGCCCACTCGCGCGGCGCACGACCTCGCCGACGAGGTAGCCCTGCGTGATCGCGTGGTAGCCGCTCTGCGTGCCGGGTTCCCACCACGGTGCCTGCGCGGCGAGCAGCGACGTGGCCTTCTCCCAGTCGTAGAGATCCTCGATCGTCATCGGTTCCTGCCATCCCGACAGGCCCGAGGAGTGGCTCATCAGGTGGCGCACGAGCACACCTTCCTTGCCGTTCGCGGCGAACTCGGGCCAGTAGGTGGCGACCGGCGCGTCGACGTCGATCTCGCCGCGGTCGTGCAGCACGAGCGCGCTGAGCGCGGCCATCGTCTTCGTCGTGCTCCAGACGTTGATGATGGTGTCGCGTTCCCACGGCTTCTCGACGCCTTCGTCGAATGTGGCCATACCACCCCACAGATCGACGACCAGCTCGCCGTCGAGCATGATCGCGACAGACGCGCCGACATCGGCGTCGGACGCGAAGTTCGCCTCGAACTGGCTCTTCACCGCTGCGAAGCGATCCTGACAGGTGCCCTGGACGTTGCCGTAGGCCATACCGGCCTCCCCTCGACTGGTGTGCGAGCGCGAAGCTACACGGCCCGTCGCCGGCAGCCGGTGCCAGACTGCCCGGGTGGACGACACCGTGGCTGGCCTGTGGCATCTCGATCCGGGCGTCGCCCATCTCAACCACGGGTCATTCGGCGCGGTGCCGTTGGCGGTGCTCGCCGCGCAGGCAGTGGTGCAGGCGCGGATCGAGTCCAACCCGGAACGCTTCTACCGCGATGACTTTCGCCCCGACCTGGTCGCGGCCCGGCTCTCCGCTGCCTCGTTCCTCGGCTGTGAAGCCGACGGACTCGTGCTCGTGAACAACGTGACCGAGGCCGCAGCCTGCGTGCTCGATGCCGTCGGCCTCCGCGAGGGCGGCGAGATCGTCGTCAGCGATCAGGTCTACCCGCACGTCCTGGCCGCCGCCCGACAGGCGGCGTGGGTGCGTGGCGCCTCGATCCGCATCGTGTCACCGCGGTCGCCATCGCCGGCCGATGTGGTCGGGGCGTTCATCGACGCGCTGTCACCGCGGACGCAACTGGTCGTGATCGACCAGATCGCGTCGGCGTCGGCGTGGCTGCTGCCCGTCGACGACGTGGTCGAGGCGATCGGCACGCGTGCACCCGTGTTCGTCGACGGTGCGCACAGCCCCGGCCTGCTGCCGAGCCCCGTCAACCCGAACGCCGCCTTCTGGTCAGGCAACTTCCACAAGTGGGCGTTCGCGGCCCGCTCCGTCGGCGCGCTGGCGGTGCGCCGGGACTGGCGCAACCGCGTCCGGCCACGGGTCGTCTCGTCGGACTGGGACCGCGCCTTCGACGAGCGCTTCGACTACCAGGGCACCACCGATCAGTCGGCGCGCCTGTGCCTGGACGCCGCGTTCGCGTTCCCCGAGCAGCAGTTGGGCATGACGTTCGATCAGCTGCGGGTCCGCAACCACGCCGTGCTCAGCCAGGGCGTGGCGATGATCAAGGACCGCTTCGCCGCCGAGCCCGAGCCCGATGCCGGCCTTGCCCTGCGCGCACTCACGTTCCCGCAGAAGATGGATCAGGATTCGGCGCTGGCGTTGATGCACCGCCTGAGAGCCGACAGAGTGGCCACCGCGATGATGTCGCACCGCGGCCACCTCCGCCTCCGCCTCAGCGCCCAGCGCTACAACGACGCAGCCGACTTCACTCGCCTCGCCGAAGCCCTCGCCACAGCCCTGTAGCCGCCGCACCGCAGCCGGCAGGCGAAGTTGGAGAGAGCGTTGTCGAGCATTGAGGAGCGACCGCTCGACAGTAGAGCGGCTCGGCTGATTGGCATTCTCCTGGCGTCGAGCCGCACGGCGGACGTCGTGGACGCCGCGGTCGCCCTCACAGCCGAGCGCGGCGACGAGTTGTTGACCTCCGATCCTGGCGATTTGAGAGCTTTTGTCGCCGGACGAGGAATTGTCATCACGACTGTGTGAGTGAAGTGGCAGACGAGGACGACCCCGCTCACCCGACCGCTACTTCTGCAGGGGGAGGACGATGGTTTCGGCGAAGTGGTCGATGTGGGGTTTGTAGGCTTCGGCGACGTCGTTCAGGTTGCGGCGATCGCCCTTGCTGACGTTGCCCATCGCCCAGGGCATGCACAACGTGGCGGTGATGCCGAGCTCGGCTTCGGCGCGCTGGTAGATCTCGACGGTCGGCATCTCGTACAGGCCGCAGATGATCTCGAACGTGGCCGGGTCGCGGCCTTCCTCGGCCAGCATCGTGCGCAGCCGGCCGGTGTGGTGCGCGGCCTCGTCCCACGGGTAGGCATTGCCGATCCAGCCGTCGGCGTAGCGAGCGGCGCGGCGCAGCGCGGCGTCGGTGTGACCACCGGTGTAGATCGGCACGGGCGCGGGCGGGTGCGGCTCGAGCGTGAGCGCGGGGATGTCGTAGTACTCGCCCTTCCACTCGACCCAGCCGCCCTTCCACAACTCGCGCAGCGCGGGGATCATCTCGTTCAGCCGCTTGCCACGGTTGGAGTAGTCCTGGCCCTGCAGGTCGAACTCCTCTTTCATCCAGCCCGCACCGACGCCGAGCGCGACCCGGCCACTGGTCAGCACGGCCGCCGTCGCGACCTCCTTCGCGACCTGCAGGATCGGGCGGTGGCCAGCGATGTAGATGTTCGTCGTGAAGTGCAGTCGCGACGTGACGCTGCTCATCGCGCCGATCAGCACCCACGGATCGGGCCACGACGCGTCCGGCTCCCAGATCGGGCGTCCGTCGGGATGGGGCGAATACGGGTACTTGCTCTGCAGGTCACGCGGGTAGCAGAGATGATCGCTGACCATCAGCCCGTGGTAACCGGCCTCGTCGAGCAGGTGCGCGATGTGCACCAGCTCGGTCGTGTTCATGAATGCTGTCGCGCACCAGAACTTCATCAGCGGCTCGCTCGGGTCATGCCGAGACCGACCGTCGCGACGATGTCGCGCTGGATCTCGTTGACGCCGCCGCCGAAGGTGTTGATCTGCGCCATGCGACCCGCTTGCTCGACCTCGCCGTGCAACACCGCGCCGGGCGAACCACCACGGAGGTGGCCGACCGGGCCGAGGATGCCGAGCAGCAGCTTGTAGACCTCGACGGCGCGCTCGGTACCGAACACCTTCACCGACGACGACGCCTGCGGCGTGAGCGTGCCGTCGTTGACCGAACGGACGAGCTTCCAGTTCATCAGCTTCAGCGCCTCGAGGATCGCCTTGCACTTGGCGAGGTCGGCCTGCACCCACGGCAGTTCGATCATCGTCGACGAGCCGCCAGCAGACGACGAAGCGCCGCCGGACGGCTGGGTCGACGCCCAGGCAACGACGTCGTCGTACAGGCGATGCGTCAGGCCGGTCAACGCGGCGAGGCCGACGCGCTCGTGGTTGAGCTGCGTCGTGATCAGTTGCCAGCCGCGGTTGACGTCGCTGACCACGTTCTGCTTCGGCACCCGCACGTCGGCGTAGTAGGTGGCCGTCGTGACGTTGCCACCGACCGTCACGATCGGCGTCCACGAGAACCCGGGCGAGTCGGTCGGCACGATGATGATCGAGATGCCCTTGTGCTTGGGCGCCTCCGGGTCGGTGCGGCAGGCGAGCCACACGTAGTCGGCCTGGTTGGCTCCACTCGTGAAGACCTTGTTGCCGTTGATGACCCACTCGTCGCCGTCGAGCACGGCACTCGTTCGCAGCGAGGCGAGATCGGTGCCGCTCTCGGGCTCGGTGTAGCCGATCGCGAAGTTCGTCTCGCCGGCCAGGATGCCGGGCAGGTACTTCGCCTTCTGCTCGTCGGTACCGTACGCGATCAGCGTCGGACCGACCGTGTTGATCGTGACGAACGGGAACGGCGCGTGGGCCCGCTGCACCTCGTCGAACAGGATGAACTGATCGGTCGGTGGGCGGCCCTGCCCGCCGAATTCCTTCGGCCAGCCGAGGCCGAGCCAGCCGTCGTCGCCCATCTGGCGCACGATGCGGCGAAACTCGGGGTTGCCCTCCCCGCTCTCGCCCATCGTGTCGCGGACGTCTTGCGGCAACAGCTTGGCGAAGTATTCGCGGAGCTCCTTGCGCAGCGTCTCCTGCTCGTGTGTCTCGGCCAGATGCATACGAAACGCGACGTTAGTGGATGGTACGTTGGAATCTGACGTTGTGTCAGAAAGTCTCTGCGACAAGGGTCAGAGGAGAGTCGGGGTTCCGTGTCGGGGTATTTGCAGGACAAGGTCGTCGCCATCACGGGGTCAGGTCGTGGCATCGGCCGCTCGATCGCGTTGCTCGCCGCCAGCGAGGGGGCACGCATCGTGGTCGCCGACTTCGGCGTCGCGGCCGACGGGTCGGAGCCGAGCTCGGCCGTCGCCGACGAGGTCGTCGCCGAGATCACGGCCGCCGGCGGCGAGGCCATCGCGGTGGCCAGCGACGTTGGCTCGATGGCCGGCGGCGAGAGCGTCGTGACCGCGGCGATGGACGCCTGGGGCCGCATCGACGGAGCCGTCTGCGTGGCCGGAATCCTGCGCGAGCGGATGCTGTTCAACATGAGCGAGGACGAGTTCGACGACGTCATCCGCGTCCACCTCAAGGGCACGTTCACCGTCTACCGCGCCGCGGCGGCCGTGATGCGCAAGCAGGCCGAGGGCGGCAGCCTGATCGCGTTCACGAGCGGCGTCTGGGCGCTCGGCTCGGTGGCGCAGGCCAACTACTCCGCGGCCAAGGGCGGCATCGTCAGCCTCTCCTACTCGGCCGCGGTCGGGCTCGAGCGCTACGGCGTACGCGCCAATGTGATCGCCCCCGTCGCACGCACGCGCATGAGCGCCAACGTGCCGATGCAGCTCGCCGAGAACGGCGATCCGGAGGACATCGCGCCGATGGCTGTGTACCTGCTGAGTGACGCGAGCAAGCACATCACCGGGCAGGTGTACTCGGTGGTCGGCAACAAGATCGCGGTGTGGAGCCAGCCCAAGGAAGTGCGGGCGATGTACAACGACACGCGTTGGACACCGGAGCTGATCGAAGAGCGGCTGCCGGCGACGGTGAAGTTCGAGCGGCTGCCGTTTCTGGACATGGTGGCCGAGATGAAGCGCGCCGCCGACTCGAAGGAGAAGCCGAACTCGTGACGGCGACGTCCGACGCGGCGTTCCGAGCCGAGGCCACCGCCTGGCTGGCGGAACACGTCGTCGGCGACTACGCCGCGCTGCGCGGTCGTGGTGGCCCGGGCGACGAGGACGTCGGCTTCGACATCCGGGTCGCCTGGGAGAAAGAGCTCGGCGCGTCAGGATGGATCGGTCTCGGCTGGCCGGAATCCCACGGAGGTCGCGGCGCAAGTGTCGAGCAACAGATCATCTGGGCCGAGGAGTACACGCGTGCCGAGGCACCGGCACGCGTCAACCACATGGGCGAGAACCTGGTCGCCCCGACGCTGATCGAGTACGGCACGCCCGAGCAGTGCCGGCGTTTCCTGCCCGGCATCCTGGCCGGCAGCGAGCGCTGGTGCCAGGGCTACAGCGAGCCGAACGCGGGCAGCGATCTGGCCAACGTGCAGACCCGCGCTGTGCTCGACGGCGACGAATGGGTCATCAACGGCCAGAAGGTGTGGACGTCGCTCGCCCATGTGAGCCACTGGTGCTTCGTCGTCGCCCGCACCGAGCCCGGATCCGCGCGCCACACGGGTCTGTCGTTCCTGCTCGTGCCGATGGACCAGGCCGGCGTCGAAACCCGCGTCATCCGCCAGGTCACCGGTGGCGGCGAGTTCAACGAGACGTTCTTCACCGACGCCCGCACGCGAGCCGATCTCACCGTCGGCGCGCCAGGCGACGGCTGGCGCATTGCGATGGGCCTGCTCGCATTCGAGCGCGGCATCTCTACGCTCGCCCAGCAGGTCGGCTTCGCCCGCGAGCTCGCGTCCACCGTCGATCTCGCTCGTACGCACGGTCGCGCCGCCGACCCCGTCGCTCGTCAGCGCCTGGCGCTGGCGCACACCGGGCTGCAGCTGATGCGCTGGAATGCTCTGCGTTCGATGGGTGCCGGCGTGCCCGGCCCTGAAGCCAGCATCGGCAAGCTGTTCTGGGGCACCTGGCATCGCGACCTCGGCGAGTTGATGGTGGACCTGCAGGGTGCCGACGCGCTGATCGCCGAGGGTCGGCCGTACGAGCTGACGTTGGAGCAGAAGCTGTTCCTCTTCACCCGCTCGGACACCATCTACGGTGGCAGCAACGAGATCCAGCGCAACGTGATCGGCGAGCGTGTGCTCGGCCTGCCCAAGGAGCCCCAGTGACCGACCGAACCACCGCGCCCGATTACGTGCCGGCGCATGGCCTGCTCGCCGGCAAGACAGTGTTGATCACGGCTGCGGCCGGTACCGGCATCGGGTTCGCGACGGCGAAGCGCTGCGTCGAGGAGGGCGCGACCGTCGTGCTGAGCGACAAGCACGAGCGGCGCTGCGCCCAGAGTGCTGCCGAACTCGGGGTCACGGGCATCGCGTGCGACGTCACGAACGAGGCATCCGTGCAGACGCTGTTCGCCGGCGCGGCCGAAGCGCTCGGCGGCATCGACATCCTCATCAACAACGCCGGTCTGGGCGGCACGGCCGAGCTGCACGAGATGACCGACGACCAGTGGGGGCTCGTCCTCGACGTCACGTTGAACGGCACGTTCCGGTGCATGCGCAGCGGGCTCAACCACATGTACGAACGCGGCAGCGGCGTGATCGTGAACAATGCGTCGGTGCTCGGCTGGCGGGCGCAGAACGGTCAGGCGCACTACGCCGCGGCGAAGGCCGGCGTGATGGCGCTCACACGCTGCGCGGCGATCGAGGCCGCGCCGCGTGGCGTGCGTGTCAACGCCGTCGCGCCGAGCCTGGCGATGCACCCGTTCCTGGCCAAGGTGACGAGCGACGAGCTGCTCGACGAGCTGACCCAGCGCGAGGCATTCGGGCGGCCGGCCGAGCCGTGGGAGATCGCCAACGTGATGGTCTTTTTGGCCAGTGATTACAGCAGTTACATGACCGGCGAGGTCGTGTCCGTCAGCTCGCAGCGAGCTTGACGTCGTACCGAGGAACACACGAGTGCATGGGGGTGCCGCACATGACAAGCGAAACGAGCGAAACGACTCCGACAAGCGATCACAGCGGCACGCGGCGGCACGAACCGTTGACCGAGGCCGTGCTGACCGAGGGCTTCTTCAACGGCACTCTGCCCGCACGCATCGCGACAGTCAGCGACGATCCGTGGGAGCACCTCGCCGCGCTGCGCGCCCGCGGCCCGTTGTCGTGGAACGAGGCCGGCGGCTACTGGGTCGCCAGCCATCACGCCGAGGTGCAGCGGGCGTCCACCGACCCGGGCCGGTTCTGCAGCGGCCGGGGGATCCTGACGTTCGAGATCGGCCACACGTATCCGTCGCCGCCGACGATGATGCACACCGACCCGCCCGACCACACCCGCTACCGCGGCCTGGTCGCGCCAGCCTTCCGTCCATCGGCGATGAAGGCACTGCACCCGCGGCTCGTCGCCCATGTCGCCCGCCTGCTGGACGCGATGCCCGTCGGTGAGCCGACCGACATCATGCATCACCTGACCGTGCCGTTCCCGCTGCTCGTGATCTGCGAGCTGCTCGGCGTGCCGCCCGAGGAGTGGGAGAAGTTCTACCTGTGGAGCGAGATCTCCATCCCCGGCGCGACCGACCACACCGACGAGGAACGCCTCGCGCTGCAAGGCGAGATGGTCGGCTACCTGCTCGCCGCGGTGGCCGACAAGAAAGTGCATCCCGGCGAGGACGTGTTCTCGCTGATGGCTGCGGCCGGCCTGACCAACTTCGAGATCGCGATGTTCGCGGTGCAGCTGCTGACCGCCGGTAACGAGACGGTGCGCAACACGATGTCGGCCGGCCTGGTCGAGCTCGCCCGTAACCCCGACCAGTGGCAGCGCCTCCGCGACGATCGTTCGCGCGTGCCCCTCGCCGCGGAGGAGATGCTGCGTTGGGCGAGCTCGGTCATCTACTTCATGCGCACCGCAGTGACCGACACCGAACTCGGCGGCACCCAGGTCGCAGCCGGCGACCACGTCGTGCTCGTCTACGCCAGCGCCAACCGTGACGAAGCCGTGTTCGGTCCGACTGCGTCGTCGTTCGACATCGCCCGCTCGCCAAACCCGCACCTGGCGTTCGGCTTCGGCACCCACTATTGCATCGGTGCCGCGCTTGCCCGCCAAGAGATCGCCGTCGTGTTGAACGAGATGCTCGACCGCTACTCGTCGATCGAACTCGTCAGCCCCGTCGAACGCACCAAGAGCGCCATCATCGCCGGCATCCACCGCGCCGACCTGACCCTGATGAAGGCGTGAAGATCTGGGTTGGACGCGTGAAGAGAGCGTGAAGGTGCTCGCTCCGTTGCCTCGCGCGGGCGTACAACGGAAACGTGAATCCTCTGCGGAAGTCCCAGGTCACGCGGTCGGCGATGGTGGTCGGGCCGGTGCTCGCCGTACTGGTCGGTGCCGTCACCTCGTCGATTCGCGATCAGGTCGGCGCGTCGAACATCGGCATTGCGCTGGCGATCATCGTTGTCCTCGCTGCACTGTGCGGCCGAGTCGCCGCGTTGACCACGGCGGTCGCAGCGGCGCTGACGTTCAACTTCTTCCACACCCAGCCCTACCACTCGCTCCGGGTGCACGAATCGCGCGACGTCGTGATCGTCGCGCTGCTCGCCGTGCTCGGCCTGGTCGTCAGCGACATCAGCAGTTGGATGCATCGCCGCGAGACGATCGACGCCCGCTTGGCAACGGCCAACGACGCGCCCCGCGCCGTGACCGAGATGCTGGCGTCGCCGCATCCGGTCGGCGAGGTGTGGCCCGCAGTCGCCACGACGATCATCGACCAGCTCGGCTTGGCCGACTGCAGCTTCGAGCCGGGTGACCACACGAAGCTCCCGCTGATCTCTCGCGTCGGCGCCAGCCGGGCGCACACCGACGACGGTTTCGTGCTGCCCAGCGGCGGCGCGGCGCTGCCGGTCGTGTCCGGCACGGAGACGCTCGGGCACCTCGTGCTCCGCCCCCGCACCGGCATCTCGTCGCTGTGGGTCGAGCGCCGGGTGGCCGTTGCTCTGGCCGATCACGTCGCGATCGCGCTGACCTACACCGGTCATCGCACCGGGCGCGGTTCCAGCCCGCGAGCTGACTCCTCGCCGTTGGGTCACTCTTGACGCGAGACTGACGCCCTATGGCCCGCGGCACGCTGCGCATCTACCTCGGCGCGTCGCCGGGCGTCGGCAAGACGTACCGCATGCTCGGGGAAGGCGTGCGTCGCCACGAGCGCGGCACCGACGTCGTCATCGGCATCGTCGAGACCCACGGCCGCAGCCAGACCGCTGGGCAGATCCGCGACCTGGAGGTCATCCCGCTGCGCCCCGTGGAGTACCGAGGCACCACCTTGCGCGAGATGGACGTCGAGGCGGTCCTGGCCCGCAACCCGCGAGTCGTGCTGGTCGACGAATACGCACACACCAACGCGCCGGGATCCGCGAACGAGAAGCGCTGGCAAGACGTCGAACGCGTGCTGGACGCCGGCATCGACGTCATCTCGACGCTCAACGTCCAGCACCTCGAATCGCTGAACGACGTCATTTCGCGCATCACCGGCATCGTGCAGCTCGAGACCGTGCCCGACGACGTCGTGCGCCGTGCCGATCAGCTCGAGCTGGTCGACATGACCCCGGAGGCGATCCGCCGCCGGCTGGCGCACGGCAACATCTACCCCGCCGAGCGCATCGACGCGGCGATGGCCAACTACTTCCGGCCCGGCAACCTCGGCGCGCTGCGCGAGCTGGCCCTGCTGTGGGTGGCCGACCGCGTCGAGGAATCGCTACAGAGCTACCTCGACGAGCACGGCATCTCCGAGGCCTGGGAGACGCGCGAGCGCGTCGTGGTCGGCATCACCGGCCGGCCGGGCGGCGAGGCGCTCATCCGCCGGGCCAGCCGCATGGCGGGACGCATCGGCGGCGAGCTGATCGGTGTGCACGTCGCTGTCGACGACGGCCTATCCAACGACGACACCGACGCGCTGGCCGTACAGCGCAAGTTGGTGACCGAGCTCGGCGGCACGGTTCGCGAGGTCGTCGGCCACGACACTGCCGAAACGCTGGTGGCTTGCGCCCGGCGCGAGAAGGCGACGCAGCTCGTACTCGGAGCCAGCCGCCGCAGCCGCTGGCAGGAGCTGCTGCGCGGTTCGTTCGTCGCGAGCGTGACCCGGCTCGCGGGCGGTATCGACGTGCATGTCATCGCATACGGCGACGGCGCTGGACGACCCTCGGCGATCGGCGCGGTGCAGGCGGCGAGCAAGTCGCCGATCGACCGTCGCCGGTTTGTTGCGGCGTGGCTGCTGACCGTCTTCGGCCTGCCGCTGCTGATCGCGGCGACGCTGCCGTTGCGCACGCACGTCGCGCTGAGCACCGAGCTGTTGCTCGTGCTGTCTGTGGTACTCGCCGTCGCCGCGCTGGGCGGCCGCATCGTGGCCGTCGTCGCCGCGGTGTTCGGATCGCTGCTCGTCAACTGGTACTTCGTGCCGCCCTTCCACACGTTGACGATCGCACGGGTCGAAAACGTCGTCGCGCTCGTGGTGTTCGTGGCTGTCGCCGTGACCGTGGGGACACTCGTGGTCGTTGCGTCGCGTCGATCGGTGGAGGCACGCAGAGCGCGACTGGAGGCCGAAGCGCTGACGAGATCGACCACGAGCTTGGCCGCCGACCCCGACCCGTTGCCGACCTTGATCGATCAGCTGCGCACGACGTTCGACCTCGACGGCGTGCGCATCCGCACGACAACCGACGCCACGACGGCGACGGTGATCGAAGTCGGTGATGTGTCGAGCGCGTCCTCGGCCGTCGTTGCACTGACATCGGCTGCGGCCGGTGGCGCGGCCCACGGCTCGCCGACGGCGACACTGGAGGTCTTCGGACGCACCTTGTCCAACGACGATCAGCGCCTGCTTCGCATCCTGGCCGACCAGCTCGCGCTCGCGCTCGACAAGCAGCGTTTGGCATCCGAGGCCGCGGAGGCGGAGATGCTCGCCGATGTCGACGCTGTGCGAACTGCGCTCCTGCGTGCCGTTTCGCACGACCTACGTACACCGCTGGCATCGATCAAGGCAATGGTGTCGGGGCTGCGTGATCCGTCTGTGGCGTGGACGCCCGAGCAGCTCGCCGAGGCACTCCTGACGGTGGACGAGGAGACTGATCGGCTCAACCGCCTCGTCGGCAACTTGCTCGACGCGAGCCGGCTGCAGATCGGAGCGCTCGCCGTCGACATCCGGGCGACGACGGTCGGCGC
Source organism: Actinomycetes bacterium (assembly GCA_031410915.1). Taxonomy (GTDB): domain Bacteria; phylum Actinomycetota; class Acidimicrobiia; order Acidimicrobiales; family Ilumatobacteraceae; genus WLMZ01. The sequence goes on from JANNZY010000030.1 coordinate 11,990, forward strand.
GATCATCGCATCGGTGCTCCAGAGCGTTGCCGCGCCGGCCGGCGCGATCCTCGTCGACATCGCCGACCCGGACGTGACCGTGCTCTGCGACGGAGCGCTGCTCGAGCGCAGCCTGGCCAACGTCGTCAGCAACGCGCTCCGCTACACACCGCAGCCGGCGCCAGCGGGGCGGGCGGTGCGGGTGGAATCCGCAACCGTCGGCGACCGGATCCACCTGCGCGTCGTCGACCGCGGTCCGGGAATCGCGGTCGCACATCGGACCAAGATCGTGCAACCGTTCCAACAGCTCGGCGACCAGCACTCCCCCGATGGTGTCGGGCTGGGCCTGTCGATCGCGCAAGGGTTCGTCGATGCGATGCACGGCGCGTTCACACTCGACGACACGCCCGGCGGTGGTCTCACGGTGACCATCGCCCTGCCACTGGCCGCGCCGGTCGAGTTCGACGGCGAAGCCCAGCCGCTGGAGGTGCAGCGGTGACCAAGGTGTTGGTGGTCGACGACGAGCCGCAGATCCGCCGCGCGCTCAGCCTCAACCTCGGGGCGCGCGGCTACGAGGTCTACGAGGCCGCGTCCGGCGAGGTCGCGCTGACCGCGACTGCGAACGAGCATCCCGACATCGTGCTGCTCGACCTCGGTCTGCCCGGCATGGACGGCGTGACGGTGCTGGAGGCGTTGCGCGGCTGGACGAAGGTACCCGTCATCGTGCTGACCGTGCGCGACGACGAACGCACGAAGGTACGCGTCCTGGAGGCCGGCGCGGACGACTACGTCACCAAGCCGTTCGGCATGGCCGAGCTCGTTGCCCGCATCCGCGCCGTTCTGCGTCGCAATCCGGACACGGCCGACGACCCGGCCGAGATCGCGACCGATCACTTCCGCCTCGACCTCGCTGGTCACCGCGCGTTCATCGCCGGTGAGGAAGTGCGTCTGACCCCGCTCGAATGGGGAATCGTCGGCCACCTCGTACGCAACCCGCATCGCTTGGTGACGTACCGCCAGTTGCTGACCGCGGTGTGGGGCCCGACGTACGATCCCGACCCCAACCTGTTGCGCGTCCACATGGGCCACATCCGCCGCAAGTTAGAGCCGCAGCCGAGCCAGCCGCTGTACTTCATCACCGATTCCGGCGTCGGTTACCGATTCCAACCGAGCCCGGACCACTGAGGCAGGTCCGTGCGGCACCCCGTCTTGCGTGAGCGATCAGGTCGACCGCGCACCAGATCGGTCACACAAACGGGGGGCGGGGGTGATTATCACGCCGGCTTGGCGGTGACTTCGAGGTGCTTGAGGCCGTGGATGAAGTTGCTGCGCAGTCGCGCCGGCGGCGCGTTCAGTGTGAAGGAGTCGACGCGGTCGAGCAGCTGCTCGAACATGATTCGCATCTCCAGGCGGGCCAGACTGACGCCGAGGCAGTGGTGCGGACCGCCGCCGCCGAACGCGAGGTGCGGGTTCGGTGAGCGGGTGATGTCGAACGTGTTCGGATCGGTGAAGACGTCCTCGTCGCGGTCGGCGGAGATGTAGTACATCACCACCGCGTCACCCTCCTTGATGTGCTGGCCACCGATCTCCAGGTCCGAGGTCGCGGTACGCCGGAAATGCATGACCGGCGTGCCGAAGCGGAGCACCTCTTCGATCGCGCCGTCGAGGTACTTGCCCGGATCGGACTTGAGCAACTTCCATTGTTCGGGGTGCTCGATGAACGCGAGGAGGCCTTGGGCCGTCGCGTTGCGGGTGGTCTCGTTGCCGGCCACGGACAGCAGCAGCACGAACAGGTCGAACTCGTGCTCGGTCAACTGTTGCTCGCCGTCGGCTTCGAGCAGCGTGGTGATGATGTCCTGGCGGGGCTCGATCTTGCGCGCCGCGGCCAGCTCATTGGCGTACATGTACAGCTCCATCATCGCCGTCTGCGGCGCGATCGGATCGCCGGTCGAGTACTCCGGATCGTTGCTGCCGATCATCGTGTTCGACCACTTGAAGACCTTGTGGCGGTCCTCGGTCGGCAGGCCGAGCAGCTCGGCGATCGCGATCAGTGGCAACTCGGCGGCGATGTCGGTGACGAAGTCGAACGAACTGCGGGCCACCGCGTCGCCGATGATCTGGCCGGCGACCTCACGGAAGTGGCCGTCCATCGAGCGGATCACCTTCGGCGTGAAGCCGCGGCTCACCAGCTGGCGTAGACGAGTGTGCTCGGGCGGATCCAGGTCAAGCATCATCCGCGCCATGTCCAGATCGGGACGGTCCTCGGTCAGGATCGTCCCCTTGCGCTGCGAGGAGAAGTGCTCCCACTGGCGGTTCGTCCGGACGCAGTCGGCGTGGCGGCTGAGCACCCAGAAGCCGTCGTCGGGCTGCTCGGGCTCCACCTTGCGATGGCGGAACACCGGTGCTTCGGCGCGCAGCCGCGCGAACTGCTCCCACGGCACCCCGTCCACGTACGCGTCGTGGCTGGCGATGTCGATCTCGTCGGCGAGACTCGTGCTGGCGGTTGGCTCGCTCATGTCAGTTCCCCTTGTTCGCTCTCTTCGAAGTGTTGATCATGGTGCGCTGCCCAGGATCAGGCCGCTCGTCGGCACACCGGTGCCGGCGGTGACGAGCACGTGCTCGACATCGGCCACCGGGTTGACGCTGGTGCCGCGGATCTGGCGCACGCCTTCGGCAATGCCGTTCATGCCGTGGATGTAGGCCTCGCCGAGCTGGCCGCCGTGGGTGTTGATCGGCAGCGCGCCGCCGAGCTCGATGCGGCCGTCACGGACGAAGTCCTTGCCCTCGCCGCGTGCGCAGAACCCGAACTCCTCCAGCTGCATCAGCACGTACGGCGTGAAGTGGTCGTACAGGATCGCCATCTGGATGTCGTCGGGGCCCAGGCCGGAGCTCTGCCACAGCTGGCGGGCGACGACGCCCATCTCCGGCAGCTGGGCGATGTCGTCGCGGTAGAAGCTCGTCATCATGTGCTGATCGACACCCGCGCCCTGCGCGACCGCGGCGATGACCGCAGCCCGGTTGGGCACGTCCCGTGACCGCTCGACGCTGGTCACGACCAGCGCCTGGCCGCCGTCGGTCTCCTGGCAGCAGTCCAAGAGGCGCAATGGCTCGGCGATCCAGCGACTCGCCTGATGATCGGCAAGCGTGATCGGCTGCTCGTAGAACCAGGCCTTCGGGTTGTTGGCTGCGTGTTTGCGATCGGCCACCGCGACACGGCCGAAGTCCTCCGAGGTCGCGCCATAGACGTGCATGTAGCGCTGCGCGACCATCGCCACCCACGCCGCCGGGGTGAGCAGCCCCATCGGCGCGTACCAGCTGAACTGGGCCCGCTCGGCCGTCGGTGCCGGGTCGATGTCCTGCACGCCCGCGCCGAAGCGTCGACCGCTGCGCTCGTTGAACGCCCGGTAGCAGACCACAACATCGGCTGCGCCCGTGGCGACGGCCATCGCGGCCTGATGCACCGTCGCGCACGCCGCGCCACCGCCGTAGTGGACGCGGCCGAAGAACGTGAGTTCGTTCATGCCGGTGTGGCGGGCGATCTCGATCTCGGGGTTGTTCTCCGGGCCGAAGCAGGCGAAGCCGTCGACCTCGCGCGGCGCGATCCCGGCGTCGTCGAGCGCGGCAACCACGGCCTCGCACGCCAGGCCCATCTCGCTGCGGCCGGAGTCCTTCGAGAACTCGGTCGCGCCGATGCCCACGATGGCCGTCTGGCCCCCGAGCGTGTTGGAGCGGCTCATGTTCGACTTCCGGCGAGGGCGACCGAAACGGTTCCGGTGACGTGGTTGCCGAGGCCGTTGGCACCGACGACGGCGATCTCGATGACGCCTTCGGCCTTGGCCGTGACGGTGCCGGTCAAGGTCATCGTGTCGCCGGGATAGTTCGGCGCGCCAAGGCGGATCTTCACGCTCGTGATCACCGCATCCGGTCCGGCCCAGTCGGTCACGTAGCGGCCGATCAGCCCGTTGGTCGTGAGGATGTTCATGAAGATGTCCTTCGACCCCTTGTCCTGGGCCAGCGTCGGGTCGTGGTGGACGTCCTGGTAGTCGCGCGACGCGATGGCAGCAGCGACGATGAAGCTGCGCGTGAGTGGCAGGGGCAGTGGATCGATGACGTCGCCGACGCTGACGTCCGCGTACAGGCGGCTCGTGGCATTGGTCATCGCTGACCCCCCGCCTCGTGCGCGATCAGTTCGCCGAGACGCGACAGCTGCACGCTGCCGGCACCGAGTGTGGTCTCGATCTGCACGCCCCACAGGAAGTAGCGGTGGATCGGGTAGTCGATGTCCGAGCCCATGCCGCCGTGCAGGTGCTGGCACAGGTGCACCACCCGCTGCCCGGCCTCGCTGGCCCAGTACTTGGCGATCAGCACCTCTTGACTCGACGACAACCCGTGGGTCAAACGCCACGCCGCCTGCAGCATGGTGACCTGCATTGGTTGTGTGAGGATGAACGCATCGGCGGCCTGATGGGCCACGCCCTGGAACGTGCTCAGCGGCCTGCCGAATTGTGTGCGGTTGCTGGCATACACGGCGGTCTGCTCGGTCGCTGCGGTGCACACGCCGAGCTGCATCGCGCACAGCCCGATCAGCGCACGTTCGAGGATGAACCGCAGCTGGATGCCGCCGTCGGTTCCGTCGGTACCGTCCGACGGGCCACCGAGACGGTCTGCGTCGGCAACCGCCGTGTCGAGCTCGAGGTGCGCGTAGGGCTGACGGCTGGTGCTCTGCACCGGCGTCACGGTCACGCCCGGCGCGCCGGGCTGCACCAGGAACACACCCACCGATCCGTCGTCCTGGCGGGCCGGCACGAGGACCCTGTCCGCGATCTTCGCCGCCGGGACGCTGGGCTTGAACCCATGGAGCCTCCAACCGTCTGCGGTGCGAGTGGCGATGACGGACGGCTGCAGGGCGTCGTCGGCACCGGGCTCGCTCAGTGCTGCGGTCAGGATCACGTCGCCGGCGATCACGCCGGGCAACAACGCGTCACGCTGGGCCTGCGTGCCGAACTCGGCGACCGCCAGCGCGCCGAGTGCGAGCGTCGGCCACAGCGGCACCGGCGCGACGCAGCGGCCCTGCTGCTCCAGGATCAGGCACAACTCGACGAGGCCGAAGCCACTGCCGCCGACGTCTTCGGGCAAGCACAGTCCGAGCAGGTTGGCCCTGGCCAGCTCCGCCCACAGCGCCGGATCGTGCCCACCGTGGTTGCGCTCGATGTCCTTCACCCGTTCGACCGGCGCGTGGCCCTCGAAGATCTGCCTGGCCAGATCGGCGACGATGGTCTGCTCGTCGGAGAGATCGAAGTTCACGAGAGCACCTCGAAGAACGGCAGCGACAGATCGTCGTCGCAACGCTGGACGGACAGCTGCACGCGGGCCCCGATCACAATTTGCTCGCGATCAGTGTTGGTTGCATTTGCAACGACTCGCACGCCCTCGTCGAGATCGACGAGCAGCACCTGGTTCGGGTAGTCGAGGCTGGCGATCTGCGGGTAGTGGACGACGACGAAGCTGTGGATCGTGCCGCCACCGGCAGCTTCGACCGTGTCCCACTCCAGCGCGCGGCACTCACGGCACATCGGCCCCGGCGGGTGGCGCAGCGTGCCACACGACGAGCAGCGCTGGATGAGCAGCTTGCCCTGCTGCAACCCCTCGAACCAGAAGAGGTGGTCCTGGGTCGGCGAGGGACGTGGACGCCGCGGCCGCGGCGCCGGAGTCAGCGCGACAGCTTCGTGCCCGGCGGTGGCCTTCGGGCGGAACTTGAGGATGCGGAACAGCATGCTGCCGACACGCTCGCCGTCTTGGTCGAAGTAGTCCTGTCGAGTCGTGATGAAGTGACCGTCGCCGAGCGCAGTCGACTTCTCGGCGGAGATCGAGTCGATGACGACACGCATCGTCAGCCGGTCGCCGGGCCGGAGGTAGCGGTCGTAGGTCTGCTCGCAGTTGCTGGCCACCACCGACGTGAACCCACCGGACTCGACGAGCGCCGTCATGTCGCTGTACGGGTTCGGACCGCCCGCGTTGCGGTCCACCCCGAACGGACGCATGACCCAGGCCATCAGCATCGTCGGAGGCGCGACCAACCCACCGTGCACGGACGCTTGCGCGGCAGCGGCATCGAGGTAGACCGGGTTGTCGTCGCCCATTGCCTGGCACCACTGCCGCACCATCGGCACGTTCACCTCGTCCAGCGCCACCTGGTCGACACCGATCGACTGCCCGACGAAGGTCTGCAGCCGCTTGTACAAGCTCACGTCACTCACTGGTGATCCTCTCGCGACGCTCACTCATCGGATCGCACTCGCTTCCTTGATCGATTCGCGCCACGGCACGTCACGGTCCAGAGACGGCTCGCGGGGCAGGCCGAGCGCGCGCTCGCCGATCACGTTGCCCTGGATCTCGTCGGTGCCACCGCCGATGCGCACTGCGTACTGGCCACAGAACGTCTGCTGCCACAGGCCCTCGTCCAACGCCGACGCGCCCCAGAGCGTGCCGTCCGCACCCTGGATGTCCAGCGCCAGTGCCGTGGTCCGCGACCAGTGGCGGGCGTAGAACAGCTTCATCGTGCTGGCGACGACGCCGGGCATCTCGCCCCGGCCGAGGGCGGTGCGCATGCTGTAGCCCATGTACTTCAGCAACTGGGCGCGGGTGTAGGCCCTGGCGATGCCCTGCCGGATGAGCGGGTCGTCGGTGCGGTCGAACTGGCGCGCCATCGAGACCAGTTCGTCGATGCTCCACGCAGTGTTGCCGCCACCGATCAGCGCCCGCTCGTTGGACAGCGTCGTGTGCGCCACCTTCCAGCCCTGGTTGACCTCGCCGATGACGTTGGCCTTCGGGATGCGCACGTCGGTCAGGAAGACCTCGTTGAAGTGGGCCACCCCGGTGATCTGGCGCAGCGGGCGGATCTCGATGCCCGGCGAGCGCATGTCGACGATGAAGTAGGTGATGCCGGTGTGCTTGGGCGCATCCCGGTCGGTGCGCGCGAGCAGAATCGCGTACTCGCTGTGCTGCGCACCCGACGTCCACACCTTCTGCCCGTTGACGACCCACTCGTCGCCGTCGAGCACGGCGCGGGTGCCGAGGCTGGCCAGGTCGCTGCCGGCACCAGGTTCGCTGAACAGTTGGGCCCAGACCTCGTCGCCGCGCAGCATCGCGTCCAGGTGGGCGCGCTGGTCGTCGGTGCCGTGCACCATCAGCGTCGGCGCGACCATCCCGTGGGCGACCGCGAACGCGCCCGTGGTGACGTCGAACTTGGACTGCTCCTCGGCGAAGATCGCGGCCTGCCACGGTGCGCCGCCACGCCCGCCGAAGCGCTTCGGCCACGTCAGCCCGGCCCAGCCACCGTCGTAGAGCACCCGCTGCCAGCGTCGGCAACCCTGCGCGTGCACGTCCTGCTCGGCGTCGGTGGCGGCCTGGCGATGGCGCTTGGCCGGGTCGCGCAACGGCGCATTGGCCTCGAGCCACGCCCGCGCCTCAGCCCGGAACGCCGCTTCTCCTGGAGAATCCCCGATGTCCATCGTGTGTGTTCTGGCCCCTGTGCAGCATCGTTTCTGACGCGTCGTCAGATTCTAGACAGCGTCCGCCCGCTCTGACGTATCGACCCCACCACCCCACCACAACCCTGCCTCGCGTCAGCCGAGGGCGCCGGACGCACGGAGGGTGGCGATCTCGGTGTCGTCGCAGCCGAGGACACGCCGCAGCACGTCCTCGGTGTGCTGGCCCGCGGTGGGGGCCATCGACGGCACGGGTGCGTCCTCGCCTTCGATGTGCAACGGGAACAGGAGCTGCTCGTAGCCGGCCTGCTCGGCAGTGGTCCACGTGAACCGGTCCTGGAACTGCGGGTCGTCGACGACGGTCCTGGGCGTGTTGACGGGCGCGATCGTGGTGTTGTGTTCGTGCGCGAAGGTCAGCCACTGCGCGGTCGTGCGGGTGCGGAAGATGTCGCGCAGCTCGCGCTGAACCTCCACGTTGCCGCGGGCGTGATCGGCATACTTGCTGCCCGGGAAACGCTCGAAGAGGTCCTCGCGGCCGACACCGACGAGGAAGCTCTTCCAGAACGCCTGCTCGCTGGCCATGAACAGCACATGGCCGTCGGACGACTCGTAGAGCTGATAGCGCACGCCCTCCCACATCCCGCCGAGGCCCGGTGCGCGCCGCTCGTAGCCGTCGCTGCGGTTGCCTGTGACCACTTCCTCGGGCTGCTTGTACGCGTTCCACGTCTCGATGCGGTACCAGTCGAAGTACGCCGCAGCATCGCTCTGGGCGAGCTCCATGTACGCGCCCTGGCCCGTGGTGCGAGCCCGCACGAGCGCGGCCAACACGGCCATCGCGGCGAAGGCCGGCCCGGCGGTGATGCCGATGTTGGTCTGGTCGGGGATGCGACAGAAGCCGTCGTCGTCGAGCACCGGCTTCAGCTGGCCGGCCCACGTGTCGAACGCGATGCCGTGCGCGGGCAGGTCGCAGTACGGGCCGGTCGCGCCGTAGCCGCTGAGGCTGCAGAACACGATGGCGGGGTTGATCTGCTGCAACCGCTCGCGGGTGAAGCCGCGCGTGTCGAGAAAGCCGGGGCGCATCGCCTCGATGATCACATCGGATTCGGCGACGAGTCGCTCCAGCACGGCCAGCGCTTCGGGCGTCTTCAGGTCGAGGATCAGCGACTCCTTGCCGCGGTTGATGTGCAGGTGCATCAGCGACACACCGTTGACCCATGGCCACGTCATCTCGCGCACGTAGTCGCCGGCCGGCGATTCGATCTTGATCACCTCGGCACCGAAATCGACGAAGTGCGACGCGAGCGCAGCCGGACCGAGCAACGACAGATCCAGCACGCGCACCCCGGCCAGCAGTCCCGTTTCCCGTGTCTCTGCCATCGCAGCCCCCTCGCTCGTTCGACTTCACGCCACGCTAATTCGATGCATTACACCGCGGCAGCACATCCTGTTCGAACAGCCGCAGGCTGCGCCAACCGGTCTCCGGCGGAATGCCACCGAGCAACGGGTGCATGAGCACGAACGCCCATGGGCCGGCGGCGTCCATCTCGGCGAGCAGGTCGTCGGGCGTGAGCACGCGATACATGCCCTGGGCACGCACGTCGTCGACGTCGTCGGCAAGGTGGTACATGCCGTCCAGGCCCGCGTCGGCCATCCATCGTCCGTACGCGTTCGTCTCGTGCAGGAAGTACCGGCCAACGTCACCCCAACCCTGCTCGACATCGGCGGCGAGATGGAAGTTGCCGACCGCCACGCCGAAGTAGGGCCCTGGATCGGCATGGCCGAGCGCGATCCGCTCGGCCCGGTACGGCTCCCACACCGCAGGCATCGAGGGCGTGAACCCGTCAGCGATGCGCGCCGCGCGTTTGGCCGCCCCGGCCGAACTGCCGCCGAGCGAGATCGCGGGACCTCCCCCGCCGTCACGCTCCGGTGCTGGCGTCACGGTGGCCGGGTGGCCGTCGTGGCCGAACGGCTTGCCGATCCACGCCGCCTTCAGGGTGTCCACAGCGCGGCGGACGCGACGCGGTCGTTGGTCCATCGCGACGTCGAACATCGCGAACTCGTCGGCCACGTATCCGTTCGCCAGCGTCAGGTCCAGCCGCCCACCGCTGATCAGATCGACGACGGCCGCGTCCTCGGCTAGGCGCAGCGGGTCGTGCAGCGGCGCGACCACCGCCGAGATCATCAGCCGAATGTGGGTGGTGCGGGCCGCAATTGCACCGGCCATCACGAGCGGGCTCGGCAAGTAGCCGTCCGGGCTGCCGTGGTGCTCGGACAGCACCAGCGACACGAAGCCGAGTCGATCGGCCCACTCGGCCATCTCGATGCCGGCTCGATACCGCTCAGTCATCGTCGTTGCAGCGACGGACGGATTGCGAAAGTCGAAGCGCATTCCGAAGAACGGCACGTGTCCCCCCAGGCAGTGCTCGGCCGTGCACGCACGGTGTGACAATTGCTCGTCTGCGACCGGCCCCCGGTCTCGGACGAGATGGCAAGATAGACCACTGTGAGCACCGAGCTCCCACCGCCGCGTCAGCGGGTGGCTCCGAAGATGATCCGGGCTCCGTTCGCGCCACCGGGCGGCCCGGTCGATCCGCTGCTCGCACGCGATCTGCTCGTGCCCGTCGATGCAACGGTCGAGGTCGACATCACGGCCGAGGTCGTCGTCGAAGATCCCCTCCCACGCCTCACCCGCCGCGAGCGCCTGACCGCGATGCGGGGTATCAGCATCCCGACCACGATCGTGCGCCGCTTCTTTCAGATCGATGGCATCCGCAAGGCGATGTTGATGGGATTTAACCTGTTCATCTCGATCATCCCGCTGATCATCATCCTGTTCGCATTCGTCTCCCGCTTCCGCGCCAACATCTCATTGGCCCAGGTGTTCATCGAGAACTTCCGCCTGAAGGGTGAGGCCGCGGCCATCGTCCGCGGCGCACTGCCGTCGACGCGCAACGTGATGAAGGTGGCCTCGGCCATCGCCATCGTGTCGTTCGCGATCAGCGGGTTCGACGTTGCGTCCGTGTTTCAGCGGACGTTCGCCGACGCGTGGAACACGAAGCGGCTGACCGGATGGCGTGGTCCCCTGCGCGGCGCGATCTGGTTCGCCCTCGTCTTCGCGACGTTCGCGTTCAGCCAGATGTTGCAGCGCGGCCCGGCCAAGTTCGGCATCTGGACGTGGTTCGTGACCGTGCCGATCATCGCCACGATGAACTACTGGTTCTGGATCATCACGCCGCGCCTGTTGCTGGACAAGAAGCTGGACCACGCCGACTTGAAGGTCGGCGCGCTGTGGGGCACGTTCGGCAGCACGGTGCTCTGGGTGCTGTCATGGGTGCTGCTCCCCGGTTGGTTCGGCTGGTACGGGCGAGGGTTCGGGGGCGTCGGCATCGCGCTGGCGATCCTGAGTTGGACCTACGTGGTGTCGATCGTGTGGGTGGTGATCGTCGTCATCGCGGCCGTCAGCTGGGAGCATTCCGCGACCATCAACGAGGTCGAGGAGGTCGCCGACCTCGACCAACTCCACACCTGACGCGGGCTGATCGGCGGCGCGGACTGATGGGCGGCGGCCGGGTCAGCGGCGGGCGGGGTCAGCGCCGGACGCGGGGCAGTTTGAGGTGGCGTTCGGCGATGTTGTTGCGGTTGATCTCGCTCGTGCCGCCATAGATGGTGGTCACCGGTGCATGGCGGGCGTCGTACTCGATCCAGCCCTCGGCGGCCGCGCTGGGTTGTTGAAATTGCAACAACCCTTCCGCACCGGCCATCTGCTGGAACCAGCGCGACGCTTTCTGGTACGCCTCGCTGGCGAAGAGCTTCGTCATCGAGCCCTCCAATCCGGGCAGGCCACCACTGGCCGCGATCCACGCCGAGCGCTGCGTCAACAGCGCTGCGACGTGGTTGTCGATTGCAACCCGCGCCAGCTTCTCCTTGACCGACGCCTCGGCGAGGCGACTGCCCTGGCGTGCCCAGGCCACGGTGTGTCGCAACAACGGCACACCCATGTTCGTACCGCCCATCACGCCGCGCTCGAACGACAGCGCCACGCTCATGACGTCCCACCCGCCGTTGACGTTGCCGAGCAGGCACTCGTCGCCGACGCGCACGTCGTCGTAGAACGTCGCGTTGGTTCGTTCGGTCGCCATCGTGTGGACAGCGTCGACGCGGATGCCGGGCGTGTCCATCGGAATCAGGAACATCGTCAGCCCCTTGTGTCGTGGGAGCAACGGATCGGTGCGGGCGAGCAGGATCACCCAGCGCGCCTCGTGTGCCATCGTGGTCCACATCTTGGCCCCGTTGATCACCCACTCGTCACCGTCGCGTTCGGCCCGGGTGGTCAGTGCGGACAGGTCACTTCCGACGTCGGGCTCGCTGTATCCCATGCAGATCAAGGCTTCGCCGGATGTGACTGCGGGAATGACCTCGGCCTTCTGGCGCTCGGTACCGACGTAATTGACGACTCCGGCGATCATCACTGCCACGCCGAGCGCGTCGATCGGCGCGCCTGCCTTTTCGATCTCGTTGAACAGCACCCACAGCTCGATCGGGTTGCCCGCACCGAGGCCGGGTACGGCGCGCTCGATCAAACCCTCTGCGGCAAGGGCACGGTCCAAGGCGCGGTTGTCGAACGTGCCGGTCGCGTGCTGCCGGCGCACGGCGTCGGGCGTGTGGTGCTCGGCCACGATCTCGCGGATGCGATCGCGGTAGGCCCGCACGTCGGGTCCGAGGTCGAAGTCCATCAGCGCCACAACCGATCGGCGAGGGCGACACACTCAGCGGCCGGGTCGCCGTTGATCAGCGACCAGCCGCGCGCGCGGCGGTAGTAGAGCTGGATGTCGTACTCCTCGGCGAAGCCGTAGCCACCGTGGAAGTGCAGCGCTCGGTCGGTCGCGTGCGCGGCGACGTCGGATGCGAACACGAACGCCATCGTCGCGAGCGTGACCGGATCGCCGTAGTCGTTGAGGTCCGGAGAGTCGTTGCGGTCCGGATCGTCGCTGCCGGCTGCCGGCGCGTCGAGCGCCCCGGCGGCTTCGTGCACGAGCAGGCGCGCGCCGTCGATCATCCCGGGCAGGTCGGCCAGGCCGTGCTGGACCGCCTGGAACGTGCCGATCGGGACGCCGAACTGCTCGCGCTGCTGCACGTAGTCGACGGCCATCTCCAGTGCCCTCGAGCTGATGCCGACGAGCGTCGCCGCAGTCAGCACCTTCCACTCGGCATGCACACGATCGAAGTCGATGTCGACGGGTGTTCCACCGACGGCGGACCGGTCGGCGATCGGGGCGCACGCATGGTTGAGCGGTGCGACCATCGAGGGCTCCACCGCCGTGATGACCGTCGCATCCTCGGACAGGCCGACGACGTGATGTGCCACTGCTCCGGCCGGGACCAGCCGCCACACGCCATCGACGGACGGATGCAGCGCGATCGTCGCCATTCGCTGCCCATCACTCAGATCGAGCGCCCGCGACGCGACCGCGTGTTCGACGAACGGGACGGGCGCGATCCAGCGCCCGGCGACCTCGGCGATGACGGCGAGATCAGCAACGGATGCGCCACTCCCCCACACCTCCATCGCGTCGAGCTTGCGCCACAGTGCGGCGTCGAAGCCGAGCGGCTCGGCGGCACGGGCCACCGACGGCGGTGACTCGCGACTGAAGAACTGCTCGAACACGTCGAACAGCTCGCATTGGTCGGCGTCGAAGGCGAGTTGCATGGTGATGTGTCGCGTCGGATCAGACGACGAGCACGGCCTTGCCGACGACCTTGCGGTTCTGTTGATCGGCGAGCGCTCGCGCAGCCTGCTCGAACGGGTAGCTGGTCGGCTCGACCGGGTTCAACTCACCGGCGGCGATCTTGGCGACGACCTGCTCGACGAGGCGCTGGTTCTCCTCCGGGTGCTTGCCGACCCACCCGCCCCACTCGACGCCCGTGACCCGGCGGTTACGCAGCAACACCTGGTTGGCGGGCAGCTTGGGTATGTCGCCGGACGCGAATCCGATGACCAGGAACTGGCCGTCGTCGCGCAGCGCGCGCAGGCATTGCTCGCCCAGGCTGCCACCGATCGGGTCGTAGACCAGGTCAACGCCGTCACCGCTGATGTCCTTGGCGCGCTGCTTCACGTCCTCGGTCGACGAGTCGACGGTCGCCTCCGCACCGCGGCTGGTGGCCAGGTCGCGCTTGTCCGCCGATGACGCCGCGGCGATCACGTGCAGGCCGAGGGCATGACCGACATCGACCGCGCCGAGACCCACGCCCCCGCCGGCGCCGAGCACCAGCAGCCACTGCCCTGCCTCGGCCCGGGCCCGGTGCACGAGCGCGAACCACGCGGTCATGTAGCTCTGCATGAACGTCGCTGCCTGCCCATCGGTCAACGTCTCCGGCACGGGTTGGGCCAGCCGGGCGGGAACGACGATCTCGGTCGCGAACCCGCCGGCACCGCTGGTGACGAGAACGCGCTGGCCGACCTGCGGCGACGTGACCCCATCGGCAACTTCGGTGACCGTGCCGACCGACTCGCCGCCGGCAACGAACGGCAAGGGCGGCTTGATCTGGTACAGGCCCTGCACGATCAGCGCGTCAACGAAGTTCACACCGCAGGCGGAGACTGCGAGACGCAACTGCCCCGGCCCGAGCGGCGGCGATGGTCGCTCCTCGATCACGAGTTGGTCGAGTGGGGCGAAGGACTGACACACCACAGCACGCATCCCGCCGAACGTAGCTGCCGTGGGACGGCATCGGCGCAGCCGGTCATGTCGAAGTTGCCGATGACGGCGGCAACATCCAGCACACGTGTAGCCGTGACGGGTGGTCGTGGCGGATCGTGCCGCCCGCAGCGGTCGCATCTGTCGTGCCTGAGGTCGCTCGCCTGACGTCGCTCGTCGATCAGCTGCCCATCTGGCGGTAGAACTCGGACTCGTCCACGCCGAGTTCGGCGAAGCGGCGGCGGATGAACAGCGGCGGCTCCGGCAGCGCAGTTCCGTCCCGAAGCCCCTGCACGGTTTCACCGTCCTCGTTCCAGACGTGGCACGTGTTGACGTTCATCGCCCAATGACCCTGGGCCCGCTCGCGGCTCATCGGGCCGGGCGCGTCACCACGAGTTGCAGCCCGCTTGGCATTGCTCGCGCTCATGCTCCAAAAGCACTGCACCGCGACCGGAGCCATCGCCTGCAGCAGCGCGGTGGTGTGCGTGCAACCACGCGGTCCGCCGAACAACTCGCGGACCCTGTGCGTGAATCCACGCGCGATCGACAACCCGATCAGTTTCTCGTAGTGCGGCGCGATCGATGTGCACATCGCGTGCGGATGCGACTCGAACACGACCATGGCGTCGACGATCTCCAGGCTCGGAAACGCGATCTCGAGGTCGACCTGCATGTGATGGATGGTCAGCGGCTGGTCATCCTGCTCGATGTAGAGCCGAGGCGGCTTCTGGTCCCGCACCGCGCCACGGATCAGCAGGTTCGGGTCCTTGCGGAATGCACGCACGCGGTACTCGCGGTCGTGGAGAACTTCGAGATCGGGGTCCGCGGGAAGGATCTCGTTGCGGTCGAACAGGCTCACCCCACCGGTGTATCAGCGATGAGTCGGCCGAGGCGAACCAGCGATGGCATCGTGCTACCGAGCGTCAACTCGATCTGCTTGCCCCACAGGAAACAGCGATGCAGCGGGTAATCGCGGTCGACACCGACGCCGCCGTGGAGGTGTTGCGCGGCGTGCAGGACCTGCAGCCCGCCGTCGCTGGCCCAGTACTTCGCGCTCGCCACCTGCTCGGACGCGGGTTTGCCCTCACTGATCCGCCACGCGGCCTGCCACGCCGAGAGCTTCACCGCTTCGGTGTTGATGTAGCTGTCCGCGGCACGCTGGCTGACAGCCTGAAACGTCGCGATCTGACGGTCGAACTGGATCCGTTGCTTGGTGTACTCGGCGGTCAGTGCCAGCGCCCGCTGGCACACGCCGCTCATCAGCAGGCACTGTGCGGTGGTGGCAAGATCGATCAGCCAGACGAGCTCGTCGGCACCGCCGAGGCGTACGGCAAGCGTGTTCGCGAACGTCACGCGCGCCTCGGGGATGCCGCTGGTGGTGTCTTCCTTCTCGATCGTCACTCCCTCCGCCGACGCATCGACGACGTAGAGCCCGTCCGTTGCCGAGACGACGAACGTGGCGGCAATCGTTCCGGCTGGTACGCAGACCTTCTCACCGGTGATGCGCCCATCCGTGACGGTGACCGACGGATCGAGCGGTGAGCCCACCGCCTCCTGCAGGGCGACCGTGACGATGCGCTCACCACTCGCGACCCCGTCGAGGCGTTCGCTCGCGCCGAACGCGGCCAGCGCCTGGGCCGCGACGATCACGGCGAAGGCCGGCACCGGCGCGGTGGCGCGGCCGACCTCTTCGAGCACGATGGACGCCTCGATCGCGCCGAGGCCACCGCCGCCAACGCTCTCGGGCAGGGCGATGCCGACGAGGCCGGCATGCGCGAGTGTCTTCCACAGCGCGAGGTCGAGGCCGTGCTCGGTGGCGAGCGCCGCCTTCTGGCTGTCGGCCGTGACACGTTCGGCGAGGATGCGCGCCGTGAGCTCGCGCAGTTCGTCCTGGTCGGTGCTGAAGCTGAAGTCCATGGTCAGTCGCCTCTCACTTGGCCCGCGGGAAACCGAGGCCGAACATCGAGATCAGATCGCGCTGCGTCTCGTTGGTACCGCCGCCGAACGTCAGGATCACCGTGCCGCGATACGCGCTCTCCAACCGCGAGCGCAAGACCGCGCCGGGTGTGCCGGCGCGCAGGTAGCCGGGCGCGCCGAGCACCTCGAAGAGCAGGCGGTACGCCTCTTGGTAGAACTCGGTGCCGAACACCTTCGTCGTCGACGCATCGGCCACCGACAACGCGCCCTGCGTCGCCGTCCACGCGACCTTCCAGTTGATGAGCCGCAGGAACTCGAGCTTGGCGTGCACCTTGGCCAGGTTGATCTGCACCCACTCCTGATCGATGACGCGACGGCCGTTGGGCAGCTTCGTGTCCTGCGCCCACGCCCGGACGTCGCCATAGGCGCGGTCAACCGGACCAGTGCTGCACAGCGTGACCCGCTCGTGGTTGAGCTGGTTGGTGATCAACTTCCAGCCGGCGTTCTCTTCGCCCACGAGGAACTTGGCTGGCACGCGCACGTCGTCGAAGAACACTGAGTTGATGTCGTGATCACCGATCAGGCTGAGCGGCTGGATCGTGATGCCCGGCGTGTCCAGCGCCAGGATGATGATGCTGATGCCCTTGTGCTTGGCGACCTCAGGGTTGGTACGCACGGCGAGCCAGCAGTAGTCGGCGCCGTTGGCCAGGCTGGTCCACGTCTTCTGGCCGTTGATGACGTACTCGTCACCGTCACGCACGGCACGAGTCTTCAGGCTGGCCAGGTCGGTACCCGCACCGGGCTCGCTGTAGCCGATGCAGAAGTGCAGATCGCCGGCCAGGATCTTGGGCAGGAAGAACTCCTTCTGCTCGTCGGTGCCGAACTGCATGATCGTCGGACCGACGGTGTTGATGCTCAGCATCGGCACCGGGGCACCGGAGCGCATCGATTCGTCGAAGAAGATGAACTGCTCGATCGCGCTCTTGCCCTGACCACCCCACTCCTTCGGCCAGCCGATCCCGGCCCATCCGTCGGCGCACATCTGCTTCCAGACGCTGCGGACCTTGGGCCCGATGCCGTGCCCCTGAGCCAGCTCGGCGACGGTGTCGGGATCGAGCAACTGCTCGTAGTAAGCACGCAGTTCGGCGCGCAGCGCCTCCTGCTCGGCGGTGTACCCCAGTTCCATGGGCCGGAACCTAGCGCCTTTCTGACGACGCGTCAGAAACGAGCGCGCGCTGGATCGAGCCGACCTCGGCGGCGATATTCGCCGGGCCGCCTGGCACCAACAACCGATAGGAGCATCGTGCCGAGCCCAGCGGCAACATCCAGCACGCTCGCCGGTCAACGATCCGTTCGCGCCGGATCTTGCCGCACTCGGCGACAACATTCGCCCCGGCACCGAGCAAGATGACCGGATGGCACAACGTTCGGGTCCGTTGGCGGGGTTACGCGTGATCGAGCTCGGTGGGCAGGGCCCTGGCCCGTACTGCGGCATGGTGCTGGCCGACTACGGGTGCGACGTCGTGGTGGTCGATCGACCTGCGGACGCAGCGCGGGCGGACACGTCGCAGCCGGCGACGAACCTGTTCATGCGCGGCAAACGTTCGATCGCGCTCGATCTGAAGGATGCTGCAGACGTCGACCTGCTGCTGTCGCTGCTCGACCAGGCGGATGTCTTCATCGATCCGTTCCGACCGGGCGTCTGCGAGCGACTCGGGATCGGGCCCGACAGCGTGTGCGCGCGCAACTCGCGGCTGATCTACGGCCGGATGACCGGCTTCGGCCAGGACGGTCCACTGGCGCTGGTCGCCGGACACGACATCGACTACATCGCGATGTCCGGCGCGCTGTCGATGATCGGCCGCGCCGGCGAGAAGCCGATGCCGCCGATCAACCTGCTCGGCGACTTCGCTGGCGGTGGGCTGATCCTGGCGTTGGGCATTGCCGCAGCCGCATTCGAGCGGGCGACGTCGGGCGTCGGCCAGGTCATCGACGCGGCGATGGTCGACGGTGCCGCGCTCGTCGCCGCACCGTTCTACTCGGCCGTCGGATCCGCGGGCTGGGGGCCACGCGGCACGAACCACATCGACACCGGCGCCCACTTCTACGAGGTCTACGAGTGCAGCGACGGCGAGTTCATCGCGGTCGGCGCGATCGAGCCACAGTTCTACGCCGAGCTGCTGTCCCGCCTCGGACTCGATCCGGTCGAGTACCCGCAGTGGAATCGCACGCTCTGGCCGGCGCTCAAGGAGCAGATGTCTGCCCTGTTCGAGGGCAAGACCCGCGCCGAGTGGTGCGAGGTGCTGGAAGGAACCGAGGCCTGCTTCTCACCCGTGCTCTCCGCGGCCGAGGCGATGACCCATCCACACAACGTGGCCCGCGGCACGTTCGTCGACGTCAACGGCAGCACCCAACCCGGCCCCGCACCCCGCTTCGCTCGCACACCCGCGCGCGCCGGCACCCCCGCTCACCCCGGCACCAGCACCGACGCCGCCCGCCGCGGCATGTTGTGGCGCTCGACCTGACACTGCGCCGGATCTTGCCACCCCGACCGGCACGATGCAGCACAACGTCCCCGGGAGCTGCCCACCGTGCTGGACCCTGCCGCCCACGCCGGCACCATCCATCACAAACGTCCCATCGCCCAGTGCGCGCCGAAAGTGGCCGCCCACAGCGGCACGATCCAGCTCACGTTGCTGGGCAGCGTTCGCGCCCGAAGATGCCGTTCACAGCGGTCTGATCCGAAGCACCATCGAGCGAACGCCGAACTGCGCTGGATCGTGCCGCTGATGGCGGCTCGATCCGTCCGCGTGCTCCCGCGTGTGAACGAGTGTGCTCCATGCTTTCCGTTCGGTGCCCATCGAGAGCACACAGCATGGCGTGAATCCAGACCTGTACTCGCTCATCCGCCGTCAGCACGGGGTCATCACCCGCGCGCAGTGTCTCGACCTGGGGCTGACCCGCCACCAGATCAGCCATCTGCTCGACGTCGGTTCGATGCAACCGATGCTGGCGGGGGTGTATCGCCATGCTGCGTGCGCGCCATCGCTCGACCAGCGGGCGATAGCGGCCGCCCTCGCCGGAGGACCGGAGGCTGTGGTCTCGCATCGGATGGCGCTGGCGGTGTGGGGAATGCGCAACTACCGCTGCGAGCTGATGGAGATCACGACGCGGTCGCACGTTGCTCGACCTGAGCTCGTCGCTCATCGAAGCCGATTCACACTGGATGCGGCCGTCGTTCGGGGCATCCCCGTGACGTCGAGGCTGCAAACCTTGCTCGACTGCGCAGCGGTGACGAGCACCGCTGTCATGGGGAGGTTCCTCGAGACGTGGCTCTCCAGCGGTGTGGTGAAGTTGGACGACATCCAAACGGTGCTGAACGAAAGGACGCGTCACCGCGGCGCGTCGACACTTCGCGACGCGCTCGTCGGCCGGTCGATTGCAGGCTCCATCGCGGATTCCCCTGCCGAAGGCCTGCTCGGTCCGCTGCTCGTTCGGCATGGTCTACCGATGCCGGAGCTCCACCATCTCGTCACCGTGTCGAACGGAAACATGTTCGAACTCGACTGGACGTACGTCCGGCCCAAGGTCGCTTTCGAGATCGACGGCTACGGGGTGCACCTCCGGTCCTTCAGCGCGTTCGAGAACGATCGCCTTCGCCGCAACGAGTTGGAGATCGACGGCTGGCGGATCATGAACTTCACGCGGAACCTGGTCGTCAACCGTCCGGCACGGGTGGTCGATCAAGTGCGGCGAATGCTCGTCGAGCGCGGGAGTGCACAGATCTGACGGCGCGTCAGATACGGTTCTGATTCGTGGGGGTCATGGCTGTGATCGAGGGCGAAGGCGTGCTCGCCGATGCACTCCGGAGCGCAGGTCCGATCGTCGACAACGCTGCGACGGTCGTGGTCGCGTCGGTCGACTCACGCTCGATTCCGTTCGATCATCTGACCGATGAGGACTTCGATCTCGCCTGGGAGCAACCGATGCTGGCAGCGATCGGGGCGTTCCAGCGCGCACATCGCGCCGGTCACTCGCGAGTGATCGCGATCGTGCCGACGATCGGGATGTCCGGAGCGCCGACGTTGGCGCACGCGTCGGCGACCGCAGAAGCGGTACGAGTGCTCGTGAAGTCCGCCGCCCGCCAGTGGGGCAGGGACGGCATCACCGTGAACTGCATCGCCGTCGCGCCGAGCCTGTTCGGGATCGACGAACGAATTGTCGGCGCGGTGTCCATCGCTCCGCCCGCGCTGGCGTCGGCCGGCGACATCGTGTCCGACATCGTGCCGCTCATCAGAATGCTCGCCGCGAACGATGCTCATCACGTCACCGGAGCGACCCTGACCGCGGACGGCGGCCTGTGGATGTCTCCATGAGCGGCCTGTACGCGTCCGGCGGTACCGCCGACAGCGGCAACATCGGGCACGACTCGACAACGTGCACCGTCGCGCTCCGGATCACACCGATCGCAGCGGCAACATCCGCCACACACCCGCCCGCCACCGCCACGCGCCGGATCCCGCCGATCGCGGCAGCAACATCCGGCGCGCGAGGGGTTGCCGGGTTGGGCTGCGCGGGGTCGTGCCGACGTGGGCGGCAACATCCGGCGCGCCATTCCTCCACCACGTGCCGACAGGCGGCCGCGTGAGCCGGGTTCGTCTCGATGGGCGGACGGCGATCGTGACCGGGGCCGGGCAGGGGGTCGGCGAGGGCATCGCTCGACGGCTGGCCGCGGAGGGCGCGAATGTTGTCGTTGCCGCGCGGCGAGCCGACACAGGCGAGCCGGTTGCGGCTGCGATCCGCGATCTCGGGGGCAGCGCGATCTGCGTCGTGACCGACGTGACGTCGCGGGAATCCGTCGACGCATGCGTTGCGCGAGCCGTCACGGAGTTCGGATCGCTGGAGATCATGGTCCACAACGCGTTCCGTGGTGGCATCCCACACCGGCTGGAGAACGCCGACATCGACAAGCACTGGAAGCACATGTCGCGCACCGGCGTGTGGGGTGTGCTGTTCACCGGCCAGGCCGCCTTTCCGCATCTGCGCACCGCGGGCCGAACGGGCCGGTTCATCCTGCTCACCTCGCCGAGCGGTGTCGAGGGCAGTGCAAACATCGCGCTCTACTCGCCCGTCAAGGCCGCCGAGCGGGCGATCGCCAAGAGCCTGGCGCGCGAGTGGGGTCCGCACGGCGTGACGGTCAACTGCATTGCGCCCGTCGCAGCGTCGCCGGCGCTCGTGAACGCGTTCGAGCGCTCGCCCGCGCTGCAGGACGCGATCGAGGCCCGGACACCGCTCGGCCGCGTCGGTGACCCGGAATTCGACATCGGCTCGGTCGCGCTGTTCTTGGCCGGCGACGACTCCGCATACGTGACGGGCCAGACCATCGTGTGCGATGGTGGCTCGTTCCTCGGCCTGTAGCCCGTGCAGCCCCTTGTACCGATCGACTCAGGAGACCCCATGATCCAGCTCGTCACGATGCTCAAGCGCAAGCCGGGTACGACCCACGAGGAGTTCCTCACCTACTGGCGCGACCATCACGGACCGCTGATCACGCGCCTGTCGAGTGCTCGCTACGTGCGCCGGTACGAGCAACATCCGTCGATCTGGCCGCCGGCCGGTAGCGGCATGGACGAGCCGATGTACGACGGCGTGACCATCCAGTGGTTCGACAGCGCTGATGACTTCTACGCCCACGTGATGGAGCCGGACCAGGCCGAGATGATGGAGGACATCGCCCGATTCCTCGACACAAAGGCCCTCCACTGGACGATCTGCGAAGCCCCGGTCGTCGTGATCGGTGACGGCGCAGACAGCGCGTGACGTGAACAATCGTCACGTGGTGATCGTCGTGGGAGCGGACGCGGTGCAGTCCGGCGCGGCACCGGTCATCCGCGACATCGCCGATCGTACGTTGACCGGCGTCGTCAACACATGGGCGGCCAAGGGCCTCTTCCCCTGGAACCATCCAGCACACCTCGGCACGATTGGTCTGCAAGCTGACGACGCCGAACTCGCCGGCCTGGCCGGCTTCGACGACGTCGTGCTCTGTGGCGTCAGCAACGACGAACTGGACCGCGCCGAACTGGACCACCTCGGCGTTCGCTGGCGCGACGTGCTGCCGGCCGACATCGACGCGGAGACGTTCCCGATGCGCGCCGAGCCGACGCCACGCCCTGCGCTGTACACCGACCTCGCCGCAGTCTGCGGCCCGCTCTACACGATTGACGACACGCCGCTGAACCCGGCTCGTGCCGCGGCCGACCTCGCGGGCGCGTTGCCAGACGGCGGTGTGGTGTGCGCCGATGCCGGTCGCAGCGGGTTCTGGATCGGGCGAACGTTCGCGACGCGCACGCTCGGCAGCGTGCAACTGCCGATACGGGACGCAGCCGGCTTCGCAGCGACACAAGCAGCGATGGCGCGCCGTCTCGGCCGGTTCAGCGTCGCGATCGTCGACGCTGTCGATACCGGGACGCAGGCCGTCATGTCGCGTGCCAGTGACCTGGTCGTCGAGGTCTGGACGGACGACGGCAGCGGCGAGGTGCTGGCGTCGCAGGCGCGGCTCGATCGCCTCCTCGCTGCGCACGATCGCGGCGGCGCGCACGTTGTTCGGCTGGAGGTCGACTTCAGCGCAATCCATGCCCTCATCGCCGTTGCCGGTGCGCCACGATGGACGGTATGAACCTGCGCGAACCGATCACATTGACCGGCGACCACGTCCAACTCGAGCCGCTCTCGCTGGACCACGTCCATCAGCTCGTCGTCGCCGCCAACGAGGACCGGTCGACGTACGGCTGGACTCCCGTGCCCGAAACCGCCGGCGCGATGACGAGCTACGTGAACGCGCTGCTCGCCGACGCCGAGGCCGGCAAGGTCATCCCCTTCGCGCAGCGGCGCATCGGTGATCGCCGGGTGATCGGCTGCACCAGGTTCTTGGAGATTCGCTACTGGACCGGGCGGGACCTGCCCGACGAGGTCGAGATCGGCGGCACCTGGCTCGCGGCGTCCGCGCAACGGACGGCGATCAACTCCGAGGCCAAGCTGCTGCTGATGTCCCACGCGTTCGAGACGTGGGAGGTCCGCCGGCTGGCGATCTGCACGGATGCCCGCAACATGCAGAGTCGCGACGCCATCGTCCGCGTCGGCGCGACCCTGGAAGGCATCCTGCGCAAGAACCGCGCGTCTGCCGTCGCCGGCGAGATCGGTCAACCCCGCGACACCGCGATGCACTCGATCCTCGACGAGGAGTGGCCCGCGGTGAAGGCGAAGTTGCTCGACCGGCTCAGCCCCCACGCCTGAGCACACAGTCGCGCCGGATCATGCCGACACCAGCGGCAACAACCAGCAACGCACCACCGCACGGGGCCGATCGCGCGGGATCACGCCGGCACCAGTGGCAACAGCCGGCGCGCGACGGAACTGCCGGACGAGTGGGCGAACTTTCCGACACCAGCGGCAACAACCAGCAACGCACCACCGCACGGGGCCGATCGCGCGGGATCACGCCGGCACCAGCGGCAACATCCGGCGCGCGACGCGACCGCCAGGAAGCGACCACCGGCACCGCTCAGCCCCAACTCTTGATCAGTTCGGCGCTGGTCGTGATCGTCGCGACCATCGCGAGCGTGTTGGCCAGCATCGCGTCGCCGTAGTCGGCGGGGACGCCGGCGACGCAGTCGCGCACGACGATGGCCCGGTAGCCGAGGTTCACGGCTTCGATCACCGTCCCGGGGATGCCGAGGTTCAGCGACATGCCGGTCACGACGACCGTCTCCACGCCACGGTCGCGCAGCAGCGAGTGCAGGTCGGTGCGGGTGAACGGGGAGAAGCCGTGGTGACGGTTGGAGAGCAGATCATCGGGGCCCGGGCCGAGCGCCCCGATGACCTCGGCGGCCGGTGAGCCGTGCAGCAGATGGTCGGGGTTGCGTACGAGCCCACGGATCAACGGCGCATTCACCGGTGTTCCGGCGCGATCGGGCAGCAGGCTGAACGTGCAGTGCACGATGGTCAATTCGTGAGAACGTGCCGCGGTCAGCACGCGCGCGATCGCTGCGATCACCCCGGCCGCCTCGACCGCCTCGGCGAGGATCGGCATCGTGGCCAGGTCGCCGCAGACGCCGCGTTGCGTCTCCATCGTGATCACCGCCGTTGCGTCGGGTCTGGCCATGTCCGAAGAGTAGCGGCCACCACTCGTTTCTGACGGCGCGTCAGAAACTCGCTACGCTGGCCTCCTCGCCACGCGATCGCGATCGGTGAGAGGGGAGTTCCGTGGAACGCGACTACGTCATCAAGCTCGGGACGATGTTGTTCACGATGGTCGAGCCGACACCCGGCCACGAGGTCGAGTACAACCGCTGGTACGAGCGCGACCACTTCTACGGAGGCGTCCTGACTGGCGCGTGGTCGTTCGCCGGCGACCGTTTCGTGGCCACCCGCGACCTGAAGGACCTGCGCTACCCGGCCGAGTCGCCGATGACGCCCGACACCGCGACGGGTTCGTACCTGGCGATCTACTGGGTGCTCGACGGGCACCACGACGAATGGAACCGCTGGAGCGTCGACACCGTCAAGATGCTGCATGCCACCGGGCGAATGTTCCCCGAGCGCACGCACATCCACACCGTGCTGTACGACTTCGGATGGTCGATCCAGTCCAGCGAGCGCGGCACCTCGGCCGAGCTCGCGCTGGATCGCAACTATTCCGGCCTCGTCGTCAACGTCGGCGAGCTCGCAGCCAGTGCGACCCACGCCGATCTCAAGGCCTGGACGCGCAACACCTGGGCACCAACCGCCATGGGCGCCCCGTGGGGCCCGGACCTGATCCTGAACGCGACCCCGTTGCCGCTGCTCGACGATGCGCCGGCCGACGTGCCCCGCGTCGCCAACGCCGATCGTCGCTTCCTGCAGTTGCACTTCCTGGACCACGCACCCGACGCGGGCTGGGCCGACGGCTACGCGCAGTTCGGCGCGCAACTCGACGAGAGTGGCGTCGCCCGCCACCTGTGGACTGCGCCTTGGAAGCAGACGGTCTTCGGCACCGACACCTACACCGACCAACTTTGGTAGAGCAGAAGGAACAGCGATGGAACAGATCACCGCCAAGAAGATTTTGGTGACGGGTGTGACCGGCTGGGTGGCCGGACCGGTCGCCGCTGCCCTCGCCGCGAACGGCAACACCGTCTACGGCGCGGCCCGCTTCAAGGATGCCTCGACACGAGCGCCGATCGAGGCGGCCGGAGTCGTGCCGGTGAGCATCGACCTCGCTCGCGGACGATTCGACGAGGTGCCCGCCGACATCGACCTGGTCTTCAACTTCGCGGTCGCCAAAGTCGACAAGTTCGACCTCGCCTTCGCCGCCAACGCCGAGGGCGCGGCGAACCTGATGGAGATCTGCAAGGGTGCCGAGGCGTTCTTCCACTGCTCGTCGACCGCGGTGTACCAACCCGACGACCACAACCCGCGTGCCGAGACCGATCCGCTCGGCGACAGCCATCGGCCGATGCCTGGCATGCCGACGTACAGCATCTCCAAGATCGCGGCGGAGGTGCTGGTACGGCACACGTCGCAGCGCCTCGGCCTGCCGACTGTCATCGCTCGGCTCAACGTGCCCTACGGCGACACCTACGGATGGATGACGTTCCACCTGATGATGATGGAGCGCGGCGTTCCCGTCGCGGTGCACGTCGACCAGCCGACGTCGTACACGCCGATCCACTCCGACGACATCGTCCGCTCGCTGCCGTATTTGCTGACGTTGGCGTCGGCACCAGCGACAATCGTGAACTGGGGCGGCGACGAGGTCGCCAGCATCGAGGACTGGTGCGAGGAGATGGGCCGCTTGACCGGTCTTACGCCCCAATTCGCGCCGACCGAGGCGACGATCGCGGCCATCATCCCCGACCTGACGAAGATGCACAGCACCGGCTTCAGGCCCGATATCGGCTGGCGCGAGGGCATCCGCCGGCAGATCGCGGCCACCCGCCCCGACCTGTTGAAGACCGTCTAGATCCGTGCGCGTCGGCCTCACGCTCTTCCTCACCGACCGCACCATCGACCCGATGACCCTCGCCCGCGAGAGCGAGGCGCGTGGCTTCGAATCGCTGTACTTCCCCGAGCACACGCACATCCCGATCAGCCGTGTCACCGCGCCGCCGACGGGCGACGACGAGCTCGACGACGAGTACAAGCGCACGCTCGACCCGCTGGTGGCGCTCAGCGCTGCGGCTGCGGTCACGTCCACGATGCTGCTCGGCACGGGCGTCTCGCTGGTGGCCCAGCACGATCCGATCGTCATGGCCAAGCAGTTGGCGACCCTGGACCTGGTGTCGGGCGGACGGATCACGCTCGGCGTCGGGTTTGGGTGGAACGAGGACGAGATGGCGGACCATGGCGTGAGCTACGCGACCCGGCGCGAGCAGGCGCGAGAGCACGTGCTCGCGATGCACGCGTTGTGGGGCCAGGACGAGGCGTCGTTCGCGGGTGAGTACGTGTCGTTCGGGCCGTCGTGGAGTTGGCCCAAGCCGGTGCAGCGCCCGAGACTGCGCACGCTGGTCGGTGGCGGCGCGGGCCCGAAGTTGTTCGGCGCGATCGCCGAATACGGCGACGGCTGGATGCCGATCGGTGGCGGCGGCGTGCGGTCGGCGCTGCCCGCGCTGCATGACGCCTGGTCCGCCGCAGGGCGCTCGGGTTCGCCCGAGGTCGTGCCGTTCGGCGTCCTCGCCGACCTCGGCAAGCTGGACCACTACGAGGAACTCGGCTGCACCGAGGTCGTCCTCCGCGTCCTCGGCGCGTCGAAGGACGACACCCTCCGCCAACTCGACGACCTGTCCACCCTCGTCCCACATTGACCGCCTCGCCGCCGGAAGGGCCCACGTCTGTGCACTCCGAGCGCTCACCCTGGTCCCCATGGGTGGTGCCCAGTGTCAGCCAGGCGGGACGATGGCAGCTTCGAGGACGCCGGTGGCGATGACCGCGCCGTTGAACACGAGGTCCGTGCCACGAAGCGACATCGGCGTGCCGGCACCGGACACGAGGCTGTACGGGGTCACGATGCTGCCGTCACCGCTGCCAGCTTCGAGCACCATGCCGTCGAGGCCGAGGATTGCACCGGACACCTCGTCTCCGGCACCGCCGGTGCAGCACGTCGTGAGCACCTCGACGCCTCGTTCGGTGAAGCGCGGCTGGTGGTAGAGCACCTGCGGGTTGTCGCTGGCGATCAGCGTGACGTCCGTCGTCTCCAGGTCGATGATTGCGACGTTGCCGCCGAGCATCTCGACGATCAGGTTTCGGCCGTCCGGCGAGAACGCCTTCGGGCCGCCAACCTGGCCTCCCTCCATCGGGATCGACCGCGACGTGCCGTCAGTGAGGTCATCGATGATCACGGTGTCGAGGGCGGACACAGCGAGAAACCGGCCGGTCGGATCGGTGGCCGGCCACCACCCTGGAGACGAGAGCTCGGGGTTCGCGGCGGGGTCGCCGACATCGGTGGCGAACGTGTTGCCCGAGATCGGCTCCGGACCCGTCGAGTGGTACAGCGTCTGGCCGTCCGGGCTGAAGCTGATGCCGTCGATGTACGCCGGTCCCGAGCCCTCGGAGTTCGGGTCGACTGGGTCGCCGGGAGGCGTGAACTGTTCGATGAGGCGGACGCGCTCGCCGGTCTCGCCGTCGTACACCGCGAGCGCGCCGTCGCACGTGAACAGCGCGACGTCGGGTGCGCCCGGCGCACCTGTGACACTCGCCGTCGAGTCGGGGCACTGCGGGCCGGCGAACGCGAGCACATCGGTCCTCG
Organism: Actinomycetes bacterium; assembly: GCA_031410915.1. Lineage (GTDB taxonomy): Bacteria > Actinomycetota > Acidimicrobiia > Acidimicrobiales > Ilumatobacteraceae > WLMZ01. The sequence continues at coordinate 39,853 of JANNZY010000030.1, forward strand.
CCCGTGCGCCAACCCGGTGATCTGACGTCGGGTCGTAGGTGGCCGACTCGGCGAGCTGGCGCAACACGTCGGCAGCCACGACCGGCAGCTGGTCGGGCACGTTCAACGACGCCTCACCCGGTGTGGACTCGACGAGCAGCCACGTGTCGTCGTCGAGCAAGCGGGCCACGCCGCTGACGACCGACCCGTAGAGAGTCCGGCATGACTGGCAGTTGTCGTCGGTCCGCAGCGACACGGTCCATCCCTCGCGTCCGCCGATGACCGCCGCCAAGCGGCGCGGCCAGTCCGGTTCGACGTCGGTCAGCACAACCCGCACGATCGCGCGGTCGGGCAGTTGCAGATCGGTGATCGTCTCGGCCCGGGCGGCATCGCCGTAACCGAGCTGGCGATCGAGCGAGCGGGTCAGCGTCCACCCGACACTCGGCGGTGTGATCGTCAATCCGTTCTTCAGCACAAGCGCCGGCGACGGCTGCGGTTGCATCGGGTCACCGGTGGTCGTCGTCGGCGCTGACGCGACCGTGCCCGCCGTGGTCGCCGGCGGCTCCGTTGATTCCGCGGGCCGGGTCGTTGCTGGATCGACGATCGGTGGAGCAGAGTCCGTCGGCGGTGGCGCGTCGATCAGACGCTGATCGGAGTCGCGAGCCGCACGGATCGCGATGACACCGACAACCAGCGCGGCCACGACGACCGCTGCGCCCGCAGCGAGCCACCACCGTCGTGCGCTGCTCGCCTGCTTCTGTGCGCGCGGCTTGCGGGCGATCAGGCGCGACAGGGCATCCTCGGTCGCAGCGACATCGCCGGCCCGATCGCGCAGGGATGCCGCGGCGCGGCGGGCGATCTCGTCGGGGTCGATCACGACGCCACCTCTCCGGCCAGACCCTCGGCCAACCTCGTGCGGGCTTTGAACAGCAGGCTCTTCACGGTTCCCTCCGCGCAATCGAGGATGTCGGCGACGTCCGCGATGGACAGATCGTCGAGGTAGTGCAGCGCAACGACGGCGCGCTGGCGATCGGGCAGCTCCCGCACCCGTGCCCAGAACCGATCGCTGACCGGATCGCCCGGAAGAAGTGGGGCCGGCTCGCCGAGGCGCTGCATGGCGCGATCCTCACGGCCGCGCCGGCGGTGCTCGTTCCACGTCAGGTTGATCGCGACTCGACGCGACCAAGCGCCGGGCCGCTCCATCTCGCCGACCTCGGGCCAGCGTTGGTACGTGCGCACGAGTGCCTCCTGGGCGATGTCGCGTGCGACCTCGACGCTTCCGGTGAGTGCCATCACGAGCGCGACCAGCCGCGGCTGCTCTGCCCGGAAGAACGCTGCGAACTCACCCACGGTCACATACTGCACACCCCGCAGCACCCGATCCGGTTCACCGATCTCCGACACGACCCGAGCCGGCCATCGGGCGCGATTCGAGCCGCCACCCGGCTCACTATCCGCCCAACCAACCCCGGCCGGCCCGACACGACCCGAGCCGGCCATCGGGCGCGATTCGAGCCGCCGGCAGGCTCATTATCCACCCGTGCCGGCGGGTTCGCGGGTGCGAGTCAGTGGGTGAAGGTGGGGCGGACGCCGAGGACCGCGTCCGCGACGCGGCGGCGGTGGTGACTGGTCGTGCCGTGGGCGGGGATCAGGGCCCAGGCCTTCTTCATGTAGAGGTGGAGGTCGCACTCCCAGGTGTAGCCGATGGCGCCGTGCACTTGCAGCGCACTGCGCGCCGCCTTCTGGGCGGCGTCGTTGGCGAGGGCCTTGGCCATCGAGACATCGCGAGCGCGTTGCTCGTGGTCGACACTGATCGACCAGGCGGCGCGGTAGATCGCGGGGCGGGCGAACTCGACCTGCAACAACGCGTCGGCCATGAGGTGTTTGACCGCTTGGAACGATCCGATCGGTTGACCGAACTGGCGGCGGTCGCGGGCGTAGTCACCCGCGATGGCGAGCATCCGGTTGGACAGGCCGACGAGGTATGCGGCGGTGGCGAGCGCGCCGATGTCCCGCAGGAGTTCGATGTCGGTGGGAACGTGGCGACCGACGTGTTCCGCGTCTGTGACTGTGGCGAGGAGCCGGCCGCGGTCCAAGCTCTCGACGGGGGCGACCGTGACCGTGGCGAGATCGATCGCGCGCACGCCGCCGTGGTCGGGAATCAACACGATGTCGGCGTGACGGTGCGCGACATAGCGCTCGCCACCGAGGGCGGCGGTCACGACGGTCGTCCCGGCGGCGACGCCGGCCGCCAACGGTGTGCCGGTCAGCGCGGTGGCGGCAATGGTCATCGTCTCCAACACCGGTCCGGGGACGGCTGCATGACCCAACGCTTCGCACAACAACACTGCGTCGACCATCGTGGCGCCCGAGCCGCCATCGGCGTCGGAGGCGACGACACCGAAGACACCCATGTCCGCCAACCGGGCCCACAGCGCTGCGTCGGTTCCGGTGCCCGAGTCCCACACCGCGCGAAGCGCTGCAGGCGTGAACTCGCGGTCCAACATGACGCGCAGGCCGGCCGCCATCGCCAACTGGCCGGGATCGAAGGCGAAGCGCATCAGTTGCTCCTCGGCAGGTTCAACACGCGGTCGGCGATGATGTTGCGTTGGATCTCGTTCGTGCCGGCGTAGATCGGCCCCGACAACGAGAACAGAAACCCGTCGACCCACCCCTCGTGTGGTCCATCAACGCGCTCGGCGTCCGTGCCCAGCAACTGCAACGCCAACTCATGGCAGCGGACATCCAACTCGGACCAGAAGATCTTGTTCAGGCTGGACTCCGAACCGAAGTGGTCGCCGTCGATCATCTTCGTCACCGTCTGATAGGTGTGGAGGCGATACCCCTCGGCTCGCATCCAGACATCGGTCACTGCGTCCCGCATCGAGTCGTCGTCGGGATCCCCGACCCGCAACCACAGTTGGATCAGGCGATCCACTGCGACCTGGAACCGGGCCGGTGACCGCAAGCTGACCCCGCGTTCGAACCCGGCGGTCGCCATTGCGACACCCCACCCGCCACCAACGGGACCCAACGTGTTCTGGACAGGGACGCGGACGGCGTCGAAGAAGATCTCCGCGAACCCCGTGTCACCATCCAACTGCGCGATCGGACGCACCGTCACCCCCGCCGAATCCAACGGGATCAGGATGAACGTCAAACCCCTGTGGCGTGTCGAGTCCGGGTCGGTACGGAAGATCCCGAAACACCAATCGGCCCAGACGGCACGACTGGCCCAGGTCTTCTGACCCGACACAACCCACTCGCTGCCGTCGTCGGACAGCCTCGCTTTCGAGCGGATCGAGGCCATGTCGGAACCCGCATCCGGTTCGGACCAGGCCTGCGCCCAGATCTGCTCGGCCCGCGCCATCGCCGGGAGGAACCTCGCCTTCTGTTCGTCGGTGCCGACCTCCATGATCGTCGGCCCCAACAAGAAGATGCCGTTCTGACTGACCCGCCCCGGTGCGCCCGACCGCCAATACTCCTCTTCGAAGATCAGCCACCGGATGTAATCGGCCCCACGACCCCCGTACTCCACCGGCCACGACACCGCCGACCACCGTGCATCGGCCAGCAGCCCCTCCCACTCGCGATGCGCAGCGAACCCTTCCGCTGTGTCGAACGAGGGCAGCGGCTCGTGCGGCACGTGCTCCGCGAGCCAGGCGCGGGCCTCGTTGCGAAAGGCGCGCTCGTCGTCGGTCTCGCTCAGATCCATCGGGTGCGAGAGTATCTGACGGGTCGTCAGATGCCGAGATCTGTGCCAACCTGGACGACATGGGGATCGACGCGCCACTGTTCACGACCGCAGAGATGGAGGCCGCGTGGGAGGAGTTCCAACGGCTCGGCGCGCGCGGTCGCGATTGGCCGGCGTGGGCCGCCCTCTTCACCGACGACGCGCTGTACATCGAGCACTGCATCGGCCGCTTCCACGGCGCAGCCGGCGTGCTGGCGTTCATCCTCGACGCGATGAAGCCGGTCGCGCCGATGACGTTCTCGGTCGACTGGGCCATCATCGAGCCGCCGTACCTCGCGTTCGACATCTGGAACCACATGCCCGGCCTGGGCGACGGCACGCGCTACTCGTTCAGCAACCTGACTCTGCTCGAGTTCGCCGGTGGCGGGAAGTGGAAGTTGGAGGAGGACTTCTACTCGCCACGCGACTCGGGGCGCACGGTGATGAAGTGGTTCACGAACGGCGGCACTCCAGACATGGCGGCCGACCCGAGCATCGTCCACGAGAGCCTCGCACCCTCGCCGGCCGACGACGATCGAGCCGGCGTGGATGAGATGGTCGCTGCGTGGCTGGCGGGCACGCCGACCTATTCGTCCGACAGCGAGGTCTGGACCCACGGCGCAGGTCGCGTGCCAGGTGCCGACGCCGAGCCATTCACCACCGCACCCGACGTGATCGTGCGCGACGGCCGCCGAGCCTTCCTACGCTGCGGCAACACCGCGGTCGCACTCACCCATGGCGGAGGTGGCACGATCCGCTTCGAAGAGCGCGCCAGCAACCCCGGCGAAGTCATCCCGCCCGACGCCTGATCAACGCGACACGTCGGCAGTGACCGCTGATCCGGCGCGTTCGCGGCGGGGCGGCAAGACTGACGAGTGCATGAGGCACGTACCGGTCATCGACATCACCGGGTTGCGATCAGGTACGCACCAAGACGCGACAGCCGTGGCCGGCGAACTGGATCGTGCCTGTCGCGACACGGGCTTCTTCTGCGTGGTCGGGCACGGAATCGATGCGGGTCTGTTCGCACGGCTCGACGCCGCAGCGCGCACGTTCTTTGCGCTGCCCGACGAGACCAAGGAGCGGGTCGCGATGCTCGAGGGGGGACGTGCGTGGCGGGGCTGGTTCCCGCTCGGGGGCGAGCTGACGAGCGGCGTGCCCGATCGCAAGGAGGGCTACTACTTCGGCCGTGAACTCCCCGACGACGATCCAGCGGTCCTCGCCGGCACCCCGTTGCACGGTCGCAACCTGTTCCCGGCCGAGGTGCCCGCGTTGGGCGACGTCGTCCTGGAATGGCTCGACGCGCTGACCGACCTCGGTCATGTCGTGATGTCGGGCATCGCGCGCGGTCTCGGCTTGCCAGACAACTGGTTCCGCGAGCAGCTCACCGCCGACCCGACCATCTTGTTCCGCATCTTCCGCTACCCGATGGACGGGCCGGGCACGTGGGGCGTCGCCGAGCACACCGACTACGGCCTGCTGACGCTGCTCGCGCAGGACGATTGCGGCGGCCTGCAGGTACGCGACCGCGATGGCTGGCTCGACGTCTTGCCGATCCCGGATTCGTTCGTGTGCAACATCGGCGACATGCTCGAACGGATGACCGGAGGCCGCTATCGCTCGACGCCTCACCGGGTGCTGAACACGAGCGGTCGTGACCGGCTGTCCTTTCCGTTCTTCTTCGACCCGAGCTGGAACGCGCGTGTGGAACCGTTGCCACTGGACGCTGCAATAGGTGCCGGCGACGAGCCGCAACGCTGGGACGGCACCAGCGTGTTCGAATTCGACGGCACCTACGGCCAGTACCTCACGGCCAAAGTTGCCAAGGTCTTCCCCGACCTGTTCAGGCAGATCTGACCCGGTGCACTGCCTGGCTAATCTGACGCGGTGTCAGAAACCCTCTCCCGCGTGCCGATCATCGAGGGCTGGTTCACCGACGACCCAGTCACGCCGTCGTTGGTCGGCGCGAAGTGTCCCGCCTGCGGCACGTACGTCTTCCCACCGCGCAGTGGTGATTGCCCGAGCCCGGCGTGTGAGTCGCCGACCCTGGAACCGGCACCACTGTCGCGCCGCGGTCGGATCTGGTCCTACACCGAGAATCGTTACGCCCCGCCACCTCCCTACGTGGCGTCCGATCCGTTCGCGCCGTACGCGCTCGCCGCGGTCGAACTGCAGGCCGAAGGTCTCGTCGTGTTGGGCAAGGTCGTGACCGGCGTGCTCGCTGCGGACTTGCACGTGGGGATGGAGATGCAGTTGGAGTTGGATGTGTCGCATCGTGATGACGAGCACGAGTACGTCGTGTACGTGTGGGCCCCCGCTGCTCCGAAACCGAAGGTGACCGGGACGGTCGAGACATGAGCCGCAAGAAAGAGGTTGCGATTCTCGGGGTGGGCATGCACCCGTGGGGCAAGTGGGGACGTGATTTCACCGAGTACGGGATGGTCGCCGCCCGCGCCGCCCTGGCGGACGCGGGGTTGGCGTGGACCGATGTGCAGTACGTGGCTGGCGCAGACACGATCCGCAACGGTTACCCCGGTTTCATCGCCGGGTCGACGTTCGCGCAGAAGTTGGGCTGGAACGGCACCCGCATCTCCTCCAGCTACGCCGCCTGCGCGTCCGGCGCACAAGCGTTGGATTCGGCGCGAGCCCAGATCCTGGCCGGGTTCTGTGATGTCGCGTTGGTGATCGGCGCGGACACCACCCCGAAGGGGTTCTTCGCCCCCGTCGGCGGCGAACGCCGCTCAGATCCCGACTGGCAGCGGTTCCACATCCTCGGTGCCACCAACCCGGTCTACTTTGCGCTGTTCGCCCGACGTCGGATGGATCTCTACGGGGCGACCGCAGAGGACTTCGCGCAGGTGAAGGTGAAGAACTCGCGGCACGGGTTGCACAACCCGAATGCCCGGTTCCGCAAGGAGAACACAGTCGCCGACGTCGTCAACTCGCCCGTCGTCAGTGACCCGCTACGACTGTTGGACATCTGCGCGACCAGCGACGGCGGCGCAGCGATGATCGTCACCAGCGTCGACTACGCCCGACGCCACGTGGGCAACCTCGACGGCGTTTGCCGCGTCGCTGCGGTCGGGACTGTCACGCCGCGGTACCCCCAGAACATCTTGGAGTTGCCTGACATCGCGTCGGACTCGACGGCGGTCGTACCCGCACCGGCACGCACGTACAAGGACTCGATCGCCTGGTCCGCGTACGAGCAGGCCGGCATCGGACCCGACGACATCGATCTGGCCGAGGTCTACGACCTGTCCACTGCGCTCGAACTCGACTGGTACGAACACATCGGCCTGTGCCCAGAAGGCGACGCCGAAGCGCTCCTCCGCTCCGGCGCTACCAGCATCGGTGGACGCATCCCGGTCAACGCGTCCGGTGGGTTGGCCAGCTTCGGTGAAGCGATTCCTGCGCAAGCGATCAGCCAATGCTGCGAACTCGTGTGGCAACTGCGCGGCCAAGCCGGACCACGCCAAGTCGAAGGCGCCAGGGTGGGCATCACCGCCAACCAAGGCCTCTTCGGCCACGGCAGCAGCGTCATCATCACCCGCTGAACCAACCACCGCCGCGTCGTACACGGTCCCGCGCTGGCATACTCAGGACATGGCGATCGAGCGAAGCACGGGACGGTCCATCCTGGCCAGCGCGGTCGGTTACGTCATCGCTGCGATCGTGATCATCTGGTTGCTCGGCGCAGTCATCGGCGCGGTGCTGTGGCTCGTGCGCACCGTCATCATCGTCGCCGTGGTCCTCGGCCTGGTCGCGCTCTACCTGAAGCTGAAGACACCCAAGAGCGTGTGATGGCCTGCCAGCGGCCTGGCACGTGCCGGAGTTCGTCGGGCGAACCCTGGGAGCCGTAACCTCGGCCGCATGGCTGAAGCTTTCATCGTCGACGCAGTTCGCACCCCGGTCGGTCGCCGCGGCGGCGGGCTGAGCACCGTCCATCCCGCTGATCTCGGCGCGCACAGCATCATGGCCCTGATGGACCGCACGGGTGTCGATCCGAATGCGATCGACGACGTCGTGTTTGGCAACGTCGACTCGGTCGGCCCGCAGGCCGGTTGCATTGCGCGCACCTGCTGGCTCACCGCCGGCCTGCCCGAGCACGTGCCCGGCACCACGATCGACCGCCAGTGCGGCTCGGCCCAGCAGGCCGTGCACTTCGCCGCGCAGGCCGTGATGAGCGGCACGATGGATCTCGTCGTCGCCGGCGGCGTTCAGAACATGAGCATGATCCCGATCTCGTCGGCGATGACCGCCGGCGAGGTGCTCGGCTTCACCGATCCGTTCACCGGCTCGCCGGGCTGGACCACACGCTACGGCAGCGGCGAGGTCAGCCAGTTCGTCGGTGCCGAGCTGATGGCAACCAGGTGGGACATCAGCCGTGAGGACATGGAGAACTTCGCCGTCGAGTCGCACACCCGTGCCTTGAAGGCTCGCGCCGAGGGTCGTTTCGAGGGTCAGATCGCGCCGCTCAACGGCCTCGACTTCGACGAAGGGCCCCGTGAACCCAACTGGGACAAGATCCGTTCGCTGCAGACGCTCACGCCGGGCGGCCGCATCACCGCCGCGGTGGCGAGCCAGATCAGCGACGGCTCGGCCGCACTGCTCATCGCCGGCGAGCAGGCGATCAAGGACCACGGCCTCACTCCCCGAGCGCGCATCCACCACATCAGCGTCCTCGCCGACGACCCGATCATGATGCTGTCGGCACCGATCCCGGCCACCAAGCGGGCGCTGCAGAAGGCCGGGATGACGCCCGACGACATCGACTTGGTCGAGATCAACGAAGCCTTCGCGCCGGTGGTGTTGGCATGGCTCAAAGAGACCGGCTTCGACCACGCGAAGGTCAACGTGAACGGCGGCGCAATCGCGCTCGGCCACCCGCTCGGAGCGACCGGTGCCCGCCTGATGACGACACTGCTCGCCGAACTCGAGCGCACGAACGGTCGCTTCGGTCTGCAGACGATGTGCGAGGGCGGCGGTCAGGCCAACGTCACCATCATCGAGCGGCTGTAGGTCCGCGTCGAATCCCCGTAACGCCCGGCGACCGCGGCCGGGAAACCCCGTGCGCACTGGAATCTGACGGTGCGTTAGATTCGCAGACATGCATGATCTGATCATCCGTGGGGGCACGATCGTCGACGGCACCGGAGCGCCGCGCTTCGTCGGCGACATCGTCATCGACGGCGGTCGCGTCACCGCAGTTCATCGTGATCACATCACCATCGACGACGCGCGCGAGGTCATCGATGCTGTGGGCCTGATCGTGACGCCTGGCTTCGTCGACATCCACACCCACTACGACGGGCAGGCGACGTGGGACGAATTGCTCGAGCCGTCGAGCGGACACGGTGTCACCACCGTCGTCGCCGGGAACTGCGGCGTCGGATTCGCACCGGTGCGTCCCGGCACGGAGGAGTGGCTCGTCCAGCTGATGGAGGGCGTCGAGGACATCCCCGGCACCGCCCTGCACGAGGGCATCTCGTGGGGTTGGGAGAGCTTTCCCGAGTACCTCGACGTGCTCGACTCGCGCCAGTACGCGATCGACATCGCCACCTACATCGGTCACGGTCCGCTGCGCGCGTACGTGATGGGCGACCGGGGAGCGCGAAACGAGCCGGCGACGGCCGAGGACATCACCGGGATGAAGGTGCTCGTGACCGAAGCGATCCGGGCCGGCGCGATCGGGTTCTCGTCGAGCCGAACGCTGAACCACAAGGCCCGCGACGGCGAGCCGGTGCCGGGCACGTTCGCCGCCGCCGACGAGCTGAACGGTCTCGCCGACGGCGTGGTCGCCGCAGGTGGCGGCCTGTTCGAAGTCGCGCCGCAGGGCTTGGAGTTCGAGGCCGAGGTCTTCCTCGGCGAGGTCGACATGCTCAGCGACATCGCGCTGCGCACGAAGCTGCCGGTCACGTTCGCAATGCTGCAGAACGAGCGCAACCCGGACTCATGGAAAGAGGCGCTGCACAGGGTCGAGATCACGAACGCGGCCGGAGGCAACATGCGCCCGCAGATCGCCGCTCGCCCGTTCGGGATGATGATCGGCTGGGCCAACAACAACCCGTTCACGAAGCGTCCGACCGTGGTCGATCTCGTCGCCCGTCTCGCCGGCGACGAATTGCGAGCCGAGTTGCGCAAGCCCGAAGTCAAGATCGCGATCCTGGCCGAGGCGGATCTGCCCGCCGATCCAGCGATCCAGTTCGACGGCCTCGGGCCGTTCCTGCAGTTGATGCTCGACAAGATCTATGCGATGGGTGCCACGCCGAACTACGAGCCGGCCGCCGACCAGACCGTTGCCGAACTCGCCGCCGCGGCTGGCGTCGCACCGCTGGACATGGCGTACGACCTCCTCAACGAAAACGACGGCAACGCGTTCTTGATGCTGCCGTTCTTCAACTACGTCGGTGGAACGCAGGACGCGATCCACGAGATGCTGCAACATCCGGCCACCGTGTCCGGCCTGTCCGATGGTGGCGCGCACTGCCGGATGATCTGCGATGCATCCATCCCGACATACGTGATCAGCCATTGGGCCCGTGACCGCGCGGGCGCAAAGCTCACGCTGGAGGAGGCAGTCAAGGCGCAGACTGCGGACACTGCCGAAGTCGGCGGCTTCCACGATCGCGGCACGCTGCAGGCCGGCAAGCGGGCCGACATCAACATCATCGATCTCGACGCGCTGGACCTCGAGTACCCGACTGCGGTCGACGACCTGCCCGCCGGTGGCCGCCGCCTGATGCAGCAGGCCCGGGGGTATGTCGCCACGATCGTGCACGGCGAGGTCACCCGCCGCAACGGCGTCGACACCGGTGCCCGTCCCGGCCGTCTGGTCCGCAGCGGCACCACAGCCGGGTGAACCTCTGCGTCCGCGTGCACACCATTCTGGGTGCCGGACCAATGCAACCTGGCACGGCCCCACGCCCAGAAGCCGACCCACCGCCGGACCTAACCCTTTCTGGGTGCTCGTTGCAGTCACGGCACCTCAGCCCGTTTGGGTGCCGGACCAATGCAACCTGGCACGGCCCCACGCCCAGAAGCCGAGCCACCGCCAGCCCAAACCCTTCTGGGTGCGGTGACTGCCGAACGTGACGTGCCGTAGCACCCGGTCGTCCGGTCACTCGAAGCGGGCACCGATCTGTCTGGCGATCTCGATGAAGCGGCGACCGGCGTCGGGTGCGAGCTCGCCGGGCTCGAAGCGAACGGAATGCACCGCGCCGCTGTACGCGAAGGGGCCGTCGGCGACGTATCGCTGCCAGTCCACCGGTGACCCGCGGTCGATGCCGACGTCGATGCCCGAGAACGGTGCCATTGGCCAGAGCATCGCGCGCTCGACATCGGTGAACCGCTCGTCACCATCCACGACCAGCGACACCCGCCACCGCCGCTGCCCCGGTGCGACGATGCGCAGCATGACGGCGTGCCGGCCCGGCGCGAGACGACCGGCATCGATGCGCACCGTGGACCCGTGCCCGTCGTTGTGCACGAACGTGAGCCCGCCGTCGTCCACCTCGACGCAGTACCCACCACCCTGATCGCCGTGCGCGACGAGCACGCCGCGATCACCGGCCGCATGCGTGACGTCGATCGTGACGTCCACGTTGCGTTGCCACACCAGGTTGCCGCTCCGGATGCGCTCCATCGTCGGTGTGCCGGCCCAGATCGTGACCGGCTGGCAGAACACGTCGTCGTGCGGGGGCCGAGCGATCCAGCGCCAACCCGAACCCTCGTCCAATGGGTAGACCTGGTTCGCAACTGCCGCCTCGTGAAAGCCATTGGCGAGGTCGAGCACACGTGACCGATCACTCGGCGCCAGATCGTGCATCTCGGTCGGGTCGGAGCGCAGGTCGTACAGCTCCCAGTCGTCGTCGGTGAAGGGCGTGCGCGGCCGGCGGTTGGTGACCACCTCCCAACCGTCTCGGTAGAAGCCCCGGTGGCCTTCGAGTTCGTAGTACTGCTCGTTGCGCACCTCGCCGTGATGCGCGTCGCGCAGCACGCCCGCCAGGCTCGCGCCGTGCATCGGCTTCACGTCCACGCCGTGGCGCGTCGCTGGTGCGGTGAGGCCGGCCAGCTCCAGCACGGTCGGCAGCACGTCGATGCAGTGTCCGTACTGCGTACGTACAGCGCCGCCGAGCCCGGCGAACCCGGCGGGCCAACTCCACACGCACGGCACCTGATGACCACCGGCGTGGGTGTTGCGCTTGTAGAGACGGAACGGTGTGTTGCTGGCCATCGCCCACCCGCGCGGGTAGTGGGCCATCACCGTCGGCCCGCCGATCTCGTCGAGGCGGACGAGGTCACGCGCAGTCTGGTCTTCGGGTTCGCCGAACGCGAGGTGAGCGAAGTAGTTGGTCGTGCCCGTCGCCTCGCCCTCACGGCTCGCACCGTTGTCGGACAGGAAGACGAGGATCGTGTTGTCCCATTCGCCCATCTCCTCCAATGCCTCGCGCAGCCGGCCGATGCTCTGGTCGATCTCGTCGACCATCGCCGCGTAGACCTCCATGTAGCGCGCGTACAGCGTCCGCTCGTCCGGACGCAGCGCGTCCCATGCCGTCACGTCGTCGCCGGGCTCGCTGTTGCGCGGCGGCAGCGGCGTCCCGGCGGGTAGCACGCCGGTCTTGATCTGGCGTTCGTGTCGGCGGGCGCGGATCTCGTCCCACCCGGCGTCGTATGCGCCGCGGTACTTGGCGATGTCCTCCGCCTTGGCGACGAGTGGCGCGTGTGCGGCGGGGTGGGCCATGTAGAGGAAGAACGGCTGACCCGGCCGCGACGCGGATCGCTCGCGGATCATCGTGATCGCCTTCGTCGTCAGGTCATCGGTGAGGAAGTAGTCGTCCGGGTAGGCGTCGATGTCGATGGCGTGGTTGTCCTCGACCAGGCGATGCGGCTGATGCAGGTTGGTGAACGCCTCGAGGATCCCGTAGAAGCGGTCGAAGCCGCGCTGGCACGGCCAACCGTGCTGCGGCCCGCCGGCGCTCATGTCGCTGTCCCGGCACAGGTGCCACTTGCCGACCATCAACGTTGCGTAGCCGTTGCCCCGCAACACCTCCGCGGCGGTCGCGACGTCGGCGGCGATCTCGGCGCGGTAACCGGGAAAGCCCGGATCGTCCTGCGCGATGTGGCCCATCCCCGCTGCATGACAGTTGACCCCGGTCAGCAGTGACGCCCGGGTCGGCGAGCACATCGGGTTGACGTGGAAGTTGGTGCAGCGCACGCCCTCAGCGGCGAGCCGGTCCAGGTTCGGCGTGTCGATCTCGCTGCCGAAGCAGCCGATGTCGCCGAAGCCGACGTCGTCGACGAGCACGAACACGATGTTCGGCGCACCCGAGGGTGGCGTCACGGGATCCGGCCAGTGGTTCTGCGAACCCGCCATCGTTCGCCCGATCCGGCCGTGAAACTCGCTGTCTGCACCGATCACACCCCGAATCTAACGGAGCGTCAGATCTGCCTCTCGGTTGGAAGGTCGGCCCTGCCCCGGCAGAGTGCAACCCATGACCGTCTCTTTCGACGACCTTGCCGATCTCATCAAGTCGCGCCGTACGAACATGTTCGTCGACCACACGCGCGAGGTGCCCAAGGAGGTCGTTGAGCAGTTGTGCGATCTCGCCCAGTGGGCACCAAACCACAAGCGCACGTGGCCATGGCGGTTCGCACTGTTCACGGGCGAAGGCCGCAACAAGCTCGGCGCGGCGTTCGTGGCCGACATGATCGATCGCGACTTCGGCGACGAGGGCAAGCGGGCCAAGACGCTGACGAAGTACGCCCGCACGCCGTCGGTGCTGGTGGTCGGTGCAGCCGCACACGACAAGCCGAGCCTGCACGACGAGAATCGCGACGCGGTGTCGGCGGGCATCCAGAACCTGATGCTCGGTGCCGAGACACTCGGCATCGCGACCTATTGGGGCAGCGCGCCACTGATCGACTCGCCACGGGCACTCGCGCTGTGCGGCTTCGAGTCCGACGTCCGGCTGATCAACGTCATGTACCTCGGCTACGCGCAGGGCAACACCGAGATCCCCCAGCGCCCACCCATCCAGCTCAACATCATCGACGCCTGACCGCGCTGGTTCGTGCCGACCACAGCGGCAACATCCAGCACGCCCGACCTACTGCGCTGGTTCGTGCCGCCCGCGGCGGCAACATCCGCCCGCGTGAGACATGGTCGCACACGTAGAGTCGCGGCGATGGGTTCGCAGACACGCACGATTCTGGTGACGGGTGGGTCGCGTGGGATCGGGGCGGGAATCGCTCGCGCGGCGCACGACGCGGGTTGGACCGTGGTGATCACGTACGAACGCTCGAAGGACGCCGCCGAGTCACTCGTGGCCGCGGGTGTCGTCGACCTCGCAGTGCAGTCCGACGCCGGCAACGAGGACGCTGTCGTCGCGACCTTTGCCGATGTCGTCGAACGCTTGGGTTCCGTCGACGCCCTCGTGAACAACGCCGGCATCTCCGGCCCGTACGGCACGATCGCCACGGTCGACACCGCCGAGCTGAACCGGCTGTGGTCGGTGAACATCAGCGGCCCCTTCTTCGCCTGTCGCGAGGCCGTTCGCCACATGTCGACAGCGAACGGCGGCACAGGCGGAGCGATCGTGAACATCACCTCCAAGGCCGCAGTGCTCGGAGGCTCGAACGAGTGGATCCACTACGCGGCCTCGAAGGCAGCCGTCGAGGCACTCACCATCGGCCTGGCCAAGGAAGTCGCGACCCAGGGCATCCGCGTCAACGCCGTCCGCCCGGGGTTGATCGAGACCGACTTCGCAATCGACATCACACCAGGACGCTTCGACCGAATCCGCCCGACGATCCCGATGCAGCGCTGCGGCACCGTCGAGGAAGTCGGCGCTGCCGTGATGTGGCTCTGCAGCGACGCGGCCGGCTACACCACCGGCACCTTCCTCGACGTGAGCGGCGGTCGCTGACGCGCGTCCAGTCTGCGGGCTCGTGTCGGAGTGACAGTACGGTAGGCGGCATGCGACTGGGGGACATCGGCAACGCCGACGCGCTCGTGAACGGCAAGCCGCTCGACGGCGTGCGCATCCTGGCGCTCGAGCAGATGCAGGCACTCCCCTACGCGACTCAACTCCTCTCCCGGCTCGGGGCGACGGTCGTCAAGGTCGAGCACCCGACCGGAGGGGACCTCGGCCGCAGCTCACAGCCATCGATCAAGGATCCGGATGGTCGCGCCGTCGGCGCGACCTTTCTGCGCAACAACTTCTCCAAGCGATCGATCTGCATCGACCTGAAGAGCGACGAGGGACGGAAGCTCGTCCTGCGCCTCGCGCCGCGCTTCGACATCGTCGCCGAGAACTTCAAGGGCGGCGCGCTGTCCAGGATGGGGCTCGGTTACGAAGACATCCTTGCCGTGCATCCGGGGGCGATCTACCTGTCGATCAGCGGGTTCGGCAACACGGTCGCAACTCCCTACGACGGCTGGCCCGCGTATGCCGGCGTCGCTGAGGCGATGAGCGGGCTCTACGAATGGAAGCGCCAACCCGGCCAGCCGCCGGCGGTCAGTCCGGTCGGTGCGCTGGGCGACATCGGCACCGCGCTGTTCGGAGTGATCGGCGTGCTCGCTGCCCTGCGCCACCGTGACACGACCGGCCTCGGCCAGTACGTCGACATCGCGATGTTCGATGCGATGGTGGCGTTCGCCGACGTCGTCGTGAACTACTGGAGCCTCGGTGAACGGCCCGAGCCTGGCGTCGGGTTGAAGATGATCCTCGACGGCTTCGAGGCCGGAACCGGATGGTTCATGGTCCAGGTCGGGCGCGAGCACGAGTTCGCCCGGCTGGCGACGCTCGTCGGCCACCCGGAATGGATCGAGGATCCACGCTTCGCGACCCGTGTTGGTTGGCGCGAGCACATGGACGTGTTGCGCACGGGCGTGCGCGAGTGGGCTGCCTCGATGACGAACATCGAGGCGTGTGAAGCGCTGTCCGCCGCCGGCGTCGCCGCCGGCCCGTGCCTGAGCGCGCAACAGGTGATCGACGATCCTCATGTCGCGGCACGCAACATGCTGGTCGAGATGCCCCGCCCTGACGGTGACGGAGATGCTGTCGTCACACCCGGCAACCCGATCAAGATGAGCGCCGTCGCCGATGGCCCGGAAACCCGCGTGCCGTGGCTCGGCGAGCACACCGACACCGTGTTGCACGACGTGCTCGGTCTCGCCGCGGACGAGCTCGCATCGCTTCGCGAACGTGGTGTGATCGCGTGACGCGAGTCGGCCTGCCGCCGGCGTCGGTGGGGATGCTGACCGATCGCTACGAGCTGACGATGCTCGCCGCGGCTCGCCGCGACGGTACAGCCGGGCGCGAGTGCGTGTTCGAGGTCTTCGCTCGTCATCTTCCTGACGGCCGCCGCTTCGGCGTCGTCGCCGGCACTGCGCGCGTCCTCGATGCGATCGAAGCATTCGCCTTCGACGACGATGAGATCGAATGGCTCGTCGCCGATCACGCGATCGACGAGCCGACCGCCGACCTCCTGCGCTCGTACCGCTTCACGGGCTCGGTCGAGGGCTACCCAGAGGGCGAGATCTACTTCCCCGACTCCCCCATCCTCGCCGTGCGCGGGTCTTTCGCCGAAACGGTCGTGCTCGAGACCGTTGTGCTCTCGATCCTCAACCACGATGCTGCGGTCGCTGCCGCCGCGGCCCGGATGGTGAGCGCGGCGCACGGCCGGCCGATCATCGACATGGGCTCACGGCGGACCCACGAGCGAGCCGCGGTGGCGGCGTCGCGTGCCGCGTACCTGGCCGGCTTCGCGTCGTCGTCCAACCTGGCCGCCGGTCGCAGCGAGGGAGTCCCGACAGGGGGCACCGCGGCACATGCGTTCACGTTGCTGCACGACGACGAGCTGTCAGCGTTCCGCTCCCAGGTCGCCCAGCACGGTCCGGACACGACGCTGCTGGTCGACACCTACGACATCAGTCGCGGCATCGACCTCGCTGTACAAGCAGCCGGACCGGCACTCGGAGCGATTCGGATCGACTCCGGGGATCTCGGCGTGCTCGCCTACCAGGCCCGAGCGCAACTCGATCGGCTCGGCAACACGGCGACGAAGATCGTCGTCAGCGGCGATCTGGACGAGTTCGCGATCGCCGGACTGGCAGCGGCACCGGTCGACATCTACGGCGCGGGCACTTCCGTCGTCACCGGCTCCGGAGCGCCGACGGCGGGCCTCGTCTACAAGCTTGTCGAGGTCGACGGGCGGCCCGTCGCCAAGCGCAGCGTGCACAAGTCGTCCAACGGCGGCAGCAAGACGGCACTGCGGTCACACCGCACCAGCGGCACTGCGATCGAAGAGATCGTCGTCGCCGGGCCGCCGGCGCGCCGGGCGGAGGAAGTGCAACTGCTGCTCGCCAGCGATGGCGTTCGCCGGCTCAGCGCCGTGTTGGTCCGCGACGGCGTGACGACCGACGTCGGCGCGGCATCGTTGGAGTCGGCTCGTGACCGCGTGCGCGAGGCACTACAGACTCTGCCGTGGGAAGGGTTGTCCCTGTCCCGCGGCGAGCCGGCGATCCCGACCCGCCTCGTCATGCCACGGACGGACTAACTGCGCTCGTCGCGCAGCGCGCTGCGGCGCACCTTGCCGGCGTCGTCGCGCACGACGTGGTCGACGAAGTCGAACGTGCGCGGGATCTTGTAGCGGACCAGACGCTCAGCTAGGAACGCGCGCAGCTCGTCGGCATCGATCGGCTCGCTGACCTGCACGACGGCGTGGATGCGATTGCCGAGATCCTCGTCGGGCAGCCCGATCGCCGCGCAGGACACCACCGACGGGTGCTCGTCGATCGCGGCCTCGATCTCGGCCGGGTATATGTTCGCCCCACCGGACAGGATCATGTCGCTGCGCCGGTCGGCCAGGTACAGGTAGCCGTCGGCGTCCATGTACCCCATGTCGCCGAGGCTCTCCCACCCGTCAGGGCTCACTCGTGCGTCGGCACCGATGTACTCGTACGTCTTGCGGCTGTCGGGGGCGCGCATGAAGACCTCGCCGACCTCGCCGGCGGGCAGCACGTCGAACGTCTCCGGGTCCTGGATGCGCATCTCGCCCGACACCGGACGACCGACCGTGCCACGGTGCGCCATCCACTCGTCGCCGCGGACGATGGTGACCGATTGCGCCTCCGTGCCGGCGTAGAGCTCGAAGATCTTCTCGCCCCCGAGCCAGTTGATCCAGGTCTCCTTCAGCCACGGCGGGCACGGCGACGCCATGTGCCAGACCACTTGCAGCGAACTGACGTCGTAGCGGTCGCGCACCTCGTCGGGGAGCCGGGTGATGCGCTGCATCATCGTCGGTACAAGCAGGATCCAGTCAGGGTGATGCGCGTCGATCGCAGCAAGGGTCGCCTCGGCATCGAAGCGGGGCAGGATCACGACGTGGTTGCCCTGCATCAGCGCAGTGGCACTGAAGCTGAACGGGGCGTTGTGGTACAGCGGTCCGGGGATGAACGCGACGCCGTCTCGTTGCTGGCCCATGCCCGGTGCCTCGGTGTTGACCATGCTCGGATCGACGGCGACGATCAGCTTCGGGCGGCCCGTCGAACCGCCCGATGTGGGAGCTTTCCACCGCGTCGTCACCATCTCGGGGAGCTGCGAGTCGTCGATCGACGGGTCGGGCTCCCAGCCGACCGGCACCACTCGACGGTTCGGGTGCGCGGCCGGATCGGCTCCGACGACGAGCGACGACTCGGCCAGCTCGACGATGGCCTGCCGCTCGCGATCGGGCAGGCGGTAGCTGATCGGCTGCGGCGTCGCGCCCAACTTCCACGTCGCGATGGCCGCTTCGAAGAAGCCGATCGAGTTCGGCAGACCGATCGTGACGAACGAGTCCTTGGTCACTCCCAGCTGTGCGTATGCGCGAGCGAGGCGGTTGGTCCGCGCCTCCAGCTCGCGCCACGTCACCGATTCGTCGGCACACGTGATCGCGATGCGATGTGGCTGGCGATCGGCGTTGTCTGCGATCGCGCGGCTGTAGGACAACATGACCATCGTGCGGCATCCTCCCCGGGGGAACCCTCGAACGTTTCTGACAGTGTGTCAGAAAGTCCGGGGCGTCACGCACCGGCATGACATGATGCTGCGATGACTCGGGAGATGTGGTCGGAATTGAACGTGCCCGATCTGTCCGGAACCACGGCGTTGGTCACCGGAGCGAGCAGTGGCATCGGCTTGGAAACGGCACGCATCCTGGCCGAGCACGGCGCGCGGGTGCTGCTCGGTTGCCGTGATCCGGCCAAGGCAACGGCTGCGTTGGACACGATTCGCGCCGCTGCCCCACACGCCGAGGTGAGTGTCGTTCCGCTGGACCTCGCCGACCTCCACTCCGTTCGTCTCGCCGCGGAGATCGTCAACGACACCGAGACGCAGTTGAACCTGCTGATCAACAACGCCGGCGTGATGGCCGTCCCCCTGCAGCAAACTGCGGACGGCTTCGAGATGCAGTTCGGCACGAACCACCTCGGCCACTTCGCGCTCACCGGTCTCGTCCTGGATCGGCTGCTCGACACGCCCGGGTCGCGTGTCGTGAACGTCAGCAGCAATGGACATCGCATGGGGCGCATCAACTTCGACGACCTCGACGGGGCGCGCGGCTATGCTGCGAATTTCGCCTTTACAGCTTCTACGATACGATTGTAAAGTCTGGGTACCGAAAGGAGAACGGTTGGTTTGATGACTTGGCAATCATCTTTCAGTTTGAGAATGTCACCACAAGTACTTCTAAGTCAGGGATTTATTACACTATATGAGCTCCATAGGCGAACAAAGCAATAGAAATGAATCTTTCCATAACGTGTGGCAAAGGCAAATATGAAGGATATACGTCCTCAGAGTTTAACGCTAAATCTGTATGCATTCCTGCTGATTTTGAACATGCCAAGGCGTTTTTATGACTCAACATAGCTCCTTTAGGAGGGCCAGTGGTTCCACTTGTAAAGGAAAAGGTGTAGCAATCATCTGGCTTCGAAATAATTGATGAGTTATCAATATCTTTTATCTGAACTCCCTAAGTAATCATGTCAGCAAAGTAGAAAATATCTATTTTTCTGTTTCTAAGACCCTTTTCAAGTTCTTAGTCCAAAGGATCGTAGAGGATAAGCGATC
>JANNZY010000031.1:0-36853 GCA_031410915.1 Actinomycetes bacterium
GCACCGAGGGGCTGCCCGGACCGGTGATCATGAACAGGTTGGGGAAGCCGGCGGCCATCAGCCCGAGGTAGGTCATCGGGCCGGCATGCCATGCCTCCTTCAGCGTGAGCCCGTCTCGGCCGGTGATGTCGACGCCGACGATCGCGCCGGTCATCGCGTCGAAGCCGGTGGCGAACACGATCGCGTCGAACTCCAGCGACTCGTCGACCAGGTCCACGCCTGTCGTCGTGATCGTCGCAATCGGATGGGTGCGCAAGTCGACGAGGCGCACGTTCGGCCGGTTGTACGTCTCGTAGTAGTTCGTGTCGACGCACAGCCGTTTGGTACCGATTGGGTACGTCGTCGGGCACAGCGCCTCGGCGGTCTCCGGGTCGTCGACCGTGGCGCGGATCTTGTTGCGCACGAACTCGGCCAGCAACTCGTTCGCCGCCGGACTGACCAGATGGTCGGCGTAGCAGTTGAGGAACTCGATGATGCCCCCGCGTTGCCAGGCCATCTCGTAGTGCGCGGCGCGTTGCTCCGCGGGCGTGGCCAGCGCCATTTCGCCCGTGATCTCCACGGGCACGCCGGCACCCGACCAGCGCGCAGCCTCGCGGTACTCGGCGCGGCCGCGACCGATCGCTGCTCGCTTCTCGGCCGGGACCGGCCCGTTGCCGGCTGGGATCGAGAAGTTGGGCGTGCGTTGGAACACGGTGAGCTGGCTCGCCTCGGCGGCGATGATCGGGATCGACTGGATCGCCGACGAACCGGTGCCGATGACGGCAACCTGCTTGCCCGTGAAGTCGACTCCCTCGTGCGGCCAATGGCTGGTGAAGTAGACCTCGCCGGCGAAGCTCTCCGTCCCCGCGATGTCCACGTCCTTGGGCACCGACAGGCATCCGGTGGCCATCACGTAATGGCGGGCCTTGACGGTCTCGCCTCGCGACGTGTGCAGCAGCCAGCGCGTGTCGTTGTCGTCCCACACCGCGGCCAGCACACGGGTGCCGAACTCGATGTCGCGGCGCAGGTCGAGACGCTCGGCGACGTGCTGCGCGTAACGCAGGATCTCCGGCTGGGGTGCGTACTTCTCGGTCCACTCCCACGCCTCGTCGAGCTCGGTGTCGAACGAATACGAGTAGTCGACGCTCTGGATGTCGCACCGAGCACCGGGATACCGGTTCCAGTACCAGGTGCCGCCGACATCGTCGCCGGCCTCGATCACGCGCGCCGACAGGCCGAGCCCGCGCAGGCGGTGCAGCAGGTACATCCCGGCGAAGCCCGCGCCGACCACGATCACATCGACGTCCACCTCGCCCGGTGTGTGCGCTGACCCGTTCTCCGTCATCGACGACCTCCTCGTGACTCCTGCGCGCCCCACGCGCCGGATGGACTCATGCTCGCGCACGCTGAGCACCTGGCCCGAGGCGGGTCCCTTACTACCCGTCGGCTGAAGCGAGAGCGAAACTTCGCTATAGTGATCGCTATGGCAAGTACGACAACGATCGCAATATCGCCTGAGGCCCGTGACGCACTCCGACATCTCGCCGCAGAACGCGGCGACACGATGGACTCGCTGGTCAAGAGGCTCATACGCGATGAGCGCGCTCGCCGCATGGGAGCTGCGCTGGCCGAGCGACGAACGCAGATGTCGACCGAGGAAATCGATGTCGAGCGTTCCGTGATCGCCGGTTCTTCCTCAGCCGTTGCCGATGCGCTCAGGTGAGATCGTCATCGTCGACTTCGGCGTGCCGATCGGGAGCTCTGCTGCCCTCGTCAGGCCGGCAGTGGTTGTCACTGCACAACCGACCCTCGACGAGTTCGACCGCACGTTCCATGTCGTGCCGATCACGAGCACAACTCGACGTTGGCCGAGCGACGTGACCACCGATCGCGGACACGCACAGTGCCACTTGGTGACGACGATCGGCCACAAGCAACTCGTCGACCGTACTGCCGACAACGTCGGTGCCATGGTGCTGGCCCAGATCCGCGAGACGGTGGCCGTTCTCCTCGGCCTGTGACCGGACGTGCACTTCTGGTGCGGATGCGACCGGACGACTGATCAGCCGGTCTTGACCTTCTTGTTCGACTTGCGCCGATCTTCGAGGCCGAGGTACTTCTTGCGGATGCGGATCGCCTTCGGGGTGACCTCGACGAGCTCGTCGTCGGCGATCCACTCGATCGCGGTCTCCAAGCTGTGGATGCGCGGTGCAGGCAGCTTGACGGCGTCGTCGTGGCTGTGGGTACGGATGTTGTTCTTCTCTTTCGGGCGCACGGCATTGACGACCATCTCGTCCTCGCGAGCGCACTCGCCGACGACCATGCCCTCGTAGACCTGCTCGCCGGGGGCGATGAAGAACTGGCCGCTGAGCTGCAGCTTGTCCAGCGCGTAACCGGTGGACTGACCGATGCGGTCGGCCACCATCGCGCCGCCACGGTTGTCGGGCATCTCGCCCGCCCAGGGCATCCAGCCGAGGTGATGCTGGTGCAGCAGTGCCGTGCCACGGGTCGCGGTCATCAGCAGCGAGCGGAAGCCGATCAGGCCGCGGCTCGGGCACTCGAACGTGACGATGGTGCGGCCGGCATCACCGGTGCGCAGATCGGTGATGCGACCCTTGCGCGGCGCGAGCTCTTGGGTGATCGTGCCGACGTGTTCGTCGGGGACGTCGCAGACACCGCGCTCTTGCGGCTCGAAGCGCTTGCCGTTGACTTCCTTGGTGATCACCTCGGGCCGGCTGACCTGCAGCTCGTAACCCTCGCGGCGCATGGATTCGATCAGCACCGCGAGCTGCAACTCACCACGTCCGGCGACTTCGATGATGTCCGGCGAGCCGGTCTGGAAGAGCTTGATCGACACGTTGCCGAGCAGCTCTCTCTCGAGGCGCTCGACGAGGTGGCGGCTGGTCAGGAACTTGCCGTCCTTGCCGGCGAACGGTGACGTGTTGACGCCAAAGGTCATGCGCAGCACGGGCTCGTCGACCATCAGGCGGGGCAGCGCGATCGGCGTCTCGGCCGAGGCGATGGTGTCGCCGATCTCGACCTCGGGGAAGCCGGCGACGATGAACAGGTCACCGGCGGACAGCTCTTCGACCTGCTCGCGGTTGACACCGCGGAACGCCATCAGCTGCGAGAGGCGGCGGCGCAGCGGTGGTTGACCCTCGCTGAACTCCTCTTCCAACAGCGCGACGGTCTCGCCGCGGCGCATGGTGCCGTTGACGATGCGCCCGATGGCCAACCGACCCAGGTACTCGCTCGCGTCGAGCGTAGTGACCATGGCCTGCAGCGGCGCATCGGCATCGCCGGCGGGAGCCGGAATCACCTCGACGATGGTGTCCAACAGCGGCGCCAGGTCGGCGTCGTCGCCGGGCATGCCGATGCCCTTGATCGCCTTGCCGTCGCGGGCGACGGCGGAGATGATCTCGAAGTCGATGTGGTGGTCACCGGCGTCGAGGTCGATGAACAGCTGGTAGACCTCGTCCAGGACCTCGTCCGGGCGGGCGTCGCCACGGTCGACCTTGTTGATGATGACGATGGCCGGCAAGTCCAGTGCGAGCGCCTTCTGCAGCACGTAGCGGGTCTGCGGCAGCGGCCCTTCAGCAGCGTCGACGAGCAGCAGCACGCCGTCGACCATGGTCAGCGCGCGCTCGACCTCACCGCCGAAGTCGGCGTGGCCGGGCGTGTCGACCAGGTTGATGGTCACACCCTTCCATTCGATCGAGGCGGCCTTGGCAAGGATCGTGATACCACGTTCCCGTTCCTGGTCGTTGTTGTCCATCACGCGGTCGACGACCGCTTGGTGGGAGGCGAAGGTACCCGTGGCGCGCAAGAGCGCGTCGACGAGCGTGGTCTTGCCATGGTCGACGTGTGCGACCAAGGCGATGTTGCGAAGTGCAGTCATGATCCCGGGGGGTTTCGGGTGGGGAGATTCAAGAACTTTCAGCGGTCAGAATCGTCGTCATCGTCGTCGTCATCGTCAAACGTGACGCCGTACTTTTCGGCCAACGCGGCATATTCGTCGTCCTCGCTGGGAGGACGGTGATCGATGCCACCAAATCCCAGGTCGATGGCGCTGGGACCAGCTTGCTTCAGCTTTCGCGCTTCTTCGAAGCGGCGATGACGACCCTTCTTCACGGTAGGGCTCCGAATCTAGAGAAAATTACATCGAGGAGAGATCTTACTGGTTGAGTCTGGGAACCCGACGGATCTCAGCGATCACCAGGTCAGAGCCGTGCCACCTGCTCAGAACGGCAAAACGTCACTCTACTCGCCAGGTCCCCGCCGACTGCAGCAAGGCCCGCAGATCGCCCGGTCCGCGACGCTCGGACGCATCGGCCAACTGGCTGCCGACCTGGGCGCCGTAATCGGGCCGCACGATGTCGCGGAACACGCCGAACGGGGTCGGCGAGAAGCCGCCCGCCGCCGTCGAGACGCCGTCCACCTCAAGACGCGCCAGCGCGAATGCCAGACTTGGGTCGTCACGGTGCGCGTCGTGGACGAGCAGCGCCTCCACCCCCACGTCGGCGACCTCGACGATGCGCAGACGGCCGTCGCTGCCCATCACGACGCCGGCGTGGCCGTCCTCGCCGAAGCGGATCGGCTCGCCGTGCTTGAGGTCGATCATCATCTCGGTACGGTTCTTGCGCCCCGTGACCTTGTCGAACGCGTCGTCGTTGAACACGTTGCAGTTCTGGAAGATCTCGACGAACGAGGCCCCACGATGCGCGTGCGCAGCCCGGAACACCTCCATCATGTGCTTGCGGTCCAGGTCGTGGGTCCGGGCGACGAACGACGCCTCGGCCCCCAGGGCCACCGCCAGCGGGTTGAACGGGAAGTCGATCGAACCCATCGGCGTCGATTTCGTGATCTTGCCGAGCTCCGAGGTCGGCGAGTACTGGCCCTTGGTCAACCCGTAGATGCGGTTGTTGAACAGCAAGATGGTCAGGTTCACGTTGCGGCGCAGGGCGTGGATGAGGTGGTTGCCGCCGATCGACAGCGCGTCGCCGTCGCCGGTGATGACCCACACGTCCAGGTCGGGGCGGGCGACGGCGATACCGGTGGCAATCGCCGGGGCCCGGCCGTGGATGCCGTGCACCCCGTAGGTGTTCATGTAATACGGGAACCGGCTGCTGCATCCGATGCCGGACACGAACACCGTGTTGTGCGGCTCGATGCCCAGTTCGGGCATCAGCGTCTGCACCGCGAGCAGGATGCCGTAGTCACCGCAACCCGGACACCAGCGCACCTCTTGGTCGCTGGTCCAGTCCTTCTTCGTCGTCAGTGTGACCGAGTCGGTCATGACCCTGCTCCTGTTCGTGAGATGGTGACGGCGGCACCGACGCCGGCGGCGTTGGCCAGTGCGGTCTCGAGCTCGCCGGCGGTGAACGGCAGCCCCTGCACCTTGCTGATCGACTGCGCATCGACCAGGTATTCGGCCCGCACGATCCGGCTCAGCTGGCCCAGGTTCAGCTCCGGCACCAGGATCTTTTTGAAGCTGCGGAGCACGTCGCCGAGGTTCGACGGCAGCGGGCTGAGGTGCACGAGATGTACCCATGCCACCTTCATGCCGCCGCGGCGACTTCGTTGGACGGCCGCGTCGATCGCCGCCCAGGTCGAGCCCCAGCCGAGGATGCAGATGTCAGCGTCCTCGTCGCCGACGATCTCGACGAGCGGGATGTCCTTGGCGATGCCGGCGATCTTCGCGGCGCGCAGGTGCACCATCCGCTCGTGGTTCTCCGGGGTGTAGTCGATGTCACCACTGCCGTCGTGCTTCTCCAGGCCACCGACACGATGCATCAGACCCGGTGTGCCCGGGATGGCCCACGGCCGGGCCAGCGTCTCGGGATCGCGCAGGTACGGCCAGAACTCGGGCGTGCCGTCCGGAGCGGTGTGGTTCATCTCTGTCGTGAACTGCACGGAGATGTCGGGCAACGTGTCAACGTCGGGCAGCAGCCACGGCTCGGAGCCGTTGGCGATGTAGCCGTCGGACAGCACGATGACCGGCGTGCGGTACTTCAGCGCGATGCGAGCGGCTTCGATCGCAGCGTGGAAGCAGTGGCTCGGGCTGTACGCGGCCACGATCGGCAACGGTGCCTCGGCGTGGCGACCGTACATCGCGATGTTCAGGTCAGCGGCCTCGGTCTTGGTCGGCAGTCCGGTGGACGGTCCGCCGCGCTGGATGTCGATCAGCAGCATCGGCAGTTCCAGCGAGATGGCCAGACTCATCGTCTCGCTCTTCAATGCGACACCGGGACCGCTGGTCGTGGTCACGCCGAGGTGACCGGCGAACGCCGCGCCGAGCGCCAGGCCGGCTGCGGCGATCTCGTCCTCGGCCTGCACGGTACGGATCCCGAAGTGCTTGTGCTTGGACAGCTCGTGCAGGATGTCCGACGCCGGTGTGATCGGGTAACTGCCGAGGAACACGGGCAGCTTGGCGAGTTGCCCTGCGGCGACCAGACCCCACGCAAGGGCCGTGTTGCCGGAGATGTTCGTGTACTCGCCGGCATGCATCTGCGCCGACTCGACCTGGTAGGCGTGGTCGAAGAGCTCGGTCGTCTCGCCGAAGTGGTATCCGGCGTTGTACGCCGCCGTGTTCGCCGCGCGGACGAGTTCGTCCTTGAACTTCTTCTGGATCCATTCGAGCGTCGGCTCGCGTGGGCGAGAGAACAGCCACGAGATCATCCCCAGTGCGAAGAAGTTCTTCGATCGCTCCGCGTCACGGTTCTTCACGCCCAGGGGCACGGTGGCCTGGATCGTCAGCGACGTCATCGGCACCTCGACGACTCGGTAGTTGCTGAGCGAACCGTCCTCGAGCGGGTTCGTGGTGTACCCGACCTTGGTCAGGTCGCGCTCGACGAAGGAGTCGCGGTTGACGATCAGCAAGCCGCCCTGCTCGAGCCGGCCGATGTCGGCCATCAACGCCGCCGGATTCATCGCGATCAACACGCTCGGCGCGTCGCCCGGCGTGGTGATGTCGTGATCGGAGATGTGGACCTGGAAGCTGGAGACACCGTTGACGGTGCCCGCCGGGGCCCGGATCTCGGCCGGAAAATCGGGCAACGTCGACAAGTCGTTGCCGAAGATCGCACTCGACTCGGTGAAGCGATCACCGGTGAGCTGCATGCCGTCGCCGGAGTCACCGGCGAATCGGACGACGACGCGGCTGATGGTCTCTGCCGCTGGCTTCCGTTCGACCGTGTCGGTCATCGGGATACCCCTCCCCTTCTGGCCCCCGTGGGAGAACCACGAAGGCGCAGGCGCCATTGCCTGCGATGGTGGCGGACCCAGCCCGTCACAACACCGAAGTTACACCCCGCCACCCCTCCGAGCAGGCACCCGGCGAGTCGCACAGCGTGACAACATGGGCGGATGGGACGCACCGTTGCTCTGCTCAACCAGAAGGGCGGCGTCGGCAAGACCACCGTCACGCTCGGCCTGGCCTCCGCTGCGGCCCAAGCCGGCCACAGCGTCTTGATCGTCGACCTGGACCCGCAGGGCTCGAGCACGTGGTGCCTCGGCATCGAACCGAACGAAACCGAGGTGTCCACTGCCGAGGTGCTCGGCCGCACGTCGCCGCAGGAGGCGATCTACGAGACCGAGTGGAGCCCGTTCATCCACTTGATGCCGGCCTCGAACAGACTGCAGCCCCGTGAGCACGGCAAGCCGGATCGGCTCAAGGCGGCGCTCGCCGGGGTCTCCGAGGCCTACGACGCAGTGCTGATCGACTGCCCGCCGAGTCTCGGCAACCTGACGACGAGTGGGCTGACCGCGGCCGACCACGCGGTGATCGTGGTCGAACCGTCGGCACTCGGGCTCCGCGGCATCGCCGCGGTGGCGGACGTGATCGACGAGGTGTGGGACGGGCACAACCCCACGCTCGACCTGGCGGGCGTGATCGTCAACAAGGTGCCAGCGGTGTCGGTCGAAGCCGATCGGCGCTACGACGAGCTGACCCGCATCGTCGGCAAGAAGGCAATCTGGCAACCGGTGGTCCCCCAGCGCGTGATCGTCAACCAGGCGACGGGCGAGCGACGTCCGATCCACAGCTACGGCGCCCGATCGGCCGATGTCTCCGCCGCGTTCGACCAGCTGTGGAAGAAGGTTCGCCGCGTGACGCGGGAGTGATCAATCGGCTGACGGGACGGGCACGTCGATCAGGCGCAGCCCTCCCCGGCCGTCGAAGGTGAGTCCGGCCCGTCCATCGACGAGGCGGGTGATGTTGTCGCCGAGCAGTTCGGCGCGCCAGCCCGTCGCCAGCCGCGCCTCGGGATCGTTGCGGAGCAGGGCGAAGATGTCGCCGCGCGTGCCCAGCAACGCGGTGTCGATGCGCTCCTGGCGGGCCAGCTCGCTGACCCATGCCGACACGAGCGTGATCGCCGGGCGCAGGTTGCGATCGAGGTCCTCGCCCTCGCCGGCCGGCAGCGGGATCTCGTCGCGCAGGCCCTCCTGGACCGCGTTGACGATCTCCTTGCCGAGCTGACCGCGCCAGTGACGCTCGTCGATGCCGCGGGCATGGGCCAACTCCTCGACCGTGCGCGGCTGCTTCTGGGCGATGCCGAGGATGGCCAGGTCGGGCAGGATCTGGCGCACCGGCGAGTCGACCGACATCGCCCTCCGCTCGCGCCAGCCGGCCACCGCGCGGGCCACACCGCGCGCCCGCGGCTTCAGCATGCGGACGTCCTTCAGCCGTAGCCACGCTCCGTCGGGGTCTGTGCCGCTGACGGGGCGCGTGCGCAGCTCTTCGCAGGCGGCCTCGGCCCAGCCGAGACGGCCACTCTGGCTCAGCTGGTCGACGAGTCGGTCCTGCAGCTCGAGCAGGTTGGCCACGTCGGCCGCGGCGTAGATGCGTTGGTCCTCGGTCAGCGGCCGGCGCAGCCAGTCGGTGAGCCGGTCGCCCTTGGGCACGCTGATCTTCAACTCGCCCTGCATCAGGCTGGCCAGCGACGGCGTTCCGTAGCCGACGAAGCCAGCGGCGAGCTGCGTGTCGAACAGCCGGCGCGGGATCGCGCCGCACGAGTGGGTCAACACGTCGAGGTCCTGCTGCGCGGCGTGGAGCACCGCGACGACATCGCTCTCTAACAACGGCTTCATCGCCCGCACGTCGACTGCGAGCGGATCGACGAGCGCCGTGCCGCCGGACCACGCGAACTGGGCCAGCGCCAACTTCGGGAAGTACGTGCGCTCGCGATGGAATTCGGTGTCGAACGCATACCGAGGCTCCGCGAGCAGCGTCTCGACGAGGTCCTCGAGCTCAGGTTGCGTCGCAACCCACGTGTACGTCACGAAGGCTGGTTTCCGTCCACGACGTCGCGCCCACTCATCATCCAGCCCATCGTGCCACCGGCGATGTTGACCGTGTCGAGACCCTGGCCGGACAAGAACTCGCAGGCCCGCATGCTGCGCCCACCGGTTTTGCAGATGACGTAGGCCGGTCCGTCGCCGCGGAACGCGTCGACGTGATCGGGCACCGTGCCCAACGCAACGAGCCGTGCACCCGGCACGTGACCGGCCTCGTACTCGTCGGCCTCGCGGACGTCGATCAAACGGAGTGAAGGCGTGGCGTCGAGCAGCGCAGCCAGCTCATCGACGGAGATCTCGGAAACGGACATCGGCCTGAACGCTACCCGTCGGCCAGGTCGCCGGGTGTGTTCACGTTGCGCAGCGCTGCAGCGCGCACATCCACTCTCGTGAGCGCGAGCGCGTCCAAGACGCGATGCATCGCGCGCTCCCCGGCGGCAAAGATATGCTCGACCGGCGCGAGGATCGAAACCGGCCACACCGCGCACAGCGGCTCGACGCGATCCGTGTGCGCCACGGCGATCGAACCGGCCCCGGGACCGAGCCCGGCCACGAGCAACCGCTGCACCGTCGCGGCATCGAGGAACGCCAGATCGCACGCGACGACGAAGGCGTGTGAGCAGCCGCGGCGTTCGGCCTCTCGCAGCGCAGTGATCACTCCCCCGACCGGCCCCTCACCGGGGAACAGGTCGGCGACGGGCTGCTGCGCTCCGGCTCGTTCCGACGGGCCGATCGCGACGACTTCGGCGCACCCGGTTCGCAACGCCGCAGCCACCCGGTCGGCCATCGCGACACCGTCGATCGGAAGCGTCGCCTTGTCGCGGCCCATCCGCCGGCTCGCGCCGCCGGTCAGCACCGCGCCGAGGACCGTCATCCGTCGGCGGGGATGCCGGACGGGTCGAGCTGCAGGATGAACAGCCGGATGCGCTCGGCTTCGTCGTCCTCACCGATGCGGTCGGCCATCTGTCCCAACCCGCGCAGCGCGCGCAGGAACCCGCGGTTCGTCTCCTCGGCCCAACGCACGTAACCCGAGCCACGCCAACCGTTGGCCCGCAGCGCGTCGAGGCCGCGGTGATAGCCGACCCGGTATGCCGCGTAGCGCTCGATGTCGTCACGTCCCAGATCGCCGAGGCGGGACCACGCGTCCACGTATCGCGGCCAACGCGCAACGACTGCGGCCACGGCGGTCCGGCGGGCTTCGCCCTCGCTGGCGAGCGCCTGCTGCAGCGCGTGGCGGGCATCGGCCTCGGCGAGCGGCAGAACCGTCGTCGGCGGACCCTGGGGCGTGAGATTGATCGGGCGCTGGTCGGACATGTTCTGCAATCTACGTCGCAGCGTGTGAAGTCAGTCCGAGAACGCTCCGGTGACGTCGACCACCAAGTCGGCGGGCTGACTCGTCACGACGCAGATCGTCCCGTTCGTACCGAGCCGGACGATGACGGCATTCGGCACCGTCTGCCCGGCCGAGAAGTTGATGTTCGACGCGAGCGGCGGATCGATGCCGCAGGGATAAACGGTCGCATAGCCGGCCCGGGACGGTCCGACCACCGTCACGTTGAGCACGACCGTCGACGACGAGAGCGAGACGCCGCCGCGACCGGCGACGGGCAACTGCGTCACCGAGCCGGCCGCGCGTGGTCCGGTGCCGTTGGCGAGCCCGTCGGCCGTCGAGAGTCCGGGCCGGGTCTCCAGCAGCCGGGCCGGCACGAGCGGACGGTAGGTCGAGCCACCGGCGAACGTGGCGTCGACGTCGACGACGAGGTCCATCGTCGACTGGGTGAACAGGCACACCGATCCGTCGGCACCGATCTGGGTCACGACCAGGTTGGCCACCACTCCACCGAGCACGACGTTGAGGCTCGACGCCGTCGGGGGCACGCCGCCGCACCGGTACACCGTGACGAACCCATCCACGGTCGCGCCGAGCGCGGTCACGTTCAATGCCACCGCCGATGCTCCCGACGCGACGCCGGCGCGATCGCCGACCTGGAGACGGAGCACGCGCCCGCCGGGATTCGCGCCCTCGCCCTGGGCCAAGCCGTCAACGGTCCGCTCGCCGACGCGAGTGTCGAGGATGCGGGCTGGGACCATCGCCCGGATGGTGCTGTCGTGCGGCGCGAAGCCGCTGACATCGACCACCAGATGCGTGCGCCGCGACGTGTAGACACACACTGCGCCGCGACTGCCGATGGTCGCGAGAACGGCATTGGCGACCGTCGCACCGAGGACGTAGTTCACGTTCGACGCGGTGGGCCGCGGCGATCCGCACGGCCAGACCGTGAGATATCCGTCACCGCCAGCGTCGACGGCGGTGACGTTCAGCGAAACTGCGAGGGCGTCCGCGGCCACCCCGCCACGACCGGTCACGGCGACCTCGAGCGTCGAACCGGCGTCGAGCGACCCGCCCCCGGCGAGCAGCGTGTCGACCGTCGCGAATCCGGTCCGGGTGTCGAGGATGCGAGCCGGGTTGATCGACACGAAGTCCAACGGTCGCGAGGTCGGGGCGACCGTGACCGGCGGTGTCGCGGCCGCTGTCGTCGCCGTCGGTGCCGTTGTGGATGTGGTCGGCAGCACCGTCGTGGTCGCCGATGGCAGAGTCGTGGTCGTCGGCAGCGCAGACAGCGGTTGGCGGGCGAGGCCGAGGATCTCGCGATCGCCCAGTGCTTGGTCCCACAACGCGACCTCGTCGACGTCGCCTTGATACGAGTACGCCCCGGTGGTGTCGCCGCCGAGCACGATGTCGCCGGAGTCGAGCGCCGCTCGGTAGATCGGGCCCGAGTAGGGCGCAGTTGCCACCTTCGAACCGTCGAGGAAGACGTCGAGGGAGTCAGCGTCGAGCCGAACGGCGAAGTGATGCCAGGCCTGGCCGGTCCACAGCGCGTCGGTCGGCGTGAACGTGGCGGTCACCACCGGCGCTCCTCGGCCCCGCTTCAGCGTCGCGGCGACCTCACGGAACGTGCCGTTGCGATGCACCGTCAGGTTCAACTCGTTGGCACCGAGGCGGCGGACGAAGATCGGATTGGGGCCGACGTTGCCGGTCACAATGGCCGGCTTGGCCCACACTGAGATCGTCTGCGCCTTCGTCGGAGCGATGTCGGGATGACTCCTCAATGCGATCCCGTGATGCAGGCCGCGCAGGCGCGCTGCCGAGCCGCTGAGTCCCGGTGTGTAGACGGCTGGTGTCTCGGCATAGCTGCTCCAGCCCCAGTCGTTGCCGCCGATGGTGCCGACGGACTCGAAGAAGTTGTCGTCGAGGCGCCACAACACGAGTGGGGCCGGTTCCTCGCGTGCCACGCCGCCGATGTCGATCACCGTGATCGGTACGACGAGGGTCGCGGTTTGTCCCGACGGATCGGAGACCGCGACCTGCACGTCCCACGAGCCGGCCACGGTCAGCCGTCCGGTCAGGCGTCCGTCCGCTGAGCCGACCACGCCCGGCGGTAGCCCGACGAACGTGTAGGTCAGCGGGTCGCGATCAGGATCGACCACGAACCGATCGACATCGAACGAGTACGCCGCGCCGACGGTCTCAGACTGCGCGTCGACCGATGCCACCGATGGTGGGCCGTTGGCCGGAGCCGGTCCGCTGTCGGCCGATACGCGCTCGATGTCGACGCGTGTGGTACCGACGGCGATCGTCGTCAGCGCCTGCGTCCGGCGCCCCCACGGACCGTGATCCGTTCCGATCGGCGCGAGCAACGTCGACGGTAACTCCGCCGTGGCGAGCAGTGTGGTGTCGAGCCACGCCGACGCACGGGTGCCGACGATGACGAGCCGGATCGAGAACGGCGCCGCCGATGGCGGGCGCGCCGTCCACGTGCTCAGGATGACCCGGCCCGACACCGGATCCGTCGCCTGCATGCGTCCACCTCCCGCGGTCAACACGACGGATAGACCTCTCGCGAAGTCGGTCGGGTAGTCGTCACCGACGGAGTTGTCGAACACGGCGAACACCACGGTCGACAGTGCCGTCGTGGCCATCGAACGCATGTCCCATTGCGCCTCGAACGACCCGCTGCGGTGGATGTCGAATGTCTCGTCGGTGCGCACTGTGGCACCGGCGCCCGGTGTCGCGTCCAACCGCAGCACGCCGGCGGTCTCGGTCACCGTGACAGCGTTCGGGTTGTGCTCGGCACGCAGCAGGAACGATGCAGTACGAAATCCTCGGCCACCGTTGAGGTCGGTCGCGACGCGACCGTCGTCGAAGTCGTCGACCATCGATCCGCTCGTGTGATCCACGATGACGACCTCGACCGGGTCGCGTCGCGACAGACCGATCGACGAGTCGACGATGTCGATCCACCCGGTGTGGATTCCCGTGGTGGTCGCCTGCAGTGCTGCTGGATCGCTCACCATGATTCGATCGACGCCGTCGACGGACAGCCCGGGCAGGCCACCGAGGTCCATGGTCGTCGCCGGCCCGAGCGGCGGCATCCATCCGACGGTGCTCCCGCCGCTCGTGCCCCGATCGACCTCGAGTTGGATCCGTGTGAGCGCCGGCGCGACCGATTGCGGCGGGCCGCCGGTCAGCGACACCTGCCACACGACGTCTTGCTGCATCTGCGCCAGCAGCGCCGGATCGCGGACGAGGTCCAGGTCGTCGGGCGGACGCACCACGACACCGGACTCGTCGTGGGTGTCCCGATCGGAGAAGGCGTGCTCGACGGCCTCGTCGAAGGCATGAGCCGTGACCGTGTAGCTGCCGGCCGCCAACCCGAGCGCGGTCGTGTCGAACACGGCACCGCCGTCGCGGGACGCGACCACGTGACCATCCGCCGCCGCCACGGTCCAGCGCAGCTTGATCACGCTCGGGTCGACGACACGAACCCACAGTTGCTGGTCCTGCAGCGCGCCCGTGTCGGGCGTTGCCGAGTCGACGGGTCGGACCTTGGCGTAGAACGACCGGATGATGCGCTCCTTGTCCACCGCGGTGAAACCCCCTCCGGCCCACATCCGGCTGTTGGCCGCGCCCGCCACCGGGCGGTAGAGGCACTGCGCGCCGGGGCTGTACACGACGATCGGTCCCATCGAATCGCCGGCCCGGTCATAGCCGATCCATCTCCGCCACTTGACCAACGTCGGATCGGGTTGCCGAGACAGGTTGGCCGGGTCGTTGTCCCCATCGGGTACGCAGTCCGGACCACTCGTCGGCCCGGGGGCCTGGACCTTGTACTCGTCGGCGAGCGAGTGGAACGTGTGCCCGCTCTCGTGCAGGGCATGCTCGCACGACGGCTGCACCTCGGCGAAGGTCGCGTTTGCGTAGCCGATCCACGGTGCCGGTGCGGTGGCCAAGCGGGCGTCGGCCGTGATGCCGGCACGCGCCAACGAGTCGTTCATGATCGACAACGCGGTCGGCCCCGAGGCCCTGTCCTCGTTGATCGAGTCGGCGAACGTCCCGGTCGGCCCCGAGCCGGAATCGTTGCTGATCGCATCCACTCGATGGAAGTTGATGAAGCGTGCGTACCGGGTGTACGGCTCGTTGCCGGCTGCGGTGTTGTCCGCGGTGAAGCAATCGGCCATGTACTGCGCCATCTGCGCCCACGAACTGGCGATGTCTCCAGCGGCATACATGTTGGCCACGATGCCGATGTCGTAGCGGTTCGCAGGGTTGCCGGACGCTTTCAGCGTGGCGACGTCGAAGTCGGCTCGGTACGCACCGTGCACCACCGGACCGGGGGCAGTGGCACCGACCCCACGATCGTCCTCGCGCGTCACAGCCACGGCGGCCGAGGCGAGGACGAGCACGATCAGGAGCAAGCGTCTCATGACTGCAATCCAGCGTCGTCGGGCCGCGTGTGCACATCACACGTCGCGGTTGATCGGCTCTCGATCGCGAGGTGAATTCGCGGGGTGATGCAACCCGATGATCAGGGGGTGCCGCGAACAGAGGGGCAGCGTTGCCTAGCGTGCTGGGATGCTCGCGCTGACGCTGGACACTGCGAAGAACGTCGCCATCGGAGTCGTCGCCGTGATGGTCGTCGCCGCGCTGATCGCCGCTCGAATCGTCGCGAGCATCACCAAGCGGGTGATCGCGATCGCGATCTTCGCCGGCCTCGCCGTCGCGGTGTGGTCGCAGCGAGCGGACTTGCAGACCTGCGCCGACCGGGTGCAGGGCAACGTCGAGGCAGGTCAGGCCACGACGACGAAGACCACGTGTGAGTTCTTCGGCCGCGACATCACCGTCGTCGACCTGACCCCCGACGAGCCGGCACCCGCAGCCCAGCCGTCAGCCCAGCCGTGACGACCACGGCGGTCCGGCGGCGCGCAGCACGGGCTCGACGACCTGTTCCGCGAACAGCCTGGCGTTGCTGAGCGGCGCGTCATGACGGCAGTCGGTGAGCACCACCAAGTCGCTCTCCGGCACAGCGTCGCGAACGAAGCGCATTCCGTCGCGATGGTGATCAGCGCCGCGTGAGCCGTGTGACACGAGCAGCGGGCACGCGATCCCGGCGGGGGTCCACGGCTGCACATCGGCCAGGTCGCGCAGCTCGCCGACCAGCGCCGGTCCTTCGGCGCGACGGGTCTGGCGAGTCCGCTCGGGCAATCGATCCCACAGGTCGTCGCCCACCATGCGACGCATGAACTGCTCAGCGGCGTCTTGCGGTGAGCCCTCGGTGGCGCGAGCCGCGCCCCCGGCTGTCGTGCCCGGCCACCACGGCTCCCACGACAGCGGCGTCTCGTAGACGCCGACGGCGGCCACCAGTTGGGCATGACGCTCGGCCGTGGCGAGGGCCACGTTGCCGCCGTAGCTGTGCCCGATCAGCACCGCTGTACGTCCGGCGAGCAGCGTGACGAGGTCATCGACCTGGCCGTCCATCGTGAACGGCCCGTCGTGCACCGATCGGCCATAACCGCGGCGGTCGTAGCGCAACACTCGGAACCGGTCGTCCAGCTGGCGGCTCAGCCGCAACATGCCGGTCGAGCGGTCCATTGTCCCGTGGATCAACGCGACGAGCGGCGCGTCTGGGCGGCCGGCTTCCTCGGACCAGATCTCACCCAACGCGAACCAACCGCAACACGTCGGTGGCCGCGCCGCTGGCCCGATCGGGCGCACCGGCCAGGACCGCGACGACCGATCCTGGCGTGATCAGTCCCTGTGTCACGGCCGATTCGACGGCGTACCAGACGAGCTCGTCGGTCGAGCCGTACGTGTCGACCTGAATCGGTCGCACACCCCAGGTCAGTGACATCGCCCGCACCGTCGCCGGATCGGGGCTGAGGCCGATCAGCCTCGCCAGCGGGCGGAACCGGGCCATCGCGTTGACCGTTCGGCCAGAACGAGTGCAGCACAGGATGGCCTCCGCGCCGGCGTCGGCCGCGGCCAACGCGCAGGCGTGGGAGATCGCCAGCGTGATCCGGTCGCTCGTGTCGTTCCACTGCCGGCGCTGCACCCGGCCGAGACGCTCGGACCACTGCTCGTAGTTCGCTTCGGCCTCGGCCCGGGCCGCGATCTGCGACATCGTCTTCACGACCAGCACCGGGTCGTGACCGACCGCCGTCTCGGCGGACAACATCACCGCGTCCGTGCCGTCGAAAACTGCGTTGGCCACGTCGCTGACCTCGGCACGCGTCGGCGCAGGCGCTTCGATCATGCTCTCCAGCATCTGAGTCGCAGTGATCACCGGCACCCCGGCCTCGACGCACTGGCGGATGATCCGCTTCTGCAGGTGAGGCACGTCTTCGAGCGGGAGCTCGATGCCGAGGTCACCGCGGGCGACCATCACGGCATCGCTGACCTCGATGATCTCGGCCAGGTTCTCGACCGCGGGCAGTGTCTCGATCTTGGCGACGAGTCGCGTGGTGTGCGGGATCACGACCTCGCGCACACGCTCGAGGTCGGCCGCCTCACGCACGAACGAGACACCCAGGAACTCGACACCCTCGGCGGCCATCGCAGCCGCAAGGCCGAGGTCCTCGTCGGTCGGCGACGCCATCCGGAACCGCTCGCTCGGCAGGTGGATGCCCGGCCGGCCCTGGGCCAGACCGCCGGTCTCGACCCGGGCCGTGACCGACTCCGCGCCGATCGACGTCACCCGCAGGGTGATGCCACCGTCGCCGATCACCATCTTGTCGCCTTCGCGGACATCGTTCAGCAGCTGCGGGTAGTCCACCGTCACCTCGGTGGCGTCACTCGTGTCCACCATGCCGGCGACGTCGCGACACGGCCGGCAGAGCACGATGTCGCCGGGAGCGAGCAGCACTCCCCCGTCGGGAAACCGCCCGGCGCGCACCTTCGGTCCCGGCAGGTCGGCGAGCACCGCGATCGGCCGGCCGACAGCGAATGCTGCGGCACGAACGGCCCGCAAACGCTGTACGTGCTCGTCGAGTGGGCCGTGACTGAGGTTCAAACGAACCACGTCCACGCCGGCGCGCATCAACGCCTCGAGCACCTCTGGGCCCTCACTGGCCGGTCCGACGGTGGCCACGATCTTCGTTCGACGGTTCATAGCTGCTATTCATCCATCCCATGGAACTGTTGTTGATCCGGCATGCGCTGCCGGTGCGCCGTGAACTGCTCGATGGCATTGCAGATCCGGAGCTGAGCGAGGCCGGTCTCCAGCAGGCCGAGCTCTTGGCCGACTACCTCGCGGTCGAGGCGGTGCACGCAATCTACGCGAGTCCGCTCAGGCGCGCGGTCCAGACGGCCACACCGCTGGCGTCGCGGTTCGGCTTGCCGGTGTCGGTCGTGGAGGGCATTGCCGAGTTCGACCGCCACTCGAACGAGTACGTGCCCGTCGAGGAGCTGAAGGCGGCCAACGATCCGCGCTGGCAGCAGATGCTGAACAACGACTGGGGCGATGTCGACGAGACGATCGAACAGTTCGCGCAACGCATCTACGATTCG
This sequence comes from Actinomycetes bacterium, assembly GCA_031410915.1. Taxonomy (GTDB): domain Bacteria; phylum Actinomycetota; class Acidimicrobiia; order Acidimicrobiales; family Ilumatobacteraceae; genus WLMZ01. Next base: position 18,119 of record JANNZY010000031.1, read on the forward strand.
GTCGAGGCGATCATCGGCGGTCACGGCGGTCAGAACGTCGCCGTGGTCTGTCACGGCGGCGTCATCAACTCCTACCTGTCGCGGGTGCTCGGCACGCCGGACAGCTCCGGCTTCTTCTACCCGAACTACACGTCGATCCATCGCGTCGTCGCAGCCCGCACCGGCCAGCGCCAGATCATCACCGTCAACGAGACGCCGCATCTTCGTGGGACAGGACTGCCGATCGGCCTCTACGGTAAGTGACGTGACCGCCTCCATCGACGATCTGCTCGCCTACCTCGATGCCTCGCCGTCGCCGTGGCACGCTGTGGGCTCCAGCGTCGAACGGCTCACGGCCGCAGGGTTCGAACCCGTCGACGAGACCGGCCCGTGGCGACCGGTCGACCGTGGTTTCGTCGTCCGTGGCGCGGCACTGGTCGCGTGGCAGCAGCCCACCGGCTCGACGCAGGTCTGGCCGTTCCGCATCACCGGCGCACACACAGACTCGCCGTGCCTGCGGATCAAGCCGCACCCCGACACCGGCGGGCTCGGCTGGCGTCAGCTCGCCGTCGAGGTCTACGGCGGTGTGCTGCTCAACTCATGGCTCGATCGCGACCTCGGCATCGCCGGCCGTGTCGTGCTGACCGACGGCTCGGTCGTCGATGTCGCTGCGCGCGAGCCGATCGCGCGTGTGCCCCAGCTGGCCATCCACCTCGATCGCGACGTCAACGAGAAGGGCCTCGTGCTCGACAAGCAACTGCACCTGACGCCGGTGTGGGGCACCGGCACTCCGGCCGAGGGCGACTTCGTGGCCTGGCTCGCGGCGCAGGTCGACGTCGCCGTGCACGAGATCGGCTGGTGGGAGCTGTGCCTGTTCGACATCACGCCGGCAGCTGTGCTCGGGGCCGACCAATCACTGATCGCCAGCGCCCGCTTGGACAACCAGCTCAGCTGCTGGGCCGCAACGACAGCGCTCGTCACCGCGGCGGCGCCCTCCACGCACACGTCCGTGATCGCGCTGTTCGACCATGAAGAGGTCGGGTCGGAGAGCTCGACGGGCGCGAGCGGCCCCCTTCTCGCCACCATGCTGGAACGGCTCGCAACCGGCCGTGGTGGCGACCGCGAGGCGTACCTGCGTGCGCTCGCCGCGAGCAGCTGCATCAGCGCCGACAACGCCCACGCCGTACACCCGAACTACCCCGAGCGACATGAGCCGGCGCATCGCCCGATCGTGAATCACGGGCCGGCGGTGAAGGTGAACAGCAACCAGCGGTACGCGACGAGCGCCGAGACCGCCGTGCTGTTCCAAGGTGCCTGCGAGCGTGCGGGTGTGCCCTGGCAGGTGTTCGTCTCGCGCAACAACATGCCGTGCGGCTCGACCATCGGCCCGCTCACGGCGACGGCGCTGGGCATTGCAACGGTCGACGTCGGCGTGCCGCAGCTGTCCATGCACTCGGCCCGCGAGCTGTGCGGGGCCGACGACCCGCTGCACCTCGCGGCCGCGCTCGGCGAGTACTTCGCCGGCGTGTGACGGCCTCAGTCCAGGCGTGACTGCGCAGTGTCGAACAGCACCTGCAGCGCGGCGTGCAGCTCGGCTGTCAGCCGCTTGACCTCGGACCGTGGCGCCCTGCCGGATGCGTCGATCTCGGGGTAGATCGCTTCGCCGATGATGACGTGCACCCGGCGCGGGTAGATGAACTTCGCGCCCCTCGGCATCACCCTCTCCGAGCCGCCGATGCCGATCGGCAGGATCGGCACCTTGGCCCTCACGGCCACATATGCCGCGCCCTCGTACAGCGGCTGCACGACCGGGCCGGACTTGCGTTCGCCCTCGGGGAACATCACGAGCGGCTCGCCCTCGGCGAGCAACTTGAGGCAGCGGCGCAACGCTTCGATGTCGGTGGTCCCGCGCGAGACCGGAAAGCCGCCGACCGACGAGACGAGCCAGCCGAACGTGCGGTTCTTCCACATCGAATCCTTGGCCATGAATCGCAGCCGGCGGTGCATGATCGCGCCGGTGATGGGCGTGTCGATGTAGCTGCGGTGCACCGGTGCGACCACGAACGCGCCGGAGCGAGGAATGTTCTCGCGTCCCTCGATGCGCATCCGCGTGTACAGCCGGGTCGAGCCACTGATCACGAACCGCCACCACTGGTAGTTGGCCTTGCTCAGCAGTGACTGATCTGCAAGGTAGGAATCAACCTTTGTCACTGTTCGTCCCTCAACAGTTGCTCGATCGCGTCGAGTACTTCCTCGATGCCGAGGCCGGTTGTGTCGACGACTTGTGCGCCGGCCGCCTCCGACAGCGGTCCGTCGGCGCGAGTCAGGTCGGTGTGGTCGCGTACGGCGATGGCCCGCTCGATCACGTCGATATCGCCGCCGGCCTCGGCGACGCGTCGCTCGGCGCGCACCCGCGGCGACGCGGTCAGGTACAGCTTCATCCGCGCATCGGGAAACACGACCGAGCCGATGTCGCGCCCTTCGATCACGCCACCGCCGCGTTGCTGGGCCCAGCGTCGTTGACGGGCGCGCAGCTCGGCGCGCACCGCGCTGTTCGAGGCGACCGCGCTGACCGCGACCGTCACCTCGGGCGTGCGGATCTCGGTCGACGCATCGACGCCGTCGACGAGCACACCGTGGTCGCCGACCTCGAGCGCGATTTGTCGTGACAGATCGGCGACGGCGTCGAGGTCGTCGAGCGGCACGCCGCGACGCATCGCCGCGAACGTGACAGCGCGGTACATCGCGCCGGTGTCGAGATACTCGAGCCCGAGCCTGGCGGCCAGCGCCCGCGCGATCGTGGACTTGCCGGCCCCCGCGGGACCGTCGATGGCAATGACGTTCACCAGCTGGTCCCCTGCGGGCGACCTTCCTCGTAACCGGCGGCGCTCTGCACACCGACGACTGCACGCTCGTGGAACTCGGGGATCGTCGACGACCCGGCGTAGGTGCACGCCGAGCGAACACCGGCGACGATCTGGTCGATGATGTCCTCCACCCCCGGTCGCTCCGCGTCGAGGTACATCCGCGACGAGCTGATGCCTTCCTCGAACAGCTCCTTCGCAGCGCGCTCGAACGGCGTCTCGAACCGGGTGCGGTTCTTGACCGCGCGGTTGGAGGCCATGCCGAAGCTCTCTTTGTACAGCAGACCGTCGGGTGAGCGCAGTGTGTCGGCGGCGGACTCGTAGGTGCCGGCGAACCACGACCCGACCATGACGTTGGCCGCACCGGCGGCGAGCGCGAGCGCGACGTCGCGTGGGTATCGGACACCGCCGTCGGCCCAGATCTGCTTGCCGTGGCGTGCGGCCTCGGCAGCGCATTCGAGCACGGCGCTGAACTGCGGGCGGCCGACCCCGGTCATCATCCGGGTCGTGCACATCGCGCCCGGACCGACGCCGACCTTGAGGATGTCGGCACCGGCGTCGATCAATGCCCGCGTGCCCTCGACCGTGACGACGTTGCCGGCCACGATGGGGATCGTCGGGGCGACGGCCCGAACTTCCTCGATGGCGCGCAACGTTCGGGTCTGATGTCCATGCGCAGTGTCGATCACGAGCACGTCCACACCCATCTCGACCAGTGCCTTGGCACGCGTCGCCGGATCGCCGTTGATGCCGACCGCGACAGCGATCATCAGTCGCCGCTGCGCGTCGAGTGCCGGTGCGTAGATGGTGCTGCGGAGAGCGCCCTTGCGGGTGACGCAGCCGAGCAGGCGCCCGTTGTCGTCGACCACCGGGGCAACGGTGAGGCGCTGGCCCGACAGTCGGTCGAAGATCTCCTGTGCGCTCACGTCGGGCTCGAGCGTGATGAGCTCGCGGCTCATCACGTTCTGCAGCTGGGTGAAGCGGTCGAAGCCGGTCGCGTCGCCCTCGGTGAAGATGCCCACCGGCTTGGTCTCGGCGTCGACCACGACCACCGCGCCGTGGGCGCGCTTGTGGATCAGGCCGAGTGCATCGCCGACGGTGTTGTGCGGCGACAACGTGATCGGCGTCTCGAACACCGGATGACGGGTCTTGACGAAGTCGACGACCTGTTCGATGACGTCCAGCGGGATGTCCTGGGGCAACACGGTGAGGCCACCGCGGCGGGCCACGGTCTCGGCCATCCTCCGCCCGGCGACCGCAGTCATGTTGGCGACGACGATGGGAATGGTCGTGCCGAGCCCATCGGGAGTGCGCAGGTCGACATCGAACCGGCTCGGCACCGACGACAGGCTGGGCACCATGAACACATCGCTGTAGGTCAGGTCGTACGGCGGAGCGTCGTTGAGAAATTGCATGTGTGGGGACCTCGGGGTGCCGTGGCGGATGGCGGGCAAAGTGCGCCTACAGGCTACGGCGTTCGCCACATCCCAACTCGAATCGTCTCGCATTGCGCCTCCGACACAGTTCCGCGCTGTGTGTGCCCCCCCCCCGGGGGTGCACACACTGCGCGAAAGGCTGGAATTGGGATTGATTCAGGTGACGGTCAGTTACCCGTGTTCGGGTAGACCGCAGCCGTGTAGTAGCCGGTGATGTCGATGACGACGTGGGTGGACGCCGGCGGGGCACCATTCCAGATCTTCACCGTGCGGTCGGCCGCAATCGGTGCCGTGCCGCCGTTGGCGATGTTGGTGCCGTTGTAGTTCAACGCCGACGCAGCGAACGAGGTCGCATCGCCGGCCGTGATCGCCAGAAAGTTGGAGCCACCGACCGGATCAGCCGCTGTGAGGTTGTAGGTGATCGCTGTGGCACCTGCCGGCACCGCGTTGGCGAGGGTGACTGCGCCGGTCGCCAGGTCGTGACCGTCGGCGATCGAGATCACCCGGTTGGTCCCCGGCGCGAAGATGCCGGCTGATGCCCCGTACGCCGCAATGCGGGTGTCGATCGCACGCACCGGCGAGATCGAGTGGTACGATACCTCGGTCGTGCCCGATACCTGGTACTGCACCTCGATACCGCACAGAGTGTGCGCGGCTGCCGCAGCATTGGTCAGCTGCACCCGGACGGAGTGGAACCGGTGGTTCGACGACAGGATCAATGGGCTGCTGTTGAAGCTGCCAGTCATCTCGACCAGGTTGTCGGCGCTCGACACCACCTGGTTGCCGCCCGACCCGGTCGTGGTGAACGACGTCACCGTGGACGACGTCTGCGACGGCGAGCCACCGAGCAACAAGGGCAGGCTGACGTTGGACCGGCTCAGCGTGACGATGATGTCCGACGGCGCGTACGAGTCGGCGCCGAAGAACGTGACCCGCTTGATGCGGGCACCGTCGGGGAGCTCGACCGATGCGTACAGCACGGCGATCGCGCCACCGCCGTTCGCCTCGGCCTGGACGCAGGTGTCGCCGCCGCCGCCATAGTCCACCTTGTCCGCCTCAATGGTGTCGCCCTGGTTTGCCACAAAGGCGCGGCCGGGGATGAACTTGGTGAGGATCGTCGGGTCGAACGTGCCACCGCCCGTCGCGATCGCCTGGGTCGACACGTCTGCTGTGCCAGTCCCGAGAATCACTTCACCGGGAGGGGGTGTGGCGGCATTGCCGCCCTCGCCGTCGTCGGCGAATCCGTTCGAGCCGATCGCGATTCCGGCGAGCAACGTTGTTGCCACGAGCGCGTACCGCGTTGACTTCTTCCTCGGGGTCCTGATCATGCACTTCTCCATTCCCTTGGTGGCGTCATTGCCAGTGAGGCAACCATAATCTCTGTGACGAACGCCACGAACAGAGATGTCGCGACCGCGAGGAGATGTCAGCTGGCCTGTCAACTCTTCCGCTCATGAGTGACCGATTTGGGTCTAACCTGCCAAGCCATGGCGGCACCGGTGGTCCTCGTTCACGGATGGGGCGGATCGTTCAAGAACACGTGGCAGAAGAGCGGGTTCACAGCACTGCTGGAGGACGCGGAGCGCGACGTGATCGGCGTGGACCTGCTCGGCCACGGTGAGGCACCCAAGCCGCACGAGCCCGAGGCCTACGACGACCTCACCACGCGCATCGTCGAAGCGCTGCCGGACGAACCCGTCGACGCAATCGGGTTCTCACTCGGCGCGTTGACGCTGCTGCGCCTGGCCTGCCGCGAGCCACACCGCTTCAACCGGCTCGTGCTCGCGGGCATCGGCGAGAACGTGTTCAGCACCGATTCGTCGGCGACGGCCGCGATCGTCGAGGCACTGTCCAGCACAGAGGAGAGCGACGACAACATCGCCCGCCTGTTCGTGCAGTACGCCAACCAACCGGGCAACGACCGCGCCGCGCTGCTGGCGGTGATGCAGCGCCCGTCGAAGGGCCCGTTCACCGACGACGAGCTCGCCAACGTGACGTGCCCGACACTCGTCGCGATCGGCGACCTCGACTTCGCCGGGCCGGGCGATCGCCTCGCTGCGGCGATGCCCAACGCCCGTCTGACCACGTTGCGCAAGGTCGACCACTTCGCGACACCAGAGGCGTTCGGCTTCATCGACGCGGCACTGGAGTTCCTCGACGCGGCACCCGGGTGATGTGAGCGCGGCGAGCGACGACGACATCGACACTGCGGTCGACGTGCTCCGCCACGGCGGTGTTGTGGGGCTTCCGACCGAGACTGTGTACGGCTTGGCGGCCAATGCATCGAACGAGGCCGCGGTCCGCAGGATCTTCGCGATCAAGAGACGGCCGACAGATCACCCGCTGATCGTGCACCTCGCCACTGCCGGTCAGCTCGAGCAATGGGCGTCGTCCGTGCCGGCGAGCGCAGCCGTGCTGGCCGAGGCGTGCTGGCCCGGCCCACTCACGGTCATCGTGCCGCGTGCCGCGCACGTTCTGGATGTGGTGACCGGCGGGCGCACGACGGTCGCTGTTCGTGTGCCGGCACATCCCGTTGCCAACGCCGTCCTGCAACGCTTCGGCGGCGGCGTCGCAGCACCTTCGGCGAACCGCTTCGGACAGGTCTCGCCGACGACCGCTGACCATGTCCGGGCCGATCTCGGTGCCGACGTCGACTACGTCCTCGACGGTGGCGCGTCGCCTGTCGGTGTGGAGTCCACGATCGTGGACTGCACCGTGACACCAGCGCAGATCCTGCGTCCTGGGGGGATCCCGAACGAGGCGATCGATCGCCTGCTGTCGGGTGGGGTCGAGGGTTCTCGCGGTCCGAGTCGAGCCAGCGGCATGCTCGCGTCGCACTACGCGCCGCGAGCGCAGGTCGAGGTCTTCGAGTCCGCCTCGGACGTGCGCCGACGCGCCGATGCCGTTCGCGCCGCGGGCCAGCGGGTCACAGTGCTGGACGCGACCGGGGATTCCGTCGTGGTCGCGCAGCAGCTCTTCGGGTGGCTGCGGCGCGCCGATGACGACGACGTCGACGTGGTCGTCGCGCTGCTTCCCCGCGCCACCGGACTCGGCCACGCGATCCGTGATCGCTTGTTCAAGGCGGCTGGGTTGGGGTGATCGCGCGACCGTTGGGCACCTTCAGATGAAGGCGCCCGGTTCGTTGAGGTGACGGACCCATGTGTCTCGCACGTCGTCGACGAATGGCGCGTGGCCACTGTCGATCGCGGCGACGGTGATGCTGACGGTGGTGCTCCCCGCATCGGGCACGAGGTCGAGACGACACCAGCACTCGGACGGCTCGCTCAGGTGCACGTCGAGCACGTATGGCGGATCGTCGACGAGGACCTCGCCGATCCACGATGTCACGATCAGCAGCGCCTCGAACGCCTCTGCCGGCAGCGCGTCGATCACGAACGATGGCGCGTCGTACTGCACCGCTCCACCCCACTGGCGCGGCCTTGGGTCCGTCGGCGGCGGCGGCTGGTCGGCCGATGCCGGTGGGCGCCCCCACTCGCTGGAGTCGTCGGCCAGCGGGCGGCGGCCGGTGACGTGCGCGACGGCGGCATCGAATGCCGCGTTCAACTCGCGCATCGCCTCGACGCTGCCGCCGTGATCGGGATGCAACGTCATCGCCAGGCGGTTGCGGACCGCGCGCAGTTCAGCGAGCGTCGCCGACCGGTCCAGGCCGAGCATGGCGAACGGATCGCCGGTCACGCGTGCCGGTCGCGCAGCGCGGCGTACGCTTCGCGCACCGACGTGGCAGTCTCACCATCGAAGTCGTGTTCGACGGGTTCGCCGCCGCCCAGTCCCCACCGCGTCGCGACATCCGCGAACGGGCTCTGGCTCAGCACGGCGGCGGCCTGCACGCATGCGCCGGTGGCGACGACCTCGTCCGTCGCTGCGACGACCACCGGACGGTCGCACAGCGCAGCGGCGACATGGCGCACGGCCGCCGACCGCGCACCGCCGCCGACGAGCACGAGGCGAGCGATACCGGGCACCTGCGCGGTCAGCGCGTCGAGACCGTCGAGCAGGCCACACAGGACGCCCTCCACCGTCGCTCGCGCAAACTGCTCGCGGGTCACGTCGGAACGCAGGCCTGTCAACGAACCAGTGGCCTTCGGCCGGTTCGGGGTGCGCTCGCCGTCCAGGTACGGAAGCAGCGTCAGCCCCCCGGCGCCAGGCGCAGCGGCCAGTGCGAGCCGGTCGAACTCGGTTCGGTCCACATCCAACAGACGCGCCGCGGCGTCGACCACCTTCATCGCGTTCAGCGTGCAGACGAGCGGCAGGAACGCACCGGTCGCGTCCGCATACCCGGCGATCGCGCCGGATGCGTCGGCGACAGCCGAGGCACTGCCCGCGTAGACCGTGCCGGACGTACCGAACGACATCACCGCGTCACCCACAGCAAGCCCGAGGCCGAGCGCGGCGGCCATGTTGTCGCCCGTGCCCGGAGCCACCACTGCGCCCCGCCACTCGCCGGCGATGTCCAACGGGCCGAGGACCGGCGGTACGGCATCGGTCCAGTCCCGATCGCGATCGATGATCGCGAGCAGGTCCCAGCAGTACTCCCCCGTCGCCGCCGACCAGTAGCCGGTGCCGCTGGCGTCTCCACGATCGGTCGTGAACGAGCCGGTCAACTGGCTGGTCACCCAGTCGTGGGGCAGCACGATCTTGGCCATTTGCGACCAGTGCCCGGGCTCGCTGCGGTGCAGCCAGGACAGCTTGGCGATCGTGAACGCAGCCACCGGAACGCTGCCACACGACGCGACCCAGTCGGCCGCGCCGCCGGGTAGTTGCTTCAACAGCCAGCCCGCATCCGGCGCGGCCTCGGTGTCGTTCCACAGCTTCGCGGGTCGGATCACCACCCCGGACGCATCCACCGCGACCATGCCGTGTTGCTGGCCGGCGACGCTGATCGCGGCGACGGACGGCGATCCGGCCGCAGCCCACGCAGTCTCGAAGGCAACCCACCAGGCGGCGGGGTCCTGCTCGCTGCACGGCGGCGTTGTGACCGGGTGCGGCGCGGAGCCAGATCCGACCAGCTCGCCGGAGTCGGCATCGCGGATCTCGACCTTGGTGGATTGCGTCGACGAGTCGACGCCGGCAACGAGCGTCACGATGCGGTGGGGGCGGGCGCGAGGAGCCTTGGCGCAGTCATGGTGCAAACAGTAGTCAGGTCTGTGGCGGACCGGCCTGGGTGTGCTGCGTCCCCGGCGGATCGGCTGCCCATTCCGCCGAGACACCCCAGGCGTCGTCGAACACCAGCTCGCCCAGCGGCCGGCGGCGCACCGGACCGTGGTTCCCGGCGGGTCGCCCGAGCGTGATGCATGCTGCCAGCGCCACCCCATCCGGCACGTGCAGCAACTCGCGCAACGGCACGTCCACGGCCTGGTGCCACATCGTCAGCGCCCCGCCGTAGCCGAGTGCTCGCGCGGCGAGCAACAGGTTCTGACACGCAGGGTAGACCGACGCGCCCTCGGCCGGGTGCGCCGCCCGATACCGCTGCAGGCAGACCAGCACGATCACCGGGATCTCCTCGAAGTGGTCGACGTAGTGCTGCATCGTGGCCGCCATGCGGCCCTTCGGAGTTGTCGGATCCAAGCCCGATCCCGACGAGTACCCATCACGGCTCACCTTGTCGTTCCATCCGGCTCGGAACGACTCGCCGAGCATCGCCTTCGCGACGACCGCGTTCGGTCCGTCGGCGAGGACCAGGAACCGGAACGGCTGACGGTTGCTGCCGCTCGGTGCTCGCGAGGCGTGCCACAGGATCGTCGCCAGGTCGTCAGCCGGGACCGGCTCGTTCGTGTACCGGCGAATCGCGCGTGTGGTCGCCAACCCGTCGAGCAGCGAGATCTGCGGCGGCACTACCGGCCCTGGAAGTCGGGCGTGCGCTTCTCCATGAACGCGGCCACGCCTTCCTGGAAGTCCTTGGTCCGGAACAACGGGAGCAGCTGCAAGAAGACGTGGTGCACGTTCTGTTCGAACGTCTCGGTCTCTGCGGCGCGCATCATTCGCTTGATCGCGCGCACCGCGAGCGGCGCGTTCGACGCGACATCGGCAGCCATCGCAGTGGTGAACGAGACGAGTTCGGTGTCGGCGACGACGTGGTTGACGATGCCGAGCTCGAGCGCCTCTTTGGCCATCAAGGTGCGCCCGGTGAACGCGATCTCGGCCGCCCTCGCGTAGCCGACCATACGCGGCAGCAGCCAGGTGCCGCCGCTCTCGGGCAGGATGCCGCGCTTGGCGAAGCCCGGGTTCAACTTGGCTCCCTCGGCCGCGACGCGGATGTCACAACCGAGCGCGATGTCGAGGCCGTAGCCGGCGGCACCGCCGTTGAGCGCGCAGATCGTGGGGGTGTCGATGTTGTGCAGCACGATCGGCGGCGCGTTGCGGATGTCGAACTCGCCCGGGTTGGAGTCCAATGCGCCGAGGCCACCGAGTTCGCCCTTCGGGCCGCTCATCTGCGCGGCCAGGTCGAGACCGGCGCAGAACGCCCGGCCCGCGCCCGTGATGATGATGCAGCGCACCTCGCGGTCGCGGTCGGCATCGAGCAGACGCTCGGACAGCTCGTCGAGCATCGCCGCGCTGATCGTGTTCATGCGGTGCGGCGCGTTCAGCGTGATGGTCGCGATGTGGTCGGCCACGCTGTACAGGACCTCGGGTGCGGCGGTGGCGTCGGCGGTGCTGTCGGTCATGCGCGAACGGTAGCCGTCGTGATCCGCGATCGAGACGCTGGAGCATGTGCGGCGAGTCATGGAGCCCGACCACGGCCGCCGCACGTCCCTAGGATTGCGCGGATGTCCAGCGACGCCGGCGGTCAGGCACGTACCGCAGTCGTCACCGCCACGGTGGCTCGACGTGCGTCGTCCGGGCGTGGACAGGCGTTGGTCGCCGCCGCGGGTTTCGCCGCCGCCCGCATCCGCCGCCGTCCCACCCGCGGGCTGGTGACCGGGTTCGGAATCGCAGTCGCCATCGCTGCGTTGTTCGTGACCACGGCCGCACCGGTGATCGCCGGCGACGCCACGTTGCGTAGGGCGCTGGAGAACGTGCCGGCCGGGGCGCGCAGCATCACTGTCGCGAGGTCCGTCAACGCGTCGACCGTCGACGAGCTGCATGCACTGGACACGACGATCCGGGGTTCGCTCACTGCGCCGGGCCTCGCGGTGCCCCGCTCCGAGTTGGTCTTTCGCGCGCTGGCCACACCCGACGGCACGCTGTTCCGCCTCGCCGGAGTCGAGCGGCTGGCCCAGGTCGTGCGGGTGCTGGACGGCCGCCTGCCCCAGACGTGCACAACGGCGGAATGTGAGGTCGTCATCGTCGGCCAGGCCGATCTGCCCCTCGATCCAACGTTGGGTCTTCGTGTCGTCGGCCACGTGCAGCTGACGGACTCCAGCGTCTTGGCCGGTCAGTTCGCGCCGGAAGCGGAAGAGACGGCCGTGCTCGGCGACGGTGTCGACCCAGTCGGTGCGATCGGCTCGTTGAGCCTGATCGGGCGATCCATTGCATGGGTCGCAGCGATCGATCCGGCGTCGGTGCGCGTCGGCGACATCGACGACATCCTCGGCGCAGCCGCACACGCCACGGCCGTGTTCACCGAGGACAGCGCGTACATCGACCTGCCCCGCAGCGCGCTCGTCAGCGCTCGATCGCGGGCGGCGACGGCCAGCAGCCGGGTCACGCTGGCTGCGACGCAGGGTGTCGTGCTCGTCGCCGCGTTCGCCCTGCTGGCTGCCGCCGGAGCCCGCCACCGGCACCGCGCCGCGCGCCAGCTGCTGCGCCAGCGCGGCGCGACACGTGGCGCGCTCGGCGTGTTCACGGCGTGCGAGGCGGCGTGGCCTGTCGCCGTCGGCTTCGTCGTCGGCGTGCCCGGGGGACTCGCAGTGACGGCGGCGGTTGCCGAACGGTGGGACGTCGACGCCGGCGACGTGATCGGTGACGTCGCCGGGCGAGCCATCGTCCGCGCGCTGCTCGGAGCGATCGTCCTGCTCGCGGCGACGGCTGCGGTCATGGCCGCTGCTCCGTCGAGCACTCGCCGGCTGCCACGGCGCTGGTGGCAGCCGACCGGTCTCGACGCGCTGGGGGCTGGCGCGCTCGCCACCGGAGCACTCGCGATCGACCGCGGCTCGGCGACGCCGTCGTCGCTCGTCTCGGGCGGCGACCCGCTCGTCGCCGCGTTGCCGATCATCGCTGCGATCGTCGTTGCCTGGGTGGCGATCCGCTTCGTGCCGCCCATCGTCGGGCTGTGTGCCCGATTGATCCCGCGGCGAACACGTGCCCCGCTGACCCGAACGGCGCTGGGCGAGGTCCGCCGGCGCCCGGCGCTACCGCTCGTCACCGCCGGCTTCCTGGCCGCGGCCACGATGCTGGCCGTGTTCTCGCTCGGCTACCGTTCCACGCTCGCCGCCGGCGCACACGACCAGGCCGCCTTCTCAGTTCCGTTCGACTTCCGGCTCACCTCCGGATCGGCGCTCGTGCGCCCACCGTCGGTCGAACCCGACCAAGGCTGGTCGTTCCTCGCTCGCAGTGCGCGCGCCACGGACGTGTTGCGACGCGGCGCGACGGTGCGGGCCAGCGACGTCAGCACCGACACGCTCGATCTCGTCGCGCTCGATCCCTCGACGCTGTCGCTCCTGCGCGGTTGGCGCAGCGACTTCGGACCGGCCACCGCGGTGATGGCTCGTTCGATCGCGGCGACCGAGCCGATCGGCCCGTTCGGCTCGGCGATCGCCGCCGGCAGCACCCAGCTGGTGATCAGCGGCGGCGGCGACTTCGGGCGGCTCGAGATCGCTGCCGTCATCGCCCGTGTCGACGGCACCTGGCACGAGGTGATGTCCACGTTCGACGAGGACACGCCGGACCGGGTCGTGGTTACGTTGACCGACGGTGACGCCGGCGGCCGGCTGGTCGGGTTCCGTCTCGCCCAACCCGGTCGCCAGTCGCAGTTGACCGAGCACCACATCGGCGAGGGCGATACGACGACCGCGTTCTTCACCGCGAACCTGCACGTGGACGACGTCGCTGCCGTCGACGCGTCGGATGCCGGCAACGGCACATCCATCGACGTCAGATGGGGCGAACTGTCGGCGGCGGGCGCGACGATCACGGCGGGTACGAGTGGTACCGACATCTCGCTCCGGCTGCAGGGCGCCGCGGCCGTGCTCCTGCCGCCGGTACCGACCGAGGCGTCGCCGCTCGCTGCAATCGTCGACCCGCGCACCGCTGCCTCGGCAGAGAACGGGCTGCTCACGGTCGAGCTGCCCGGCCTGTACAAGCTCACGCTGCGCGTCGCCGGCGTGGCCGATCGCTTCCCCGGCGCGGCGGGTCGCTTCGCGATCACCGACATCGCGCTGACCCAGCCACGGCTCGATCTGCTCGACCCCGGTCTCGGTACCGCGAACGAGACATGGATCGCCGTCGACCGTTCAGACGTCGACACAATGGCGGCTGCGCTGCGATCCGGACCCCGCGCCGACGTGGTCGTCGCCAATCGAGCGTCCGTCGAGTCCCGCCTGCGCAGCGATCCACTCTCGCGCTTCACGCTCGCGCTGTTCGGGGTCGCAGCGATCGTGGCCGCACTGCTGGCAGTGGCTGCCGTCTACCTCGCGACAGCGTCCGACGCGGCGGAGCAAGCTCCACTGCACCGCGCGCTCGCCGCGGAAGGCGTTGCGCCCGGTGCGCTGTCGCGCATGGTCCGCACGACGGCCATCGCGATCGTGGCTGCAGCGATGATGATCGGCATCGGGGGGTCGCTTGCCCTGCTTCGCCTGGTCACGAGAGTCATCGCCGTCACGGCGAACTCGACCGTGCCAAATCCCCCGCTGCTGGCCGACATCGCGACGGCCGATCTCGTCGTCGCTGTTGTTGCTCTGCTCGCCGCCAGCATCGTCGCGAGCGCGCTCGCCGCCCGCGCCGCGCGCCGAGCGGCCCAGGGCGACCTGCTGCGGGAGTTCGGATGATCGACCTCGACGACGTCTTCGTGCTCTACCCGCTCGGCGAGCGCCAAGTCGCCGCGCTGCGCGGCCTCACGCTGTCGGTCGCAGCCGGCTAGCGAGTCGTCGTCAACGGTCCCAGCGGGTCGGGCAAGTCCACGCTCGTTCGACTCGTCACGGGCCAGGTGCGTCCCAGTGCCGGACGCGCCGTCGTCGTCGAGCACGACCTGGCGACCGCAACCGCACGCGCGATCCTGGCCCTGCAGCGCAACGGCGTCGGCATGATCACCCAGCAGATGGCCGACAACCTCGCCGTCGAACTGACCGGTGTGCAGAACGTGGCACTGCAGTCGCGGTTGATGGGTCGGACCCGAGCCGAGGCGTCGCAGTTGGCCACGGACATGCTCGATCGCCTCGGCGTCGGGCACCTGGCCGATCGCCCGCTGGCCACGATGTCGGCGGGTGAAGCGCAGCGCGTCGCGCTGGCCGCCGCGCTCGCCCACCGCCCGCGCGTGATCGTCGCCGACGAGCCGACGGGCGCGCTCGACGTCGCCAACGCGAAAATCGTGTTCGATCTGCTCGCCGAGCTGTCCACGGAATTGGACGCTGCCCTCCTGGTCGTCTCGCATGATCCGAACGCGGGCCGCATCGGCCATCGCGTGCTGGAGATCCGCGACGGCCGCCTCGGCGCGGAAACACTCGCCGGAGCCGGTGCGAAGCGGTTGGTCGTCGACGAGCGCGGTTGGCTGCGGCTGCCGGAGTCCGACCGGGTCCGTGCAGGCATCACGTCGCGAGCGGTCGTCGACGATGGCAACGGCGATGTCGTCGTACTCGGCGCGCCGCCCCGGGACCGGCAAATAGCCGTCGCCGCATCGACCACCGGTTGCCCGATCGCCGCCGTTGGGGGACATCCGGTGATCGTCGACCTGGTCGATGCCACGCGCAACATCGGTGACCGCCAGATCCTGGCGCCGACGACGCTCGGGGTGCGTCGCGGCGAGTTGCTGATCGTGTCCGGCCGCTCCGGCTCGGGCAAGACCACGCTGCTCGGCCTCCTCGCCGGTTTCGCAACGCCCTCGTCCGGCAGCGTCGAGCGGGGCGCACAACCGCACTCCGTCGCCGTGGGCACCGCGGCACCTGGCTTCGCCGAGTCGATGTCGCTGCGAGCCAACATCGAGCTCGCGTGCGCGGTTCGCGGCCATCAACCCGACGACCGCATCGACGCGCTGCTGCGCGGTGTCGCCCTGGAAGAGCTCGCCGAGCGGCCGGTTGCCACACTGTCGGGCGGCGAACGACAACGGGCGTCCATCGTGCGCGCGTTGGCCGGCGACGCCGAGCTCGTCCTGCTCGACGAGCCGACGTCACAACTGGATCAGGGTCTGGCCCGGCGGGTGTCGCGATTCCTGGCTGAACAGGCTGCGAGCGGACGTGCCATCGTGTGTGCGTCCCACGAACCCGAGCTCATCGCCGCTGCGACACGCGTCCACCGGCTGGGAGAAGAACCTGCATGACTCAGCTGCCGTCCTATGACAGCGCCGACATCGACCAACTCGCACCGATGGCCGACGCCATTCGTGCCCTTCGGGAATGTTTCGCCGGCGCGCCGACCCACATCGCCCGTACGCCGATCCCGGCCGCCGGCGGCGAGTTCATGCTGATGCCCGCCGTCGACGCCGGTGCCGCCGGGATCAAGCTGCTGATGATCCAGCCGGCCAATGCCGCTCGCGGTGAACCGGTCATCCAGGGCACCTACGTCCTGTTCGACGCCGACGCGGGTCGACCCGTCGCGCTGCTCGATGGTGCTGCGCTGACCAACGTGCGCACGCCCGCGATCTCGGCGGTCGCGACGGATGCGTTGGCCCGCCCGGACGTACGCACCCTGGGCATCGTCGGCGCCGGACCGCAGGCGCTCGGCCACGTGGCGGCGATGCTCGCCGTCCGACCCGGCATCGAGCAGATCGTGGTCGCCAGCCGCACCGACGCCAGCGCACGATCAGCGGCTGACCGCATCTCGTCGCGTACCGACCTCGCCGGTTCGCGTCGCGTTCACGTCGGATCGATCGCCGACGCAGCTGCGTCCGACGTCGTCTGCACCGCCACTCGCGCCAGCACTCCCGTCGTCACTGCAGCCATGATCCGCCCCGGCACGCACATCAACGCCGTCGGCTCGTACCGCACCGACATGCGCGAGCTCGCCGCCGACCTCGTCGCCGCGAGCACCGTCTACGTCGACGAGATCCACGCTGCGCACGACGAAGCCGGCGACCTCGAGCTCGCCGCGCACGATGGCGTGTGGTCCTGGGACCGTCTCGCCGGGTCACTCACGGATCTCTGCAGCGGCAGCGCGGGGCGCCAGTCAGATGACGAGATCACCCTGTTCAAGAGCGTCGGCCTGGCTGTCGAAGACTTGGTCATCGCCCGCCTCGTCACCACTCGCGCCCAGTAGCCCGCTGGGCACCCAGCGGCTCACCGCCGTCCGCGACGATGCCCAGATCGAGTGGAGTCACGTGCCGTCGAGCGGCGCGGTCCAGCCGTAGGCCGCAGCGGTGAGCTCAGGTCCAACGCGGAGTGCGATGACTCGCATCCGAACCTCGTGTTCGCTCGCTCCCGGATCGCGATGTCGCACATCGGCCTCAGCGAGTGCGAAGGCATCATGGTTCATTGCGTCGACCATCGCAGCCCGCTCCGATGGCGTCAGCGCAGCCAGGCGCTGCCACACGAGACGCTGCACATGGGCGGGAGTATCAATGGCGTTGGTGTCGCCATGCGCGTTGTCGATGACACGCTCCATACGTCCAGCGTAGCCATGCGCCATCGCTTCGACTTGGGTGGGTGGGCACCTCGTCCGCCGGGGGCGGCAGCTACGGTTGAGGCCGTGACGAAGTCGGTCGTGGTGGTCGGTGGTGGATTGGTCGGACTCTCGACGGCGCTGCTGTTGAGCGAGCGCGGGGCCGAGGTGACGGTGCTCGACAACGGCAAGCTCGGCGGGGGTGCAGCCCGCGGCAACGCCGGGTTCATGTGCACGACGCTGCTCGAGCCGCTCGCCGCGCCCGGTGCGGTCAAGTCGGCCATTACGTCGCTGCGCGACCCCACCCGGGCCCTGCGCGTCCACACGCGAGCCCTGCCGGGCATGATCGGCTGGGGTCTGCACTTCGCTCGCTCGGCCACCAACAAGCGCTACGTCGCCGGCCGTATCGCGCTGGCGAAGCTGAACGAGCGAAACGCCGAAGCGCTCGAGCGTCTCGGTGCGCTCGGCACCGACATCACACTCGGGCCGGAGCTCGTCGTGCCGTTCCACGACCCGAAGAACGCCGAGCACTACCTGTCGACGCTCACCCCGATGGCCGACTACGGCGTGAAGGTTCCCGACGGCCTCATCGACGGCGACGAGCTGCGCCGCATCGTGCCCGCACTGACCGATCACATCAACGCCGGCTATGTCGTGAGCGGCGACCACTCCGTCGATCCCCGGGTGTTCGTCGACTCGATGATCGCCGCGCTTCAGAAGCGCGACAACGTCACGCTGATCGAGAACTCGCCGATCCGCGCAGTCCGGCGCGACGGCGAACGGATCACGTCGTTGCTCACCAACGACGGCACGTTCAGCGCCGACGAGATCGTGCTCTCTGCCGGCTACGGCTCGCGCCCGCTCGGCAAGCTGTTCGGTCTGCGCATCCCGGTCATCCCCGGCCAGGGCTACAACGTCGGTTTGCCGACCAGCGACCGCCTCCGCAACCCGGTCATCTTCGAAGAGGCCCACGCTGTCGCGACACCGTTCGCCGACCGCATCCGCCTCGGGGGCACGATGGAGTTCGGCGGCGACGAACCGAAGTTCGACCAGCGCCGAGTCGATGCGATCCTCGCGTCGATGCGCCGCTTCATCGATCTCGACTACGACGCGCACTTCGGCACGTGGTCCGGGAGCCGGCCGATGAGCCCGGACGGACTGCCGCTGATGGGCCGGCCGAAGGGCTACTCCAACCTCGTCCTCGCCGCCGGGCACGGCATGTTCGGGCTGAGCCTGGCCCCGACCTCGGCGCTGGCGCTGTCGGAGTTGATCATCGACGGGCGCAGCAGCATCGACCTGTCCGACTTCGGACCGGACCGTTTCACGTTGCGCAAGCTGGTTGCCTGACCAGCCTGTCAGCCGAGCTCGCGGCCCCACACGTCGCTGAGCACGAAGCCCTCCTGGTACGGGTCGCTCGGGTCCACCGAGACCGTGCGCGTGCCCACAACCCAGCCGCGACCGGAGATGCGCGGCAGCACAGCCGGTCGCCCGCCGACGGTGGTCTCGCCGATGATCTCGACGATGAACTCGCTGTCGATCATCGACCGCGCCGTGAACTGCTGACCGACCTCGGCCTGGCCACGGGCCGACATACACGCGAGGCGCGCCGAGTTGCCGGTGCCGCAGGGCGAGCGATCGACGCGACCGCTGAGGACCGTGGCGCCGCGGAGGCTGCCGTGTCCGGGATCGTCGTCGCCGATCACCATGACGTACGAGATGAAGTTGATCTCGGGGAACTCCGGGTGCTGCAC
>JANNZY010000032.1:0-24768 GCA_031410915.1 Actinomycetes bacterium
CGCCGCGCCGGCGAGCGGATCAAGACAGACACGATGGCCCGCCTCGACGCGCTGCTGATCGAGTTCGAGGCCCGCTTCACCGAGCACGGCGGCACGGTGCACTGGGCCCGCGATGCGGCGGAAGCGAATCGCATCGTCACCGAACTGGTCCGCCGAACCGGCTCGCGCAGCGTGGTCAAGGTCAAGTCGATGGCCACCCAGGAGATCGGCCTCAACGAGGCACTCCAGGCCGATGGCGTCGACGTCGTCGAGACCGACCTCGCCGAGCTGATCGTGCAGCTCGGCCACGACCTGCCCAGCCACATCCTGGTGCCGGCCATCCACCGCAACCGGTCCCAGATCCGCGACACGTTCGTGGCCGAGATGCCGGGTGTCGACGCGTCGATCAGCGACGAGCCGGCAGTGCTCGCCGGCGCGGCGCGGACACATCTCCGCCAGCGGTTCCTGTCTGCGGGCGTGGCGATCTCCGGTGCCAACTTCGGCATCGCCGAGACCGGCACGCTCGTCGTCGTCGAGTCCGAGGGCAACGGGCGGATGTGTCTCACGCTGCCGAACACGCTGATCACCGTGATGGGCATCGAGAAGCTGCTGCCGACGTTCGACGACCTCGGCGTCTTCATGCAGCTGCTGCCGCGGTCGTCGACGGGCGAGCGGATGAACCCGTACACCACAATGTGGACCGGGGTCACGCCCGGCGACGGTCCGCAGGACATGCATGTCGTCCTGCTCGACAACGGCCGCACTGCGACGCTGGCCGACGACGTTGGTCGCCAGGCGCTGCACTGCATCCGATGCTCGGCGTGCCTCAACGTCTGCCCGGTGTACGAGCGCACCGGCGGCCACGCCTACGGCTCCACGTATCCCGGCCCGATCGGCGCGATCCTCAGCCCACAACTGACCGGCGTCGACGGTCACAGCCCGAACGACTCGTTGCCGTTCGCGTCCACGCTGTGCGGTGCCTGCTTCGACGCCTGCCCGGTGCGCATCGACATTCCCTCGATCCTGGTGCACTTGCGCGCCCAGCACGTCGAGGCCGCGCGTCGTGCCCCGGGACCTCCATCTGGCGAGCAGGCGGCAATGTCGTTGGCGGGCTGGATCATGCGGAGCGAGCGTCGCTACCGGTGGGCCACGAAGCGGATGCGCCTCGGCCGCGTCCTCGCTCGTCGCGGCGTGATGCGCCGGCTGCCCTGGCCGCTCTCGCGCTGGACGACGACACGCGACGTACCCGCGCCGCCGGACACGACCTTTAGGGAGTGGTGGGGCCGGCGATGACGTCCGCCCGATCCGAGGTCCTCAGGCGTGTCAGCGCGGCGCTCGCCGGAGCCACGCCCGCACCCCGTGGTGACGAATCACTCGCCGTCGCGCCGCAGATGTCGCAGGCCCGGCTCGTCGGCCTGTTCGTCGAGCGCGTGACCGACTACCGCGCCACCGTCGTCGCCTCCGTCCAGGACGCGCTGACCGGCGCAGAGACCTGTGTCGTGATTCCCGCCGACCTCGAGCAGCGCTGGTGGCCAGTGTCGGCCCGGATCGTCGTCGATGGACCCGCGCTCGGTCCAGCCGATCTCGACGCTCCCGGTGTCGTGGTCGTCACGACCTGCGCAGTCGCGATCGCCGAGACCGGCACGATCATCCTCGACGCCTCGATCGGTCATGGTCGGCGAGTGCTGACGCTGGTGCCCGACCATCACGTGTGCGTCGTGGCGACCAGCCGCATCGTCGCGACGGTTCCGGAAGCGATCGCCCGGCTCGACCCCACTCGCCCGCTGACGTGGATCAGCGGACCGAGCGCGACCAGCGACATCGAACTGCATCGCGTCGAGGGTGTCCACGGGCCGCGCCGGTTGAGCGTGGTGATTGCCGCCGACTAATCGTCAAGAGTTCGGCAGGATTGCCGATACATCTCGCAGAACATCCAGGCGTTGCGCGAAGGCCCTCGGACGATTCGCTGGCGAGGAGCGGGAATGACAACCAAACGGAGGAAGCGGACAGGTCCACCAGCGCGAACGGCGCGCCGGTTCGGGCTGCGCTCGTTGTCCGGGCGGATGGTCGTGATGGTCCTGCTCCCGCTGCTTCTCGCCCAGTACCTGGTGTTCCGCGATCTCGGACGCCTGAGGTCGGCGGCCGACGATGCGACCGAGCTCGTCGATCGGATCGGGCTGATGGGTGAGGTCGGGTCGATCTACGCCCCCGCGGCGTTCGAGGAGATGACCTCGCTCGGGCTTGCCACCGTCGATCGATTGGGCATCGACCGATCGCTCGTCGCCGGTGCGCTCGGGTTCGACTACGACCCATATCTGGAGCGCTCGCGCGTCGATCTCGACCGGGCCCTCGATGCATTGGCCTCCGACTATGGCCCGATGATGCTGGCCAGCGGCGAGACCGTCGCCGACCGCCTGACCGCGGTGCGGGCCGAGTTGGGCCATCAGCGCGAGCGGCTCGATCAGCTCGTGGCGACCCGCACGGACATCGCGCTCGCGCTGGCCGGGGTCATCTCACTGGCCGACGAGCTCGTCGCGACCAGCGAGGCCGGTCTGCGCACCACCGACAACGTCGACGTCGTGGTCGTCGGCGACGAAGCCTCGCACCTGTCGGCGATGATCCAGGCGGTCGCCACCGAGACTCGCGCCAATGCTGCCGGCCTCGGCGGCACGAACCAGATGACCGGGCCCGGCGACGCCCTCATCGCCGCCGGCATCGCGCAGTACGCAATCGCCCGCTACAGCGAGGTCGTCGACCATCAGCCTGTCGAGCGCGCGGCCTGGCATGCGTTCGCCGCGAGTCGACCACTGCAGGACTACGCCGCGGTCCGACCGCAGATCTCGGTGGCACTGTCGGCCCGAGCCCAGATCGAGGCGGCGCCGAGCACAACAGTCGATACGTCGACGCTCGTCACCGACCCGGAGTTCATCCGCTCCGTCGCCGACATCCTGCAGCGCGCGTTCGATCGGCTGGAGGCATTCGAGGCGTTCGGCACGACGCAGTTCGAACACCTGACCGACCGTGCGGCGACGATCGGTGATCGCGCCGACCGCGATGTCCGCAACTGGTTCTGGTTGCTCGTCACCCTGACGCTGGTGAGCTTGTTCTTCCTGGCGCTGACGATGTGGACCACGGTTCGCCCGCTGCGCCGGCTGACGTCGCGGGCGCTCGACGTCGGCCGCGGCGAGATCCCGACCGAGCCGTTGAAGGTGAACGGACCGTCCGACGTCCGTGCCGTGACCACGACGTTCAACTCGATGCTGGCCACGCTCAGCTCGTTCGAGGCCCACCTCGGCCGGCTCGCGTCCGGCGAGGGCCTGACCGACCGCGAGGTGACGGTGATCCCCGGCTCGCTCGGCGAATCGCTCCGGGCATCGGTGCGTCACCTGTCGCATGTCACCACCCTGCTGCGCGAGAGCGAGGCGTTGGCCACTGCCATCGTCGACACCGCGACCGACGCGATCTGGACCGTCGACCGCCGAGGCATCGTGCTGTCGGCCAATGCCGCCGCAGATCGCCTGCTCGGCATCCGCGCCGAACGACAGGTCGGCGCGAGCCTGCCCGATCTGTTCGGCGGTCGAGCCGAGGTGACCCAGCTCGAGGGCGAGCTGGACTTCCGCCGCCCGGACAACACCGCCGGTCACGTGCTCATCTCGCAGAGCGAGGTGCTCGTCGACGGGCGGATGATCCACACCGTGTTCGCCCGTGACATCTCCGAGCGCAAGCGTTTCGAAGAGCGCCTCGCGTACCAGGCCCGGACCGACATGCTGACGGGGCTCCCCAACCGCCTCGCCGCGATCGAGCATCTCGAAGCAGTCCTCAGCCGAGTGGAGCAGACCGGTCGGCCGGTGGGCGTGCTCTTCATCGACCTGGATGGTTTCAAGGCCGTCAACGACGGCCGCGGACACGCGAACGGCGACCAGTTGCTGCGCGATGTCGGTCGCCGGTTGCGCAGCGAGCTGCGTGAGTCCGAGTTCGTCGGCCGCCTCGGCGGCGACGAGTTCCTGGTCGTCGCCGAAGGACTGCGCGTCGCCGAACTGGTCCGCCTCGGCGAGCGCCTCGTCGTCTCGGTGTCACAACCCTTCGAGTACGACGACGACTGCTTCGTCATCTCCGCCAGCGCCGGCGCAGCGGTCGCAAGTGCGGGCGTCGATGGGCTGGAGCTGATCCGCCGCGCCGACGTGGCTGTCTACAACGCGAAGAGCAACGGCCGCGGTCGGGTGGTCCCGTTCGACAGCGCGCTGCAGGAAGAGGTCGAGGCCAACGCCGAGATCGAACTCGCGCTGCGGCGTGCGATCGCGGACGACGAACTCGTACTGCACTTCCAACCGATCGTCGATCTGCGCACCGGCCAGGCGTGGGGCTGCGAGGCGCTCGTGCGCTGGGACCGGCCCGGGTACGGTCAACTGATGCCCGACCGGTTCATTCCGGTCGCGGAGCGAAGCGGGCTGATCATCGATCTCGAACGGTGGGTGGCCACCAGTGCGCTACGCACGCTGGCCGAGTGGCAGCACGATCCGCGCCGCGCCCACCTGCACATGGCGATCAACATCTCCGGTCGACACCTGATGGAAGGCGATCTGGTCGAAGACCTGCGCGGCGCATTCCTGGCGACCGGTGCCAACCCGGCCAGCCTGGAGGTCGAGCTGACCGAGACCCACCTCTTGGCCGATCTCGACCGGGCCAACTTCGTGCTGCGTTCGTTGCGCAACTGGGGCGTCGACGTCGCTGTCGACGACTTCGGCACTGGCTACTCGTCGATGAGCTACCTGCGTCAACTGGAGATCGACACGATCAAGATCGACCGTGTCTTCGTCGCCCGCGCCCAGCAGCCCGGCTACGACCGAACGATCGTCGAGGTGCTCCTGCAGCTCGCGTCGTCGCTCGGCCTGGACGTGGTCGCCGAGGGTGTGGAGACCACCGAGCAGCTCGACTTCTTGCAGGACCGCAACTGCAGCCGCGTGCAGGGCTTCCACATCGCCCGTCCGATGCCGTTGCAGCAGACCAACGAGTGGCTCACGATCTGGGACCTCGCCGACGCCGCTGTGGCGTGACCGCTAACGTCCCGGCCGTGGATGACCTCATCGCAGCCGTGGACGAAATCGTCGGCGTCGTCGGCCTGTCGGGTGCCATCCGCGTCGATCTGAACGGTGTGGTCGCGTGCGAGCGGGCCTACGGTCTCGCCAACCGCACCTACGGCATCCTCAACGCGATCGACACGCAGTTCGCCATCGCGAGCGGCGGCAAGGGCCACACCGCGCTGACCGTGATGAGCCTGATCGAGACCGGCGAGCTCACGCTCGACACGACGGCTCGATCCGTGCTCGGCGCCGACCTCGCACTGATCGACGACCGCGTCACGGTCGAGCATCTGCTCGGGAACCGTTCCGGTATCGGTGACTACCTCGACGAGAGCCTCGAACACCAGTCCGACGACTACGTGCTGCCGGTCCCCGTGCACGAACTCGCCACGACCGAACAGTTCGTGCGCGTCCTCGACGGCTTCCCGATGAAGTTCGACCCCGGCGAGCAGTTCGCCTATTGCAACGGTGGCTTCGTCGTCCTCGCGCTGATCGCCGAGCGAGCTGCGGGCATGCCGTATCACGATCTCGTGCTGCAACGGGTGCTCGACCCGGCCGGGCTGGCCGACACCCGGTTCCTGCGCTCCGACCAGCTCCCGGCTCGCGCCGCGATCGGGTACCTGTACGACGAGGGGCTGCAGAGCAACGTCTTGCACCTTCCGGTGCGCGGCAACGGTGACGGCGGCATCTACACCACCCTCGCCGACTCGCATGCGCTGTGGGATGCGCTGTTCGCCGGTCGAGTCGTGTCGGCCGAGAACTTCGCGCTGATGACCCGCGTTCACAGCGATCCACCGGAGGAATCACAGCAATACGGGCTCGGCTTCTGGGTCGACGCCGCGTCCGACGCCGTCTCGCTGCACGGCTTCGACGCCGGCGCCACTTACGTGTCGGCGCGGCTGCGAAGCCAGGGCCACACCTACACCGTGTTCTCCAACACCAGCCGCGGTGCGTGGCCCGTCAGCCAGCGAATCGCCGAGCTGCTCGTGTCGCTCGGCTGATCACCGCTCCAGCGACGATCCGCATCAGCGTGCGCGTCCGAGCGAGACCGCGGCCTCGCGATGCAGCCGGCCGAAGTTGTAGTACGCCGCGCAGGCCCCCTCCGACGACACCATGCACGTTCCGATGGGCCTCTCCGGTGTGCACGCGGTGCCGAACACCTTGCACTCCCATGGCTTGATGACCCCTTTCAGGACCTCGCCGCACTGGCACGCCTTCGGGTCGGCCACGCGCACTCCCGGCACGGAGTACTTCAGCTCGGCGTCGAAGTCGGCGAACTCCGATCGCAGGCGCAAGCCGCTCTGGGAGATGAAGCCCAATCCCCTCCATTCGAAGTGCGGCCGCACCTCGAACACCTCGGCGAGAATGCGCAGCGCGCGCGGATTGCCTTCGTCACGCACCACCCGGGTGTACTGATTCTCGATCTCGCAGCGGCCCTCGCGGATCTGGACGAGCAGCATGACGATCGCCTGCAGGATGTCGAGCGGCTCGAACCCCGCGGTGACCAACGGCTTGCCGTACTTGTCGGCGACGAATCGATACGGCCTGTTGCCGACCACCGTTGACACATGGCCGGGCCCGAGGAAACCGTCGAGGCGCAGATCAGGTGATTCGAGGATGGCCTTGATCGGCGGCACGATGGTGACGTGGTTGGAGAACACGTGGAAGTTCGTCACGCCGTCTTCGCGAGCGCGCAGCAAGGTGACAGCTGTCGACGGGGCCGTGGTCTCGAAGCCCACCGCGAAGAACACCACGTTGCGGTCCGGGTTGTCGACAGCCACCCGCAGCGCGTCGAGCGGCGAGTACACGAACCGCACATCGGCGCCCCTCGCCTTCGCTTCGAGAAGGGTCCCGTGGCTTCCTGGCACGCGCATCATGTCGCCGAACGACGTGAAGATCACACCGGGAGTCTCGGCGATCGCGATCGCATCGTCGACGCGGCCCATCGGGATCACACAGACCGGGCAGCCCGGGCCGTGGACGAGCTCGACGTTCTCGGGCAGCACATGCTCGATGCCGTGCCGGTAGATGGTGTGCGTGTGGCCGCCGCACACCTCCATGAACTTGAAGTGGTCGCCGTGCGCGAGACCGGTGATGCGCGCCACCAAGCGGCGCGCCGCAACCGGGTCGCGGTACTCGTCGACGAACTTCATGCCGTGATCACCCAGTGGGCCGAAGCGTCGAGGTGGAGGCACCGTCGCCACCGCCGCCGGCTTGGAGGCGTTCGACGAGCATTTGTCCGCCCCTGCCGACCAGGGTGCGAGCCATGGCGAGGCCGCTGGCCATCATGTCGTGAGCTTCTTCGGAGCCACGGATGGTGGCCCACGCCTCCTTCAGCTCTTCGAGCTCGTTCTCGCCGGCCTTGGCGCCCATGACGTAGCCGACGATCAGTCCGATGATCACTCCCATTGCGGTTCTCCTCCTGTTGTCACCTGAGCTCCGTTGACCGAGAGGTCGGCGATGTCATGAGTGCCTCGACCTCATCGGTGAATGCCTCGCCCATCATCTGCAGCGATGCGAGCGCGAGGCGGGCCTCCTCCTCGTCGATGCGCGACATCGCGAAGCCGACGTGGATGAGGACCCAGTCGCCGGCCACGATGTGCTCGTCTTCGAGCAGGCCGATGTTGATGATCCGTCCGACGCCGCTCACATCGACGCGGGCCAGATGCGGGTTCGTCGCGTGCATCTCGATCACACGGCCGGGAATGCCCAGGCACATGGTCAGCTCTCCTTCTCGGCGACGATCTCGACGCGCACGGTCACATCGGGTTGGACCTTGAGCATCAGGATCCGCGGCGGCTCCATTCCGAAGTCGCGAATGTCGAAGGTCGACTGGCCGGTGAGCGTGACCGTGTCGCCGCCGAGCCCTTCGATCCTCATCGCGTCCTCGTACGTGCGGGTGACACCGCGAAAGCTGAGATCGCCGTTGACGTGAAGACCCGAATCGTCGTCGGTGGCCGTCATCGCATTCAGGTCGCCGGTGATGGTCGGGAACCTGCGGGCATCGATGCGGCGGTGCAGCTCGCGGTCTTCGAGGCGGTTGCCCGACGTGAGGTTGCCCACCGGGAACTCGAGCCGGCCGCGCGGCGCCTCCCCGCTGAGCTTGCCGCCGACCGCATCGAGCTCGAGCCATCCCTCGAGTCCGCCGGCCTCGCTGTGGATGGGATGGACGTTCGAACGCGCGTCGATCCAGACACGCGAGCGATCGGGATCGATGCGGTAACGGGTCACGGACGACTACATCTCTCTGATCTTCAGATACCGGGCGATGTCGGGCAGCGACTTCACGATCAGCGTGGCGACCAGAGCGAACAGCAACGAGAACAGCAGACGGTGGATCATGATGAGAGCTCCTCCTGGGAGTTGGAATGGATGTCGACGACGACTCGCCGAACGGCGTCCAGCGCGGGCCCGACCGCGCTGGCAACGGGCGCCGAGAGACCGATGCCTTCTTCGAGGCTCAGCGGTTCGCAGCCGACGATGACGACACGGGGCATCTGCCCACCGAGGTTGGCGAGCAAGCCCAAGACGACGGCCGGGCTCATCGAATGCGCCTCCAGACTGGTCGTCGGCAGCGACTCCACGTCGGGCTCGAAGACCACGACGGTGCCCGGCTCCTCGCCCAGCGGCATCGCGTCGATCAGAACGAGCGCTTCGTAGCCTTCGAGCAGCTCGTAGGAGAGGTGCACGCCGCGGATGCCGAAGTCGACAACCTTCACGCCGTCGGGCAGCGAGTTCGCGTCGAGCTGCGTCGCCACTTCGACGCCGAACCCGTCGTCGCCGAGGAAGATGTTGCCGACGCCGGCCACGAGCGTGTTCACCCGAGCACCTCGATCTCTTCGGGGTGGAAGTACAGGAACCGGCCTTGCCATTCGAGCATGTCACCGGCCGGGTCGTCATCGAGCACGACCGCCACATGGCGGTCGCCGTCGACGTCGTTGAAGACACCCTTGACCGTTGCCGTCATGCCGGCGTAGAAGAAATCATGCGCATCGGCCCGCCGCGACGGGTTGAGCCGCACACGCGTTCCATTGCCGACGTCGACACCCGCGATCTGCATCGTGTCGGTGAACGGATCGAACGACGAGTCCTGGCCCGGATCCCACCACGGCACCGACTCGTTGTCGGACGCAGAATCCACGGATGTGAGCGGATCCATCGGCCGCAGCGAGCGGATCGCCCCGTGCAGCCGCGACCACATCTCCGCTGGCATCGCGTCGCAGCGGTCGATGATCGTCGCTGCGCGTGTGTCCGTGCCCCGTGCCTCGGCCTTCTCGTCGTCGGTCAACGTCATGACCCGCAGCGCGAGGATCTCGTCGATCTCGGTCGAGTCGCAGAAGTCTCCGGCGCTCTCCGGCGCGATCGCCGGGTTGTCGTAGAGGATGATCGGCGACGACAGCATCACATCGCTGCGCTGTTCGCTGCCGATGAGCACGGGGAAGGTTCCGTCGCTGGCGCACGCCGCAACGGCAGCCGCAGCGTCGGGTGGCGGGTCGAGCTGCGACACGAACTGCGCATCGTCGACCGCCAGGAGTGTGTGGACCCCGATCATCGACCGTCGCAACGCCGTGTCGCGATCGGTGTCCACCGGCGCAAATGAAGTCGTGTTCTCCACGGTCGCCGTCACCTTCAGCAGCGCATCGCCGTCGAGCCACCGCACTGCCAGCCGCACCACGCCGGCGACCTCTTCGCGCCGCCTCACGGCGCGGCCAACGATCGATCCGGCGCACATCAGCTCCTCGACATCGGTGCCCGCTGGGAGCACGAACCGGCGCTCGCGCGCCGCGCCCTCGATCGGCACGAGCGCGATCGCGTGGATGTCGATCACGTGCTCGGCGGCCTCGTCCCACGGAACGATCACGCCCCCGTCGATGGTCAGCGACGCCACGGGCAGGTAGCTGACGCCGGCGTCCGTGGTCGCTTCGACGCAGCGCCGCTGGAGGCGCAGGAAGCGGACCTGCACCGTCAGCATCGCACGATCTCCTGGGTCGACGATCACCTCGGTGCGCATCGTCACCCGCTCGGAGCTGGACATCTCGGCGTGATCCGGAGGGACAAGCACGCCGAACTGCCAACGCATCTGGTTCTTCTGCGCCGATGCCCGGTACGGATACAGCACGTACCCCTCGTACAGCACGGTGTCGGCC
This sequence comes from Actinomycetes bacterium, assembly GCA_031410915.1. Classification (GTDB taxonomy): domain Bacteria; phylum Actinomycetota; class Acidimicrobiia; order Acidimicrobiales; family Ilumatobacteraceae; genus WLMZ01. The sequence goes on from JANNZY010000032.1 coordinate 10,208, forward strand.
ACGAGCCGCGCCGCCGCGAAGCGGTCGACGTCGGAATCGGCGGGGGCGGTAGGGTCGGTGAAAGCCTTCACGAGTCTGCGCCTGCTTCTTTGAGCAAACGTTCGAAGGTCTCGTCCCACGACAGCAGCGCCTGTGACACCTTGTACCGCTGCAGCCTGTCGAGGGTCTCGCGGCGCAGCCGCAGCCAGGCGGTGTCGGGGAAGTAGAGGTCCATCGTCTCGCGCCAGACCGAGACAGGCAACCGGTAGGAGGCCTCCTCGCTCCACGACACCGGCACGGCGCTGAGCCCGGTTGTCGTCCGCCCGAAGACGGTGCCGGAGAACATCACCACGATTGGTATCTCCCCGTCTTCGAGTGCGTGCATGTACTTCGTCGACGCGATCTCGAAGTCGTAGGTGCACGTGACCGGCAGATCCACCTCGATCACGCCCGTGAATCCGCTGACCGTCGTGGCGACGTTGGCCCACAAGAACGGGTGCAGCGTGTCGCCCCATCGAGGCGTGTCACCGAACAGCTCGGTCAGCCGGCTCTCCTCCTGCGGCTCGTAGTGGCGGCGCTTCGGCTCGATCATGATCTGGCTGCGCAGCGCGAGCGCATGAACGTCGGCACCGTCGGCGGAAGAGATCCGCAGGCGCAGCAGGAGCGTCGGAACCGCGGCGTACGCCTCCGGCCGGGCGCCGATGATGTCGAACGACACGGGGCTCATCAGCGTCCACGTCCCAACGGCTGCGCCGCGCTCGACGACCGGGTCGCGCACTCGCGAACGCGGGTGAAGAACCCGTCGATCGCCTCGTGTGCTTCGGCCCCACCGTCGAAGCCGCGCCACAGCCGACGCAACTCGCCGACGAGCTCGTAGCACACGTCGATCGGCACCAGGAAGCATTCGGCGTCGCCGGGTTCGGCGGCGCCCGCTCGGCGCGTTGCGCTCCGGACGAGGAATGCCTCGACATCGGGGCGCAGCGTGGCCAGATCAGGATTCGCGGCGACGATGTCGTGCCACGAGTCGAGCGACAGCGTCGACTCGGTCGCCCCGGCTGGGCTCGGGTAGAAGGCTGCGACGCGGTCGAGCTCGGAGTTCAGGAAGAAGAAGGCGACTCCGACGGGAATCTGCAGGGCGTCCCAGTGTGCGGACGACAGCGTGAAGTCGGGAAACGACAGGAACCGGTCGGGCACGGCGCGGAAGCGGGCGCCACCGGCACCCTCCGGGGCGAACACGAGATAGCACGGCCGGCATGCGCACATCAGCGCGCGCGTGTCCAGATCGACGACGTGGTTGTGATCCTCCGCAATCAACGCCGCACAGAGCTCGCAGCGCTCACCGGGCCGTGGCTTGGGTTGCAGCCGCGTGTCACGGATCCTCTTCAACACGACGCTGAGCGGCTGGCCCGTGGTCATGACACGCTCGTGGCCCGCGACATCTGATCGTCGTCAAATGCAGCCCCGCAGCCGGTCGCCGGGTCGAACGACACCTTCGGCTTCGACGTCAGCTTCGTCGTCAGCGCGATCGGCGTGCCGATCGGGTCCTCGACAGGCTCCTCGACGTCGATGATCACGATCTCGGGTGCGGCCTCGATGATGGCCCGCTCGACCGTCGTGCGCAGTGTGATCGCGGACGACGGGCAGCCGTCGCAGCTGCCGAGAAGACGCAGCCGAACGGCGCCGACAGCCTCGTCGATGTCGAGCAGCTCGACGTCGCCCCCGTGGCCGGCGAGGAACGGCCGCACCCCGTCGAGCGCCCGTGCAATGCGCACGCTCACCGTGTCGGGGTGCAGTCCGTTGGCGACAAGCAGACTGGCCAGCAGATCCTCGGCAACGATGTGGCCGGCGAGGCCAGGGGCATGCGAGTCAGCCAGATCCATGATGCGGGCCAGGCCGGCGGCGTACAGCTGCGTCACCAGCTGCAACAGCTCGAGGGTTTGATCGAAGACCCGCGGCTCCAACCGCGCCTGCAGGTCATCGAGAGCTCGCTCGATGGCGTCGCCGACGTTGCGCTCGCTCGCCACGCTCAGGCCAGGTCCTCGTGATTGAAGTTGCTCGGCGAATGCATCTTCTTCACCACGTGGCCTTCGCCCAGATACATGTGCACACCACACGGCAGACACGGATCGAAGCTACGGACGGTGCGCATGATGTCGATGCCCTTGAAGTGATCGAGATCGTTCTCCTCGAAGATCGGGCAACCCTGCACGGCGTCCTCGTACGGTCCGGGCGTGCCGTAGATGTCGCGCGGGTTCGCGTTCCACGGTGTCGGCGGATATGGGTGGTAGTTGGCAATCTTGCCGTCACGGATCACCATGTGGTGCGAGAGCACACCGCGGACCGCCTCGGTGAAGCCGCAGCCGATGCCTTCGTCCGGCACGGTGAACGGCTCCCAGGTCTTGGTCCGTCCCGCACGGACGTCGGCGAGTGCCTGGTCGAGGAAGTGCAGCGCGGCGGCGGCGGCGTAGGCCTGGAAGTAGGTCCGGGCCCGGTTGCGCTCGATCGTGTTCGACCACTTCGGGATCTTCCACTCGAAGCTCACCGGACCCTTGAGCGCAGTCTTGGGCAGGTTGATCTGCACGCTCGTGCCCGTTGCCTTCACGTAGCCGCCGAGGTCGGCGAGGCCCGACAGTGCAGTCGACCACAGCCGTGCCAGCGGGCCGCCACCCGTGTCGAGGGCGAGGTGGTCGGTGCCGTCGAACCAGCGCGGCGACATCACCCAGCTGTAGTTGCCGTCGAAGTCTCGCTTCTGCGGCTTGGGGATGGTGGTCTGGTTCCACGGATGGTTGCGGTCGACGGGATTGCCGAGCGGATCCTTGGCGACGAAGATCTCCTGATCCTCCCAGCTGTCGTAGTACGAGTGGCCGAGCAGGATGCGGATGCCGAGGTTGATGTCGACGAGGCTGTTCGTCACCAGCTTGCCGTCCACGACGACACCAGGTGTCACGCCCATCGCCCGACCCCACTCCGGCATGTCCTTGTACTGGAAGTTGCAGACCGACGGATCCTGGAAGGCGCCCCAGCAGCCGAGCAAGATCCGGCGGTTGCCGACCTCCTCGTAGCCGGGCATCGCCTCGTAGAAGAAGTCGAAGAGGTCGTCGTGCAGGGGAACGACGCGCTTCATGAACTCGACGTAGCGCATCAGCCGGCTGGCGTAGTCGGTGAACAGTTGGATCGTCGCGACCGTGCCGACACCACCCGGATACAGCGTCGACGGATGGACGTGGCGGCCCTCCATGAGACAGAACATCTCCCGCGTGTAGCGGCTGACCTGCAGCGCCTCACGGTAGAACTCGCCCGTGAACGGGTTCAGCTGGCGCATGATGTCGCCGATGGTCGCGCAGCCGTGCTCGCCGGCGTGCGGTGCCGCGGTGCGGTTGGCGCGGTCGAGCACACCGGGGTTCGTCTCGGCCACCATCTTCTCGCAGAAGTCGACACCGACCAGGTTCTCCTGGAAGATGTTGTGGTCGAACATGTACTCGGCCGCTTCGCCGAGGTTCACGATCTGCTCGCCGAGCGCGGGAGGGTGCACTCCGTAGGCCATGTTCTGTGCGTAACACGAGCATGTCGCGTGGTTGTCGCCGCAGATGCCGCAGATGCGGCTCGTGATGAAGTGCGCGTCGCGCGGGTCCTTGCCCTTCATGAAGATGCTGTAGCCACGGAAGATCGACGACGTGCTGTGGCATTCGGCGACGGTCTTGTTGGCCCAGTCGATGGTGGTGTAGATGCCGAGGCTGCCGACGATCCGCGTGATCGGATCCCACGACATCTCGATGAGCTGCTTGTCCTGCCCCGTCTGCGGCACCGGCTGTGTGATGGTGGTCATGGTTCCTATCTCGCTTCGCTCTTGTAGCCGGTCAGCAGCTTGTTTCCCTTGACTCTCCACTTCGGTTCTTCGTCGACGGTCTTCTGCGTGATGCGGCGCAGGCCGCGGATGGCCGTGCCGTACAGCCCGCTTGCCAGTGTCGACACCCTCGATCCAGGCGGTTCGTCCATGAACGGCATGAACTTGTCGGGGAAGCCGGGCATCGTGCAGCCGATGCAGATGCCGCCCACGTTCGGGCAGCCGCCGACCCCGTTGATCCAACCCCGCTTGGGAACGTTGCACTTCACGACCGGACCCCAGCAGCCGAGCTTGACGATGCACTTCGGCGAGCCGTACTCGGTGGCGAAGTCGCCCTGCTCGTAGTAGCCGGCGCGATCGCAACCCTCGTGGACGGTGGCGCCGAACAGCCACGTCGGCCGCAGCGCGTCGTCGAGAGGAATCATCGGTGCCTGCCCGGTCGCCTGGTAGAGCAGGTACGTGATGGTCTCGGCCATGTTGTCGGGGTGGGCCGGACACCCGGGCACGCACACGATCGGGATGCCGGCCTTCGACTTCCAACCCCAGCCGAGGTAATCGGGGACACCCATCGCTCCCGTGGGGTTGCCGGCCATTGCGTGGATTCCCCCGTAGGTGGCGCACGTGCCGACAGCGAGGACGGCCAATGCCTTCGGGGCCAGGCGGTCGAGCCAGTCGTTCACCGTCATCGGCTGGCCGGTCTCGGGGTTGTTGCCGAAGCCGGACCAGTAGCCGTCGCCGTTGATCTGCTCGTTGGGGATCGATCCCTCGACCACCAGGACGAACGGCTCCACCTCGCCGCGAGCCGCCTTGAAGAACCACTCCAGGAAGTCGTCGGCACCGCCGGTGGGACCGCATTCGAAATCGATCAGCGGCCAGTGCACCGCGATCTTGGGCAATCCCGGCAAGGCACCGAGTGCGATCTCCTCGATGGTTGGCTGGGTTGCCGCTGTCAGTGCAACGGAGTCGCCATCGCAGCTGAGACCGGCGTTGATCCACAGGACATGGACGACGAGTTCGTCCGGAGGGGCCTCCGTAGCGGTCACGCGCTCTCCTTTGGGCAAGGCACCGACAAGCGCCGGCGCGCCAACGATCTCTGTCCAGGGCGACGCGTCCGACCCCCCGGACGGTTCCGTACTACGCCCGGCTTCGCGGTTCGTCAATGAGTGTGTTTTGCACTGCCCGTTGGCCCCTCGGCCGGGAGGGATCAGCGCCGAGCGGGACTCACGCCAGCGCGAACGCCGCGATCGCAGCTTGGCCGATGCTGATCCCGCCGTCGTTGGGCGGGATCGCCGAATGCACGAGAACGTCGAGGCCAGCGGCGCGCAGACCCTGTTCGACGACCCCGGCGAGCCGTGCATTCTGGAACACACCGCCTGTGAGCACCACCGTGTCGAGTCCGCGTCCTGACGCGACAACGCACGCGGCCTCGACCGTTGCCCTGGCGAACGCGTCGTGGAAGCCGGCCGAGATCAGCGGTGCCTCGACTCCCGCGTCGATGTCACACAGCAGCGCGGCGATGAGCGGCGAAGGGTCGAGAACGAGCTGGTCGAGCTGATGCGTGAGCGACACCGCGCCGTCGTAGCGCGACGAGGTACCGAGGCCGACGGAGCGAGCCATGACCTCCAGCTCGATCGCCGCCTGCGCCTCGTAGCTCACGCGCCGGCGTCCCGTGAGCAGTGCCGCGACGGCGTCGAACAGCCTGCCTGCGCTCGTGGTCACCGGCGACACCGAGCTGTCGGCCAGGTCGACGACGATGCGCGCCGCCCTCTCGTCGATGCCCTTGGAGCACAGGTGCCGCTCGGCTGAGGCGCGTCCGGCCGCGGCCGTCGCCCACGCCGCCGCCATCCGCCACGGTTCGCGGATCGCAGCGACACCGCCTGGCATCCGCATCGGACGCAGATGGCCCACGCGAACAGACGATGCGAAGTCGGCGACGAGCAGTTCGCCGCCCCACAGCGTGGAGTCCGGACCGTAGCCGAGGCCGTCGTAGGCAATGCCGAGCACCGCGTCGATTCGGCCGTGCTCGACCATGCACGCAGCGATGTGGGCGTGGTGATGCTGCACGGCGACGACGGCGAGATCGAGCTCTTCGGCGTACTTGCTAGAAAGGTATTCGGGATGCATGTCATGGGCGACGATCTCGGCGACGACACCGTAGAGCTGGGGGAGGTGGTTCACCGCCTGCACGAACGACCGGTACGTTGCGAGGTGTTCGAGGTCGCCGATGTGATGACTGGCCACGACCCAGTTGTGCTTGGCGACGCTGACGGTGTTCTTCAATTCGGCGCCCACCGCCAGTACGGGCACGCTCACGTCGAAGGGCAGACTCATCGGCTCCGGCGCGAACCCCCGCGACCGTCGCAGCAATTGCGTCCGGCTGGGCAGGGCGCGCACCACCGAGTCGTCACAGCGGATGTGGATCGCCCGATCGTGGGACAGCAACCCGTCGACGAGCGGGCCGAGCCGTCTCACGGCATCGTCGTCGTCGTGCGCGATCGGCTCGTCGCTGAGGTTGCCGCTGGTCATCACGAGCGGTCGGCCGGTACCGGCGAGGATCAGGTGGTGCAGCGGGCTGTAGGGCAGCATCACGCCGAGGTCGGCCAGGCCGGGGGCCACGTCGGGGGCGATGCCGTTACCGGCGCGTCGGGGTGCGATCACGATCGGCCTGCGAATCGACGACAACACCTCGGTTGCGGCGTCGTCGAGCGCACAGATGCGCCGCGCAACTGCAGCGGTTTCGACCATGACCGCGAAGGGTTTCGCGTCTCTCGCCTTGCGACGGCGAAGCTCGGCGACCGCGGCCACGTTCGTCGCGTCGGCAACGAGGTGGAAACCACCGATGCCCTTGATCGCGAGGATGCGGCCACCGATCAACGCCACGACAGCCGCCTCCATCGCCGCGTCACCAACCAGACCGGAGGTGGCTGAGGGCACCGATCCGTCCATGTCACACCAGGCCAGCTGCGGCCCACAGTCGGGGCAGGCGTTAGCTGTGCGTGGAAGCGGCGGTCGGCGGGGTCGTCGTACTCGTCCTGACACCGCCGGCACATCACGAAGCCGGCCATCGTCGTGGCGGCGCGGTCGTACGGCACGGCGAGCGCGATCGTGTACCTGGGCCCGCAGTTGGTGCAGTTCGTGAACGCGTACCGGTGGCGGCGATTCTCCGGGTCGAAGATCTCGGCCAGGCAGTCGGCGCACGTGGCCGTGTCGACGCTCACCGGCACTTCGGCCGCGCCGCCGGCTTCACTGTCGACGATCGAGAACCCGGCTGCGCCCGTTGGCTGCAGGCGCTCGCTGACCACGCCCGACACTCTGGCCAAGGGCGGCGCGTCGTCCACGAGCAGGCGGGCCAGTTCGGCGATGTTCTCAGCGGGCCCTTCGACGTCGATGAGGACGCCTGCGCTGTCGTTCAGCACCGAGCCGGCGAGACCGAGCGCGACCGCTCGGCGGTAGACGAACGGCCGGAAGCCGACGCCCTGAACCGTTCCCGTGACTCGCAGCCGCTCCCGTGTCACCGCCACAGCAGACACCGCATCAGCAGATGCGCGGCAGCGGGTCGCCGACGAGCATGTCGACGATCCGGGTGCCGCCGAAGCTGGTCAGGAGCACCACGATCGCCTCCGGCTCGGCCATGATCTCGCCGATCCGAGCTGCGTCGTGCCCGAGCGCGTGCGATCGCATCGCTGCCAGCGCAGCGTCGGCCTGGTCCGGGGGCACCACCGCCAGGAACTTGCCCTCGTTCGCCACGTACAGCGGGTCGATGCCGAGAAGATCGCAGGCGCCCACGACGGCGGGAGCGATGGGAAGCAGCGTCTCGTCGAGCACGACCGCGACGTTGGCGTCGCGGGCGAGCTCGTTGCACACCGTCGCCACTCCCCCGCGCGTCGGGTCGCGCATCCAGCGCGTGGAAGGGGCCGCGGCCAGCACGGCGGCGACGATCTCGCCGAGCGGCGCTGTGTCGGAGCGGATGTCGGCGTCGAGCATCAAGTCGCCGCGTGCGAGCATGACCGCCATGCCGTGGTCGGCCATTGTTCCGGACAGCAGCACGACGTCGCCCGGTCGGACCAACTCCGCTCCGAGCGACCGCTCGACCGGGATGACACCGACACCGGCCGTTGTGATGTACAGCCCGTCGGCCGCGCCCCGACCGACGACCTTGGTGTCGCCGGTGACGATCGCGACGCCCGCCAGGGCGGCCGCATCGGCCATGTGCGCGGCGATCTCGCGCAATTCGGCGATCGCAAAACCCTCCTCGATCACGAAGGCCGCCGAAAGCCACGACGGATGGGCACCGGCGACGGCGAGGTCGTTGACCGTGCCGTGCACTGCGAGATGGCCGATCGAGCCACCCGGGAAGTGGCGTGGCTGCACGACGAACGAGTCGATCGTGAACGCCAGCCGCTGACCGCCGGCCAAGCTGAGCGTCGCCGAGTCGGCGAGCGGTGTCGGGTCGCCGGTCGAGAACGCCTCGACGAAGACGGCATCGACGAGCGCGGCCGACGCCTTGCCGCCCGCGCCGTGCGCCAACGTGATGACATCGTCGGTCAGGCGAGGCCTGCGTCGACGAAACGCCTCGATGCGGTCGAGGACCGCTGCCTCGCGGTCGCCTGTTGCCGTCATGGAACCTCCTCGTCGCGTTGCAGATCCCGTTGCACGCCTCGCCAGAGTTCGAAGCCCAGCGCGGCCTGCGTTTCTTGGATGCGGTGCACGCTGTCGGCGTCCACGACCAGGCAGTGCTCCACGTCGGGTGACCTCGCCATGTCGCCCCCGGAGTAGCCGGCGATGCCGACGGTGAGCAGACCTCGGCGCGCGGCCTCGCCGAATGCGCTGAGCAGATTGCGCGAGTTGCCGCTGGTCGACAGCGCGATCGCGATGTCGTCTGGCTGCGCGTGGGCGATGAGCTGGCGTGAGAACACGAGATCGAAGCCGACGTCGTTGCCGAGCGCGGTCAGCACCGCCGTGTCGTCGACCAGGTCGCGTGCCGGCAGCGAACGACCCCACGGCGGCGCGACGAACAGCGCGGTGAGCGACGCAGCATCGGTCGAGCTCCCTCCGTTGCCGAAGACGAACAGCCGGCCGCCCCGCCGGAACCGCGAGCTCATCGCCAGCGCGGCTGAGGCGATGGCCGGCCGAGCGCTGGCGAGCGTGAGCGAGCGCAACGACGCGCTCGTCGCCACCTTGCTTCGCGCCGACTCGGCGAGGTCGACGAGCAGCGAACCTGCGTCACGCTCGTCGGCCTCGATGAACGGGTAGAGGAAGTCGGTGCCGTCGCTCACGGCAGCACCGCGATCGCCATGCCGGCATGGATCAGGACGAGGTCGCCGACGGCCACTTCGTCGACGATCGTGGTGTCGATCACCTCGTCGCCACCGGACGTGCGCACACGCGCCCAGCCGCGACTGTCGGCCGTGATCACTTCGCCGACGCGCCCCTCGTCCGAGCACGTCACGCATACCTCGCCGTCGCCGCTGCAGACGTCGGGCTCCGTGAGCAGACCGGGGTGCTCGAAGCACACGTGGGTCAACTCCCACAGCACGTGGTACAGCAGAACCAGCCGGCCATCGTGCTCGGCCGGGCTGTCGGCGTCGTGTCCGCCGGCCGGCACGATGTGATCGGCCGAGGTGTGGCGGTGGGATCCTCCCCCACCGGCGGTGATCCATATGCTCGTCGCACCCCACGCCGGGGCGCGACGCATCACGTCGGTCGTTGCGGCCGAACCCGGCCCGCTCACGGCGAGCACCACATCGCCGGGCCGCACAAGGGACCGCAGCGCACACGACGGATCGACCGCGTGGATGCTCACCGCCGGCAGTGCCCGCTTGCCGACCAGCACCGGATGCACGAACTCGACCGCAACGTGGCGCGCGTGCGCGGGCCACTCGGGGGCGAAGCACCAGAGCGTGGCGCCGGCCGCGAACCGCTTCGCGAGGACGAACGCAGCGAGCGCAAGCGCATCACCGACATCGGGATCGGCGATGTCGCGAACGTCCTCTACGATCGACGCCATTGGCTCTCACCTCCGCGTGACCATGCGGAGACATGGTCGTCGTCGTCCGGACAGTACGCCCATCTTTCGGAGTGGGCAAGGGCGCAGAGACGGGCGAATGACCCGACCAGCGCGAGCGCGTTATCGTGCGATCGATATGCGTGATCCGATCCAGGGGATGAGCGACGCGGTGAGTGCGCTCGATCTGTTCGCCGATCTGTCGAGCCTCGCCTTGTTCAGCCATGACGCATCGTCGCTGATCATCAGCTGGAATCGCGGCGCCGAACGAATCTTCGGATACGCGCCGGACGAGGTGTACGGCAAGACGTTGAAGATGCTGGTGCCAGTCCATCTCGGCGACGATCTCGATTCGGTCGAGGCGCGCGTCGCGGGCGGCGAACGGGTCGACCGGGTGTTCTCCGAGATCCAGCGCAAAGATGGCATGCCGATTCCGATCGCGCTGTCCGTGTCGCCGATCGTCGACCGAGCCGGCACGTACCTCGGCGCAGTCGGCGTCGCTGAGGAGCTGACCGAGGTGCGCCTGGCTCAAGCTGCGCTCGCCGAAGTCGAAGTTCGACTGCAGGAGTGGGAGGCGCTGGCACACGTCGGCCGCTGGTTGTGGGACGTCGGCACCGACGCCGTGCAATGGAGTGACGAGATGCACCGCATGCACGGGGTCGACCCGCGCGATTTCGACGGCACCCTCGAAGCCCATCTCGACGTCATGCAGCCAGCGGACCGCGACCGCATGCGGGCGGTGCTGATCGGCGCTGTCGCGACGAATCAGCCGTTCGAGGACGAGTACAGCGTCGTCGGCCCGGACGGCGCACGTCACTGGTTTGCAACCCGGGCCGAGCCGGCGGTCGGCTCGTCAGGCGATGTCGTCGGCGTGCGCGGGGTGAGCCACGACATCTCGCTCAGCGTCGCCCGACGAGAAGCCTGACCCTGTCGAGCAGATCGGTCGAAACGTCCGGCGTCGCCGTGGGCTCGCGCACGCGTTCGAGCACCGTCGCGAGGTTGCGCAGCGAGAACGCGGCGTGCTTGCGCAGTGCCGCGACGAGATCGTGGAACTCGTCCGACTCGCGGATCGCGTGGGCGGCTCCGATCAATTCGTCCAGGCTCTCTCCCCCAGCACGCGAACCCATCACGTACCCCGCTGCGAAGACAAGCAACAACTCCATGAACGTACCCTCCTGACGAGATTGGCCGATTGCCCTTACGAGACCTCCGTCAGCCGGCTCGGTTCGAGCTCGGCCTCGACCTGCAGTTTGACCACCACGTCGGGGTAGATCCGCAGCATCAGCACGGTGGGCGACGCGACGCCGAAGTCGCGGATGTCGATCACCTGCTCGCCGCGCACCACCATCGTGTGATCCGTCGACATGACTACTTCAACGGCGCCGTCGAACGACTTGGTGACGCCATGAAAGGTGATCTCGCCGGTGAGCGCGTATCTACCCGCCGAACCGAGAGCCGTGCAGGCACGCAGCTCCAGATGCACCGCTGGATGACGGCGGGCGTCGATGCGCCGCAGCAGTTCGGCGTCGTACACGCCGTTGCCCGATCGTAGGTGATCCACGTCGAGGTCGAGATGGGCAACGGGCCGCACCCGCGCCGAGATTCGGCGGCGCGACACTGCTGCCTCGATCTCTCCGCTGATCCCGATGGCACCGAATGTGATCGGCCCGACCGACGAGCGCGCGTCGATCAGCACCACCGAACGATCCTGCACCACCCGGAAGCGACTGACCTCGGTCCGTTGCTCGTCACCGCCGATGACGTCGGAGTCGGCGATGTCCGTGGTACCGGCGGCATCGTCGTGTGCCGCACCGGTTGCTGCCGAGAGCCGCGAACCACGCCGGGGCACGATGCGCGACGTCGGCGACACGGGCGACCAGGGTGTGGCGGTCACGGTGTGCCATCCGCCCTCGACCTCGGCCAGCACGGCGTCGACGGTGCCCGTCGCGACATACCGGCGCAACACGCGGTCGAGCCCGTCGCGCTCCTGTTTGATCACTCCCATCCAGCGCCGCAGCACATGCTCTCCCTGCTCGGTGAGGCGGTACACGCGCCGGCTTTGCCCGGTCCGCAGCGTCGACGAGGAGCCCACGAGACCATCACCTTCGAGATGGGCGAGCGCTCGATACACATTCGGCCGGTCGACATGGCCGACCTGCAGCTCCTGAAGAGCGGTGGCGAGGCTGTAGCCGTGCCGAGGCTCCTCGGCGAGCAGCAGCAGGACCGCCGGCAGCAGGAACCGGCGTGGTGCAGCCACCTCGAATCGCACGTGTCTGCTCGGGTGACAGCCCACTGTCGTGGCGTCGTGCTCGATCATTCGCTGGGCCTCCGACTTCACATCGGGTGAGGAGCGGCGTGTCGCACCAATCGACCCTTTCCTAGGCCCGGCGGGGAGCCGTGTCAAGGGCCATGGGCTTATGCTCACGCGGTGCACGAGGTTTCGATCTGTACGGCGATTGCCAAGATCGCGCATCAGGCCGCAGCCGGCAGACCGGTAGAACGCGTCCGCATCGACGTCGGTCATCTTCGTCAGGTCGTGCCCTCCACGCTGCGCTACAGCTGGGAGATGGTGGTGTTCGAGACACCGCTCGAAGGGGTGCCGCTGGAGGTGCGCGAGGTGCCCGCTGTGATCGAATGCCGCACGTGCGGGGCGCAAACCCAGCTCGACGAGCCGGTGTTCCGCTGTCGCGCCTGCGAGTCCACCGACACGAGCGTCGTCACGGGCAACGAGCTGTTCGTGACATCACTCGACATCACCGCCGCCGACTGACGGACTCGACCCTCAACCGCCGATCGAGCGCAGCCATGCGCACCAATGCTCGAGACCCTGGCCGGTCTTGGCCGAGACCTCGATCACCTCGACGCCGGGATTGACGTCGCCGAGATTCGAGTAGAAGCGATCGAGATCGATGTCGAGATAGGGCAGCAGGTCGATCTTGTTGATCACCACGATGTCGGCCGACCGGAACATCACCGGGTACTTGAGCGGCTTCTCCTCGCCCTCGGTGACACTGAAGACCATCGCGCGCACATCCTGGCCGACGTCGAACTCGGCCGGGCAGACCAGATTGCCGACGTTCTCGACGACGATGAGGTCGAGATCATCGAGCGGCAACCCGCGGAGCGCAGCGCGCACCATGGTCGCGTCGAGATGGCATTCGCCGCCGAACCCCTTCGCCGTGTTGACGAGCGACACCGGCGCTCCGAGACCGGCCAGGCGCTCGGCGTCGAGAGCCGTCTCGATGTCACCCTCGATGATGCCGACGCGCACGGTGCCGCCGAGGCGGATCAGCGTCTCGCGCAGCAGCGCCGTCTTGCCGGCGCCAGGCGACGACATGAGGTTGACGACGTGGACCCCGGCCCGAGCGAAGTCGCTGCGGTTGGTCTGCGCGGTGCGGTCGTTCTCGCCGAGGATGTGTTCGAGGACGTCGACCCGCAATGCGCCGGTCTGATACCCCGAGTGGTCCCCGACACCGGCCGACCCATTCCGACCGCTGTCGAGATCTTTTTCGTGGTGGTGGTCATGACCCTGGTCGTGGTGGTCGTGCTCGTGTACGTGACCGGTTCCGTCAGCGTGGTAGTGAAATCGCCCCATCGGAACTCCCTTCACCGCGTCGACGCCCAGGTCAGACTCCGCCCGAACCTACACCGCTTGCGATTGTTGTCAAGGGGCGAGCACGCTCACGTTGCAGGCGGCTCGTCGAAGATTCGTCGCAGGAAGTCGTCGAGCTTTCTTCGGTCGGTGGCGATGGTCAGTTCGCCGTGCTCGTCCTTGCTGATCGCGAGTGATGGACAGAAGACGTTGGCGTCTCCGGCAAAGAAGTGCGGTGAGCCGAGAACGCCGCGTTCCTGCCCGGTGCGCCAATCGTCGAGGACGGCCTGCCGGTCGTGCTCGTCAGGGAGGTCGATGCCGAGACCGGCGGCCACCGTGGCAAGGACGATTGGATCGGAGATGTCTTGGCCGTGCTCGAAGAGCGCATCGCGCAGGGCGAAGCTCGCCTCCGTGCCCTTGCTGTTGCCGTGGCGGTAGGCACGCGCCACCAATGCCAGCGCCTCGAGCGTCGACGCCGGGAAGTGGTCAACGTCCAGGTCGGCGAAGAGCGTCGGCGCGACCTGGTCGCGCAACTCGTTGGCGTGTCGGCGCGCGCCTGCAGGATCCATCGCGACGCCGTTGACGAGTTCGAGCGGCCAAGCGTGGACGATCAGACCGACGTCGGGGCGATGCTGTCCTCGTTGCTCGTCGACCACGCGCAGGCCGACGTGCGCGAACGGGCACCAGATGTCGGCGTACACCTCGATGTCGGCCGGCCCGCTGTCAGAGGTGTTCATGAGCGGCGTGGCGTGGCGCAACTCTCCGGTCGTGTCGGTCCCACACCGGTGAGGGTAACAGCGAGTTGATCTCGGAGCCGTCCGGGAGGAGCGCCTGGAAGCGTGACGCACCCGCCGTTCGCATCGCAGTCTCGAGCACGGTCACTGGGGTCGGTCGGCGCAATCACAGGCTGCTCACGATGCACACCGGTCCGCGTCGTGCGCGTCGCTGTGGCCGACTCGAGGTTTCGGTTCCCAAGAGTGCCAGCACGGTCAGGACTCCAGCGACTCCTGCGAGGGTCCACCACCTCGACAGCATCCACAGGATCGTGCCGCCGTGGGGGACGGTCAGCTGGGCCTCGCCGACGATGTCAGATGTTGTGGTCCCGAATTCGTCGGCGGTCGCCCGGTTGTCGCCCTGCGTGA
>JANNZY010000033.1:0-17131 GCA_031410915.1 Actinomycetes bacterium
GGCCTGCCCGCGCGGCCGGTGGTCGTGATCGCGTCGCCGTTTGTCTGGGCGTCGACCCCCCCACCGCTGGTGGTCCACGCAGCCGGACTCGACGTGAAGGTTCATCGTGACGAACGCCTCCGTGAGCGCGAGCTCGGGATACTCGATCTGCTCACACACAGAGGAGTCGTGGCCCGGTTCCCCGCTGAGGCCGAACGTCGCAGACGCCTCGGAAAGTTCTACCACCGGCCACCCGGTGGCGAGAGCTGGGTCGATGTCGCGCTCCGGCTGCGGTCCCTCCGCGATTCATTGGCTCGGGAGCACACCGGCAAACGAGTCTTGCTGGTCACGCACGAGGTGGTCATCATCGTCATGCGGTATCTCCTCGAGGATCTCGACGAAGCCGAAGCAATTGCATTGGGCGGCGGACGCCTGGCCAACTGCTCGCTGACCGCCTACACCACCCAGTCGGACGGCAGTCCACGGTTGACGCATGATGGGTGGACAGCACCACTGGACATCGCTCACCAAGACATCACAGACGAACCGGACGCCCCCGTTGCACCGCGATGATCATCGGGCTCCCTCGTTGGCGAACCTGCCACTCGACGCTTCCGTGCTTCGCGCGTGGCCGCTGCCCCTCGACGAAGCCGGGGACAAGCACACCCGCGGCACCGTACTGGTTCTCGCCGGTTCGGCTCACACGGCCGGAGCGGCAATTCTGGCTGGGGTCGCAGCATTGCGCATGGGCGCCGGGCGGCTGCAGATCGCTACTGAGGCATCGATCGTTCCGAGCGTGTCGGTTGCAGTTCCGGAGTCGATGGTCATCCCGCTCCCGGCCGAGACGGAACGCGAACGCCCTGCATCGGATCTCGACTCGGCGCTCAGCGGATGCGATGCCGTTCTCATCGGCCCGGGCCTGTTCGGCGAGCGGGTCATCACCGACCTCATCGAGCGTGCGATTCATCTGCTCAGGCCGGAGGCGGTCATCGTCCTCGACGCTGCCGCACTCATGTCTGTCGCGAACATCGATGCGACGCGCCTCGCCCGGGTGAGCGGCCGTCTCGTGCTCACACCGAATCGACAGGAGCTGCGCACCCTGGCCCATGACTGCTCGATGAACGGAGACGACGAACTGGGCGTGCTCGTCAGCACCCGGACCGGCGCGGTCGTGAGTTCATTCGGCACCGTGACTGCCGCGGACGGTCGACGCTGGTCTGCAGAACCCTCCACCCCGGGGCTCGGCACGTCCGGGTCGGGCGACGTGCTCGCCGGCCTGGTTGCTGGAGCAGCTGCACGCTGCGGCGACGCCGCCCAGGCGACGTGCTGGGCCACGTTCGTCCACGGTGACGCGGGAACTCGCCTCAGTGCCCGGCTTGGTCGCACCAGCTTCATCGCGCGTGAGTTGCTCGACGAGGTTCCCAGCGTGCTCCTGGAATTGGAGTGATCGTGCCGCCCGTGCGGCCCCCGCATTCGTTGTCCTGGTTCTGAGCGAACTCGCCACCATTGAGCAGAAAGCTGTTCGCGACGAGGCGGAGCGCATGGTCGTCGATTGGTGACTCTCGTGTGGTCAAGACCTCTGAGGGCGATGACGTCGGTGCCGACGCCGTACTCGGCGAACGAGTATCGGCGTACCCGGGATCTCGTCGTGCAGCCGGTCCAGAACGAGTCCGAGCCCGTCAGCGTAGATGCCGTAACCGAGCGCCGAGACGACGGCGTCTGGAGAATAGATCGATGGCGCCCCCACTCTTGGCCCCCATCGTTGCGTAGTACGAGAACCCGATCATGTCGAATGCGGCTGCGAGCTCGGGCCGAAACGGTTCGCGTCGGCGAGGAACCCGCCCGCGTCGGCGAACCAGCGCGGCAGAGTGAAGTGGTGCGAGTTGCGTCACGAGAGACGGTACGCGGATCAGAATCGTCGTCACCTTGGTGGTGCACTCACAATTGGCGGAATGAACCTCGGTGCCATTGAGCGAGAAGCCACTCGTCGGCTCCACTCCCCGAAGTCCGTAGCAGCTGCGGCGACCGCATGCGCCGAACGCATGCTCGGCGCTCTCGACAATGACGTCATCGATCCCGCCGGCCGTTTGACCAAGCAGGTCCGCAGGCGGCTCGGCGCTTTCTACCGTCCTGAGTCGAACCGTCGGATGACGCCTCTGCCAAGCCAGCGCGACATTCATCGACCGAGTGTGGTGTGTTGGAGCCCAGAGGGAATCGAACCCTCGACCTTTTCATCACGAGTCCAAAATTTGGGCTGTCTCACCGTGCCTGCGGCGGACAAACAATGCTGTGACCTGGGGAACGCGGACGGACCTTCCGGCGGCAGGACGGTCATAACCGTGTTGTTCCGGCGCGTGGGCACGGGTCGTCGGTCGAGTCGTTCTGCTGCGCGCGTTATGTGCCGACGCCGCGTCCGTGGCGGCGACGCGGAATGGCAGGTGTGGCGCGAGCCTCCATGACGCGCGCGTGCTCTCAGCTGAGTCGTTCGGTCAGGTGGACAGTGACGGAGTCGCCGTCGGTTTTCCCGATCGCTTTGCGGATCGCCGCAGCGATCGGCAGCTTGTGCGTTCCATCGCCGAGCGCCATGAAGGAGCCCCGAAATGGCACCTCGTCGACGGTTCCAGCGACCTTTACAAGGCCCCGAGTGCCGAAGGTCTCGGTCGATTGCGGCAGCTGGACGCAGGTCCACGTGTCGCCCTCGCGCACCTTGCCGAGAGTTGCTGTGAACGTGATGTCCAAGGGGGTTGGTAAGTGTGAGTCCGTCATCATGAAATCTTCCTTAGTTCCCGGCGAGGGTGTCGGCGACAACAACGTTTGGCGTGGCCGTGTCCCATGCCGTGCATGTTCTTCAGCTCGCCACCAGTTCCACGTGCTTGAGGTCGGGGTGTTGACGAAATGATCTGTTTCCACTCGGCGATTGGCTTGCCGTACTTCTTCTCGATCGACGGGAAGTAGGAAGCGGGGCCTTTCACGGGTCCTGTGTCCATGGCCATTGGTGATCTCTCCTCTGCGTGTGCGGTCAATGGTCAGACGGTCGGCGCCGGATGAAATCATCGCCGCCCGCGGGCGCGCTCGAGCTCGAGCCTGCGGGCGCGCTGACGGGGTCGGGCACCCCGCTACCTGGCTTCATCGAGCATTTCGATTCAGGGCACCATCGATCGCTGGTATCGTCCATCCATGGGACTCCGCGAGATACGCTTTGGAAAGCGAATCAGCAAACCCACACCTTCGTCGACGGGGGGGCTCTCATGTCGACGGCGGCGACGGCGTTCGGGGAGACTGAGGATGTGTTCGAGCGCGTTATCGACCCACCAGTAGCGCTCTCGACAACCTGGTTCCGGCTGGAGATCTTGGCGCCGGTGCACAACGAACGCGACTACGAGGCGTGGATGTCGAGTATCGAGCACATCCATGCAACGGCGGGTTTTGCGCAATCGGACTGGGGAGGTGACGACTGGCCGACGCCGATGACGTTGGACCAGAACCTCGCCGATCTGGAGCAACATCGGCGTGAGTTCGTCGCCGGTGAAGCGTTCGCGTACAGCGTGCTGGACAGCGATGACGTGATTGGATGTGTCTACATCGACCCCGACGGCAGTGGTGCCGCTGAGGCGATGGTTCGGTCTTGGGTCCGAGCGTCACGCGCTGAACGGGATCTGGATCTGGCCGTTGAGATCGACCAGTGGCTGCGCGAGGCATGGCCATTGCGCTCGCGGCGGTGGCCTGGACGCCCGGCGCTCGGCTCATAGCCGGGCGACTCAACGTGCGCCCGTTCGCAGTCGCGAACTTGGCGCAGATCTCGGGTGTTCAGGACAGCGCGTTGCGGTCCTCAATCGCCGGTATTGCCAGCGCCGGATGCGCCGTTCTGCACCCGATCGGCGAGGGTCAAGTTGCGGAGATCTGTGGGGCGCGTTATGTGTTCCGTATCACCGGCCCGAGGACGCGTTGCGATCGCGCCAAGCGAGGCGATCACGATCGACGACCGCTCGAACGCGTTGAATGGGGAGCTGTGGCCGTGCGAGAGCGGCGCGTGGGCCTGCAGTGAAAACTGTCCTCGGGAGCGTCCTCCAGATGACGTCCGAGCTGCGGCAGTTGCTCGCACCGCATGCGACGGGTGTCGTTCGCTGGGAGTGCGACCGGTCGTCGAAGAGCCCGATCTCGGCCTCGGTGATCACACTGTCAGTCCGCCGCGGGTTTCGCCTTCTGCGGGTAGATGGTCTGGTGGCGGGCGAGCATTGCGACGTACTCAGCGATCTTGCGTTCACGCGTCGCAGCCCTCTTCACGTTGCCCAGCCGGTGCACGAGCGCAACCTGATTCGACTTCGTGAGGACGCCGAACATTCGCTGGGCCTCCGGCTCGCCGGCAACGGCGGCAGCGAGGTCGTCGGGGATCACGAGCTCAGAGGACGGCGCGTAAGCTCGGTCCCAGCGCCCGTCGGCACGGGCTGCCTCGACGACGGCCAACCCGCTCGGCTGCATCCGTCCCTCCGCGTGCAGGCGGGCGACGTTCGCAACGTTGCGCTGCGACCACACGCTGCGCGTACCACGCGGCGTGAACCGTATCGACATCGTCTCCTCGTCGCGTTTGCGCGTCTGGCCGTCGATCCACCCAAAGCAGAGCCCTTCGTCGACGGCCTCCTGCCACACCAGCGACGTCACCTGGCCGCCCATTTTGGCCAGTGCGAGCCACACTCCGGGCGACGTCTGGTGGTGCTCGTTCAACCACGCGCGTAATGCGTCCGCATCGGCCACCACCAGCTCCTCGAGCTCGTCCTTCGCCATCCCGCACCGTACCCCCGCCGCCACTACGCACCCGAAACGGAGGTTTCGCTAGCCCGGATGCGCCGATCGGCGCTACCCCGATGCCTCTCACGCCGGGGGATTCTGTGTCGTTGTTCTGCGCTGGACAGGCAATGGGCAGTGAGGATCGTGTGATCGGATTGGGCCGGCGTGCGAGAACGGTGTCGCACCCACCGGATACGCTTCGCTCATGGTACGCACGCTGGACCTGACGCCATGGGCCGGCCGATGGGTCGCGGTCGACACAACGAACCAGGTGCGCTGCGACGCACCGTCACTGGCTGAGTTGCTCACCGTCCTGTCTCATGCCGAGGTCGACGACGTTGAAGTCATGCGAGCGCCGGCACCAGACGAGCCGGTGGTCTACGGGCTTGGCTGACGCCTGGCAGTACGGATACACCGACTTCGGAGAAGGACACGGACGTAGCCCGCAGCCCGTGCTGCGCGCCGTTGTCAGCGTTGCAGCACCGGGCGCGTCGAACCGGTTCGCGGCGATCATCGACAATGGTGGCCCGATCACAGTCGTCGCAGCCGAGGTCCTGAACTCTGGCGGCGATCCGGTTCAACGTCACGAAACGATGATGTTGCGTCTCGGCGGTTCCACCAGCACGGTTGCTCTATACGACTTCACGCTCGAGGTGCGGCCGCCGTCGAGCCTGAGCGTCGCACCGATTGGGTGGCGAGGAGTTGTTGCCGTGCTGGACCCTTGGCCGCATCATGGAACTGCTGTGATCCTGGGTCAGACCGGGTTCCTCGACACCTTCACAGTGACGTTCGGTCCCGACGGTTTCGCTCTCGAACCGGCCGCAGTGTTCAGACATCGCTTTCCTCCCCACCGCTGACCTCTGACGCCCTGCGATCTCCTGTACCCAACGACACGCTGCCGGCAGGCGCAGCATTCAGGTCGTGCCAAATGCGCCGTTATACGGGTCTGTCATGCGACATCCGCGCAACGTGCCTCCGCTCTCGGTACCCAGCGGCTTCTTCGCGATCACGAAGAACTCAGCGAAAATTCTTGGGAGCCCAGAGAGGGAATCGAACCCTCGACCTTTTCATTACGAGTGAAATGCTCTACCGACTGAGCTATCTGGGCGACGGCGAAATGCTAGCGGGGGCACCCCGCGACCTCCCACCGCATTGCTGACTCAGGTACTCGGATCCATCTTGGTGCCGGGGAGGTAGTAGCGGGGGTGCCAGATGCCGCGAGGGTCTTCGCCTTCGGTGGGCATCCGCCAGGACGACAGCCGGGTTGTTTCCGCGGTGAGGTCGACGGCGCACAGCGCTCGGGGTTGGTCGTCGGTCCCGTCGACATAGGCGTTGGCGGCCTCGACGGAGATGTAGCGCGACGCGATCGCCCGGTACAGGTGCTGCCACAGGCGGTCGCGGCCGGGCTGGTAGAGCACCTGTACGTGGCCCTGCACGGTGACCTTGCGGTACGGGATCTCGTCCTCGTCGATCGAGATGCCGATACGTGGGTCGCGCAGCATGTTGGTCCAGATCACCGCCGGTTCACGGGGCGTGAAGCACAACAGGTCGCCGTCCATGATGAACCACAGCGGTACGACGCGTGGCATGCCGTCGTGATCGACGGTCGCGATGCGGGCGAGATGGTTCGGCTCGGCCAAGAACCCGTAGACCTCGTCGATCGACAGCTTCGGCATGGCGACGGTCTAGTCGCTAGCCGGGCAGTGGCGGAAGTTCGAGCAGCAACGATTGCAGCAGCAGCGATTCGTTCGGGTTGCGCTCCAATGCCTCCAGCACGGCGTGGATGCGGGTGATCGCATCCGCCGCAGAGTCCGGCCGGGCCAACGATCCTGCCACCAGCGCGTCGCGATACGAGCCGGCGATCGTGGCCAGGCCGGCGCGCAGCTCGTCGATGCGGTGCCTTCGCAGCTCACGCTTGTGCCGTTCCTCGAGGGCCTTCTTGCCACTGCCACGCTCACCGACCGCGGCGATGCGCTCTTCCAACGCCGTCACCTCGCGCGTGTGGCGCTCGGCCAATGGCGCCGCGGCGGCTTCGATCTCTCCGAGCAAGGCCTCGACCGTGGCAGCGACGACTCGGCCGGTGCCGTCCAGCGCGTGCGGCGCTCCGGCGAACATCGCTCGCCGGGCGGCGAGGTGGTCGTCGCGGGCCAGCAGCCGCGCCCGGGTCAGGTCGCCACGCGCGGCCGCGGCCGCCCCCTGGGCGCGTCCGGATTCGATGCCTTCGGCGACGAGCGTGGCAACGACGACGTCGTCGTCGATCGGCTGGAAGTCGATGCGGACGCACCGCGACGCGATGGTGACGAGATCGGGCGGCATGAAGTCGGCGAGCACGATGAAGATGGTGCTGGCCGGTGGTTCCTCGATGGTCTTCAGCAGCTTGGCCGCGGCCTCCGGGCTGAGCAAGTGGAACTCGTCCAGGATCAGTACCTTGCGATTGCTCTCGTTCGGGGCCAAGGCGGCGAGGCGGATGATCTCGTCGGCCTGGTCGCGAGAGATGGCTGCGCCGACACGAGCGAACTCGCGTACGTCGGGATGCTGTCCGGCCAGCGCGAGACGGGCGTCGCGTTGATCTGGATCGTCTTCGCCGGCCAGGAGCAGCGCGGCGAACGCACGCGACGCCTCGTTCTTGGTGCTGCCCGGCGGGCCGACGAACAGGTAGGCGTGAACCGGGTTGGCGACCGAACTGGTCAACCGCCGGACGGCTTCGGGTTGCCCGACCACGCCGTCCCACACACTGCTGAACATGCCGGCCATCAGATGCCCAATGCGTTCCGCACGGTGGCGCGGATGGTGGCTGCGACCTCGTCCTTGCTGCGCGTGCCGTCGATGACGAACCATCGTGCGGGATCCGCCGCGGCCATCTCGTGGAATCCGGCCCGGACCCGAGCGTGGAACGCATCATCGGCCTGTTCGAAACGGTCCAGGTCGCGATCGCTCATCCGCTCGGCAAGCACGTCGGGGGGCACGTCGATGAGCAGGACGAGTTCGGGCCACGTGCCGTCGAGCGCCCAGTCGTTGGTGTTGCGCACGACATCGAGCGCCACGCCGCGGCCGTAGCCCTGATAGGCCAGGCTGGAATGCGCGCTGCGGTCGCTGACGACGTGGCGGCCAGCAACAAGTGCCGGCCGGATCACCTGCTGTAGGTGTTGGGCGCGGTCGGCTGCGATCAGCAACACCTCGGCCTTGTCGACGAGTTCGAGATGGTCGGTGTCGTGCAGGATGTCTCGGATCTTGGCCCCGATGCGGGTGCCGCCCGTCTCGCGGGTGAGCACGGCGCCGATGTCATCCGCGAGGCGTTTGGCGTGGGTGCTCTTGCCGCACGCCTCCGCGCCCTCGAGGGCGATGTACCGACCGGATCCCGTCACGACGAGCACCATACCGGTCGGGTGTGACACGTCGCCGCTTCAGGTGTACCATATATCGAAACATCAGTCTCATGATATGAGACACTGCCCGGCCGCTCCAGCCGCCCGAAACGACCGATCATGTGGATCCCGATCACACTCCTCGCCGCCGCGTTCCAGACATCGCGCACCGCGATGCAGCAGAAGCTGCGGTCGCTGCTCTCGGTCAGCGGCGCGGGGTTCGTCCGCTACGTGTACGGAGCGCCGATCTCCGTTGCAGCGGTTCTGATCGCCCTGCTGTCAGGGGTGGACGTGCCGCACGTGCACGCCCGATTCTGGCCAATCATCGCCGGTGCGGGCGTGGCCCAGATCCTGGGCACCATCTTCTTGATCCGCGCCTTCGACGCGCGCGACTACGCGATCGGCACGGTGTACTCCAAGACCGAAGTCGTGCAGGTCGCGATCTTCTCCGCGGTCTTCCTGGGCGAGGGTCTGCGCCCGATCGGGTGGATCGGCATCGCGATCTGCATGGCCGGCATCGTGCTCCTCGTCTCCAAGGGCAAGCGCATCCGCCTCTCGTCGTTCCGCGATCGCGCGGGCCTCTACGGGCTGATCGCCGGCGGGCTGTTCGGACTCGCTGCTGTAGGAATCCGCGCCGCGTCGAAGGCACTGACCGACAGCCCGTCGGTGATGCGCGCCATCGTCAGCCTGGCCGTGATGAACACGATCCAGACCGTCGTCCACGGCGGCTACCTCGTCGCGCGCGAGCGCGACCAGATCGGTCTCGCGCTCCGTCATTGGCGCTCCAGCTCCGTCGTCGGCATCCTCAGCGTCTGCGGCTCGGCCTGCTGGGCGATCGCGTTCACGCTGCAAAACGCGGCCAAGGTCCGCACCTTCGGGCAGATCGAGCTGCTGTTCACGTTCATCGTCGCCCGCGTGTTCCTGCGCGAACGCCACAGCCGTCACGAATTCGCGGCGAGCGGGCTCGTTCTCGTCGGCATCCTCGGCGTGATGGTCTTCGGCTGATCCGACGTGCACCGGCAGCCGACGAGACTCAGCTGGCCGGGGCCTTCTTCTTCGCCGCGGCCTTCTTGGCCGGAGCCTTCTTCGCGGCGACCTTCTTGGCGGCCGCCTTCTTGGTGGCCGCCGCCCGTTTGCCGGGCAACCCACCCTTTTCGATGATCGACTCGCGACGGACGGCAAGCAGCTCGTAGGCGCGCTCTTCGGGCATCGCTTCCAAGCGGTCGCCCTTGCTGAGCGATGCATTGGTCTCACCGTCGGTGACGTAGACGCCGAACTTGCCGTCCTTGGCCACGACCGGCTTACCGCTCACAGGGTCGTTGCCGAACTCGCGCAGCGGACCCTTGGCGGCGAGCGACGGGCCACCGCGCTTGTAGCTCTTGGGGAGCGAGAAGATCTCCAACGCCTGTGGCAGCGTGATCTCGAGCAGCTGCTCCTCGCTCGTGATGTTGCGGTAGTCCTTGCCCTTCTGTACGTATGGTCCGTAGCGGCCGTTGTTGGCCAGGATCGCGACACCGTCGGCGGGATCGACCCCCAACGTGCGCGGCAACTGCAACAAGTCCTTGGCGTCGTCGACGGTGACTCGCTCCAGCGTCATCGTCTTGAACAGGCTGGCCATCTTCGGCTTCTCCAACCCGGGCGGCGGCGCATCGGGCGTGCCCCACTGCACGTACGGACCGTAGCGGCCGTTCTTGGCGAACACCGGCAGGCCATCGAGCTCACCGATCGGCGTGTCGCTCTTTGGTTGGGCCAGCAACTTGAGTGCCATCTCGACGGTCAGCTCGTCGGGCGTCATGTCCTCGGGCACGCTGGCCGTGTCCTCGCCTCGCTTGACGTAGGGGCCGTACTTGCCCGGTTTGGCGACGATCTCGACGCCGTTCGGATCCAGACCGATCGGGAAGGTGTTGATCTCCGCCGCGTCGATCTCGTCCAGGTTCTCGGTCACGAGCCGTTTCAGACCGGGCAGCTGTGCGTCGCTCTCGTCGCCGAAGTAGAAGCGGTGCAGCCAGCGATCCTTCTTCTGCTCGTTGCGGGCGATCGCGTCGAGGTCTTCCTCGATGCGCGCCGTGAAGGCGTAGTCGACGAGCTCGTCGAAGTGCTGCTCCATCAAGCCGACCACCGCAAAGGCGGTCCAGGTCGGTACGAGCGCCTGACCCTTCTTCCACACGTAGCCGCGGTCCTGCACCGTCTGGATGATGCTGGCCCACGTGCTCGGCCGGCCGATGCCCAACTCTTCCAGCTTCTTGACGATGCTGGCCTCGGTGTAGCGCGCCGGCGGCGATGTGGC
Organism: Actinomycetes bacterium; assembly: GCA_031410915.1. Lineage (GTDB taxonomy): Bacteria > Actinomycetota > Acidimicrobiia > Acidimicrobiales > Ilumatobacteraceae > WLMZ01. The sequence goes on from JANNZY010000033.1 coordinate 10,417, forward strand.
GTGGCCGTTGGGTGTGATCGATGCGACCGGGACGACCTCGCCGATGCCGAGCACGGGCAGCAACGCCTCGCGCTCGTCCTCGGCGTCTTCGTCGGTGGATTCGACGTACACCTGGCGGTAGCCGGGGAAGGTGATGGTGGTGCCGCTGGCCGCGAACTCGCAGTCCTGCGCGCCGGCCGGGGTGGTGGCCGTCGCACCGAGACGCACGCTGACCGTGGTACCCGTGGCATCGGCCATCTGTGACGCGAGGGTGCGCTGCCAGACCATCCGGTACATCGCCAGCTCTTGCGGGTTGAGCTCGGCCGAGACCTGGTCGGGTGCTCGCAACGGCGTGGTCGGGCGGATGGCCTCGTGGGCCTCCTGCGCGTTCTTGATCTTGCTGCTGAACTGTCGCGGACCGGACGACAGGAACTGCTGGCCGTACGACTTGGCGACCTCGGCCCGCACCGCGCTCAGCGCTTCGTCGCTGAGCACGACGTTGTCGGTACGCATGTAGGTGATGTAGCCACGTTCGTACAGGCCCTGGGCCACACGCATCACCTGCTGCGCGCCGAGGCGCAGCTTGCGGCCGCCCTCTTGCTGCAGCGTGCTGGTCATGAACGGTGCCTTCGGGCTGCTCCGGTACGGCTTCTCCTCGACCGAGCGCACGGTGACGGTCGCGGCGGCCAGACCATCGGCCAAGGCCAGCGCCTGGGTCTCGTCGACCACGACGACCCTGCCCTTCGGACGGCCGTCGCTGCCGAAGTCCTTGCCGGTGGCCACCTTCATGCCGTCCAGCGCGACCAGCGTCGCAGAGAACGCCGGGCGAGTTGCGGTGCCGAGGTCGATGTCCCAGTAGCCGGCGGTCACGAACGCGATGCGCTCGCGCTCGCGCTCGACCACCAGGCGGATGGTGGGGCTTTGCACCCGTCCGGCCGACAGGCCACGGTTGACGCGTCGCCACAGCACCGGGCTGACCTCGTAGCCGTAGAGACGGTCCAAGATGCGCCGCGTCTCGGCCGCGTCGACGAGGCCGTAGTCGATGGCGCGCGGGTTGTTCACCGCTTGATCGATGGCGGACTTGGTGATCTCGTGGAACACCATCCGCTTCACCGGCACCTTCGGCTTGAGGTACTCGAGCAGGTGCCAGCTGATCGCTTCACCCTCGCGGTCTTCGTCCGTCGCGAGATACAGCTCGCTGGCGTCTTTCATCAGGACCCGGAGGTCTTTGATGACCTGCTTGCCCCGCTCGGTCAGCTCATAGGTCGGCTTGAAGCCGTTGTCGACATCGACGGCCAACCCCTTGCTCGGCAGGTCGGCCACGTGGCCAACCGAGGCGCGCACATCGAAGGCGCTGCCGAGGAACTTGGAGATCGTCTTGGCCTTGGCTGGCGATTCGACGATCACGAGGGGTTTAGCCATGTGACCCTCTTCGTTGGATGATCCGGGCCCGTTTGTCGAGGTGCGCGCAACGATAGTTGCCGAATCAACGAAACGGCACGGTCACCCCAACTCGGTTGTGACCCTGGCGGACCAGGCTTAGACCGAGGTCAGCTCGTCGTCGCGGTCGACCTCGTCGGGACTGATCACGGGTGCGGTGTGGTGATGACCCTCGACGTCGATCTTGGGCAGCAGCCGGTCGAGGAACTTCGGGATCCACCAGTTGCGGTTGCCGAGCAGTTCCATCGTGGCCGGCACGAGCAACATGCGGACCACGGTGGCGTCGATCGCGACCGCCGCAGCCAGGCCGAGCCCGAACAGCTTGAGCTGGCGGTTGTCGCCGATCACGAAGGCGCTGAAGACGCAGACCATGATCAGCGCGGCGGCAGTGATGACGCGTGCTGTGGCGGCCAGGCCGTCGGCGACGGCGGTGCCGTTGTCACCGGTGCGGTCGTACTCCTCTTTGATGCGCGACAGGAGGAAGACCTCGTAGTCCATCGACAGACCGAACACGATCGCGAACAGCATCATCGGCACCCAGGCCTCGATCGGGCCCTCCTTGCCCACGCCGAACACATTCGAGGCCCAGCCCCACTGGAAGATGGCGACGATCACGCCGTAGGCCGCGCCGATCGACAGCAGGTTCATGACCACCGCCTTGAGCGGGACGAGCAAGCTGCGGAACACGGCCATCAACAGCAGGAAGCTGAGGATGAGCACGGCACCGATCAGGATCGGCAGACGCGAGCCGAGGTAGTCGGCGAAGTCCTGCCCGGCGGCGGTGAACCCACCGACCAGCGCGTCCACGCCGCTGGCCGGAACGACTTGGTCGCGCAGGCGGGTCACGAGATCGCTGGTCGCTTTGTCCTGTGGCGAACTCGTCGGGATGACCGTCACGATCGCGAGCGGCGGATCAGTGCGCAACGGCTCGGGCGACGTGAACGCGGCAGCGACGCCTTCGGTGGACTGCAGGGTCTGCACGAACGCGTCGCGCTGAGCCGCATCGAGCGCTGCGTCGCCTTCGATGGTGATGATCAACGGTCCGTTCGAGCCCGGCCCGAACCCTTCGGCCAACAGGTCGTACGCCTTGCGCACGGTCTGGTCGTTGGGCGCGTTGCCAGTGTCGGAGAAGCCGAGACGGATGGAGAACAGCGGGATCGTCAACGCGATCAGCAACCCGGCGGCGATGACGAGCACCGGCCACGGGCGGTTCTGGATGACGCGGCTCCACCGGTACCACAGCCGCTTTTCCTTCGGCTTCTCGACCCGGTGTGGCAGAGGCTTGCGCAGCGATTTGACGACCAAGCTGACGACGATGACGGCGACAGCCAGGAGGACACCGACTCCGAGGACGCCGGCGTTGCCGGTGATGATCGCGCCGAGCGCGGCGACCACGGCCAGCGACAGCGAGATGAGTGCGGCCCGCGACGTGACATCGATGCGCTTGCCCGTCATCGCCAGCAGCGCGGGCAGCAGCGTGACCGAGGCGACCATCATGACGAGGACGCCGACGGCAGCACCCGTCGCGAGACCTCGTACGAACGACAGGCCCATGATGAACAAGCCGAGCAAGGAGATGATCACGGTGATGCCGGCGAACAGCACGGCACGGCCGCTCGTGTCCACCGCCTCGACGACGGCCTCGTCGACGGTGAGCCCGTCACGCAACCCCTCCCGATAGCGGGTGACGATGAACAGCGCGTAGTCGATGCCGACACCGAGGCCGATCATGGCGACCATCTGGCTCGTGAAGTCGGGCATCTCCTGCAGGTGACTCAGCAAGCCGACGATGGCGGTGCCCATGCCGAGGCCGAACAGCGCGGTGCCGATCGGCAGACCCATCGCGATGACCGAGCCGAACGCGAGGACGAGGATGATGACTGCAGCGATCACGCCGAGCGCCTCCGAGGCCGGGAACTCGAACTCGCCGAACACCTCGCCGCCGTATTCCACCTGGAGCGATGTGTCCGTGGTGGTCTGCAGCAGTTGGTCGCCCTCGGCCTTGATGTCGTCGGCGAGCGCCATGAACTTCTCTTGCGTCCGCTCGGTGATGTTGAGGCGGGCGTAGGCGATGGTGCCGGACTGGCTGATCTGTTGCGGGTTCTCGAACGGGGTCACGACCTTGACGCCCTCGTTGCCGCGGACCGTGTCGAAAAACGTGTTCAGTTCTTGCTGCAGCGCGGGATCGTCGAACCCGTTCGGGTCCTGCATGACGATGGTGGCCTCGAAGCCGGCCTCTTCCTTGCTGACGCTCTCGAGCAGACGGAAGACGTCGCGCGCCTCGCCGCTCGGCAGTTGCATCTGCGTGTGGTAATCGGTTCCTGCTGCGCCAGACGCGGCGAAGAGGGCGACGAAGATGGGGATCCAGATGCCGAACACCACAAGGCGGCGGCGGCGAACGCAGAAGCGGGCAAGGCGTTCCAACATGGGGTCTCTACTTTCGTCACGGCATTGATCACGGGGGTAAATCTCAAGCCTGCAAATTGAGACGTGCAAACCGTAGAGGATTCATCGCAGCTGGGTCGATGAGTTATCGGTCACACCTTGAGCGCTCAACGACGGTCGGCGCACGACGTTGACGTCGGGTCCGGAAGTCTTTACGGTCGTCACCACGATGACGACAACGCCCGACGCTGCGCTGGGGTGGACACCCCACTTCGACGAGGCGTGGGGCGACATCGGCCGTCCCGGTCGGCCGGGTCGCGCGATCCGTCTGGACCGTGGTTGGACCTCGGTGTTGCAAGCCGTTGGCGAGCCCGCGCTGCGCGTGCGCAACATCGGTGCAGATGTCGCGGTCGGTGATTGGATCGTGCCGTCCGACGACGGCGAGCGGGTCGAGACCGTGCTCGATCGTCAGAGCGCATTCGTCCGTCGCGCATCACACGAGGGCAACCGCGCCGAGGCCCACACGATCGCTGCGAACATCGACGCCGTCTTCTTGGTGCACGCATTGAACAGTCCCCCGAACCAGCGCCGTCTGGAGCGCGAGCTCGTCTTGGCGTTCGACAGCGGGGCGCAACCGGTGGTGATCCTGACCAAGCTCGACCTGGTGTCCGATCCGGCCGAGGTCGACCGGTCGGTCGCCTCGCTGTCCGAGGTCGCGCTCGGTGTGCCGGTGCACGCGGCGAGTGGACGGACGGCGGAGGGGCTGGAGGTGTTGCGCAGCTACGCCAACGGTGGGCACACGATTGCGATGCTGGGCGCGAGTGGCGTCGGCAAGAGCACGCTCATCAATGCCTTGGTCGGTGATGCCGTGCAGCGTGTCAGCGACGTGCGCGAAGGCGACCAGCGCGGCCGCCACACCACCACGGCCGCCGAACTGGTGTCTCTGCCGACCGGCGGTTGGTTGCTGGACACTCCCGGGGTGCGTGCCGTCAGCCTGTGGCTGAGCGGCGATGGCATCGAGCGCGCCTTCGCCGACGTGTTCGACCTGACGGACGATTGTCGATTCCGCAACTGCAAGCACGAGGACGAACCGGGGTGCGCGGTGCTCGCCGCGATCGAAGCCGGGACGTTGCCGGCAGTGCGACTGATGAGCCTCAAGCGGTTGGTCGCCGAAGAGGCCGCTCTCGAAGAGGAGCAGAAGGTGCACATGCGCGCCAGCGATCGTCGCGGCGTGCACAAGCCGCGACCGCAGGGCCGCTTCGCCTGACCGGTCGCTGCCGCGGGAGCCGGCACGACAGTTGTCGTCGTGCCGGTGACGTTGTGCGAGTGATGTCGTCTCACTGACGTGGTGCAACTCACATCCTCAGCCGTGGTCGGTGCTCTGATCGAATTGACGCCCTCCATCAAGGCTGGGTGTCGGTCGACGCTGTGTCGGTCGACGCTGTCTCGGTCGACGCTGTGTCGGTCGACGCTGTGTCGGTCGACGCGGTGTCGGTCGACGCCGTGTCAGTGGGGAAGACCGGCTCGGGTGTCTCGGTGATGTCGGGGTCACTGGGGTCCAGCTCGCGTTGTGGGCAGTCGACCGAGTCGCCACCGACGCGAATGTCCGCGCCGTACACAGCAGTCGACAGGCCCGACGGCGATGCGAGCCGGATGATCAGCCGGCCACAGCCGTTGGGTGGATCGTCGGACTCCCACACACCCGAACCGGTTTGGGTGAAGGCCGTTCCCTTCGGCCACGACAGCTCGGCCTGTGCGGCCCCGTCCACGCGCACCTCAACCGGCCCGTCGGCATCGAGCAGGACCGGGTTGTAGACGAACGTGACGAAGCCCTCGCCCGTCAGCGTGCCGCAGTTCCACGACGCGTTGCCGAGCGTTGCATCGGTCTCGGTCCCGTCGATCACGATGGACGGGGTGTCCAGCGTCTCGGCGACGACATCGCACTCGCCCGGTGCCGGCAGTGTGGGGTCGGGCAGAACCGTGTTGACCGACGACGTGGATGACGAATCGTTGGAGTCGCTGCACGCCGGAGCGAGCAACGCGATTACGGCGATGGCCAGGATACGACCGGACTGGCTGGCGGCACGCTGAAAAATCAGGACTCCACCATGCTGCCCGTGTCCGCGAGCGACGACGCGACGCGCACCGCGCGATCGAAACCGGTCCGCGCCAGGCGATCGCGGAGTGTCCCGGCGCTGCAGACCATCACGATGTCACCGTCGAAGTCGCGAGCGCGACCAGCGGCACCGAGCACGACGCCGAGCGCAGTGTCGTCGAACGCATAGACACCGTCGACATCGAGCACCACGACACGACCTGGACTGACGCTGACCGCACGACTGAGCGCGCTGTGCAGTTGTGGCAACGTGCCCATGTCGATCTCGCCGTGCGCGGCCAGCACGAACCGTCCGGCGACGAATGATTCCGTGATCACGAGGTCCACGCCGCACGACGCTACCCGCGTCGACGTTTCTCGTCCGGTGCGTCGACCCCTCGGTGCGTCAGCCAGCCATGTGGATGCGTGTGAATGCGTGTGGATGCGTCCAGTGGTTCGCGGTGCTCGCCTCGCTCATGGCGGCTCGAGCACCATCGTGGCGCTGGCCTCGACGGTGACGTCCGGAAGCAGGAGGCCGATCATTGGGATGTCGGTGCCGTTGACGATGGACACCCGAACCGTGACGGCATCACCGCTGACGACCACACTGGCATCGCCGACTCCGTGCAACACCCGCTGCGCAGCGCCCTGTCCTGCGGAGGTCGTGTCTGCGGCGACCGAGGCGGCGCGAGCACCGACTCGCGCGGCTTCCATCGCCAGGAGCTGATCGAGCACGACAACCGCGGTCTGCACGACACCGAGCAGCAGCAGACACAGGATCGGCATCGCCAGCGCGAGTTCGACCGTGGCCTGGCC
>JANNZY010000034.1:0-42719 GCA_031410915.1 Actinomycetes bacterium
GCCGACATCGCCTCCACACCATCCAACACAGTGACCGCAGACGCCGGCACCCGCTCCGACGCCGGGACCACAGCCGCAGCCGGCGCCACACCCACCGACGGCCTCCAACCCGGCGGCGGCAACGGCGGCAAAGGCGGCAACGGCGCTGACCGCGACCCCGCCTCGGCCACAGGAGCAACCACCGACGGCAACGACAACGGCGAACCACCCGCCACCAACAACATCGCCAACAACAACCCAACACAACGACGCAACACACGAACACGAACAACAGGACGCGACACGACGAACTCCAGACACGGTCAACACACACACAACGGGTTCGCTGTCGACCGATCCGTACGCCAGCACCCACAAACCTACGCGCTCACAAGTCCCCAAGCTCGCGAAATTCACGACAATCTTTCGCACTGGAACTGCGAACACGTACAGCCCGTCGTGAGCATGTCTGTCGGGCGTACGGATGAATGACGGCACGTCCACGCTGGGTGTCAGTGGGTGAGTTGCTCGGGCACCGCGGCACGAAATGGTCTGCCGCATGGCAGCGCTCAGCGCGTCCGGGCTCGGTGACGCGCAGATCCGTGCGCGCGTCGGTGTCGGTCGTTGCCCAACTCACCTCCTCGGCCGGCTCGAGTTCGGCATCTTCGGCTGAGGATCTGTCGTACCCGTCGTGAGGCTCTGGCGGCCCGGCGAGTCGTGGGTGCGCTCGTCGCAATCGGGTCATGATCGACGAGTGCATTGCCCGCCGAGCGGACGACGTCCAGCCGCCGCCTGGGGCGCTGCGAGTCAGACCCGTCGCCTATCGTGCGAACACTGTTCTCCGAGGAGTCTGCTCGTGCCGCAACTGCACCACCTGTCGAACGAAGCACCTCTTGGCGACGTCATTGCCGGACTGGGTCGAGATGGCGCGGTCATCGTGGATGGCCTCCTCTCGCCGGACCTGCTCGATCGTTTTCGTGCGGACATGGAGGCAGCGGCTGCCACGTTTCAGGCCGGCAGCAAGTCGGGCGACGCAGCGGTGCAGAGGTTCTGGGGCGACGTCACGAAGCGCTTCACTCGTCTCGCCTCACGCAGCGAGGCCTTCGCCGAGATCCTGCTGCACCCGACGATGCTCGCTGTGGCCGACGCGCTGTTGCTACCGAGTTGCTCGCAGTATTGGATGAACACCGGCCAGATGATGATCATCGGGCCCGGCGAGGACGAGCAGGTGCTGCACCGCGACGCCGACAACTGGCGCACGATGAACCGACCGGACACGTTCGAGGTCACCGTCAGTTGCATGTTCGCAATCACCGACTTCACCGCCGAGGTCGGAGCAACGCGCGTCGTGCCGGGTAGCAACCGGTGGGACGACTTCGATCGCAAGCCCGAGCCGGACGAGGTGACCCAGGCGGTGATGTCCGCGGGCAGCGGCATGATCTACACCGGTCGCGCCATCCACGGCGCAGGTGCGAATCGGACGACCGACCAGTGGCGCTTCGGGCTGCACCTGTCGTACGTGCTCGGGTGGCTGACGCCCGAGGAAGCGGGACCGCTCGGTGTCGATTGGTCCGTGGTGTCACGCCTGCCCGAGCGTGCCCAACAACTGCTCGGCTGGCGTTGCTACGCGGCGGGCGGCCAGGACTCCACTCGCTTGTGGACCGTCGACTACGAGGACGTGCCGACAGGACTTGGCCTCACGTCGGACTGAACGGCTGACCATGCCGGAAAGCAGCGAACGGAGGGCCGCAGCCCTCCGTTCGATCGCGCTCCGAACCGAAGTTCGTGGGACTACTTCTTCTTGGCCGCAGCCTTCTTGGCAGGAGCTGCCTTCTTCGCAGGAGCCGCCTTCTTGGCGGGCGCTGCCTTCTTAACCGCTGCCTTCTTGGCAGGAGCTGCCTTCTTGGCCGGGGCTGCCTTCTTGGCGGGAGCCGCCTTCTTGGCCGGGGCCTTCTTGGCGGGCGCTGCCTTCTTGGCAGGAGCTGCCTTCTTGGCCGGGGCTTTCTTTGTTGCTGCCACGTCTCTTCCTTTCGAGTCTTCCTGAATCACTTCTTCTTGGATGGGTTGAGTGCGGCCTTGAGCGTGGAGCTCGCCGTGAACTTCATCGTGGTCGATGCCTTGATTTTCACCGCGGCACCGGTCTGGGGGTTGCGACCGACGCGTGCAGCGCGCTTGCCGGTGCTGAACGAGCCGAAGCCCGGCCAAGCAACCTTGTCGCCCTTCTTCGTCGAGGCAACCACCTGATCGAAGAAGGCTCCGACGGTGCGCTCGGCATCTGCCTTGCTCACGCCTGCCTTGCTCGACACTGCGTCAATCAATTCTGCTTTCGTCATTTTCCTTGTTCTCTCCTCGGTGAACGGAGCGTTACGCGTTGCACATCGAACAGGTTTCGTGTCGCGAATACAAGCACCCATGATGTTGCAAATGCAATGACTTGAAAAGCGCTTGCCTGGTCGCACCGGCCGCGCTTCACTGCGAGGCATGGTCGTCACCGAGTTGATGATGCGTCACTGGCCGCTGTTCGGTCTGAGGGTCCGTACACCCCGTCTCGAGCTGCGCTATCCGACCGACGAAGACATCGCCGAGATCGCGGAGCGATCGGTCACCGAGGAGGTCCACGATCCGTCGACGATGCCCTTCACGGTCGAGTGGACCGACGTCGCTCCACCGCTCCAACAGCGCTTCTCGATGCAGCACCACTGGAGCAACCGGGCGACATGGACACCACAGAAGTGGATCTGCCCGCTGCTCACCACCGTGGACGGGCGCATCATCGGGATGCAGGGAGCTGGCGCCGAGAACTTCGCAATCACGCGCACGGCCAACACTGGGTCGTATCTTCTGAGACCCTTTCACCGCCAGGGTTCTGGAACAGAGATGCGTGCGGCAATCCTGCATCTGCTCTTCGACGGTCTCGGCGCGGAGTACGCCGAGACCGGGGCCTGGTCGGACAACGCTGCGTCGCTCGGCGTCACCCGCGCGCTCGGTTACGAGCCACAGGGCACCAAGCGTCTGGTGAGCCGCGGGGTCGCTCGCGATCAGCTCACGTTCCGCTTGCCGCGGGCGACGTGGGAGGCTCGTCGGCGTGACGACATCGCCATCGAAGGACTCGCACCGTGCCTCGCTCTGTTCGGCGTGATCCCCGATGCGCCGGCGTCGACGGATGCCGTGACGGATGGGTCGTAGCGACGCGACTGGACGTGCGCGTCGTCGCGACGTTCGCCGACGTGCTCGCGCTCGGCTTCGATGTGATCGCAGTCGACATGCCGATCGGCGTCTCACACGACACGACACGATCGTGTGAGCGAGAGGCTCGCCAGTTCATCTCGCCGCGCGGCAGCACGATCTTCCCGACGCCCGTGCGCGGTTGCTTCGCAGCGGCGTCCTATCGCGAGGCATGCGACGTGTCCCGCGCGGCCGTCGGTCGGGCGATCTCGAGACAAGCGTGGAACATCCTCCCCAAGATCCGCGAGATCGACGATGTCATCACATCGGCGCATACCGATTCGGTCATCGAGTCGCACCCCGAATGCGCGTTCGCGGTGATGAACGGAGCCACGCTGCGCTCGTCGAAGCACACTGCGGAGGGCCTCGCCGACCGCGCCGCGCTGCTCGCGAACGTGGCAGGGATCGCGGTGCCCGACACGCGTCTACAGGCCAAGCGTGACGACGTACTGGATGCATTGGCGGTGCTCTGGTCGGCAGAGCGATTCGCCCGCGGCGAGCACCGCACGTTCGGCGACGACCCGGTCCAGACCGACCAGCGTGGACTGCCGATGCGCATCGTGGTCTGACCCTCGCTGAGTGGATGTCATCAACTGTTCACGAACAGATCCACCACCTACCGGCGCGCGAGAGGTATATCTGAACGCATAGAAGTCCCATGGATTCTGAAGGGGTGTCGGTGACCGATCTCGTTCCGGTTCGACCTGTCCTGCACGCTGACGACCAGTCGTCGTCCGACTCCTTCGCAGCGCTGCGAACCAGGGTGGTGGTGGACACATCGGTGCTGATCGCTGATCCCGGGTGCATTCACAACTTCGGCGACGTCGACGTGGTCATCCCGCTGACGGTGATCGAGGAGCTGGACGGGTTGAAGAGCCGGCCCGACGACGTCGGCCGATCCGCTCGCACCGCACTGCGCACGATCGAGGACCTCCGCGTCCGCCACGGCGGCTCGTTGGCCAGCCCGGTGCCGATCGACGCCACGAATGGCGGCACGCTGCAGATCGAGATCAACGGCGTGCAGAAGCACCTACTGATCGAGCACGGCCTCGACGCGAACAAGCCCGACAACCGCATCATCGGCGCCGCGCTCGGCCAGGCCGCGAAGGCCCCGACCCGCATGGTGTCCAATGACGCAGCACTGCGAATCAAGGCTGCGCACCTCGGTCTCACGGCCGTCGCCCACCACCCGGTCGGCCGAGGTGCGGACAGCCGGCCCGTTGGGTGGATGACCCTGCCCGCCGCACACGAGCACATCGATCAGCTGTTCACGGACGGCGTCCTGGTGGCCGCGCTCGTCGATGGCGCATCGGACTTGCACGAGAACGGCTTCGCGATCCTGCGCGCGGGTTCTCAGTCGGCGCTCGTGCGTCGTCGGCTCGACGAGCTGGTCGTTCTGAACCACACCACGCCGGAGGCGTGGGGTCTGCGGCCGCGGTCGAAGGAGCAACGGTTCGCGCTCGAACTGCTGCTCGACCCGGAGGTCAGTGTTGTCGCGCTGGACGGTCGCGCCGGCACCGGCAAGACCCTGATGGCGATCGCCGCGGGCCTCGAGCACGTCGTCGAGCGCCGCGGCTACGAGCGCCTGGCCATCTACCGCCCGCTCGTTCCGGTCGGCCGTGCCGACGTCGGGTTCCTGCCCGGGGGCCTGGACGAAAAGCTCGACCCGTGGATGTCCGCGATCCACGACTCGATCGTCGCGCTCACCGATCAGCGCAACAGCCGCGACGCGCGCACGCTGATGGAAGAACTGACAAGCCGTGGCCAGCTCTCGCTGGAGTCGGTCACGTTCCTGCGTGGCCGTTCGCTGCATCGCCAGTTCGTGGTGGTCGACGAGGCCCAGAACCTGGAGCCGACCACGCTCAAGACGATCCTCACCCGGATCGGAGACGGCACCAAGGTCGTGTTCACCGGCGACACGAGCCAGATCGATGCGCCGTACATGGGCGAGTCTAACAACGCCCTCGCCGTTCTCATCCAGGCGTTCGCCGGGCAGAGCTGCTTCGGCCACGTCACCCTGTCGGCGTGCGAGCGTGGCGAAGTCGCCAGCCTCGCCGCCGAACTGCTCTGACAGTCGGTCGTCCTCGCCCGAATCGGTGCATTTGGGGGGTTGCGCTTCGCTGATTTTCATTTAGTATGAAATGCGTGCAGGTTCTTCATGACGAAGGTCCGGACAGTTGGCGAGAAGCCGCCGTGTGCAAAGGCCAGACGCGGTTGTTCTTCCCCCGCCGGGCCGAGCGCCCCGAGGCGCGGGCCCGACGAGAAGCCAAGGCCAACGCGTTATGCGGCCAGTGCCCGGTGATCGAGGCGTGCCGGGCCTTCGCCCGCAACGAACACGAGTACGGCTACTGGGGCGGCGAGTCCGAGGAAGACCGCCATGTGCAGGGCTTCACCGTGTCGGCACCGATCGGTATCCGCACTCGGCTCGATCGGCTGCACGAGCTGCACGACATGGACACCTTCTGATTCGCTCGGCAGGTTGCGAAACCCTGTGAGACCCTGCGCCTAGGGTGGTCCACATGAACCCGGCCGGTCCGCCAACACGCACCGCCGCCGCCCCTGCCCCGAGCACTCAGTCCCACGTGGCGATGCCGCTCGCCGCTTCGGATCTGCGCTTCGCCGTGGTCGATGTGGAGACGTCGGGTCTGTCCTCTCGATGGCACCGGGTGCTGCAGGTCGGCGTCGTGGTGGTCGACGCTGAGGGCACAATGCTCGACTCCTGGTCCAGCCTCGTCCGGCCCCGCTGGCGGCGGGCGTTCCGGCTCGGCCCGCGTCACATCCACGGACTGACGCGTGCCAGCCTGCGCGATGCGCCGCGCGAGCGCGACGTCATGGCCCAGCTCGCAACGCGGCTGCAGGGCACCGTGTTCACCGCGCACAATGCCAAGTTCGATGCAGATTTCCTGCGCCGCAGCGCACAGCGCACCCACCAACAGCTTCCGCTCAGCCCGCAGCTCGACACGCTCTGGCTGTCGCGCCGGTTGGATCCGGGCCGGGAACTGTCGCACCGTTTAGCCGACGTATGCGCACGTTACGGCATCGCCAACGAACGTCCCCACGATGCGCTCGAGGACGCGCTCGCGACGGCGGCACTGCTGCCCCACCTGCTTCGTGCGCACGGGATCGACAATGCCGATCGACTGGCCGACTTCACGTGGCCGCGTCGTCAGCGCCCCGATGCGGGGTAGGCCGCCAGGATCCGTTCGGCGGCTGCAGCTCCGAGCCCACGCCACCGCTCCGGCTCGACGACGCGTGCCTCGGGACCGAGGCGCAACATGAGCCGTTCCAGCCACTGCTCGCTGACAACGGGCATGACGGCCAACGAGCGGCCCGGCTGGTCGCTGTCGGTGGCCACCGAGTCCACCGGGTATCGCTCGATGATCCAGACCACGTCGCTCGGCACCGAGATCGTGGCCCGCTCGACATCGGCGTCGGCGGCGAACCAGTGCGCCGTGTCGGGAAGCACAACGTCGCGTGGGGCGTCGATGTCGCCAGTCGGCTCGAGGTCGAGGATGCGGTCGACTCGGAACGAACGCTCGCTGCCCGAGCGATGGTCGTCGGCCACGACGTACCAGTGGCCGCGATCGGTGAAGACGGCACGCGGCGAGATCTCGCGCCCGCTCGCTTCATCGCGCGCCGGCGTCCAGTAGGTGATCCGCAGCCGCTGCCCGGATTCGACGGCCGCGGCGATGCGGTCCGCGGCAGCCGGACGATCGAGATCGACGACGACGCTGTCGTCGCCGAGCGTCGCCGCGAGCTTGTCGAGCGCGCGGCCGAGTGGCCCGTCCGGATCGGCACCGGGAAGTCCCATCGCGGCGCGCCCGGCCGTGAGCAGCGCGAAACCCTCCGGCGCAGTGAGTCGCAGCGGACGGGTGAAGACTCGGGGCACGCCCGTGTAGACCATGCCCTCGTCGATGAACACGTCGATCAACTCGTCGACGAACGGTGGCAGGCCGCACATCGAGGCCAGTTCCAGGTCGGCGACGACTTCGGCCTCGGTGAGCTTGAAACGTGACGACATCTCGGCGATCGATGCCTTACCGCGCTCCATCAGCCATGGCAGCATGACGAGCAACCGGCGCAGGCGCTCGTGCGCCGGGCGTGGTCCGCGGCGGGCCATCAGGCCCCGTCCCCCGCGGTGGCGGCCATGCGCCGCAGCCATTCGACGAACTCGTCGCGCACGGCGTCCGGCGACACGATCACGGCGTTGGCGGTCAGCCCGAGCACCCACGCGCGGAATGCGTCACGGTTGATGCACGGCACCTCGACTTCGATCGCGCCGTCGTGATATCGGGCGACTACTGCTGCGTCACCGACCTCGGACGCGACGAGCGCGGCGCGGCCGGCTGCGATGCGCACTCTGGCGCGAGTGTGCTCGCTCTCCGGTTCGCCGAGCAGCTTGGGGTCGGCCGGAAACACGGCGCGGATGTCGAAATCGTCGGGCCGCACGAAGCTCGCCGGCGCGCCGACGTCGACCACGCCTTCGATGCGGTCGACTCGGAACGTGCGGACCTCACCGTGGCTGTGATCGTGGCCGATCACGTACCAGTAGCCGTCGCGCAGCAGCAGACCGTAGGGATCCAGCGTGCGCTCGACGTTGCGGTAGCCGAAGCGAGCCGGGGCGTGGGCGGCGACGGCCTCACGCAACGGCGGCAGCGCCCCGAACGTCGGCACGGTCGCGACGACGGCGCGTGACGGCCGCTCGCTGCCCGCGCCGAGCTTCCACAGACCTTCCTGCGCCCACGCCTCGTCGGAGCGCACTGCGGCCACGGCGAGCTGCAACGCTTGGCGTTCCTCGTCGGTCAGGTCGAGGTCGGCGAGCTCGTAGCGGCGGCGATCGATGCGGTAGGCGGTCTGGCCGGCCTGGCTGCCGGACAACACCTGTTGTTCGATCGGCACCCCGACGTCGCGCAGCACCGACTTGTCGCGCTCGAACGCGCCGCGCAAGGCCGCCTCGCCGTTCGGGTACTGGCCGCGCAGCTCGTGCGCGATCTGCTGCAGCGTGAGCGGCGTCTTCGTCTCCAGCAAGAGCGCGAGCAGGTTCGTCAAGCGCTCCAACGGTTCGGACATACGAGCCGAGCGTAGAGGGCGCGGTCGGCAAGACTGCCTCTGATGCCACCGATCTCTCGCCGGACGTTCCTCGCCGCGTCGGCGTCGATCGTGATCGCCGCGTGCAGCGACGACGGCAAGGACGCCGCCGACCCGACCTCCACGGCAGCCAGCGGCGCCACACCGCCCACCAACACTGCGCCGCCCCCGACCGACGCACCGACGACGAGCGAAGCCTCGACGGCTCCAACGTTGCCCACCACGACGGCACTGCCCGCGACGACGACCGAACGCCCCGCAGTCGAGTTCGAATCCGACCCGTTCACGCTCGGCGTCGCGTCCGGCGACCCGGACGAGACGAGCGTCGTGCTCTGGACCCGCCTCGCGCCGGACCCGCTCGCCGGCGGCGGTATGCCCGACCAGCAGGTCGACGTGCAGTGGGAGCTGGCCACAGACGAGGACTTCGCCGACGTCGTCGCCACGCAGTCCGCGACGGCGCGTGCCGACCACGCGCACACCGTTCATGCCGTGGTCGAACCCGGTGCCGACTCCGGCCCGGGCCCGTTCTTCTACCGCTTTCGCGTCGGCGACTACACCAGCCCCGTCGGGCGCACCCGTCTCGCGCCGTCCGGGCAGGTCGATTCGGCCAACTTCGTGTCGGCCAGCTGCCAGGACTACGAGGACGGCTTCTACATCGCCCATCGCGACATCGCCGAACGCTCTCCCGAGTTCGTCGTCTGGCTCGGCGACTACATCTACGAGGGCGGCGGCGATGCCACCGTCGCCGAGGGCAAGGCTCGCACCCACGCAACGCCCGAGCCGAAGGACCTGGCCGCTTATCGCAACCGCTATGCGCTCTACAAGGGCGACGCCCATCTGCAGGCCGCGCACGCGGCGTGCCCGTGGTTCGTGATCTGGGACGACCACGAAGTCGAGAACAACTACGCAGCTGACACGCCACAGGACGCGTCAGATCTCATCGGCTTTGCGGACCGGCGCCGAGCTGCCTACCAGGCCTGGTGGGAGCACCAACCGGTGCGCCTCGATCCGCCACCGGCGACCGGTGAGTACCGCATCTACCGCGACGTGCGATGGGGTGACCTGATCGGCATGGTGCTGCTCGACGGACGCCAGTACCGCACCGACCAGGCCTGCAACGACGTCGTCTTGAGCACCGACCCACCGTGCCCGGAGACCTTCGACGACGCGCGCACGATGATCGGCAACGAACAGGAGCAGTGGCTGCTCGACACCCTCGGAACGCAGAGCACGACCTGGAACGTGATCGGCCAGCAGACCGTGATGGCCGACATCACCCTCAACGGCGCTGTGCTCAACTACGACCAGTGGGACGGCTATCCGAAAGATCGCGAGCGCATCCTGCAACACCTGGCCGACAACCCGGTGCCGAACGTCGTTGTGCTGACCGGCGACATCCACGCCGCCGGTGTCGCCGTGCTGCGTGCCGGTGATCGGGGCACCGGCCCGCCGGTCGCGGTCGAGTTCGTCGACACATCCGTCTCGTCCGGCGCGATCGCACCGAGTGGTGTCAAGGATCTGATCCTGGCCTTCCCGAGCATCGTCGACATCGAGCTCGACCACCGCGGCTACACCCACCACACCGTCACACCCGATGCATGGACTGCCGAGTACCGCATCGTCACGGACGCACTCGACGAGTCCTCCACCGTCACGACCTACAAGACCTTCGTCGTCGACGCCGGCACAGTGGCCGCCCGACAAGCGTGACCCGGCGACCGTCAGCCGGTCGCGCGCAAGTCGGGGTCGCGGCCGACGCCACGGTGCTTCGAGGATCGTGACGAGTACGGCTTCCACTGCCCGCTCGCCTGAGCCAGGCGATCGGCGATGACGAACAGTGCGCGTGGGTTGTGGCCCAAGCCACTGTGGCTCCCGATGACCCGCACGTTCTCAGCGTTCGCGCCGGGCTCGTCCATGCACGAGCGCCACGGCACGATTCCATCGCCCTTGGTGTAGATGGCCGTCGACGGCACAGTGAGCGGTTCTTGCTCGCGTTCGTGGAGACGAAGCTCGTCGACCCGCGCGCTGTGGAACGTGGACAGCACGTTGTACAGCGCCTGAGCGTTGCTCTGCTCGCGGTCTTCCATCGCGAATGGGCTTCCGAGGGTGATCACCTGGCGCACGGCATCGGGGTGCTGGCGGGCCATCTCTCGTGCGAACACGCCTCCAAGGCTCCAACCGACGATGCTGATCGTCTGACCGTGACGACGGTGCAGCGACGTGACCCGGTAGGTGAGACCATCGAGCACGCGGTCTGTCGGGCCGACGTTGACGCCCAGCCGCCAGCCGTGCACGTGGTAGCCGAGGTCGCGCAGATACCACCGCAGCGCGCGGGTGGAGTTGTCGCTCGCCATGAAGCCCGGGAACACGAGCACCGGATGCCCGTCGCCACGTGGAGCCCGACGCAGCACCGGAAGCATCGCCCCCATCGAACCCAGTTCGAATGACGCCCGTGCCGCCTCCGTGAAGAGCAATGCCGGACCTGGACGCCGATGGCCGTCAGTCACGGCGCGAACGGTACCAGTCGATGAGCGCAGAAGTAGAGCTGTCGTGCACATTCGGGTCTGGTGCATCCGCGCTGATCAGCTCCGGTGTGATGCGGTTGGCGAGCGCCTTGCCGAGCTCGACACCCCACTGGTCGAAGCTGTTGACGTCCCAGACACAACCCTGCACGAACACCTTGTGCTCGTACAGCGCGATCAGCTCGCCCAGGACGCGTGGCGTCAAGCGGTCGGCCAGGATCGTCGTGCTCGGCCGGTTGCCGGTGAAAACACGGTGCGGCACCTGGTAGTCGGGCATGCCCTCGGCGGCGGCTTCCTCGGCTGTCTTGCCGAACGCGAGCGCCTCGGTCTGCGCGAACAGGTTCGACATCAACAAGTCGTGATGGTTGCGGTACTGGTGGTTCGGGTGGGCGAAGCCGATCATGTCGATCGGCACGAGGCGCGTGCCCTGGTGCAGCAGTTGGTAAAACGCGTGCTGACCGTTGGTACCCGGCTCACCCCACACGACCGGGCCGGTGTCCGTGCCGACCGGCGAGCCGTCACGGTGCACACCCTTGCCGTTGCTCTCCATGTCCAACTGCTGCAGGTACGCGGCGAACCGTCGCAGCTCCTGCGCGTAGGGCAGCACGGCATGGCTCTGCGCGCCGAGGAAGTTGCTGTTCCACACACCGAGCATCGCCAACACGACCGGCAGGTTCTTGTCCAGCGGCTCGGTCGCGAAGTGGGTGTCGATCGCGTGGAAGCCCCCCAGGAACTCGCCGAACTGCTCCGGTCCGATCGCGACCATCAACGACAGGCCGATGGCCGAATCCACCGAGTAGCGCCCGCCGACCCAATCCCAGAACCCGAACATGTTGTCGGTGTCGATGCCGAACGCAGCAACCTTCTCCGCGTTCGTGGACACCGCAACGAAGTGCTTGGCCACCGCCGACTCGTCGCCACCGAGACCCGCCAGAAGCCAGTCCCGGGCCGTCGTCGCGTTGGTGAGCGTCTCGATGGTCGTGAACGTCTTCGACGCAACGATGAACAGCGTGGTCGCCGGATCCAGATCGGCCGTGTTCTGCAGCACGTCGGCACCGTCGACGTTGGAGACGAAGCGGCACTCGATCTCGGGGTGCTTGAACGCGATCAACGCGAGGTACGCCATCGCCGGACCGAGGTCGCTGCCGCCGATGCCGATGTTGACGACGGTGCGGATGCGCTGCCCGGTGTGGCCTGTCCACTCCCCCGACCGCACGCGATCGGCGAAGACGGCCATCCGGTCGAGGACCTCGTGCACGTCGGGCACGACGTCGTGGGGCAGGCCGTCCTCGCCGGAGATGACGATCGACGCATCGCGCGGCGCGCGGAGCGCGATGTGCAGCACGGAGCGCCGCTCGGTGGTGTTGATCGGCTCACCCGCAAACATCGCATCGCGCCGGGCTTCGACGTCTGCTGCGGCCGCCACGTCGATCAGCCGACCGAACGTCTCGGCGGTGATCCGTTGCTTGGAGAAGTCGGCGCGCAGATCGACGGCCTGCAGCGTGAAACGCGCGGCGCGGCCGGGGTCGTCGGCGAAGAGCTCGCGCAGCGGAGCGACGGGTGCATCGTTGGCGTGAGCGAGCAGTGCTGCCCACGCGGAGGTCGCGGTGATGTCCACGCCGCGAGACGCTACCGCGAGGCCTGCAGCCTCGCTGCCGCTGCGGCGTCGGCGACGACTGTGGTGTTCGCGCGACGAAGGTGGTTGATCGGCAGTTCGGGTGCGCCGAGCATCCATCGCGACAGTGGTTCCGCCTTGCCGCCACCGGCGATCAACGCGACGCGGGCGCGCGCCGCGTTCACCGCGACGGGGGTCAGCGTCATCCGCTGACGGCCGTTGAAAACGCCCGTCACGGCAACGGGTGCCGTCGCTGCGACGGTGGTGCCGTCACCAGGCGGCCACGACGCAGTGTGGCCGTCCTCGCCCATGCCCAGGTGCACGATGTCGAGCGGCTCGCCTCCGAGCGTGACTGAGTAGGCACGCGCCGCTGCCGACAGCGACGCACGCGTCACCGGCATCAGGTGCACGTTGCGTCTCGCCAGACCGGCCGGCTCGACGAGGTGGGCGAGCAGATCGTTGGCGTTGCGATCTGAGTGCCCGTCGGGTGCGATGCGCTCGTCGACCTGAAACACGTGGACCTGCTCCCACGGCAGGCCGTCGATCGCGACGAGCGCGTCGAACAAAGGCGCGATCGACGAGCCGCCACTGACGGCGAGGCGGCACAAGCCGCGAGCGCGCACGGCCGTGCGGATGCGACGCCCGATCCAACGCGCGGTCTCGACAGCAGCGTCGGCGGCGGTGGGCGTGACGACGATCTCCATGCGCGAACGACCCTACGAGAAGTAGTCGTTGCAGCCGCTGATGCCGCCGAGCACACCCGTACGGAACGCGTCGATCTTCGCGAAGGCGTCGCCGTTGATGTCGTCGTCGGCGTTGTCGTCGGCCAGCAGCAGCGCCGTGGCAACGGCCTCGTCCAAGTCCCCGGGCGAGATCGCGATGCGGTCCTGACTGGACATCAGCGGCAGGCTGGCCGCCCACACGCCGACGAAGCAGTCGTTGTACAGAACACGCTGCTCGCCGCTGAACGAGCTCTGCACCGCGGTCTGCGCGGCTTCGGCCCACGCCTCGGCCAGGACGTACCCGAGCGAGAAGTCGCCGAAGTCGTTGACCACAGATTCACTCGCCGTCTCGTTGATCAGCACCGTGCCCGATGCCGCACAGTAGACGGCGAGCGAATTGCCGACGGCTTCGGCATCCAGGCTGTCGCAGGCGGCCGGAGTGTCCGTCCACGCTTCGACTCGCAACGTCGAGAAGTCGTCAGGCAGGGTTTGCTGCCAGAAGAAGTTGAGATCGTCGGGGATCACCTGCACGATCTCGCCGTAGGGCAGGTTGCCCGGGTTCTCGTTGGCCAAGTCTTCGTCGGTGAAGCCGATCTCGGTGATCGGCGGCGGGCTGTCGACGTAGGTGGAGCACTGCTGCACTCCGAGGTTGAAGCCGTCCTGGAACGCGCCGACACGATCGAAGCCGGCACCGTGCGCGCCAGGATCGGACGGCGTGTAGCCGACCGGATCGGCGGAGAGGACGGTGTCGATGATGCCGCTGCGGATGTCGGCGTCGGTGAACGTGAGCACGTCGCTCTCACCACGCGCGATGTGGCCGTACCAGGCGCCGCTGTAGCAGTCGGCCTGCAGTTCGACCACCGGTGTCGGCACCTCGGGCACCACGTCGAACACGCCCGTGCGGCCCTGGATCGCATGACCCCACTCGTGCGACATCAGCGCCGCGATCGCGCCGGACCCATGGTTGTTCCAACCGTTGAGCGCGTAGCCGACGTCGTCCCACGCGATGTAGTCACCCGGGGGACAGTAGAAACCGTTGCCCTCGATCTCCTCGTACGTCGAGAAGCACCCCTCGGGATAGTCGGTCTTTGCCGGATAGGCCGGGAACACGCCACCCTCGAGCGGCACGTAGTCGAACCCGAACACGTGCGGCATCTGCTCGGCCCACCAGGACTCGAGGTCCTGGATCGTCGCGACCATCAAGCCATCGAAGGGTTGCGGCGGCTTGTTCGCGTCATACGGGAACGGACCGTCGAGCGGGATCGTCTCCGTCGGCAGCTCCATCATCCCCGGAATCGTGGTGTCGGTCGTGCCCGTGGTGTCCGTGGTGTCGGTGTCGGTCCCTGCGGTGGACGAATCGGTGGAGTCGACGGTCGAGTCGACGGTCGAGTCGACGGTCTGGTCGGTCGCCGCGGTGCCGAGGTTGTCGGACCGGCCGATGGACACGCCGCCCGATGTGCCGCACGCCGCGACCAGCGTGACTGCGGCGATCGCAACGCCGCTCATTCGAATCAGTATCTTGCTCCGCCGACGGTTCACCGGCTCACCATAACCAACGGTGCCGACACCTCGCATGACATGTGCAACGACGACCGAGTTACTGTCCAACCCATGGATGACGTAGTGAACACCGGCTTCGATGTCGCCGAGACCGACCGCTTGCTGACCACGACGCGAGCGGTGCGCAAGCGCCTCGACCTCACGCGCCCGGTGTCGCGGGAGCTGATCCTGGACTGCATCCGTGTTGCCACCCAGGCTCCGGCGGGAGGCAACGTGCAGCGCTGGAGATGGCTCGTCATCGACGACGCGGCCACGAAGGCGGGCATCGCCGATCTGTACCGCCGGGCCTACGAGCCCTACGTGGCGATGCAGCGCGCCGCCGTCGAGAACGCGCCACGCGATCGGGTCGGCGCGATCATGGACAGCTCCGACCACTTGTCGGCCGTGCTCGCCGACGTCCCCGCGATGGTGATCCCGTGCTCGCTCGGCGAGCCGCGAGGTTCGCAGGGCGAGGTCTCCGGCTTCTACGGCAGCATCTTGCCGGCAGTGTGGAGCTTCATGCTCGCCGCCCGGTCACGCGGGCTGGGCACGGCGTGGACCACACTGCACCTGCAGTTCGAGGCCGAGGCCCGCGAACTGCTCGGCATCCCGTCGACGGTCACGCAGGTCGCGATGACGCCCGTTGCGTACTACACGGGCACGACGTTCAGGCCCGGCGACCGGCGCGCGGTCGAAGAGATCACGTACTTCAACGGCTGGAAGAAGTAGCGCCGACCGATGAAGTGGACCGTCCACGGCGAGCGGATGATCTACGAGAGCGAGTGGGTCAACCTCGCGCTCACCGACATCGAGATCCCCGGTGGCGCGCGCTTCGACCATCATGTCGTGCGCATGCCGGTCGAGGCCGCCGGCACAGTCATCGACGACAACGAACGCGGCGTCCTGCTGCTGTGGCGGCATCGCTTCACGACTGACACGTGGGGCTGGGAGATCCCCGCTGGTCGTGTCGACGCGGGCGAGACCCCGATCGAAGCCGGTGCCCGTGAGGCGCTGGAAGAGACCGGCTGGCGGCCCGCGCCGCTGCGCCCGATCGGGCGTTACTTCCCGCACAACGGGTCGAGCGATGCGGTCTTCAACCTGTTCGTGGCCGAGACGGCCGAGTACGTCGGCGAGCCGAGCGACCCGTCCGAATCCGAGCGTGTCGAATGGGTCGGCTGGGATCGAATCCGGTCCGAGATCAACGCCGGCAACATCGGCGACGGCCTGTCGCTGACTGCGCTGTTGTGGGTGGCCTTCAATCGGCCGCGCCGTTGACGCCGCTGCCAGCGCTCGCACCGTCGGCGCGACGGCGCACGAGGTCGCCGGCCAGGAAACGGTGCAGCGCGCGAACGGCCGCGGCATGGCGGACACGGTCGCCCGTGACGGTCGAGAACGTC
Organism: Actinomycetes bacterium; assembly: GCA_031410915.1. Lineage (GTDB taxonomy): Bacteria > Actinomycetota > Acidimicrobiia > Acidimicrobiales > Ilumatobacteraceae > WLMZ01. The sequence goes on from JANNZY010000034.1 coordinate 16,088, forward strand.
GCCAGGCCGGACATGACGGCGCTGAGCAGATCCTCGACGGCATCGGCACTGACACCGTCGGCGAACTCGTCGTTGGCAACGGCCTCGACAACCAGGCGGTGGATGAACGACGTCGTGCGGCTGCGCACCGGACGGAGGACGTCGACCAGTTCGGGATGACGCATCATCTCGGTCGGTACGGTGACGACGAAGCCCGACAGTGATGTGTCGTCGCGGTTCAACTCGACGGCGGCGTCCAACGCCCGGCCGAAGCGCTCGACCAGCGAGCCGGGCTCGGTGAACACGCGCTCGAAGCGCTCGTAGACGATGTCTTGGACCTGCTCGTACACGGCGGCGAAGAGGTCGGCCTTGGACGGGAAGTAGTGATAGATCGCCCCCGTCGTGATACCCACCTCGGCGGCGATGCTGCGATTGGTCGTGGCCCCGTATCCGTCGCGGGCGAAGATCCGACGTGCGGCGACGAGCAGGGTGTTGCGGGTGTCGACGGAGTCCACGTCGCGCGGCCGCCCGAGCGACTTCGTCACGGGGCCTCGGCGACTCACGGCACGTATCTAACCAGGCGATCACTTCCTGCGCCGAGGTAGACGGTCAGCTCTCGAACTGCGCGACCAGATCGCCGACGTCGACGAACTGGGTCGAGTCGGCTTCGAAGCGCACGATCTGCAACGACTCGGCCGCGAACGGATCGGTGGTGCCGTTGGTGGTGAAGTGCACGCCGGGCCGGGCCAACGACGTCTGGATCGACATCTGCCTGGCTTCGTCGATGATCGACTCACGGGTCAGGCCACGCTCGGACGCGGCCGCGGCGATCAGGATCGCGACGGTCACTTCGGCCGCGTTCCACCCCTCGGCCGCCGCGGCCAGGCCGCTGACGACATCGAGATCGTCCATGGCCGCCAGGAACGCGGGATCGTCGGTCTTCAGGTTTGCCGACGTCAACACGCCGTCTGCCGCGTCGCCGGCGAGGCGCAACAGCGTCGGATCGGCGCACGACCCGGACATGTACACGGTGGGGTCCCAGCCATCGACCGCGTCGCGCACCTTGGCCAACTCGGTCAGGAACGTCGCGCACGCGGCACCGGCGAGCGACGCAACGACGACGTCGGGCCGCTTGTCGGCCAGTTTCACGAGAGCCGTCGAGGGGGGATCGATGCTCGCGGCCGGCACGGTCTGCTGGCTGATGACGCCGACATTCGTCTCGGACGCCGCGGTGACGAAGCTGCTGGAGTACGCCGAGCCAGCGTCGTCGTCGGTCACCAGCAAGCCGACCGTGCTCGTGTCGCCCAGCGTTCGGCTGATCGAGTTGACGTAGATCGTGGTCTCGACGCTGACCGGCACCTCACCGCTCATCGTCCACGGCGCGTTGCCGACCTCGCCCAGCTTCGGCGAGTTGCCGAGCGCCATCAGTTGCGGGACGCACGCCTTGTTCAACTGGCCGCGGATCGCGAGGTTTCTGCTCGAGCCGACCACGCCGGACACGACGTCTGCACCGGAGTCCAGCAACCCGACCACGGCGAGCGGGGTGAGGTCAGAGTTGCCGGCGTCGTCGGCAACGACGTACTGCAACTGCACGTTGCCGAGCAGGTGTTCGGTGTTGGCCTGGTCGACGTACGCCTGGAAGCCCTGCACGACCGGCTTGTAGATCGCGCTGATCAAGCCGCCCGTCTGCGGCGCAACCGATCCGATGATGAGCGTGTCCGTGATCGGCGTGACGACCGCAGCCCGATCCGAACACCCGGCGGTGTTGACCGCCCAGCCCGTCGAGGCCACGGACGAGCCGGTGTCGACGGCCTCGGTGACGATGGTGTCGTCGCCGCTGTTGAGTGTCTCGGTCACCGGCGGCGGCGTGATCGTGACCGTGTACACGGTTTCGCCGTCGGAACCACCGAAGCACGCGGTCGTCGCCAGCAACGGCACGACACACGTCACAACCAGGCGCGCACGACGCCGAGATCTGAGCCCGGGCTGCCTCATGACCAGCTGACGGTACCAGTCGCTGTGACAGCTGCAGCGGCGCTCCGACGTGTGAGCGGCCCCGACGGGTGGTTAGCTGAGCGCGTGCAGGACACACCGACCGACACCGACACACCGACCGCCACCGACCCGGACGACATCGACACGGGCACACCCGACGACGACTTCATCGTCCTGCCCTGGTGGCAGAACCCGCTCAACATCATCGCGATGATCGTTGCGGTCTTGGTGCTGGCCGGAGGGGCGGGGTTCGTGCTCGGCGAGCGCTCGGCCATCGACGATCCGAACGATGTGGACGTCGGTTTCCTGCAGGACATGCGCGACCATCACGAACAGGCCGTCGAGATGGCGCTGCTGTACGTCGGCAAGGGCGGCGGGACCGAGAGCACCGAGCAGACGTCGCTGCTGCGCACGATCGCGAAGGAGATCGCGTTCGACCAGGGTGTGGAGATCGGGCGGATGATCCAGTTGCTGCGCACGTTCGGCGAGCCCGAGGCCAACCAGACCGAGACGGCCATGGGTTGGATGAACCATCCCGTTCCGTACCAGCAGATGCCCGGCCTGGCCAGCGACACTGACATGAACCGCCTCGCGCGGGCCGGCGGGCCGGAGGCCGACATGCTGTTCGCGACGCTGATGATCGCCCACCACGAGGGCGGCATCACGATGGCCACCGACGCCCAGGATCACGCCGAGACCGACGAGGTCAAGGCGTTCGCGAAGGGCATCATCGCCGCCCAGAAGTCCGACCTCGTCGAGCTCCGCCGCATCGTCGCGCAGCTCGACGCGGCCTGAACCTCGCTGCCGCGCCGCTGATTCGCGGGCCACAGATCACCCTCCCGTAAGCTCGCCGTCATGCGCCGAGAGTTGTCCGTTCTGCTTGCCGTGGGCCTGCTGGGGGTGGCCGCGTGTGGCTCGTCATCGCCCGGACTGACGGCGGGTCGTTCCGAAGCGGTGGTCGATCAGACGGCGCCCGCGTCGGGAGCGGGGACCACGCCCGATACGAGCGTCGGGTCGATCCCGGACTCGACACCCAACGACACGTCCGGCCCCACCGTGCCCGACACCGGCGGCACCACGCCGCCGCCGTCGAGCTACGTGCCGAATCCGAACAACGCGGTCATCGACTTCGGTCCGAACAAGACACCGCAGCCCTACGACGAATTCCTGCAGGCCTCGATCGCCGACATCCAGGACTTCTGGCGCGAAACCTACCCGGCTGTCTACGGCTCGGAGTTCCCCGAACTGACAGGCGGCGTGTGGGCCAGTTATCCGGGCCGTGACGATCTGCCCCGTGGCTGCCCGGGCGACCCGGCCGCTCCGTACATCGCAGCGGGCAACGCGTTCTACTGCGCCAACGGGGACTACGTCGCGTACGACGACGCGAACTTGATCCCGCAGATCACCGAGATGCTCGGCAGCGTCAGCGCGGTCGGGGTGGTGTTCGCCCATGAGTTCGGCCACGCGATCCAATGGCGCGTCGGCGCGATCCTGCCGCCCGACACCCCGGTCGTGTATCGCGAGCAGCAGGCCGACTGCTTTGCCGGCGCGTGGACGGCTCGAGTCGCCCGCGGCGAGTCGCCGATCCTGTCCTTCGACGACAGCGACGTGAAGGCCGGCCTGCTCGCGATGGTGTTCATCAAAGACGGTGAGCTCGGTGTCAACGTGTTCGAGGGCAATGCCCACGGCACCGCCTTCGACCGCGTCGGAGCGTTCCAGCATGGCTTCATCGGCGGGGCCGCTGACTGCATGGCGTTGGAGACGAATCCACTACCGCTGCTCAACCTGATGTTCAGCGACCAGGCTGAGGCCAACACGGGCGGCAACTTGCCCTACGACGAGATCGGCGACGCGGTCATCACCGACCTGGCTCGGTACTGGACTGCGACGCTCGGTGCCGACAAGTTCTCGCCGCCGACCGTCGTTGCTTTTGGCCATGACGGGCCGTTCCCGACCTGCGACACGATCACCGACGACCAGTATCCGTTCGGTGGTCTCTACTGCCCGTCGACCAACGAGATCCTGTACGACGAGGACTTCGCGCGCACCCTCTACAACCAGTTCGGCGACTTCTCTGTCGGCTACGTCATCGGCGACGCGTGGAGCGACGCGGTCCAGACCCAGATCGGCAGCAGCCTGACCGGCGAACAGCGGATCCTGATCAACGACTGCCTCACCGGTGCATGGACCAACGACCTGATCCCGCCGGCCGACGGCGTGCTCGGCGAGCAGCTCTACATCTCGCCCGGTGACCTCGACGAAGCCGTGTCGACCGCGCTCACGGTCGGCGACGCCCAGTTCGACAGCAACATGATGGGCAGCGCGTTCGAGAAGATCGACAACTTCCGGGCCGGCGTGCTCGGTGGCGTCGCCGAGTGCAACAGCCGCATCACCGGCGGATGACGTCGCGCAGCAGCTCGGCCAGCTCTCTCGGACGATCGCCCTGGATGCTGTGCCCAGCACCGTCGACCACCACGACGCGCGTGTCGGGCTGACGGCGCAGCACCTCGGCGATGTCGTCGTCATCCACCACCGGCGACACGGACCCGCGCAGCACGGTGAGCGGGCAACGGAGCGCGCCGAGGTGGTCCCACAGCGGCGAGTAGCCCGCCGGCGTGGCCTCGCCGGTCTTGGCGAGTTCGTCGCCCGACCGGGCATGGCTGCGCCGGTCGTAGTTCCACTCCCACTCGCCGTCGGCGCGCTGATGGGCGTTGTGCAGGATGCCGCGCCGCAGCGACGACTCACTCCGCGTCGGATTGTGCTCGATCGTGCGGACGAGCAGGTCGTCGAAGCTGGCAAAGCTCTGCGGCCCGTTGACGAAGTCGATCACGGCTTTGGCTTTGGCCTGGTTCACGCCGGGCGTGATGTCGACGAGCACCAACTGCTGAACCAGACCTGGGTGCTGATGAGCCAGTTCCAGGCTGGTCAGACCGCCGAGTGACATGCCGACCACCGCACGGGCGGCCGGCGCGTGGGCGCGCACGACCTCGGCGACGTCATCGGCCAGGTTTGACGGGGTGTAGGCGCCGTCGTCACGCCAGCCAGAGTGCCCGTGGCCGGGCAGGTCGACCGCGACCAACGCGATGCCGAGGTCCAGCGCCACCGTGTCCCAGGTGTGCGCGTTTTGCGCGCCACCGTGCACGAGCACCAGTTCGGCCGGCCCGTCACCCCAGACCAGCGCGCTGACAGTGCGGTCCGGGTCGGTGGAGGGCACCTCGACCCGGCGGACGTTGGGATGTGGCGAGACCTGCAGGTCGTACTCGGCGATGTTCTCGTGGAAGAGGCCGAACTCGTCGTACGTCATCTCGCCATGCTCGCAGGTGGTGCCTGCCGCGATCGCCTCAGCCGCCGACTGCGGACGTGGTCGCCGGCTGGGTCGATGCCGGGACGCTGACAACGGGGGCCGTGGTGGTCGGCGGAGACGTGGTCGTGGTGGTGGCCGGTGGGGTCGACGACGACGTGGTCGTGGAGGCCGGCTTCTGCGTCGTCGGCGTCACGGTGGTCGCAGTCGAGCCGGTGGTGGACTTCGCGGTCGTGGTGGTGACCGACTTGGCAGGGTGGTGGTCGGCTTCGTCGTGGTCGTCGTGACCGCCGACGGATCCGGGTAGTTGAACACCGGTGTGCTCTCGCGCTTGGTGTACTGCTCGGGTTCCTTGCCGTCCTCGCCCCACACGTACACCCGGTCGCCGATGTCGACGAAGTTCGTGAACGTGTCCGAGATCGTGCGGTTCATGCGGATGCATCCGTGCGACGCAGGGTGCAGCGGCACTTCCTTGGCGCCGTGCATCGCGATGCCGAAGTTGAAGTAGATCGGGTTGAACATCCGGCCCAGCGCGCCGACGCGATCACCGACCACTTCGCGCTTGAAGCGGAACACACCGCCGGGCGTGTAGGAAACCCCACACACCGGCTTCTCGAGCGGCGGGTCGATTGTGTTGCCATTGGCGTCGGTGTCCTCGCGAATGGTCTCGCACCACGAGTTCTCCGGCGTGCGCGCCGAGGTGAGAGCAGTACCGCTGGAGATGTGGATGACCAATGTTGCCTGGTTGTTGGTGAAGACCGCGGCCACTTGTTCGGGTAGGTAGATCTCGACATGCGTGCCACTGCCGGTGCGGCGCGGCTGGATCGCGATTGCGTCCTGCATTCGCAGCCACATGTCGTTGGTGACGACGCCGGTTGCTTGGTCACGTGGTGTCTGCAGGGCCAGCTTCTCGAACGCCCACACGGCCTGCTGGGTCATGTCACCGAACGCGCCATCCGACACTCCCGGCGCGAAACCGAGCGCAGACAGCCGGTCCTGCAGTCGCGTGACGTCGTCGCCGAACGTGCCAATCCGCAACGACCGGCTGAGTTGGGACTTGACGACCGGCACCATCGTGGTCTCGGTGATCACCGCCGGCAGCGTGCTGCCCGGCACGGTGAGCCCGGTGACGCCGTAGCCGGTGTCCTCCGGAGACCCCGTTCCGTTTCCGCTTCCGGTCGTGGTCGTCGCACCGGCCACAGTCTGGTCCACGCCACTGCCGTCGGCCGAGACCTTCGGGCTCCCGCCGTCACCACCGAACGCGCCGGCACCGATGACCACAGCCAGGACCGTCAATGCCGCGATCGCCGGCATCCAGCGGTTGACCGGAGCAGGTTGGGAACGGGGGCGGCGAGGCTGCGGGCGGGGTTCAGGCGAAAGGTCTGGGTTGTTCATCAGGGGTAAGCGCGGGGTCGCTGGCGCACCCTTGACGCTACCTCAGACGACCTTCGTAATCCTGCGAAGTTCGCCCCGGAGTTCCAGCATTTCGCGGATGATCTTGACGATGATGCCCGGACTGCTGAGCGTGGACAGCCCGCGAGTGCGGGGGAAGTAGTCCACCCCGAACTGGGTGACCGTGTAGCCGAGCTTCTTGGCCCGGATGACCAGCTCGGCGTCGATGAACGAGCCTTCGCTGTGCAGTTCGATGTGGTCGAAGATGCGTCGCTTGCAGAGCTTGAACGCGAAGTTGATGTCGCGCATCTTGACCCCGAACATCAACCGGATGAGCAGGTTGTAGAAGAACGTGTAGATGGCCCGCGACGAGCCTTCTTCGGTGCGGTCGTGGCGGTAGGCGCTGACGATGTCGCTCTCGTACAGGCGCATGATGCGGATCGCCTTGGACAGCTCGGCGAAGTCGAACGGCAGGTCAGCGTCGGTGTACAGAACGACATCGCCCGTCGCGCTGGCGAAGCCGGTCTTGATCGCGCCGCCCAGCTTGCGATTCACGGGGTGATGCACGACGCGGACATGCGGGTCGGTCTCGGTGAGCTGATCGGCGATGGCCGGCGTGTTGTCCGTGGACGCGTCGTCCACCACGATCAGCTCGTAGTCGTTGATCTCGCCAGCGGCGAGCAGCTCGACGCATGCCGCTCGGCCGGCGTCGATCGCGCGCTCGATGTAGTCCTGCTCGTTCCACATCGGGAAGAAGATCGACAGCTTGGCGAATGCCGGTTGGCCCATGCGGCGCACAGGGTAGCTGCCCGGTGAGCTGGATGAACCGCACGCTACGCTCGCTCCTGCATGGAGACGACAGGCCCGACCAGCCCCGACGGTGCCGCCCTTCCCGCTCCCCCACCAGTCGGTCGCCACGAACCCGCGGAAGCGCCTTTGCAGCTCGGCGTGCTGGTCGCCAGTTGGCGATTGCTGTTCGTGGCCGCGTGGGTCGGTGTGATGGCAGCGTTCGGCGCCGTGGCTCAGGCGGGACGCCTGGCTGGGCTGTCGCCATGGTGGATCGGTCCCCAGACCAATCCGCGCAACATCATCATCTTCGTGGCCCCGTTCGTCCTCCCCATCGTCGCCGTGGCCACGGCGCTGCGTGGCTTCCGCTACGCGTGCTCCGTCGGTGTCGTCGCCGGTCTGGCGTCGATGGCGGTGGCACTCGGTGACACCGACTACCCGGGCATGGCTCTGGTCGAACTGGTCATCGGGGCGGCCGGCCTGCTGGTCAGCCTGGCGTGCTTCGCGGGTCGCGCCGTTAGGCCGCCGGAATCGCCTGTGCCCGATCAACCTCGATGAAGATGCACTCGCCGGGGCAGTCCTCGGCGGCGTCGATCACACCCTGGATGTCGCGGTTTGGCACCCAGGCCAGGCTGCCCGATCCGCCCGGATCGTTGAGCGGCATGCCCTCTTCGGCCACGTAGGCGATGCCGTCCTCCAACTGCACGAACACGTCGGGACAGTGGTCGAGGCAGAGGCCGTCGCCGGTGCACAAGTCCTGATCGATCCACACCCGCATGACGCCGTGAAGGGTACCCACCCCTGCCCGATCGCGCACGACCCAGCAAGTGATCGACACGAGGCGTTCACAGACCGTAGCCTCCGAACCCGTGCAGACTCCCTCCGCCAAGCAGGTTCCCCACGAGTGGTCGCGCCCGACCGGCCCCGTCAGCGACCCGTGGGCGTGGTTGCGCAACCGCGACGACCCGGACACGATCGCTTACCTCGAAGCCGAGAACGCGTACGCGGAACAGTGGTTCGCTGGACACAAGCCGTTCGTCGACACCGTGTTCGACGAGATCAAGTCGCGGGTGCAAGAGACCGACCTCGCCGCGCCGGTCCGCAAGGACGGCTGGTGGTACACGGTGCGAACCGAAGAAGGCCTGAGCTACCCGATCCACTGCCGCGGGCGGTCCAGTGCGGGTGCTGCCGACGACGTGATGATCGACGAGAACGTCGAGGCCGCCGGGCACGACTTCTTCGATCTCAACATCATCGACGTGAGCCCGAGCGGCGACCTGATGGCGTGGTCGAGCGACATCGACGGCGGCGAGCGGTACACGATGCGGATCCGCGACCTGACCACCGGGACTGACAGCCCCGACGAGCTGGCCAACACGTCGTGGGCCGGTTCGGCATGGTCGGCCGACAACACCGTGCTGTTCTACGTTCAGTCCGACGACGCGATGCGTCCACACCAGGTCTGGCGCCACGTGCTCGGGACCGACCAAGCCGACGACGTGTGCGTGTTCGAGGACGCCGACGAGCGTTTCTTCGTGGGCGTCGACCTGTCGCGCAGCGGTGAGTGGATCATCATCGGCTCGTCGAGCAAGTTGTCGTCCGAGATCCACCTCGTGCCCGCCGCCGACCCGATGGCGTCGCCGCGTGTCGTGCTCGGCCGGCAGCCCGACCTCGAGTACCACCTCGATCACTGGGGAGACAGGTTCGTGATCCTCACCAACCTCCACGCCGAGGATTTCCGGGTGATGACCGCGCCGATCGACGATCCCGCGGCATGGACCGAGTTCGTCGGTCACGAGAGCGGTCGGCGCATCCTGGCGGCCGAGCCGTTCGCCACCCACCTCGTCGTCCACGAGTGGCACCAGGCACAGCAGCGGGTGCGCGTGCTGTGGCCCGACGGCAGCGAGCGCATCGTCGATCTCGGCCACGAGCCGCACGAGGTCGAGCTTGACTCCAACGCGGAGTGGCAGACAGAAACCGTCCGTTACGTGTACCAGTCGTTCACCACGCCGGCATCGGTCTACGAAGAGCACGTCCTGTCCGGCGCACGCACGTTGCTCAAGCAGACGCCCGCGCCGGGTGTGGACCTGACCCAGTACGTGGCGACACGCGAGTGGGCCACGGCCGTGGATGGCACGAAGGTGCCCGTCGACATCGTCCGCCGCGTCGATGCTGTCGCCGACGGCATCGCGCCGTGCGCGGTCTACGGCTACGGCTCGTACGAGTCGAGCATGGCTCCGTGGTTCTCGGTCGCCCGCTTCTCGCTGCTCGACCGCGGCTGGACATGGGCGCTCGTGCATCCCCGTGGGGGTGGCGAGCTCGGCCGGCGCTGGTACCTGGACGGCAAGTTGCTGAACAAGCGCAACACGTTCACCGACACGATCGCCTGCTGCGAACACATCATCGCCACCGGCTGGGCCGCGCCGACGCGTGTGTCGCTGCGCGGTGGCAGCGCCGGTGGCCTGCTGGTTGGCGCGTGCATCAACATCCGGCCCGATCTGTTCGCGTCGGCTGTCGCCGAGGTGCCGTTCGTCGACGTCGTCACCACGATGAGCGACCCGTCGCTGCCGCTGACCATCACCGAATGGGAGGAATGGGGCGACCCGCGTCACGAACCGGCGGCCGGATACATGCTGGGATACTCGCCCTACGACAACACCCGGTCGGTCGCCTACCCGGCGTTGTACGTGACCGCCGGGCTCAACGACCCGCGCGTCAGCTACCACGAGCCCGCCAAGTGGGTGGCGAAGATGCGCTCGATGTGGATGACCGATCGCCCGCTCGTGTTCAAGTGCGAGATGGGTGCCGGCCACGGTGGCCCTACCGGCCGCTACGACCGCTGGCGCGACGAAGCCAAGACCATCGCCTTCCTCGCCGCCACCACCTGACCCCCGTTCCGACGCAACATCCAGCCCACGCGCGTGCGGGACGTGCCGCCGACGCAACATCCAGCCCACGCGCGTGCGGAACGTGCCGCCGACGCACATCCAGCCCACGCGCGTGCGGAACGTGCCGCCTCGCCACAACTCGACCACGCGCGTGCGGAACGTGCCGCCGACGCAACATCCAGCCCACGCGCGTGCGGAACGTGCCGGCGACAGAACAACTCGCCCACGCGTGGGCGGACTGCGCGGGTGGTCACGCCGCGATGGCGAGGATGGCGAGGGCGATCAGTGTGGCGTTCCGGGCGAGGTGACGCCAGCCGAGCGGTTTCGCGCTCCACGAGCCGAAGCAAGCACACGGAGGGCGCTTGCCCTGTGACAGCCGCAGCACGAGCAGCGCCGTGAAGGCGAGCAGCATGGCGAGGGCGACCGCAGCGAGCACCGGTCTCGCCACTTGTGCGGCCAGCAACCCGCCGACGACGATCTCCACCCATGGAACGGCCGGCACGATGGCCATCGGTGTGCCCAGGTCGCGCGCCTGCTGCGGCCACGCCCGTCCGGCGGCCAACTTGGCCCCACCGGCCAGGAGGAACCCGGCACCGACCACGCCCGCTGCGACGACCCCGAGCGACCACGTCACGAACCGGATGGTACCGGGCGGCACCGAAATGCTGGCGTGCAGGGCCGGTGTCATCGCTATCGTCACGCCGGTGGCCTATGACACCGAGCTCGCCCAACGGATCCGGGAGCTGTTGGTCGATGAATTCGGGGTCGATGAGGCACGGATGTTCGGGGGGTTGGCGTTCCTGATCGGCGGCCACCTGGCCATTGCTGCGAGCGGGCAGGGCGGCGCGCTCGTCCGCGTCGCTCCGACGGAATCCGATGCGCTCGTCGCACGCACCGCCGCCACGGTGGCGATCATGCGCGGCCGGCCTATGCGCGGCTGGCTGCGCGTCGACGCCGACAACCTGCGTACCCGACGCCAGCTCGCGCCATGGGTGCGGCGGGCAGCGGCATACGCACGATCTCTCCCCCCGAAAGGTCCTCGGCCATGATGGGGGGTCTCGATCGAAGGAGCGACATGAACATCGTCTACACGGCAACCGCGACGGCGACCGGCGACGGTCGCAACGGACACGCCACGAGCGAGGACGGCATCCTCGATCTCGACCTGCGCGTGCCGAAGGAGATGGGCGGACCCGGTGGTGCGACCAACCCCGAGCAACTGTTCGCTGTCGGTTACGCGGCCTGCTTCCACTCGGCGCTGAAGGTCGTCGCCGGACGCGAGAAGGTCGACGTCTCCGGCAGCCAGGTGTCGGCCAGTGTCGGCATCGGCATGAACGAGGCGGGCGGCTTCGGGATCGCCGTCGAGTTGGATGTGGACCTTCCCGCCCTCGATCGCGCCGTCGCCGAGGACATCGTCGCCAAGGCCCACGAGGTCTGTCCCTACTCGAACGCCACTCGCGGCAACGTCGAGGTCAAGCTCACTGTCGTCTGAGCCACGACGGCCCCGACGACGCGCCCAACATGTCGCTCCAGGTGCTGTAGGGCGACCCGCCGCCCGCCTCGAGCAGAATCGTCGGCGCGCCGGCGTTCATCGGACCGAGGCACACGAGGTGCATCCTCCGGCCACCACCGACGTCGAGGTCGGCGACGAGCTCGGTCGAGATGCTTGTGGGCGCGGAGGCAACGGTCGAGGAGACCGTCGGAGGCACCGCCACGGGGGCAACGGACGGCGGCGTTGTCGATGCGGTCGATGCGGTCGATGCGGTCGATGCGGTCGATGCGGTCGAGTCACCGCACGCTGCCAACATCAATGCCAGCAGGCCCAGACCGGAACGAAGCAACCGTCGGTGACGCATCGAGCGAATCTCTCCTTCCGGCGGCGTCGATCATACGAGGTCACGTCGTCATCGGTCGGCGGCAAGTCGGGTGGCGATGTGACGCCAGACGTCGGGGTCGAGGCCCATGCCGAAGTGGGTGCTGGAGACTTCGATGTTCTCGACGTTCGGCGAAGCGCGATCGATGCAGGCGGCAGGATCCACGATGCCGTCGTTGCGGCTCCAGATCGCGGTGATCGGCACACGGATCGGCGTGGTGTTTCGTTCGTCGACCCGCCGGCCGATCACGCGCAACGTTGCGGCGTCGTAGCGCCGGGCGACCACCGAGAACGTCGGTCCGCCGACGACCGGCGTGCCGAACGTGATCACCTGGGAGACGGCGTGCGGCGCGTCGCGAGCGGCTTCACGGGCGAGCACGCCGCCGATGCTCCAACCGACCAGCGCGACCCGATCTCCTGCCGCCGTCGCCAACTGCTCGACGCGCTCGGCGATGCGCTGGTACTGCGCGGCCACGTCGTCGTTGACCCGTCCGAGCTTGGCCGCCCGCGCATCATGGCCGAGGCGGCGCAGGTACAGGCGCAGCGGCAGCATCGACTCGTCCGTCGCGCCGAGGCCCGGAACCATCAGCACCGGGCGGCCACTCCCCCGCTTGCCGCGGCTCAACCGCAGCGCGGCCAACGGCAAGCGCACGGTCTCGCGCACCGACAACACCTCGAGCAGCGCCCTCGACAGTTGTGGTGGCTGCGTCGGTGGCGGCGGCAGCGGACGGTTCGCATGGCTCGCCATGATCTCTGGTCTCCGGTGGGTCACACGTCGACGGTGAGGCCCTCGGCGGCGGCGAAGACTTCGACCCCCCGACGCTCGCCGAGCGATTGCGCCGACTTCAGCAAGAAGTCGACCGCGTCGTCGCAGCGGGTCGGGTCGTGGTGGAACAGTGCGAGCCGCTTGACGCCGGCCTCGGCCGCGAGCCACACCGCGTAGTCGACCGTGCAGTGTCCCCACGTGCTCTTGTGCGCGAACTCCGTCGTCGTGTACTGCGAGTCGTGGATCAACACGTCGCAGCCCTGCGCCAGTTCCAACGCAGAGTCGGACACCGACATCGATCCGTCGTACGGCATCTGGTGGTCGCTCATGTAGGCCACGCTGCGGCCGCCCCACGTGATGCGGTAGCCGCAGGTCGGGCCAACGTGTGGGATCAACCGGGCCTTCACGAGGACCGGGTGATGCGGGTCACCGAGCTCGAAGTCGGTGTCGCTGACGTCGTGGAACTCGAGCGAGCCGGGGAACTCGTCGAGCACGATGGGAAACAGCGGCGGGCGGATGGTGCTGCGCAGAACATCGCCAACGCTGCGCCCGTCGTCCTGCGCTGGTCCGTAGACGGCGAGGCGCGAGCCGGGACACAGGATGGGAGTGAAGAACGGCAGGCCCTGTGTGTGATCCCAGTGCAGGTGACTGAGCAAGACGTTGCCGCGGAACGAACCGTCGCGCGGCTGCTGCATGCCGAAGTAGCGCATGCCCGTACCCATGTCGAAGATGATCGGATCGTGGCCGGGCACCTGCACCGTCACACACGACGTGTTGCCGCCGTAGCGGGCGGTGTCGTCACCGTTGCACGGTGTGGATCCACGCACGCCGTGAAAGGTCACAGTCATGCGCTCGTGATCATCCACTTGGTTCAACAATGACACATGACCCCCGACAATCCCCCGAAGCCCCCAACCTCAGCAAGTCCACTCGCTGTTGTCAACTCTCCGTGCTTGTGACGTCGGTCGCACCGGGCTACGTTGCCCAATGGTGACCGGCTCTTCAGTATCGACTTCTCAGGTACCCGTGGCCGAGGCGGAGCTGAACGTGACGGCGAGCACACTTCCAGAGGGATTGGTCGCGATCGTCAAACGCGAGTGCGCGACGTGCGTGATGGTCGTGCCTGTCCTGGCCGAGCTGGTCCGCACACACGGACTGACGATCTACACCCAGGACGACCCGACGTTCCCCGACGGCCTCTCGTCGACGCACGACGCCGACCTGTCGATCAGCTGGCATCACGACATCGAGACGGTGCCGACGTTGATCAACGTCGTCGACGGCGTCGAGCAGAGCCGCACGTTCGGTTGGGTGCGCGACGAATGGCGGGCGCTCACGGGCGTCGCCGACCTCGGCGAGCAGCTGCCCGTGTTCCGGCCCGGCTGTGGCTCGCTCTCGGTCGACCCGAATCTGGAGGACGAGCTGCGCGCCCGCTTCAGCGGCAGCCTGCTACGCGCCCGCCGGGTCGAGGTGGCCGACGCCGAGGACGAGATGGAGGCGTTCTTCGATCGTGGCTGGACCGACGGGCTACCCGTCGTTCCACCGACCGAAGAGCGGGTGCTGAAAATGCTGACCGGCACCACCCGCGCGCCCGGCGACGTCGTAGCCGTCGTACCACCGGACCTGGTGGAGATCACGGTCGAGAAGATTGCGATCAACGCGGTGATGGCGGGCTGCAAGCCCGAGTACCTGCCGTGGGTCATCGCCGCGCTCGAAGCGGTGTGCACCAACGAGTTCAACGTCCACGGCGTGCTGGCCACGACCATGCCGGTCGGCCCGGTGATCATCTGCAACGGCCCGGGCACGAGAGCGATCGGGATGAACTCGGGCGTGAACGTCTTCGGCCAGGGCAACCGGGCCAACCTCACCATCGGCCGCGCCGTGCAGCTCAACATCCGCAACGTCGGCGGCGGCCGCCCCGGCGAAGTGGACCGGGCGACGCACGGCAACCCGGGCAAGATCAGCTTTTGCTTCGCCGAGGACGAGGCCGGCTCACCGTGGTCGTCACTGACGCAGTGGCGTGGTCTGGACGCCGGCACGAACGCCGTCACGGTCTTCGCCGGCGAAGGGCCGCGCTGCGTCGTCGACCAACTCGCCCGCACGCCCGAGGATCTGGCAAACAGCTTCGCCGCTTGCCTGCGCACGCTGCACAATCCGAAGCTCGTCCTCGCGTTCGACGCGATCTTGGTGATCGGCCCCGATCACGCTCGTGTCTTCGCCGATGCCGGCTGGGATCGCGACCGGATGCTGGCCGAGCTGCACGCCCGATTGCAGATCCCGGGCAGCGAGTTGGTGCGCGGCGCGAACGGCATCGCCGAGGGCGTTCAGGCACAGTTCAAGGACTTGACGCTGCCGAAGTTCCGGCCACAGGGCCTGCTGCTCGTGCACGCGGGCGGAGGTGCTGGGCTGTTCTCTGCCATCATTGGCGGTTGGGCCAACGGTGACGTCGGCAGCCAGCCCGTGACCAAGGAGGTGCGCTCATGACGAAGGTGTTCCTGGACCCGAGTGGCGAGCGTCATGTCGCCGAGATCACCCGCTGCGCGCGTCCCGCGTCACTGGCCGGCAAACGTGTTGGTCTGCTCGACATCTCCAAGGCGCGTGGTGACGTGTTCTTGGACCGTCTCGAGCAGCGCCTCACCGAGGCCGGCGCGCACGTCACGCGCTTCAAGAAGCCGACGTTCACGAAGCCGGCGCCGGTGGACCTGCGCCACGAGATCGCCAGCCAGTGCGAGGTGGTCATCGAGGCCCTCGCCGATTGAGGCAGTTGTACGTCGTGCAGTGTGCACGACATCGTCGATCTGGAGCGCCGGGGCATCCCGAGCATGTTCATCGCGTCCGCCGAGTTCGTGAGCGCGGCTGAAGCACAGTCCGCGTCGCTGGGCTTCCCCACCGTCGCGCGTGTGTTCACGCCACACCCGATCCAAGACCGCACCGACGACGAGATGCGCGCGTACGCCGACGCTGCGTATGACGACATCATCGCCGCGGTGACCGACACAACCTCCTGACGCGTCAGTCGGGAAGCCGGTACAGCACGCCGTCGAACGACGAGAGCCCGTCGGCAACGACGTGCGCAGCGACCCGAGCCGCACGGTCGGGCTGATCCGGCCAACCCATCACGATGGCCAGGCGCTCGGCGGGTACCGGCGCGTCGCCCATCGCCTTCATCAAGCGACCCCTGCCCTGGCGGTCGGAACCGTCGAAGCGGGCCTGCCGGCCGCTGACGTTGGCCGAACCAACGGCGGGGTCTTCGCCGGCCCCGCCGTGCCACACGCAGTCGAGGAGCAACGGGCACTCGCTGCACCGCGGAGCCATCGGCCGGCACAGCGTCGCACCGAGGTCCATGATGCTCTGGTTCCACGACCACGACTCGTCCGACGCCAGCGAGGCGTCGGCAACAGCCTGCACCTCACGGGCGGTGAGCCGGCGTCCCGCGCAGCGGGCGAGCACACGGGCGATGTTCGTGTCCACGACCGCGGCGTCGTCCTCGAACGCAAAGGCGAGCAACGCCCGTGCCGTGTACTGGCCCACTCCCGGCAACGCGAGCAAGCCGTCCAGAGTGCGCGGGAACGAACCGAGCTCGGCGACGCGCCGGGCCGCAGCGTGCAGGTTGCGCGCCCGCCGCGGGTAGCCGAGCCCCTGCCACAGGCGGAGCACCTCGCCGAGCGGCACGGCGGCGCATGCCTCCGGCGTCGGGTACGTCTCCAGGAAATCGAACCAGCGCGGGATGACCCGATCGACCTGGGTCTGCTGCAGCATCACCTCGCTGACGAGGATCGCCCACGGGTCGCGAGTCCGCCGCCAGGGCAGATCACGCAGTTGCGCCAGCCCCCACGCGAGCAGACGCTGCTGCGCGTTCTCGCTCAGTCCCAGGCGTGCTCGCTGTCGTACGGGCGGGCGCGCGTCGGTGCGAACTCGCGCTTCCACACCATCACCCTGCGCCGGAAGTAGCAGACCTCGTTGCCCTCCTGGTTCCACGCCTTGGTCTCCACGGTCACCACGCCACGGTCGTTGCGCGAGCTGGACTCCTTCACGTCGAGCACGCGCGTCTCGGCGTGGATCGTGTCGCCGTGGAACGTCGGCGACTTGTGCTGCAACGTCTCGACCTCGAGATTGGCGATCGCGGCGCCGCTGACGTCGGGCACGCTCATGCCGAGCACCAGCGAGTAGACGAGGTTGCCGACGACCACGTTGCGACCCTGCACGCTCTGGCTCGCGAACCAGTCGTTGGTGTGCAACGGGTGGTGGTTCATCGTGATCATGCAGAACAGGTGATCGTCGTATTCGGTGATCGTCTTGCCCGGCCAGTGCTTGTAGACGTCGCCGACCGTGAAGTCTTCGAGGTGCCGGCCGAACGGGCGCTCGTAGGTTGTCATGGTTTCGACGCTAGTCAGCCGCCGTCGTCGTCACCCTGGTCGTCACTGAGATCGAACAGCTCCGGATGACGGCGGGCCAGTTCGCGCGACTCGTCGCTCTTGGGCCGCCGCGGTGCGAAGCCCTTGTCGAAGTCCAGCGGGCTCTCACCGCGACCGGTGGAGTCCGCTGCGACATCGCGGAGGCGTTGCAACTCGCTTCTTCGTTCGATCCGCCACGGACCGACGCGCAACGACAGGTACAGCAACCCGCCGAGGAACAGCGGCACCATGAACTGGGCGATGCGGTACGACGCGACGCCGAGCGATGCCGTGGCGCGGGTCATGCCGAACCAGATCAGCGTCGGGATGTATACGCCCTCGACGATGCCGAGCCCACCCGGTGTGATCGGCACGACGGCCGCGATGTTGGCGAGGCCGAAGGCGACGATGAGGCCGTCGATGCTGAGCGACTCGCCGTACGCACGCAGGAACACCCACAGCGCCGCCGCATCCAGCAACCAGTTGGCGGCAGCCCATCCGGCGACTCGCCCGAGCATCGCCTTGTCGGAGACGAGCTCCTCGATGCGACCACCGATGTGGCGCACCGCGTCGCCGGCGCGGTCTTCGTCCTGGCGCAACCGTCGGGCGATCCAGCGCAGGATCCGCTCGGCGCGAGTCTGGCCTTCCATCAGGCCGAACACGATGGCGGCGGCCAGGCCCATGATGAGCACACCCGCGATGGCTGCGCTCACGTAGAACTCGTTGACACCGTTGAGCGGGATCGAGACGATCAACCCGATCCAGAAGATGAGGTTCAGCACCACCGCCGAGCCCAGACCCGCGGTGCCGAGCGCGAAGCCGGCATCGGGGCCGGGCACACCGGACACGGTGAGCAGGCGGTAACCGAGCGCGGAACTGGCCGCGCTGCCGCCGGGCACCAGACTGCCGAGCGCCTTGGTGCTCATCTGAATGCGGAACAGCCGGAACGGCGTGATCATCTGCCCGGACTCGCCCAACGCCGCACGTGTGAGCAGCGAGTAGCAGTACAGCGCAGTCAGTTCGAGACCGAGGCCGATGACGAGCAGCAACGGGTTGACCTTGCGCAACTCGTTGGCCGCATTGCCGAACCCGGGGATGACCGGCAGGACGAAGAAGTAGATGACCGCGCCGAACGCGACGAACTTGGCGATCGACCGCAGCGGCGTGGTCGCCTTGCGTCTGGCCGGCTCGACCGCGGGCACGGAATCAGGCTCGCGACGCGAACGACCCACGCGCGCGTCGGTGATCTCCTGTGCCACACCTCTTTGTTACCACACGCCTGTCCGGACCGTCCCGGACCCTCATCACGCGTTGGATGCGTCCGGGAACGCGTCGATGAGCGTTGTCAGCTTGTGCAGCAACGGTGCGCGGACAGCGGCAGGTACCTTGCCGAGGTGCACCACAACCAGATCGCGCGCGGGAGCCACCACGACGTACTGGCCTTCGTACCCATGCGCGGCGACGCTTCCCGGCTGGTCCCGCCAGATCCACCAGTGGTCCCCGTACCCGTAGTGGGGCGGGTCCGGGTCGATCGAGCGCACGGTTCTCGCCTCATCGACCCAGCCTTCGGGCACCACACGCTCGCCGTCCCACACCCCGTCACGCAGGTACAGATAACCGAAGCGAGCGAAATCTCGGGCGGTCGCGTAGACGTACGACGAGCCGACGAACGTGCCCGCGGCGTCGAACTTCGGCTCGGCGCTGGTCATGCCGATGCGCTCGAAGAGACGCTCGCGGATGTAGCTGCGCACGTCGTGGCCGTTGCGCCGGATGATGTCACCGGCGATGCGGGCCAGGATGTTGCTCGTGCCCGAGGAGTAGTTCCATGTCTCGCCCGGCGCGTGCTGCAACGGCAGGCTCGCCGCGTAGCGGGCGTGGTCGGACACGCCGCGACCGAAGAGCATCTCCAGGCAGTGCGACACCGAATCGTCGACGTAGTCCTCGACGAACTCCAGCCCGCTGCGCATCGCGAGCAGCTGCGCGATGGTGATCGCGGCTTTGTCCGTGCCCTCGAACTCGGGCACCGGCGCTGGCTCGTCGATCACGCTTCGTTGCAGCAACCCGTCGGCGATCAGGACACCGAACAGCGCCTGCGTGATGCTCTTGGCCATGCTCCACGAGATCAATGTCGTGGCCGCATCGACAGCGCCGTCGGACCCCTGGCCGTACTGCTCGACGACGAGACGGCCACGGTGGATCGCGAGTGTGGCGAGCGTGACGCCCAGCTCCGCGGGCGTGTCGCGAATCGCGGCCAGCGTGGCCCGCACCGCCGCAGCGTCGACCCCGGCGATGTCGTCGATCGAGCCGAGCGGCCACTCCACCGTCGGCCACGGGGTGTCACGGGGCTGCGGTGGCATCGGCGTCACGGCATTCATCACGACAGCGAACTTAGCTCGGCCCGACGCACGTCTCCTTGGCGGTGTCGAGTCGCGCGACCAGCTCCTGCGGTGGCGACTCGCCGGTCTTGCCGGTGACGTCCCAGTTGTCGAACCAGCCGGCCGATGGGTCGCTGCCGAAGATCCAGCGGCCATCGATGCTGGTGACTCCGTCGATCGCGATGGCGCGCATCTCGACGAGGCCGGCGTCGAAGTCGCCAGCGTAGCTGGGTGCCTCGCACCACTTTCCGCGAAGAACGCCGTCGGTCACGGTGCCGACGAGCAGTCCGGTGTCGTGCTCGTACGCCGCGACGACGGTGCCGTCGTCGTCGATGCGCAGCACGATCTTGCCCCAGTCGCCGTCCCAGTAGCCGGCCAGGCTCGCGATCGAGCAGCTCTGGTCGTTGACGATGTTGCCGTTGGTCGGAAGCGGCCAGTCAGGATCGGTCAACGCCGTCGACGACCGCTCCGCGGTGCACGCGGCCCGCCCGCCGTCGTCGCGCGTTGCGACCACGACGATGCCGGCGGTCACGACCGCGACGGCGGATCCCGCGGCCAGGAACATGCGCGGCCGGCTGCGCAGGAACCGCCGCACTCCGCGCTCTTTCGAACCGACTCGCTGATGCGGCGCCTGCAACGTCTCGTGCGCGTGCTGCCCACCCGCGTGCGAGGCATCCGGCGCGTGAGCGTCGTGCATCGCCTCCGTGGGTTGTCCACCCGTGTGCGAGGTCTGTGGGCCGTGCGGTGGTGCATGGGTCGGTCCGGAGGCTGCGTGCTCGGCGGTTGGATGGGCGTGCATCGCGTCGGCACTCGGCGGCTGCAGCGTCTGAGGCGCGTGCTGTGCCGGAACAGTCGGTGCGGACGGTGCGGACGGTGCGACGTGTTGTACGGCATCGGCCGGTGTTGGCGCGGGCAGGGCCGCACCACCGGCGTCGGGTGGTGGAAGCGCACCACCGACGCCACCGATACCAGCGTTGTCCGTCCCCATTGCGATCCTCCCGGCGCGCAGACTATCCGAGCCTGCACGGCAGCACCGCCGGTCGTCGCGCCGTTGAGACGACCGGCGGCGGCCTGTCGGGCTGCGTGCCGGTGACGAGAAAGAGCGGCGACCTCGCGCTCAGATACGCGATGAGCGAGGAATCGTCACGCGCGGTCGAGATCGATCCACTTGTGTGGCGTGTCCGGTGCGGGCGCGGTCACCCGCTCGAGCACGTCCTCGACCGTGGTGGCGCGTTGTGCGAGCGCAGCGTGCTCGGCGCGGATGAAGCCGGCAGCGACCGCGTGGTCGAACATCGCCAGCAACGGCGCGTAGAAGCCGTCGACGTCGAACAGCACGATCGGCTTGCGGATGAAGCCGAGCTGGTTCCACGTCAGCACCTCGAGCAGTTCCTCGAACGTGCCGAAGCCGCCGGCCAGTGCGACGAACCCGTCGGCGATCTCGGCCATGCGCGCCTTGCGGGCGTGCATCGACTCCTCGACCAGCAGCTCGGACAGACCGGTGTGGGCCAATTCGGCCCGAACGAGGCTCTGCGGGATGACGCCGACGACGCGACCACCACCGTGCAGGACGGCGTCGGCGACGGCACCCATCAGTCCCAGCTTGCCGCCGCCGTAGACGAGACCGATGTCGCGAGCCGCCATCGCTGCACCGAGCGCGCGGGCGGCGTCGAGGTACGCGGGTGACGAGCCGTCGTTCGTGCCGCAATAGACACAGATGGTGATGGGCACGTTTGGATTCTGTCAGCTACCCGTCGGTAACGTTCGGACATGACCGCCCCCGACCTGCAGGCCGCCAACGACGTGATCGAGCTCGCCCAGGGCGTCGTCGGCAAGGCCATCCGTCATCTCGCCGCGAACGGCGGTCCGGACGTCAACCAGGTCGTCGCCTATGACCTCGCCCATGCGGCCTCCGCGGTGGCCACGGCGCGATCGATGCTGGACTACGGCGCGAAGGGCGAGCTCGAGGGCAAGCTAACGTGCGCGTTCACTGCGGACATGGCGCACGACCTGATCACTCGCATCGCCGGCCGCGAGCGACTGTGGGGCATCGACGTCGCGCCCATGCGCGACGCCCACCAGTTCCTGGAGACGTATCGCGATCCCGAGTTCGTCTCGTCGCTGGCGACAACTCCCGGGCCGCGCCACCTCGATGGCGACTTCGAGATGGTGCAGGACACGTTCCGCGCCTTCGCCGACAAGGTCATTGCCCCACAGGCCGAGCACGTGCACCGCCACAATGCCGACGTGCCCGAAGAGGTGATCAGCGGCCTGGCCGAGATGGGCGCGTTCGGGCTGAGCGTGCCGGCCGAGTACGGCGGCTTCAGCGAAGGTGGCAGCAGCGAGTACATGGCGATGGTGGTGGCCACCGAAGAGCTGTCCCGCGGCTCGCTCGGCATCGGTGGGTCGCTGATCACGAGGCCCGAGATCCTCACCCGCGCACTGGTCAAGGGGGGCACGGAGGCGCAGAAACAGGAGTGGCTGCCGAAGCTGGCCAGCGCTGAAGTGATGGCTGCGGTTGCGGTGACCGAGCCCGACTTCGGCAGCGATGTGGCCGGCATCAAGGTCACCGCCACGGATGCGGCGGGGCCGAACGGCGAGGCCGGCTACGTCATCAACGGCGTCAAGACGTGGTGCACGTTCGCCGCCCGCGCCAACGTGTTGATGCTGCTCGCCCGCACCGAAACCGACCGCAGCAAGACGCATCGCGGCCTGAGCATCTTCATCGTGCCCAAGCCGCAGGGTGACGCACACGGCTTCGAGTACAGCCAGGACGCAAGCGCCGATGGTACGGCCGGCCGGATGGAGGGCCGCCCGATCGACACGATCGGCTATCGCGGCATGCACAGCTACGAGATCGCGCTGGAGAACTGGTGGGTCCCTGCCGAGAACCTGATCGGCGAGGCCGACGGGCTCGGCAAGGGCTTCTACTACCAGATGGGCGGTTTCGAGAACGGCCGGCTGCAGACTGCGGCCCGCGCCGTCGGCGTGATGCAGGCGGCGTACGAGGCAGCGCTCGACTATGCCAACAACCGCAACGTGTTCGGCCGCAACATCATGGAGTACCAACTGACCCAGGCCAAGCTCGGCCGGATGGCCGTGTTGATCCAGGCCGGCCGCCAGTTCAGCTACCACGTTGCGACGCTGATGGCGAAGGGCGATGGCACCGCCGAAGCCAGCATGGTGAAGGCCTACGTTTGCAAGGCCGCCGAGTGGGTGGCCCGCGAGGCCATGCAGATCCATGGCGGCTACGGCTACGCCGAGGAGTACTCGGTCAGCCGCCTGTTCGTCGACGCCCGTGTGCTCAGCATCTTCGAAGGTGCCGACGAGACGCTGTGCCTGAAGGTCATCGCCCGCCGGCTCATCGATGCTGCGAAGGACTGACCGCACGCCCTACAGCGTCAGCAGATCCTTCAACGACTGGATGCGCGGGAAGTCCGCGTCGGCGTGGTCGTCGTAGGGGTCGAGCAGCATCGCGTAGAGGCCGGCGGCCTGTCCGCCACCGATGTCCATCGTGACCGAGTCACCGACGTACGCGATGCGCGACCGTTCGATGTCCGGAAAAGCAGCGAGCGCGAAGTCGAAGATGCGCGGATCGGGCTTGGCCACACCGACGACGTGGCTGTCGACGATGGTTCGCACCGGCGTGTGCGCGCCGGGCCCGATCTGGCACACACCGGACCGAGCAAGCACTTCGTCGATCTGGCCGCTCGCGTTGGACACGACACCCATCGGCACGCCGGCTTCGTGCAACAGCTGCAATGCCTCGATGGACTCCGGGATCGGCCAGCGCCAGACGAACGCGTTGCGGGTGCGCTCCAAGACGTGCGCGGCGTAGGCCACGTCGAACGCGGGCACACCGATCGACTCGACATACGCGTGGTTGTACTCGTCCCAGAACGTCTCGGCTGCGCCGGCCCACGACTTGACGGCCATGCCCCGGTAGTGGGCCCGCACGTGGGCCTCGACCGACGGGTTGCCGCCATACGGAGCCAGCAGCGGGCCGAGCACGGTGGGGTCGGGCAGGAGGAAGATGCCACCGGCATCGAACAGGATCGCGTCGTAGGTCTGCGGCACAATTCACGACGCTAGCGAGGACAGCGATTGAGAGCGCCGCGACCAGCCCAACTAGCCTCGCGACGTGCGCAGTCCACGCGATTTCTTCAAGCCGCTGGCCGTCGGGGCGCCCGAGCCGGTGCGCGAGATCCCCGTCCGTCCGAGCCGGGTCATCCACTTCTTCCCGCCGCAGAACGCGAAGCTGGTCGGCAAGCTCGTCGACATCATCCCCCGTGTCGACATCCTGCTCGGCAACCTCGAGGACGCGATCCCGATGGCCGACAAGGAGGCTGCGCGCCAGGGTCTGATCGATTTCGCCACCACCGCGGACATGGGTGGTACACAACTGTGGACACGCGTCAACAGCTTGGACTCCCCCTGGTTCTTGGACGACGTGACGCGCATCGTCACCGAGGTCGGGGACGCGATCGACGTGATGATGATCCCCAAGGTCGAGGGTCCGGAAGACATCCACTTCGTCGACCGCCTGCTCGCCCAACTCGAAGCGAAGGCCAGCCTGACGCGGCCGATCCTGGTGCACGCGATCCTGGAGACGGCGCGTGGCGTGGCCAACTTGGAGGAGATCTGCGCAGCGTCACCGCGCATGCAGGGCATCTGCCTCGGGCCGGCCGACCTGGCCGCCAATCGGCGGATGAAGACCACTCGCGTCGGCGGTGGCCACCCCGACTACGTCGTGCGCGCCGACCCGAATCCCGATGCTCCCGACGCACCGCGGCCCACGTTCCAGCAGGACCTGTGGCACTACACGATCGCCCGCATGGTGGACGCCTGCGTGACGTTCGGGCTGCAACCGTTCTACGGCCCGTTCGGCGACATCAAGGACACGGTTGCCTGCGAGGACCAGTTCCGCAACGCCTACCTCCTCGGTTGCGTCGGTGCATGGAGCCTCCATCCGGATCAGATCGACATCGCCAAGCGCGTCTTCAGCCCGCGGCCGGCCGACGTGCAGCAGGCACAGCGGGTCATCGACGCGATGGGCGACGGCACCGGCGCGATCATGCTTGACGGCAAGATGGAGGACGACGCCTCGGTCAAGCAGTGCAAGGTCGTCGTCGCCCTCGCCCGCCAGCTCGCCGAGCGCGACCCCGAGCTCGCCGCCAGCTACGGCTTCTAGGAGACCACGATGACCGACCTGCTCCGCCCGCGTCGCTCGGTGCTGTACATGCCTGCCGCCAACGAGCGCGCGCTCGAGAAGGCCAAGACACTGCCCGCCGACGCGATCATCTTCGACCTCGAAGATGCCGTCGCGCCCGACGCCAAGGACTCCGCTCGGCCGAATGCGGTCGCCGCCGCGTCGTCGGGTGAGTACGGCTCGCGAGAGCTGACCATCCGTTGCAACGGGCTCGACACCCAGTGGGGCGCGGACGATCTTGCCGCGGCGGCGAAGTCGGGGGCGTCGGCGGTCGTGATCCCGAAGGTCAGCTCCGTGACGACGTTGGACCAGATCTCGAAGATGCTCGATGCCGCGGGGGCCCCGTCCGAGCTGACGATCTGGGCGATGATCGAGACGCCGACGGCGATCTTCGACGTCCGCGCGATCGCCGCCCACCCACGCGTGTCGGTGCTCGTGATGGGCACCAACGACTTGGCCCGCGAGTTGCGCGCCGGGCTCGTGCCCGGCCGTCATCCGCTGCTCCCCCACCTCGCTGTCGCCCTCGCCGCCGCGCGTGAGGCCGGCAAGGTCATCCTCGACGGCGTCTACAACGACGTGAAGGATCTCGACGGGTTCCGCGCCGAGTGCATGGTCGGTGCCGAGATGGGCTTCGATGGCAAGACGCTGATCCACCCCGGCCAGGTCGAGATCGCCAACGACGTGTGGGCCCCCAGCGAGGACGAAGTCGCCCACGCCCAGCGCATCATCGACGCGTTCGACGAAGGCCTGCGTGAGGGTCGCGGCGTCGTCACCGTCGACGGCCGGATGATCGAGAACCTCCACGTCGAGAACGCCCGCCGCGCGCTTGCCACCGCAGCCGCGATCGCGGCCCTCGGCTGATCACAGCGTCGAGCGGAACAGGTCGACGGTTCGCGCCCACGCAGTGGTCGCGGCAGCTTCGTTGTAGACCTCGGGGCGGGTGTCGTTGAAGAAGGCGTGGTCGGTGCCGTCGTAGACATGCAGTTCGGCGTCCTTGCCGAGGTCACGCAACTGGGT
Source organism: Actinomycetes bacterium (assembly GCA_031410915.1). Lineage (GTDB taxonomy): Bacteria > Actinomycetota > Acidimicrobiia > Acidimicrobiales > Ilumatobacteraceae > WLMZ01. The sequence goes on from JANNZY010000034.1 coordinate 42,060, forward strand.
CTGCAGCGCCTCGACCTTGTCCGGCGAGAAGTACTCGTCGCCGGACGCGTAGTGGCCCTCGACCTTGGCCGCGAGCTGCGACCAGTCGGGCTGCGCGTCCGGCCACGGGATGAGGCCGTAGAACGGGGCGCAGGCCGCGATCGCTTCAGGCCGCGTGGTGGCCACGTACAGCGCCAGACCGCCGCCCATGCAGAACCCGACGACGCCGATCTGGTCGCGACCCGTCACCTCGAGCAGCGTGTCGATCGCGCCGGACATGTCCTTGGCCGCCTGGTCGATGTTCATCGACATCATCAACTTGCCGGCACCGTCGGGCTCGGTGGTCGACTGGCCGTGGTACAGGTCTGGCGCCAGCGCGACGAATCCCTCAGCGGCGAAGCGGTCGACGACGTCTTTGATGTGGTCGACGAGGCCCCACCACTCCTGGATGACCAAGACGCCGGGGCCGCCGTCGCCGGACATGTAACCCTCGGCCGTGCCGCCGTTGCTCGTGAACTCGATCATCTGACCCATGCCCGCAATCTATCCCGCCGCTTTGTACGGTAACAAAGCGTGCTCTGTACACCTCAGTGTGTGTCGAATAGCATGGCGGTCATGACCGCGCTGGACACCCCCCTCTCCGATGTGTACCTCAACGACCGCAAGCACGTGTTCCACAGC
>JANNZY010000035.1:0-27895 GCA_031410915.1 Actinomycetes bacterium
GAAGGCGTGCCGTTCCCGGTTGGGCCCGGCTACTACGCCCTGACCCGCCACGAGGACGTGTGGGCTGCGAGCCGCAACGCACAGCTGTTCTGCAGCGGCAAGGGCAGCAACATCGGCGATCTGCCCCAGGAGATGAACGAGTTCTTCGGGTCGATGATCAACATGGACGACCCCAAGCACTTCCGGCTGCGCAACATCGTGTCGCGTGGCTTCACCCCCAAGGAGGTCGCCCGGGTCAACGACTACGTGACGATCAAGGCCACCTCGATCGTCGACAACCTGCTCGAGAAGTACCCCGACGGCGAGTGCGACTTCGTCGAGGAGGTGGCCGCTCCCCTGCCGCTGCAGATCATCTGCGAGATGATGGGCATCCCGGCCGAGGACAACAAGCAGATCTTCAACTGGACGAACGTCATCCTCGGTGCCGGCGACCCTGAGTACGGCGGCTCGATGGAAGCGCTGATGACGGCCGCGTTGTCGATGTTCCAGTACGCGCAGGCGCTGGGCGAGGACCGTCTGGCCACACCGCGCGAGGACATGACCAGCGCGATGATGCATGCCGTGGTCGATGGAGAGCGCTTGTCGGCGCAGGAGTTCGGCAGCTTCTTCATCCTGCTCGTCGTGGCCGGCAACGAGACGACGCGCAACGCGATCAGCCACGGCATGAACGCCCTGACCAACTACCCCGACCAGCGCAAGGTCTGGTTCGACGACTTCGAGGCCAACACCAAGACCGCTGTCGAAGAGATCGTGCGCTTCGCCACGCCCGTGATCCACTTCCGCCGCACCGCGACGCAAGACACCGAGATCGGCGGCACGAAGTTGAAGGAGGGCGACAAAGTCGTGCTCTGGTACAACTCGGCCAACCGCGACGAGCGGGTGTTCGCGAACCCCTTCGAGTTCGACGTGCTGCGCGGCTTGCAGCCGGCCCAGGCCGGCTTCGGGGCCGGTGGGCCACACTTCTGCCTCGGCGCGAACCTGGCCCGCCGAGAGATCGGTGTGATGTTCGACGAGATTCGCCGCCGTCTGCCGAACATGCACATCACCGGCGAGCCGGAGTACCTGCAGAGCTTCTTCATCAACGGCATCAAGCGTTTGACCTGCGCCAGGTAGATCAGTCCGCGCAGAGACGCCCCGTGCGGTAGTGCAGCCGGCAGAGCAACTCGTAGCGGACGACGTCGCCGAACAGCGGCTGTTCGTGTTCGTCCTCGGTGTCGCCGACCACCACGGTCTCACCCTCGTAGACGATGCGCCCGTTGACGAGCCGGGCATTGTGGGTCGCCCGCTGCCCACACCAACAGCGCGCCTCGACCTGCAGCGCGACGCGCTCGTCGGCGATCTCCAACAACCGCTTGGTGCCGTCGAACAGCAGGCCGCGGAAGTCGGTGATCAACCCGAACGCGTACACGTCGACGTTCAACTCGTCGACGACCCGGGCGAGTTGGTCACACTGCTCGGGCGTGTAGAACTGGGCTTCGTCGCAGACCAGGAACGACAGCGGCCCGTGTCGCACTGCGAGGGCGTGGATGTCCAGGTCGGCGTGCACCTCCACCGCCGGCGCGGACACACCGAGGCGGCTCGTGATCTGGCTGCCGTCGCGGTCGAGCTTGGTCAGCAGCAAGCCGCGCAGCCCGCGGGTGAACAGGTTGTGGTGGATCTGCAGCGCGAGCGTGCTCTTGCCCGAGCCCATCGTGCCGAAGCTGAACCGCAGGGTCGCCATGTCGGGACTGCACCGTAGTCAGGATCGCTGCCTCGGCGGGAAGCAGCACATCGATTGATCCAACCGTCGGGCGGTGGCGAACGGGGAGCATGAGCTCGTCGGGACGCGTCGTTCGTGCAGAGTGACCTGTTGACCGCGAGTATCGTGCGGACCACGGACACCGGGCTCCACCCCGACACCGAGTTGCTCGCTCGGCTGCTGGAGGGAGACTCCGGCGCGCTTCGTGCGGCGTACGCGTGTTATTCGTCGTTGGTCTTCGGTCTCGCCCGGCGGGTCACCTCCAGCGCAAGCGCGGCGGAGGACATCACCCAGGAGGTGTTCCTGCAGCTGTGGGAGCGCCCCGACGCCGTCGATCTGTCCCGCGGTTCGCTCCGTTCCTACCTGGGGGTGGTCACGCACCGTCGCGCGGTGGACGCGGTGCGGCGAGCGTCGCGGGCGCGCACACGCGACGAGCGAGCCGGTTGGGAGTCCAATACGACGTCGCTCGGAATCGAGGGCGGCGTGGTCGAGCGCGACGAGCAGGCTCGCCGAACCCGCCAGCTGCGGGAGGCGATCGACACGTTGCCCGCCGACCAGCGCCGCGCGTTGGAGTTGGCCTACTTCGGCGACTGCACCTACCGCGAGGTCGCCACGGAACTGGGGATTCCGGAAGGGACCGCGAAGTCACGACTGCGCTTGGCGATCGCCAAGCTGCGTGACCTGATCGACGCGCCAGAACGGTTGGCGCAGGCATGAACCCCCACGACGAGAGCGACGACATGAACGACGGCGACACTGCACCACCCGACATCCCGATCTGCGCCGCGGACGCGCTGATCGCCGCGACCGCCGCACCCGCGCCGGACGACCTGGCCGAGAGAATCGCCGCGACGGCCGCCACGGCGCGACCCGCAGGGCGCATGATCGCGCTCGGCACGGGCGCTGCCCAGCCGATCGACGCGTTCTGCTCCACCGCCCTGGAGCTGCGCGCGCTGCTCCTCGAACTGAGCGACGCAGAGTGGCACGCCCCGACGAGGACGCAGTACGGCACCGTGCGCGACCTGGTCGCGCACCTGGCCGGCAGCGAGGACTACTGCACCCGCGCCATGGCGCGCGTGCCGGCCGTCGACCCGGTGGCCGACTTCGACCATCCGGCGTGCTCGCGTGAAGTGGCGGCATCGTTGGCCGAACTGACGAACGACGAACTGGGCGAGGCCTGGTTCGCGCTCTCGACGACGTTCGCCGAGGCATGCCGCAACGATCCCGACACCGTTCCGCTGTCGTTGCATCAGCTGCCGATGTCCATCGGTGGCGCGCTCGTGCTGCGCACGTTCGAGCTGTGGGCCCACACCGAGGACATCTGTGCTGCAATCGGTCGCCCACTCCCCCGCCTCGACGGCCCGCGCCTGTCGTGCATGGCGTCGCGCCTCGTCGGTGCCATCGGCTCGCTGGTCCGGTTGCCCGATGCCCCCGGCATCACCGGCCGGGTCGTGCTGCTCGGCCCCGGAGGGGGCGTGGCCGACTTCGGCGTAGCTGCCACCGGAGAAGCACCCGGGACCCGCATCGTGGCCGACATCGTCGACTATTGCCGCGTCGCGTCGCGTCGGATCTCGGCCGAGGATCTGCCTCGCAGCGTGACCGGCGACGACCGCCTCGTCGCACCCTTCCTCGCCGCCACGTCCATGTTCGCCAAGGACTGAATCGTTCTCATCGTCCCGCGCGCCCTCGACATTGCTAGGGCTTGATCATGTCCGCGTACATCGCGGTCGTGCGGGCGAGGGACTCGCGCAGCAGGCTCTTGATCGGCTCGGCGACGGTGGGGTCGGCGAGATCGGTGAGCACGGGGCGGATCACCCAGCCGTTGTTGCGGTCGACCCACGTCGGGGTGACGGTCGGCCGGTCGACGAGGAAGGTGCCATCAGGTTGCTCGGCGACCGTGACACCGACGATCACGCCATCTTGTGAGCTCGACGGCCAACTGTTGTTCGGAAGCGGCATGTTCGAGATGAAGTTGCCGAGACCGTACGCAACCCAGCATCCGTTGACCTGCTCCATCGGCTGCGGCACATGGGCGTGGGTGCCGATGACCAGGTCCACCGCACCCGACGCCGTCACCCAGTTGGCCACATCGCGCTGGTAGTCATCGGGTTCGGACCGACCCTCGGTGCCCCAGTGCACGCTGAGTATCACGACATCTGCGCCGCGTGCGCGGGCGTCGCGCCCGGCGTCGATGATCAGGCCGTCGTCGATCATGCCAACCCGCCACGGTTGGTCCGCAGGACGGCGCAACCCGTTCAACGAGAACGTGTCGCTGATGTGCGCGACGGTGATGCCGTTGACGTCGAACAAACGACTGATCGCTTCCCCGGGCGTGCGGGCCATCCCGGACTGGGCGAGACCGACCGCCTCCAGCGCGGTGACCGTGGCGTCGATCCCGGCCGTACCACGATCCATCGAGTGATTGCTCGCCGTGCTGCAGCGGTCGTAGCCGGCAGACGCCAGAGCCGTCGTCACTTCGGCGGGCACGCCGTAGATCGGTGCCGTGCTGAGCGCGTCGCCCGGAGGAACAATCGGAGTCTCCAAGTGACACACGGCCAGGTCGAACGCGCTCAGGATCGGAGCGACCCGTGCGTACATCGGCGAGAAGTCGTAGCCGACCCCAGCGGCGTTGCGTTGCGCCTGGCGCACGAGCGGCGAGTGGATCAGCGTGTCACCGGTGAAGGCGAGCGTTGCACGGCGCAGCGGCGGCGCGACCGGCGAGGGTTCGAATGCAGGCGCGGGTCCGAGCGACGCGACCACGGGCACCGACGCATCCGTCGCCGGCCCGGTTCCGACGGGTCGCGGCGATGCCGCCACGGGGCCGCCAGGCGAGGGCAAGGTCTGCGGCAACGGCACGGTGTCGGGCAGCACGAGATCGTCGAGGCCACTCGCCGTGCGCGGGCCCTCCGCACACGCAGAAGCGAGGATTCCCAGCAGCCCCACCACCGCGACGGCACCGAGACGGTGGACGCGCACGAAGACGATTGTTGCAGACGTGCCTGTCGCGGTTGGCGATGGTAGCGGTCGTTCAGGGCCGAGTCGTCAGCCGCGGCCGGCGGCGGCCGCAGCCTGCTCGGCGGCGACGAGCTGCTCGTCGACGATGGCCAGGCCTCCGTCCCAGAACGCTGGATCGGCGAGATCGCAGTCGACGATGCGACCGAGCTCTTCAGGGCTCATCGAGCCACCGGCGCGGAGCAGGTCGAGGTAGCGGGGCACGAACGCGTCGCCGACCTCCTCGTAGCGCTTGTAGACGCTGAGCGCGAGCAGTTGGCCGTAGGCGTACGCGTAGACGTAGCCGGGCGTGTGCATGAAGTGCGGGATGTAGCTCCACCACGAGCGGTAACCCTCGGTGATCTCGACAGCCGGCCCGAGCATCGCCGTCTGCGATTCGGCCCACAGCTCGTTGAAGCGCTCGACGGCCAGCTCGCCCTCGGACCGGCGCGCGGTGTGCACCGCGTGCTCGAAGCGATTCATCGCGATCTGGCGGAACACGGTGGCGATCGAGTCCTCGAGTGTGGTGGCCAACAATGCCAGCCGCTCGTGCGGGTTCGTCAACGTGCTGAGCAGGCGCTTGCTGGTCACGGTCTCGCCGAACACAGATGCCGTCTCGGCGAGCGTGAGTGGCGTGGTCATCTGGAACACGCCCTGCTCGCGAGACAGGTATCCGTGCAGACCGTGGCCGAGCTCGTGAGCGAGGGTGGCGACGTCACGGGTGCGGCTCGTCCAGTTGAGCATCACATACGGGTGATGCGACGGAACCGTGTAGGCACAGAACGCGCCGCCGCGCTTGCCCGGCGTGGCCGGTGCATCGATCCAGCTCTCGCGCAGGAAGCGTTGCACGATGCCGGCCAGCTCGCCACTGAACGACGAGTAGGCGTCGATGACCATCTCGGTCGCAGCCGACCAGCCGATCTTGGTCTCCGCAGTGGCAATCGATGCCATCCGGTCGAAGTCGGCGATGCGGTCCATGCCGAGGATCTTCGCCTTCAGCGCGTACCATCGTTGCGGGATGTCGTAGCGGGCGACGACCGAGTCGACGAGCGCCTGGACGCTCTCGTCACGGGCCTCGTTGGCCAGGTTCCGGCTGCTGATCCACGTCGGGTAGCCGCGCAGCCGGTCGTCGACGGACTTGTCGTTGAGCAGGGTGTTGAAGATGAACGCGCGGGTGCGCAGCCCCGGCTGCAGTGCAGCGGTGACCGCCGCATGTGCCGACTGACGCACGGCGCGATCCGGGTGTTGCAGGTGAGCCAGACCCTGCATCAATGGCACGGCAGCGGTCGAACCGTCCGGCTGCGGCAACTGCACCTCGACCGCAGAGTCCAGCTCGTCGAAGAAGCGGGCCCACGCGCTGGCACCCGTGACGTCCTTCTCGGTCAGGATGCGCTCCTCCGGCTCGGACAGCAGGTGATCGCGGTAGCGGCGCGCCGAGCGCAGGTGGTGGCGGACGAAATCCAGTTCGTGGCTCGGGTCGGTCAGGATCGCGTCGACGTGATCGTCACTCGCCGCGGCCCACTCGAGTTCGATGAAGATCAGCTTCGTGCTCGCTGCGGTGGAACGCTCTTGCACGTGGGCCACGAGTGCGCCGTTCTTCGGATCAGCTGTGTTCGCCGCGAAGACGAGTCCGGCGTAGTTGCCGGCCCGGCTCGACAGCTCGATCATCTCGGCATAGCGGCGGTGAAACGCAGCCAACTCGGCGGCTGACATCGTCGCGATGTGGCCCTTGCCCGTCGCGACCAGTTCGTCGACGATCAGGTCCGCTCGGTCGAGCAACTCGTCGACACCAGCGGCACCGTCGAGCAGCGTCTGCAGATCCCACGTGACGCCGACCGCTGCGATGTCGTCGGGATCGATGGTGCGTTCGTCGGTGGTGGACGTCATTCGCCCAGGCTACGCCGATGGCTCAGCGAGACGCAGACGAGACGTGAACCTGGTTGCGGCCGGCCCGCTTGGCTGCGTACATCGCGTGATCGGCCTCGATCAGGAGCGCATCGGGATCGCCGACAGCGCCGCGCCGATGGCTCACACCCACGCTGGCTCCGATCGAGACGACCGCCGCGCTGGTGGCGATCTGGCCTGCGAGCGAGCGCAGGATGCGCTCGCCGATCGCGACCGCCGAATTCTGGTCGGTGTCCGGGCAGACGATCACGAACTCGTCGCCGCCGGTGCGGGTGAGCGTGTCCGTGGAGCGGGTCAGCGACGCCAGCCGCGACGCGACGATGACGAGCACCTCGTCGCCGATCGCGTGGCCGTAGGTGTCGTTGACCTCCTTGAAGCGGTCCAGGTCGAGCAAGAGCACGGCGAGGTCGGTGTCGTCCGCGCTCGGCGTGCTGGCGTCGTCGAGGCTGGACTGCAACAGGAAGCGGTTGCCGACGCCAGTCAATGGATCGTGCAGCGCCTGCTGCTCCAGTTCCGTCTCGAGACGCTTGCGCTCGGTGATGTCGCGCACCGACACCCGGTACTCGAGCAGGTCGTGAGTGATCGGGTCGAGCACGGCTGTGGTGGAGTTGGCCACCCACACGGATGTCCCGTCTGCGCGCAGCAGGCGCAGTTCGGACGCGTACGAGCCACCCGAGCGGACCGACGGTGCGGCTTCCAGCAGCGCCCGCCGGTCGTCGGGATGGATCAGCGCCGTGACCGGACGGCCGTGCAGTTCGTCGGGCGTCAAACCGAGCAGGCCGACCGACGACGGTGAGGCGTAGGCGATGCGCGCGTTCGCATCGAGCAGGACGACGACGTCTGCGGCTGTCTCCGAGAGTGCACGGAAACGTGCCTCGCTGGCTCGGAGCGCTTCGTCGACTCGAGCCCGCTCCAGCACGTGGGCGATCGTCTCGGCCACGATGCGGACAAATGCGACTTCGTCGTCGGTCCAGTGTCGCGACGAGGCGGCCATCGACACGCCGAGCACACCGAACAGCTCGCCGGCGGCGGACATGCCCATCGCGATGAGGCTGCGCTCGCCGCCGAGTGCGTCTCGCTTCTCGGCGATCCATGGCTCGTCGCCGTCCAGGACGTCGGAGACCACGATCGGCTCCGGTTTGCGCAATCGTGCCACCCACTGCGGTACGACGTCGAACGCGATCGTCTGGCCCGGCATGGCCTTCTGCACGACGCCGTTGCCGACGAAACCAGCGAGGTTGACGAGACGGCAGTTGCGCTCCTCGAGCTGGTCGACGTACACGAAGTCCACGGCGAGCATCTCGGCGATCGTTGCGCACACGTCGCCGAGGCCGTCGAGGAACTCGTGCGCCTCAGGTCCAGCGCGTTCTGGGCGATGTCGAACGCGTAGCGGAGGTGACTGATGCGCGATTCAGCCGCTGCTTCGAGGGCGAGGCGCGCCGTCACGTCGCGCCACGTCAGCACGCGTCCACCGGCCACCGCATCGGCCATGACGCCGGTGGTCACCTCGAACGAGATGACCTGGCCGTCGGCAGCGACGAGGCGAATGATCGGAGCGTCGGTCGGCTCGCCGCGGAACAGTGACGCGAGGCGCTCGAAGCCGAGATCGATGTCGTCGGGATGGACCAGCTCGGTCGGGTTCATGCCGACGAGCTGCTCGGGCGTGTACCCGAGCAACCGTTTCACGGCACCGTTCGCGTAGCGGACCATGCCGTCGTCGGCGACGACCACGACGATGTCCATCGATCCGTCCAACAGCGCGGCGAGGCGGGCCTCGCTCTTCCGCAACGAACCCTCGACTTGCTCGCGGGCGAGCAGCGCAGAGACGGTCTCAGACACGCGCCGCAGGAGTTCGATCTCGTCGGCCTCCCATTCGCGGACCTCGGTCGCCATGGCAACGCCGATGTTGCCGAGGCAGCGACCTTCGGAGACGAGCGGCACGCTGAGCCCGGCGCGGTCGGGCACGGGAAATGCCCGCCATTCGACCGCCCACGCCTCGTCGTGCACGTTGATGTCGCTGACGACGAGTGGCTCGAGCGTGCGGTAGCGAGCCGCCACGGCCGGCAGGTGGATGTCGGGCAGCGCGTACGCGTCGTCCGGCGCGTGGTCGGCGGCCCACCCGGCCACGTTGCGAACGTGGACGCCATCGAGGAACGCCGCGAATGCGGTGTCGGTGTGCAACGCCCGTCCGAGGTGGGCGAGGTGGTGGTTGAGTCGCGGCAGGATGGCTCCGGACTCGACCTCGAGCGCCATCTGTGAGAACCCGAGCACGACCTGCTCGAACTCGGCACGGCGGCCGGCGGACTCCTGTTCGGCACGCTGGATCGCGACGTCGCGGAGCGAGATCAGATACCCGCCGACGAGCGGGTCGTACACGCCCGACGTGTCGGCGTCATACCAGTGGGCCTGCCCATCGATGTCCATCACCCGCACCTGGGTGATCGGGGCGATTCCGCCCGACACGGTCTCGGCAAAGCTCTCTGCAGCGACCTGGTGGTCGTCGGGATGGACGAGATCGAGGAAGAAGTTGCCGACCACGTCGGCCGGTTCGTGACCGAGGACCGGACGGATGCGGTCGTTGACGAAGGCGATGAAGCCGTCTTCGTTGATCACGATCAGGATGTCACCTGTATTGGCGAGCATCGCGTTGAGGCGCTCCTCGCTGGCCCGCAACGATCGATCGGCGCGCTCGCGGCTGAGCAGGTTGGCGAGGGTGTCGGCCACTTGCCGCACGGTGTCGATCTGGTCGCTGGTCCACGCATGGCCGGCCTCCAGGCTGGACAGACCAAGCACGCCGAGCAGAAGACCGTCGACGCGCAGCGGTGCGTACAAGTTCGTGCCGTCACGCCACTCTCCGGGAAAGTTCTCGTCGAGTTCGCGCGCCCAACCGCTGAGCGTGTCGTGCGGGCCGAAGTTCAGCAGCACCGCATCGCTGCTCAGCTTGGCGATCCATTCGGTGAGTCCGTCGAGCGAGATCATCTCGGGCAACGCGTTGCCGTGGGCGTAGCGAGCGCTGGCCCAACCGCCGATCGGTCGCAGCGTGCGCTCGTCGAGATCGATCGTGTCGACGAATGCGAGGTCGACACCGAGCAGCGATCCGAGCAGGGCGAGGACGTTGTCGAGATCGCCGAAGAGTTCGTCGCGACCTTGGTGCAGCGCCCGTTGAGCAAGGCTTGCGGCGAAGCTGGCCAGCTCGCGACGATGGCGATCCTGGGCCTCGAGCCGCTTCAGCTCGGTCACGTCGCGGCTGACGACGGCGAAGATGCGGATGCCCGGTCGCAACGTGTCATCGACCATCGCCACGTCGGAGACGGTCTCGGTGATGGCGCCCGTGATGCGGTTGACGAACGAAGCCTCACCGCTCCACTGGCCCGAGCTGGCGAGCGCGGGCCAAACCTGATCACGGATGTCCTCGAGTGTTCGGCCGAGCGCGTCCGCGGTGCTGATGGTGGACAGGTCGTCGTCAGGTGTCAGTCCGAGCGCGGCACGCTGCGCGGCATTTGCGTAGACCCATCGGCCACCCGTCTCGGCCAGGAACACCAGCGAGGCCGACTGCTCGATCAGACCCTGGAACCTGTTGCGATCGCCCTCGGTGGAGTGGCGTTGGGTGAGATCGCGGCGCACGTGCAGCCAATGGGTTCGCGCACCACGCTCATCTGCGATCGGGCTCAACGTCAACTCACACGGGAACGTCGTGCCGTCAGCGCGTGTCATCGCGATCTCGGTCGTGGCCGCGACGCCCGAAGCGTGCACGCGGTCGAACCAGTCAGTGACGCTCGTGTCGCGATCGGCGGGCAGCACGACATCGATCGGGCGTCCGACGACATCGCGAGCGGTGAACCCGGTCTCGATCTCGAAAGCGTTGTTGACGTAGGTGATGACCGGCGGCACCTCACTGCCGGTGGACCGAGTGAGCACGATCGAATCGTGCGCGGCATCGAGTGCGGTCAGCAGCAGTCGAGCACGGGGCGAGCCCATGCCGGGGAGGTCTTCTGCGCGCCGGTCGTACGTGAGCGAGGCCGCGGCGGGTGCCGGGTGGCCGGCCCAGAGGAGTCCGAGCACCGGTGCCAGCTCGGAAAGATCGGCGGGCTTGCCGTAGAGGTAGCCCTGCACCATGTCGGCACCCATGCGGATCAGCGTGTCGACCTGCTCGGGCTCCTCCACCCCTTCGGCGACGACCTGCAGCCCGAGCGCATGGGCGAGATCGATGATGCCTTCGACGATGGCCTCGTCGGCCAACGAACCGGTGCCGATGCCGCGCACGAAGCTGCGGTCGATCTTCAACTTCGTCACCGGCAACTGGCGCAGATACGAAAGCGACGAGTACCCGGTGCCGAAGTCGTCGAGTGCGATCGGGAACCCGAGTTCGCGCAAGGCGGACAGCACGCGCACGGCGGCAGGGAGGTCCTCGAGAAGTCCGGACTCGGTGACCTCGAAGCCGAGGAGATCGGCCGTCACCGAGCCGGCGGCCATCGCGTCGCGGACGAGCCGCAGGAAGTGGTCGCCGTCGACGAGTTGCTGCGCGGCGAGGTTGACCCACGTGCGCACCGGTCTGTCGCTGTCTGTGGGGTTCAGTGTTCCGGCCAGGCGGATCGCCTCGGACAGCACCCAGTCGCCGATCGGCACCATCAATCCGGTGGACTCCGCGATGGGCAAGAACACGGCGGGCGCGAGCAGGCCGTCGACGGGGTGCTGCCAGCGGACCAGTGCCTCGACACCGCGGACGCCACCGTCGCCGAGGTCGATGATCGGTTGCACGACGAGGCGTAGCTCGCCGGCCTCGATCGCGCCGCGCAACTCGTCCTGCAGGCGTTCGCGCCGCGCGGCCTCGGTGCTGTGCGCGGCCTCGTAGCCGACGACGTGACCGGGCACGCTGCTCTTGGCCCGCCGGCAGGCGACGAACGCCTGCTCGACGAGGTCGCTCGGCGCGTCACCCGGCTCCTGGCTGGCCACGCCGGCACTGGCCGCAACCGACAGTTTGATGTCGCCGACCTGGAGGGTCTCCTGCACGGCATCGAGCAATGTGGCCGCGACGGCGCGCACATCGGCCGCAGTGGGTGCAGGGACCACGACCAAGAACGCGTCGCCGCCCGCACGCGCCAGGCACGAGCCCAGCGGCAGACACGCCGCGAGACGCCACGTCAGCTCGGCCAGGACCTGGTCGCCAACGTCTTGGCCCCATCGTGTGTTGACCTGATGGAACCGGTCGATGTCGACGTACACGACGCCGACACCGCGACCGCTTCGTTGCGCGTCGGCAAGACTCGTCAGCAGGTCGGAGCGGGTGACGAAACGATGGCCGGTTTCGTCGAGCACCGAGTCAGTGGGAAAAGGCCTCGTGCGCATGGTGGTTCACTTCAGTGATCGGCACGAATGTACCGAACTACAGGCTTGATTCCCGGGAGGGCATCGTGGGCCTGGATCGAGGCTCAGGACTCGAGCACGGTGTCGTCGACCGGCGTGGTGTCGCTGACCTCGCCGGTGTCGGTGAGCCCGAGGCAGCCGTTGACCTTGTCGCTGAAGTCGGCGGTCAGGTCGTCAGAGGCCTTTTGTTCGCTGAGCTCGGTGAGCTCGTCGTCGCTGTAACCCTTGACCACGTCCTTGAGACACGTCTTCTGGTCATCGGTCAGCGCCGCGCCGTACGCCTTCTCGACGTTCTTGACCAGGTTGTCACCGGTCTTGTCCTTGTCGACACCGCAGCCGGCCAGCAACGCCAGCGCCGCTGCGCCGGCAACCATCAGCTTCTTCATGTTGTACGTCTCTTCCGTGATCGTGACAATGGGGCTCCGCCCCGACAGCCGTGAGGCTACCGGCGCGGATCCTGACGGTCCGGAGACGACGCCCCGGCGCTACAGACCGTAGAGCCGGACGAGGTCGGGCAGCGTCCCCAGCGCTGCGGCGGCGTCCTCCGGAGCCGGGCACGGGTCGTCGACGGCGACGCCGGCGCGCCACGACATGGGGCACGGGCGGCGGACGATGTGGGCCACCCAGCGGCTGACGAAGTCGGCAGTCGCCCAGCCACCGTTGCGGACCAGGTGCACGCGGTCGGACGCGTACCATCCGTCCGACGACGCCGCGTAGGCCCGCCAGTCGGCAACAACGAGCTCGGGGTACGAGCCGCTCGCGGCCATCTGGCGCAGAGTCGCGTTGTGACGGAGATACGTCGTGAGCTGGTTGCCGGTGCCATCGCTGTAGGTCAGCCACACCACCCAGCGCACGCCGCGGCCGCGCCCCGCGCGCACGACGGCATCGACCGCGGCGTCGAAGCCGACGGACCCGTCGTTGTATCCGCCGCGCATGACCACCATGTCGAGTGGACCTGTCATGGACATGATCGCCTCGACCGCGGTGTTCGGGATCCGGTTCGTGTACGCGCTTCGACAGCTCGGGCGCACGAGGCGACGGCACGGCTCGGCATCGACCACCGGCACAAAGCCGCGCAGCGCTGTCTGCGACTGGGGCACGACGTTGAGCACGCCGAGCGTCGAGTCGCCGAGCAGCAGAACGCGAGGGACCGGTGCAACGTTCGATTCCGGTGCCAGCACCGCGGCGACTGGTGAGCCCGTGAAGTAGCCGGCGACGTCGACGACGAGATCCGTGCCGCGACTGGAGAAGTAGGCGCTGCCGCGGGCGGACACCGCTGTGATCGCCATGTTCGCCACCAACGCATCGCGTCCGGCGGCGTTGATCGACGACGTCGCCGGGCGTGGCGTGCCGGCAGGGTACGCCGTCACGAAACCCGGATCATCGGGACTGGCGAGGGTCACATTTGTCACAATCGCGACTGCCGTCGTGGTGGCCGTGGGCGTCGCGGGGATCTCGCGAGTGCCACCTGGCCACAGGCGCGGTCCGGTGACCCGCGTGTCGAGCACGCGACTCAGCGCGAGCGGTACGAACAATCCATCCCTACCGGAGGACGCAGACGGGCCGGTGAACCAGCCGACCAGGTCGACGATCACCTGCCCGCCGGTCGACGCGGCGATGACGAGCCCGCCGGACGAGACGGGCAAGATGACCGATGCGGCCTGCGCCGAGCCGCTGCCATCGGGGTTGAGGAACGATGTCGGGGGTGGGGCGGTGCCCGCCGCATACCCGGTGAGGAAGCCGGCCGCCAGAGCGCCGACGGACGTGACGTTGACCGCAACGGCGGTCGCGTCGGCAGCGACGGATGCAGACAACGGGATCGTCAGGGCCCCTCCGGGCGCCAGCGCTGTGCGGCCGGCCTCGCGCGTGTCCCACAACCGAGCCGGGGTGACCGGACGGAAGCGACCCACCGTCGATGTGTCGGCGGCGGCGAAGACTCCCGTGACGTCGACGACCAGGTCGGTCGCCGTCTGCGCGTACACCTCGATCGCTCCCCCGGCGCCGAGCGGCACGATCGTGGAGTTGGAGGTGTCGCGACCGGTGCGGGCATTCAACGTGGACGTCGGCGGCCGCGTCGAGCCGGCCGGGTAGGCGGTGACGAAGCCGGCGCCCGTGCTGGCAGCTGTCGTGATCGTGATCGCCGCAGCGACCACGTCACCCGTTGGCAGGGAGGCCGCCGGAAGCTGGCCGGTGACGGCGACCCTGATCGTGTGCTCGTCGATGCGCATGCACGTGCAGGGCGCGACCCGCGTATCGGCCAGGCGCACAGGAGCGATTGCGGCGAAGCGAGCGGTCTCGCCGGCAGCGAGCACCGGCGGCGCGAGCGCCGGCAGCGGTACGCCAGGCGCGACGACGGCGAGGGCCGCCACCATCGAACACCACACACGCCGCATCGGCGGCGACACTAATCCTCGCCGTCGGGTCGGGCCGGGAACGCGTCGAGCCGGCACCGGGAACCGAGTTGGTTCCACAGTGCCGGCTCGGGCCGACCTGGAGGAGTCGGATCAACCGACCGGGACGAGCTCTCGATCGGGAGTGGTTTCCTGATCGTCGCCGTCGCCGTCACCGGATTCGGCGCCATCGGCCGACCCGTCCGCACCGGCCGACGGGACCGTGTAGGCCTCGGCGACCTTCGTGCCTTCGATGTCGATGTGCGGCAGCAGCCGGTCGAGCCAGGCGGGCAGCCACCAGTTGGCGTCGCCCATCAGCTCCATCGAGGCCGGCACCAAGATCATCCGCACCACCGTCGCGTCGACCAGAACGGCCACGGTCAGGCCGACCGCGAACATCTTGATCTCCACGTCCGGCACCAGGAGGAACGAGGCGAACACACTGATCATGATCAGCGCTGCGGACGTGATCACCCGGGCCGTCGCCGACAGGCCCTCGACCACGCTTTGGCGACTGTTGCCTGTGCGGACGAACTCCTCGCGCACTCGGGACAGCAGGAACACCTCGTAGTCCATCGAGAGCCCGAACAGCACGGCGAACATGATCATCGGCAGGAAGGGGCTGACCGGCACGGTCTGGTGGACACCGATCAGGCTGTTGCCCCAGCCCCACTGGAACACCGCGACGACGGCGCCGTACGCGGCCCCGATCGAGAGCAGGTTCATGATCGCCGCCTTCAGCGGCACCAGGACCGAGCGGAAGACGAGGAGCAGCAGCAGGAACGACAGCCCGATCACGACGCCGATGAACAGCGGCAGGCGCGACGACAGACGCTCGCTGATGTCGATGAACGACGCCGTCTGCCCGGTGATGTACCCGGTTGCCGAGCTGCCGTCCAACGCTGCCGGGATGACGTCGTTGCGCAGATCGTGGACGAGTTGCGTGGTCGCCTCCTGCTGCGGCGAGGTGGCCGGGATGACGGTCAGCACGGCCGTGTCCCCCGCGGGGTTGACGATCGGCGGAGTCACCACGACGACCCCGGGGGTCCGCTGTATCGCGGCCTGGACGGTGGCCGCATCGGCAGCCGCCGATGGGCTGTCGACCACGACGGTCAGTGGGCCGTTGAAGCCTTCACCGAACCCGGCGGCGAGCGTGTCGTACGCCTTGCGATACGTGGTCGACGAGTCACTGACACCATCGTCGGCGATTCCGGTTCGCATCGACAGCACGGGCACGGCCAGCACGAGCAGGCCCGTCAAGCTGAGCAAGGTATAGCGCCACGGCTTGTCGCCGATGCGATGCGCCCAGCGTGCGGCCAGCGTCTCCGTCGGCGTGATCATGCCGCCGGTGAGAGCGGCGTTTGCAGCGGCGTTGGCAGCGGCGCGGCGGCTGCGGCGTCCGCCGATGCTGAACCGGTCGATGTGGTGACCCGCCAGGCCGAGCAGCGCCGGCAGCAACGTGACCGCGGCGACCATCGCGACGGCTACCGCCATCGCCGAAGCCAATCCCATCGTCGCGATCGCCGGGATGCCGGCGACGCGCAGCCCGGCCAGGGCGATGACGACGGTGACGCCGGCGAAGAGCACTGCGGAGCCGGACGTTGCGTTGGCCAGACCGGCGGCCTCGGTGATCGATCGTCCTTCCTTCAAGAAGCTGCGGTGACGGGTGACGACGAACAGCGCGTAGTCGATGCCGACGCCGAGCCCGATCATGGTGGCCAGCATCGGCGAGATCGATGGCACGTCCGTGAACCCGGCCATCACGCCGATCAGGGAAAGGCCGATGAAGATGCCGAAGATGGCGCTGCCGATCGGGATGCCGGCCGCAATGACGGAGCCGAACGCGACGAGCAGCACGATGACGGCGACCACGAGTCCGATGGCTTCGTTGCCCTCGGCCCGTGTCGCGGTGTTGACGATCTGGCGCGAGAGCTCGACCTCGATGCCCAGATCTCGACCGACGTCTGCGGCTGCGATCGCGGCATGACCCTCGGCCTCGCCCGGTGGGTCCACCGCGTAGCGCACGATCGAGTAGGCGACGGTTGCGTCGGCGTTCACGGTCGGATTCGCCGGATCGAACGGATCGGTCACGCCGAGCACGTTGTCGCCGGACGCAACCGCGTCGAGCGTGGCCTGCACCGCAGCCCGGTTGTCGGGGTCGATCAGGGTGCCGTGGTCGGCGGCGAAGACGATCTGGCCGCTGGATCCACCCTGCGCCGGGAAGCGGGCGTCGAGCAGGTCGATGGCCTGCTGCGCCTCGGTGCCGGGAATGCGGAAGTTGTCGCTCGTCTCGCCGCCCGCCGAAGCTTGGAAGCCGACGACGGCGAGCGCGACGATCAGCCACGCGCCGATCATCCTCCACGGATGGCGGGCCGCAGCGCGACCCCAGCGATACAACAGGTTCGACATGATGTCCTCCAGGTCCATGTGCGGCCGACGGATGGCCGCAGGACCAAGAGTGCGATTCAGCGCTGACCGGCAACGCGCCAACCGCTGACCGGCTCTGGTCAGCGGCCGAATCGCTTCAGCGGGCGGCGAGGTCGCCGTCGAGCAGGCCGACGACGAGGCTGGCCGTGTCACTGGCGGCTCCGCTCGCGAACGCAACGTCGAATGCTGCGTCGCCGATCGCGCCGCGAGAGCGTCGCTCGGCGCGATCGACATCGAAGCGCTCGGCCGCCGGCTGCGGCCCGACCACGGACCGGCGGAGCGCGTCGGCGCGGCCGAGCAGCCGCGCGGCGTCCTCGCTGGCGCCGGCCAGGGCCAGCGCCCCGGCCATGCCCTCTACTGCGTTCGCGACGATGCGCGTCCCGCCCAGCTCGAGCGAGACGGCGAGCGACTGGCGTTGGAACTGCAGAGCGGCCACGGCGTCGCCGCGCTGGTCCTCGCTGTAGCCGAGCGCGCTGGCCACCATCGTGCGCATCACCGGGACGGCGTGCGTGCGCGGCATCGCCCACGCCTCACGCAGCATCGCGATTGCGGTGTCGGGGTCGTCACGACGACGAGCGATCATCGCCAGGCCCACCAGCGCCATCGCCCGCAGCCACGGCGACTGCCCGGCAGTGGCGTCGGCGAGCACGCTCTGGTGCTGCTCGGCTGCGAGGGCGAGGTTGCCGCGCAACGCCTCCAGGTTGGCGATGCGGGCGTGGATCGCGAATGACGCCGACGAGAACCCGACGGCCTCGGCGGTCAACACCGCCTCCTCCAGCGACCGGATGGCCCGGTCGTACTCGCCGCGAGCCTCGGCCAACTCGGCCGCCTGGGTGACGGTGAGCGCGCGCATGAACTGGTCGCCCGCCGCCGCGATCGCGTCGATCGCCACGGTGTAGTTGCGTTCGGCCTCACCGACGTCGCCGATCTGCATCGCGATCTCGGCGTCGATGACCGTGGCGATGGCCTGGCACCAGCGCTCTCCACTGCGCTCTGCGGCAGACCTGGCCAGCGGCAGCACCGCGAGGCACTCCTCGACCTGGCCGAGATAGAGGTACGTCATCACCGCCGTGCACGCAACGAGGCACTCGGTCCATGGATCCTCGAACGAAGCCAGCATCTCGAGTGCATCGCCGGCAGCTGCCGCAGCCAGGCCGACCTCGTTGCTGGTGACCGCCAGCCACGCGAACAGGCCGAGCGTGAGCGCCCGCCGGCGCGGGTCGGTCGGGCCTGGGCAGCTCAACGCTTGGTGCATCCACTCGACGCCGAGCGGCACCTCGGCGACCATGAAGAAGTACCACCCGAGCGGCGCGACCAGCGCGATCGCGAGGTCGGCCTCGCCGAGCGCTGTTGCATGGTCGAGCGCCGTGCCGATGTTGTCGCGCTCGTATGTCACAAGCGCGAGGAAGCGCGCTTGTCCGTGGCCCATCAGGCCGCGCTCGACGGGTGCCACGAGCGCAGCGAAGTGGCGGGCGTGGCGGAGGCGGACTGCTTCGTTCTCGCCCGACTCGACGAGGCGCTCGACGGCATAGTGCAGCAGCGTCTGCAACATGCGGAAGCGAACGCCGTGCGCTGTGTGCTCGGCGACGACGAGTGACTTGTGCACCAGTCGCTCGATGACGGCCTCGACCGTTGCTGCGTCGACCGGCGCTGCACCCGTCGGATCGGTGTCGTCACAAGCGCACACGGCAATCGCCGCGGACAGACTGGCACCGCCGACGAACGCACCGAGGCGGCGGAACACGACGCGTTCTTGCGCGTCGAGCAGGTCGTGGCTCCAATCGACGACGCCACGCAGGGTCTGCTGGCGCGGTGTCGCCGTGCGCGGCCCGCTGGTCAAGACGGCGAACCGATCACCAAGTCGCTCCAGCAGTTCGGCGATCCCCAGCGTTCGCAGTCGTGCCGCGGCGAGTTCGATCGCCAGCGGCAGACCGTCCAGTTCGGCGACCAGTCGATCGACGAGCGTGCGTTCGCCGGCGGGCACGGAGGTGACTCCTCCCCCGGCACGGGCCCGGGCCTCGAACAACTCGGCACCGTCGTCGGCACGCATCGGCGGGATCGGCCACGTGACCTCGCCCGGTACGTCCAGCGACTCTCGGCTCGTGGCCACGACGCGGAGGCCTCCACAGCGCGACAGGAGCGTGTGCACGATGCCGGCGACGTCGTCGACGACATGTTCGCAGTTGTCGACTACGAGCAGAACCTCGCGCTCACCGACGATGTCGGCGATGCGCTCGGCATCGCTGCCGTGATCGGCCACAGCAGCGCGATCGACGCGCGGCACGCCGAGCGCAGCGGCGAACGCGGCGATGACATCGCCGGCCGTGACCAGCGGCGCGAGCTCGATGAACTGCGCCTCGACGGAGCGGACACCGGGCGGTCCGGAGGCATCGGCGGGTTGCTCTGCAATCCGCCGAGCCACCTCGGTCGCCAGTGTCGTCTTGCCCGACCCACCTGCGCCGACGACGGTCACGAGTCGAGACTCGGCGAGCAACGCATGAAGCGTCTCGATCTCTTCGCGCCGACCCACGAACGACGACACACGCTGTGGTAGCCGACTCGATCGTGCATCAGCCCGAGCCCTCGATGCTCGACCGGTCAGTGCTGACTGCTGCAAACTCGGGTCGTGTGCGAGGACGCGGCGCTCCATCTCACGCAGCTCGGGCCCCGGCTCCAGGCCGAGCTCGCCGGCCAGCACACGTCGGGCATCGGCGAAGGCGCGCAGCGCATCGGCCTGGCGGTGCTGGCGGTAGCGGGCCAGCATCAAGAGCGCCCACCACCGCTCCATCAACGGTTCGGCCGCCACGAGCGCATCCAACTCGGCCGCTGCTTGGTCGAGCTGGCCGACGGCAAGGTCCGCTTCGATCCGGCCGGCACGTGCAGCGTCGCGCAACGACGTCAATCGGGCCGACGCCGCCTGACCGACGAAGTGATCGGCGATCTCGCCGTACGGCACTCCACGCCACAGCGCCAACGCACTTCGAAAACAACTCGCCGCGCGGGTGTGATCGCCGGCTGCGGCGCTGTCACGACCCGTCGTCACGTGGCGTTCGAAGGCCTCCGAATCCATCGTGTCGCGCTCGATGGCGAGCGCGTAACCCGCGCTGCTCCCGACGACATCCACCGGGGTGAGCGATTTGCGCAGCTTCGACACCTGCGCCTGCAACGCGTTCGCCGACGGCGGACCGTCCGGCCACAGCAAGTCCTCGAGCGTGTCCTTGGAGACCGGCAACGGGCACTGCACGGCAAGCGCGGCGAGCAGCCGTTGCTGCTGCGGTCCACCGAGCGCGCGTGGCGTGCCGTCGTCGTCGACGACCACAATCGGTCCGAGCACGCTGAGCCGCACCACGGCGACACTAGATCGGGCTAACGGCGGGATCGGAGTGACATGTGCAACGCCGCCCGAAGCATCGGACGGGCGTGACGTTGCCTAGGACTCTGCGATGGACGGGGTTGGCAGCCGCTGACGGATGCCACGTGTGGCATCCGCCCACTCATCGCAGGTTTGATGCACGAACTGCGGCTGACATGCTCGTCGGATGACGTCTGCGCGTGCCTCGACCACGACCGGCGGGACCGGCGTGATCGAGTCGTCGTTGCTCACCCGCCGCCTGACGCTTACGCTCGCGGCGGGCACCGGCATCGCTGCAGCGAACCTGTACTACGCCCAACCGCTGCTGCACACGATCGCCGAGCGGTTCGGTGCGAGCTCGTCGTCGGCCGGACTCGTCGTCACCGCGTCGCAGGTCGGCTACGCGCTCGGACTCGCGTTCCTGGTGCCCGCCGGAGACCTGCTCGACCGCCGCCGGCTCGTGCCCCGGCTGATGGTGCTCGCGGGAGCGTTGCCGCGATTGCCGCGATCGCGCCGACGCTCTGGGTGCTCGTCGGTGTGTTGGGCCTGGTCGGCGCGTGCGTCGTGGCGGCGCAGATCCTGGTGCCACTCGCCGCTGAGCTGGCCTCCGATGGCCAACGCGGCACGGCCGTCGGCACGGTGATGACCGGCCTGTTGCTCGGCATCCTGCTCGCCCGCACGGTGGCCGGCGCGGTTGCCGGGTTTGCCGGATGGCGGGCCGTGTTCGGCGTCGCGGCTGTGCTGACGATCGCCTTCGCCGTGATCCTGCGCACGCAGCTCCCCGACGAGCGACCCCGTCCCGTCACCGCTTACCGCGACATCATGCGCTCGATGGTTCGCCTGGCCCGCACCGAACCGGAGCTGCGCCGCTCGGCGCTGCTGGGCGCGCTCGCCTTCTCGGCGTTCAGCGTGTTCTGGACCACCATCGCCTTCCTGCTGTCCGACACGCCGTTCGGCTACAGCGACTCGGCCATCGGTACGCTCGGGCTGGTCGGAGCGGCGGGAGCGCTGTGCGCGACATTCGCCGGCCGCCTGGCCGACCGCGGCCTCGCTCGCGTCGGCCGAATCGGCCGGCCGCGATCATCGCCGCGTCGTTCGGCATCCTCTGGCTCGGTCGTACATCGATCGTGGTCGTGGTGATCGGGGTGCGCTGGTGCTCGACATCGGTGTGCAGGGCGTGCAAGTCCTCAACCAGTCGACGATCTACGAGCTCGCCGCGGGCGCGCGCAGCCGTATCACCGGCGTGTACATGACCACCTACTTCGCCGGCGGCGCGCTCGGGTCGTTGGTTGGCGCGCTCGCGTTCGACCACGGCGGCTGGCGCGCCGTGTGCATCCTCGGTGCCACGCTCGGCCTCGCGGCGTTGGCGATGGCGTTCCGCCGCCCCAATGATTTACTGAAGGATCAGCCCGTTATCCTTCCATAAACAGCGTTGCACCGGCCCGTCACGTCGGCGTGTTGCGCACCGACCAGGGTTGGATCGGTGGTTCGAGCCCGCTCGACGCTGCGCTCGTCACCCCTCCCCCAGATCTGGTTCCCGGCCTGCTCGACGATCTGGTCGCGTTCGCCAACCGCGACGACCTCGACCCGATCGCGCACGCGGCGATCGCGCACGCACAGTTCGAGCTGATCCATCCCTTCGCTGACGGCAACGGGCGCGTCGGACGCGTCCTGATCTGGTGGCTCCTGGCGTGTCGAATGAACCTCGTGTCTCCGCCGCCGATCAGCGTCGCCATGGCCAACGACGTCGGTGGGTACCTGTCCGGGCTGACGATGTTCCGCCTCGGCCAGCACCAGCCATGGATCACGTGGTTCGCCCACGCGATCAGCGGTGCGAGCCGGGTCCAGACCGCACTCGTCGCTCGGGTCGACACGTTGCGCCACGAGTGGCAATCACGCCTGGCCTCGCCGGAGAGCGGCCGGGCTCCCCGTCGCGACTCCGCCGCGTGGCGAGTGCTCGCCTTGATGCCACGACACCCCGTCTTGACCACCGACCTCGTGGCTCGCGAGTTCGGCATCACTCGACGTGCCGCGCACGACACGATGCGAACGCTCGTCGCCGCAGGAGTCCTGACCGAGCACGTCTCGGCAACGACCGGCGCCCGGGGCCGACCGCGACGTGTCTACGTCAGCCACGATCTGCTCGATCTGGCCACCATCGCCAGAGCCTGATCGCTGGACTCGCCGAAAGTCGTGCCCATCGGGTGGTTTGCAATTCGATAAGGCAGGCGCGAGTGACGGAGCGATCAAGGCACTGGAGTGGCTCCGGGGCGAGCAGGACACGGAGACGCTCCAGAACATGGGGCCGCGGTACGGCATCCACACAGGCTGCGCGATGGGGGCGCCAATGGCTCGGATGAAGGTCATGGGTTCGGTCGCTCAGAATTTGAATGTCTAGATAACTAGTGGTATGGTTTGTTGATGATCGAGTTCAGGATCGACTCAACGAGTGGGATGTCGCCGTATCGGCAGCTCGTGCATCAGGTTCGACAAGCTGTTCTGCTTGGTGTGTTGCGCGAGGGTGATCAGTTGCCGACGGTGAAGGAAGTGGTCGCCAAGGTCGCGATCAATCCCAACACGGTGTTGAAGGCGTACCGCGAGTTGGAGTTCGAGGGTTTGGCTGAAGGACGGCCGGGGGTGGGAACGTTCGTGACCCGTGCACTCGCCGACTCCTCGTTCGCTGCGCACGCCACGCTGCGCAAGGATCTGGGCGGGTGGTTGATCAAGGCCCGGCGCGCCGGCTTGGACGACGAGAGCATCGCTGCATTGTTCGAGAGCACCGTCCGATCCCGAGCGAACGAGGGTGCAGCATGAGCGCAGTCATCGAAGCGTCCGCAGTTGGCAAACGGTTCGGGCGAACGTGGGCGTTACGAGACACCACCCTGACCGTCCCGGCCGGTCGCATCGTTGGATTGGTCGGCTCGAATGGCGCAGGCAAGACGACGCTGTTGAACTTGGCTGTCGGTCTGTCACGACCCACCGAGGGACAGATCACCGTGCTCGGTTCTCGACCGGGCCATGACGTCGAACAGTTGGCCAAGGTCGGGTTCCTCGCCCAAGATGTCCCCCTGTACAGGGATCTGTCGATTCGTGATCATCTGCAACTCGGGGCCAGGCTCAACCCGAGGTGGGACGCCGCATCGAGCCACGCGCGCGTCGCCCGCGCTGGCCTCGACCCCACCCAGCGGGCGGGCGCACTGTCGGGTGGTCAGCGGGCCCAACTCGCCCTCGCCGTCGCGATCGGCAAACGTCCCGAACTGTTGATCCTCGACGAACCGGTGGCCAGCCTCGACCCCCTTGCGCGGCGGAACTTCTTGGCGGACCTGACTGAGCTCGCTGCCGACGGGTTATCGATCGTGTTGTCATCACATCTGTTGGCTGATGTGGAACGGGTCTGTGATCATCTGATCGTCCTGGCCGCAGGATCGGTCCGGTTGGCCGGCGACGTGGACGATCTCCTCGCCACCCACAAGGTCCTGACCGGTGCCCGACGCCACCCCGACCGACTCCCCGCCGAGCAAACAGTGATCCAACACAGCCACACCGACCGACAGACAACCCTGCTCATCCACACGACCCAACCGGTTCTTGACCCGTCGTGGATCGTCAGCGAAGTCGGTCTTGAAGAACTGGTCCTGGCCTACATGGCCACCCCACCCGCGGACGACACCACCGCCGCCGGTCGGCCGGCGCTGCGCAGGGCCGGCTGATGATCTGGCTCGCCTGGCGCCAGTTCCGCGCCCAAGCCGCGGTCGCTGTCGCAGCGGCCGTGGTCGTCGCCGCCGCTCTCGTCGCCACCCGCCAACATGTCGTCGACGTCTACGGCGACGGTGGCAGCCGAGACCTGACTGGCTTCTACGTCTGGCTCCGTCTCCTCGGCACAGCACTGATCGCCGTGCCAGCCCTGATCGGGGCGTTCTGGGGCGCACCATTGCTCACCCGTGAATTCGAGGATCACACCTACCGGATGGCCTGGACCCAAAGCGTCACCCGCAGCCGCTGGCTCGCAACCAAACTCGCCGTCATCGCTGTGGTCGCGGTCACGGTCGTCGCTGCGTTCACACTGGTTTTCACGTGGTGGTCCACGCCGATCGACGCAGTCGGGAACCGCATCGGCACCGCGAACTTCGCCCAACGAGGCATCGTGCCGATCGGCTACGCCCTGTTCGGGCTCGCCCTCGGCACGCTCATCGGCACGATCCTGCGTCGCACCATCCCTGCAATGGCGACGTCGCTCGCAGGATTCCTGATCGTGAGACTTTTCGTTCAACACGTCGTCCGCGCCCACCTCGTCGCCACCGAAATGGTCAACGTCGCCTCGTTCGGGCCGAGCGGACTCGGCGGATGGATCCTGTCTTCCCGCACCGTTGACGCAGCCGGAGAGACCGTCTCCAAATCGACCGTCGAGAGCACACTCACCGCTGCCTGCAACATCACCCGCGCAACCGAAGACGTCGACGCCGCGCTCGCCGCGTGCGCCAACAGGTTCGGGATCCACGACATCGCGCGAGTCCATACAGGGAACCAGTTCTGGACACTCCAATTCATCGAACTCGCGCTGTTCGTCACACTCGCCGCAATCACCACCGCCGCCTGCATCTGGACGCTCAACCATCGCGACAATTGACGCTCGCCGAACCGATCGTGACATGAGCGCGCGTGTGGCGGCGGCGAGGTCGCGGCTTCGGACTGGTTGAGACGCACAGGTTGCGGGCACGACCTGAAGGTACGACTCGCTCATCGGAGAAGCATGTGACATGGACCGACCGACAAGACGCAACCGTCGACAAGGCCCTTGAGCCGATTCTGATGCTGGAAGGCTTCTGGCACGGAGATGGCACAGGACCCTACGGGCCGATCGAGCACGAGACCGAGGCCGCGATCCGGGGCCGCTGGTTGTTGGTGACCGGCACGATCTTCGTGCCAGCCACGGACACCATCACCTACGTGTCGACTCAGGTGTTCGGGTACGACGGTGATGGACTGATCTTGCACTACTTCGATACCGCTGGGGCGTTCGACTTTCGCGGTGAGCAAGTCGACAACGGTCTCAAGTTCACGTGGACACGCGGGCAAAGCAAGTTGGGCAGTGAGCTGGCTGATCTGTGGAAAATCTCCGAGTTCACGGCTGGATCAGATGGCGAAGTCAACTTCCGCTATCAGTCGATGGAGCCTGCCGTTCACGATCAGCCCCTGACGTTTCAGGGAGCGTGGCGTCGGGGCCCGCGACACCCGGTGTCTGCCGGGGCCCAATAGACAACGTGCACCCGCCATCACGTCGATGGCCACCAAGAAGACACCGAAACAGACCCCAAGATTCAGCTGCAGCCGCTGGTGCTGCCGCAGCTGGGGCAGGCGTGGCAGCTGCCGGCGCGGATCATCTGGACCCCGCACTGCATGCACATCGGGGCGTCGCTCTGGCGGATCTTGGGGACGCCGGCCGAGGGCGTGTTGTCGCTCTTCGGTGCCGTCGGCGCGAGACCGAGTTGGAGCGACGCGGCGAACTCGCCGGCCGACGGGATGCTCTTGGGGTCCGCGGCGACATCGGTACCCGTGCGGGTCTCGATCGCGCTCTCGTACACACCGGGCAGGGTGGGCTGCAGGCGCTCGTCGACGGAGAAGATGCCGAGCTCGGAGCGCTCGTCGTAGGTGAGGTACTCCAGCGCGAGGCGGCGGAACAGGTAATCCATGATCGACGAGGCGAAGCGGATGTCGGGATCGTCGGTCATGCCGGCGGGCTCGAAGCGCATGTTCGTGAACGCCTCGACGAAGGCTCGCATCGGTACGCCGTACTGCAGGCCGTAGCTGATGCTCTTGGCGAACGCGTCCATGATTCCACTGAGCGTGGAACCCTGCTTGGACACGGTGAGGAAGATCTCGCCGGGCCGGCCGTCGGCGTACTCGCCGATGTTGGCGAAGCCCTTGCAGTCGGCGACGCGGAACTCGAACGTTCGCGCCGAACGGGTGCGGGGCAGCTTCTGGCGGATCGGCTGGTGCACGATGCGCTCGACGATCTTCTCGACCGTCTGCGTCACCACGACCTCGCCGGCTGGCGCATCCTCGGACAGCGTGAAGCGGCCGTCGGCACCGATCTTGGCGTCCCCCTTCTTGCCCGTGGACAGCGGCTGGGCCACCTTGCAGTTGTCGCGATAGATGGCGACGGCCTTCAAGCCGAGCTGCCACGACAGCAGATGCAACGCCTCGATGTCTTCGACCGACGCATCTTCGGGCATGTTGACCGTCTTGGAGATCGCACCGGACAGGAACGGCTGGGTCGCACCCATCATCCGCACGTGACCCTCGTAGTGGATCGTGTTGTCGCCCATGCTGCACGCGAACACCGCGACGTGCTCGGGCTTGACGTGCGGGGCACCGAGGATGCTCTTCTCCAACTCGATGTAGGCGTCGATCTCGTCGATCTGCTGCGGCGTGTAGCCGAGCTTGCGCAACGCCCGCGGGATTGTCTGGTTGACGATGCTCATGTTGCCGCCGCCGACCAGCTTCTTCATCTTGACCAGACCGAGGTCGGGCTCGATGCCCGTCGTGTCGCAGTCCATCATCAACCCGATCGTGCCGGTGGGAGCGAGCACCGATGCCTGGCTGTTGCGCACCCCGTACTCCTCGCCGTCGCGCACCGCGGTCTCCCACGCCGACTGGCCGGCTTCGAGCAGCGCGGCGGGCACGGCATCGGCGGCCTCGATCTCGTAGCTCGCGTCTCGGTGCATGCGCAGCACGTTGAGCATGTGCGACTCGTTGTCGGCGAAGCCAGCGAACGGCCCCATCCGGCTCGCGATCCGAGCGCTGGTTGCGTAGGCATGGCCGGTCATCAGTGAGGTGAGGCTGGCCGCCCACGAACGACCCTGCGGCGAGTCGTAGGGCAGGCCGAGCGCCATCAACAGCGCTCCGAGGTTGGCGTAGCCGAGGCCGAGCTGGCGGAAGTTGCGGCTCGTCTCGCCGATCGGCGCAGTCGGGTAGTCGGCCCGGCCGACCAGGATCTCCTGTGCGGTGAAGACGGCCTCGATCGTGGCCCGGTAGGCCTCGATGTCGAAGGTGCCTTCCTCGTCGAGGTACTTGAGCAAGTTGATGGATGCCAGGTTGCAAGCCGAGTTGTCGAGGTGCATGTACTCGCTACACGGGTTGGAACCGTTGATGCGGCCTGTCGCGTGGGCGGTGTGCCATTTGTTGATCGTGGTGTCGAACTGCAGCCCGGGATCGGCGCACTCCCACGAGGCGTCGGCGACCACGGCCTCCATGAACTCGTCGCTGAGGCGGACCGAGTTGTTCGCGTTCTGGTACTGGATGCTGAACGAGTCGGTGCCGTCGAGGTCCATGTCGAAGCCGGCGTCGCGCAGCACGCGGGCCTTGGCCTCCTCCTTGCTCTTGCACCAGATGAACTCTTCGACGTCGGGGTGATCGGCGTTGAGGATGACCATCTTCGCCGCCCGGCGGGTCTTGCCACCGCTCTTGATCGTGCCGGCCGAGGCGTCCGCGCCGCGCATGAAGCTGACCGGGCCGCTGGCCGTGCCGCCGCCCTGGAGCAGCTCGTGGCTGGAGCGGATGTTCGACAGGTTGATGCCCGAACCCGAGCCGCCCTTGAAGATCGTGCCTTCCTCGCGGTACCAGTTGAGGATGCCGTCCATCGTGTCCTGCACCGACAGGATGAAGCAGGCGCTGGCCTGCTGGGGCACACCCTTCACACCGATGTTGAACCACACCGGGCTGTTGAAC
>JANNZY010000036.1:0-1674 GCA_031410915.1 Actinomycetes bacterium
GTCTCACCCCAGCGTCGGAAGGGCAGGTCGGTGATCGCCACGCGTCCCGACATGTTCAGCCCGTGGCCGGACCATGCCGTTGCCGAGGCCGATGCCCACGTGCTCTCCAGACGCCAGATGGACCTGCGCAGGTCGCCGACCAACTGATCGGCCGGGCGGCCGGCGCCTTCCTGGATGTCTGCGTTGCGGGCATCGGCGCTGGGGTACTGCGATGTCACTTCGCCGCGCTCGGCGCCCTCGAACATGCCCGCCAGACTGTCGGCGTTGCGGGCCAGGTGGGTCACGACATGGCCCACCGACCACCCCGGCAGCAATGAAGGCTGACGCGCCACGTCATCGGTCAGTTCGTCGAGATCGGCCAGCAGTGCCTGATGAGCGGCCGCGCAACCGGCCACGTCGCGGTCGAGGGCGCGGCTGGTGTCAGAAATCTCCACGAGACGTGAAACTAACCCGTGCGCCGACGTGGCAACCTGCAGTCATGCAACTCGCGATGATCGGACTCGGGCGCATGGGCGCCAACATGGTGCACCGTCTGGTGCTGGCCGGACACGACTGCGTGGCCTACGACCTCAGCGCCGAGGCCATCGCTTCGGTCGAGGCAGTCGGCGCCCGCGGCGCCGGAACGCTGGAAGATCTGGTGGCCGCGCTGGAACCGCCGCGCAACATCTGGATCATGGTGCCGGCCGCGTTCGTCGGCGACACCGTGGCGCGCCTGGCACCGCTGCTGTCGCCCGGTGACGCAATCATCGACGGCGGCAACAGCTGGTACCACGACGACGTCGACCGGGCGGTGCCGTTGGCCGCGCAGGGCATCCACTACCTCGACGTGGGCACCAGTGGCGGGGTCTTCGGTTTGGACCGCGGCTACTGCCTGATGGTGGGCGGCAACCCCGAAGCCGTCACCCGGCTGGCACCCATCTTCGATGCGCTTGCGCCGGGTATCGGTGCGGCCGAACGCACGCCCGGGCGCACCGGCGAGGCGACACCGGCGGAGCACGGCTGGCTGCACTGCGGCCCGAGCGGCGCGGGCCATTTCGTGAAGATGGTGCACAACGGCATCGAGTACGGGCTGATGGCCGCCTACGCCGAAGGGCTGAACGTGTTGGCCAAGGCCGACATCGGGTCGGTCGGCCACGTGAAAGAC
The DNA here is from genome assembly GCA_031410915.1 of Actinomycetes bacterium. Classification (GTDB taxonomy): domain Bacteria; phylum Actinomycetota; class Acidimicrobiia; order Acidimicrobiales; family Ilumatobacteraceae; genus WLMZ01. The sequence goes on from JANNZY010000036.1 coordinate 1,145, forward strand.
GCCGAGACCGCACCGCTGACGCATCCGCAGTACTACCAGTACGACTTCGACCTGGGCGCCATCACCGAGTTGTGGCGCCGAGGCAGCGTGGTGTCCAGTTGGCTACTGGACCTGACCGCCGAAGCACTGGCCGACGACCCGCAACTGGATGCGTTTCAGGGCCGCGTCAGCGACAGCGGCGAAGGTCGGTGGACATTGCACGCAGCCATCGACGAAGGCGTTCCGGTACCCACGCTGTCCTCGGCACTGTGGGACCGCTTCTACTCGCGTGAACGCGGCGACGTCGCCCACAAGGTGTTGTCGGCCATGCGTTCGCAGTTCGGTGGTCACCACGAGGTGAAGACCGAGACCGTGAAGACCGAGGCCGGGAAGGAGCAATCATGATGATGCCGCGTCACCAACCCGTTGCCGACGCGCTGGTGCTGTTCGGCGCCACCGGCGATCTGGCCAAGCGCAAGCTGTTCCCGGCGCTGTACCACCTCGAGCAATCAGGTCTGCTGAAGCTGCCCGTCATCGGTGTGGCGCGCAGC
>JANNZY010000037.1:0-132156 GCA_031410915.1 Actinomycetes bacterium
TCCTGTTCACGCGGCCGGATGGTCGCCCGCTTGATCGCACGACGTGGGGGCACGCGTTCCGTGCCGCCACGAGGTCGCTGAGCATCGACGCGACGAGCCACGACCTACGCCATCACGCGGCGTCGCTGCTCATCTCGAAGGGCTGCTCGGTCAAGGCCGTGCAGTCGTTCCTCGGCCACGCGACGGCAGCCGAAACGCTGGACACGTACTCGCACCTCTGGCCGGCGGACGACGACAAGATCCGGGCGTCGATCGATGGCGCGTGGCGAGCTGAGTCACCACTGAGTCACGCGGTCGGATCGAAGGGGCTGATTCGGAGCGTTTCCCCTGGTAGGAAGGGTCATGTGACGGTGAGTTGGCCTGTAAGCGGGATTCTGTGGGCGGCTTGCGCCGTCCGGTGACCATCCATCTGTGCGGCTTACCCGAGATGTGTCCCGCGGGCGCGGGACGGGCGAGCCACCCGACATCTCTGCTCAGCCTTGCTCCGGACGGGGTTGACCAAGCCGCGCCGGTCACCCGACACGCTGGTGCGCTCTTACCGCACCGTTTCACCCTCACCTGTGACCGGTTGCCCGGTCCATCGGCGGTCTGCTCTCTGTTGCACTGTCCGTGAGGTCGCCCCCACCTGGCTCTCGCCAGCGTCCTGCTCTGCGGAGTCCCGACTTTCCTCGACACGCTCAGGGCGTGCCGCGGTCACCCGGCCAACTCACCATCGCCGGACAGTGTAAGCCCGCGCAGCCGCGACGGCGTCAGGCGTCGGACGCGACGCAATCGGCGTCGGTCATGTACTCGTAGATGAATGAGTTCAGGCTCGGCGTCTCGATGTTGATCGTGAACTGCGTGCCCGCGTTCGGGGCGCCGAGGGCCAGTTGGATCGGGGCGAGCAGGCCGAACTGACTCGGGATCGCGTACTTCTCGACGACCGGCACTGCGTCGGCGGTGGCGACGGCAGGCGCATCCTCGTCGACCTGGCCCAGGTTCTGGCCGGTGGTGGTCGTGGTGACCTCGACCGTGGTGGTGGGCGCGGCCACGCCCGTTGCCTGGACTGCGGTCGGGACCACGAGATTGGCCTCGTTGATCATCAGCGCGGCGACTGCGGAGCGGCGCGCGGCGAGTGCGCCCTGGGTGATGACCGCACCACGGTATTCGGGCAGCGACAACTGCGGCACGAAGGACTGGTGCATCTCCGCGGCCAGGGTCTCCATGCCGTGGATGACCGTCAACGCGTCGCGGTTGGGGTTGTCGCTCGGCGCGACATCGGCTTCCTCGTTGCCCTGCTTGGCGCGGCCGACGATGCGGTCCTCGATCGGCCCGAGCACCACCCGATCGAAGCGCGGGTTGGCGCAGGTCCAGGGAGCGCCACCGGCCGTGGTGGTCCAGGTCTGGAGCTCCATGATCGCGGCCTGGTTGGCGGCGATCAGCGACTCGACGAGCGCGGTCTGGTCGGCGTCCAGATCGCCGACCTTCTTGGCCATGTTGTGGGCGTCGATGATGCTGAAGTGCAGCGACGTCGCGGTGCGGAACAACGTCGCGTCGGTGCGCACGCCCTCGGGCAGCGACGGAGGAGTCGGAGCTTCGCCGACACGAGCCGGTGATGCGTCCTTGACGTCGTCGACGCAGGCCGACAGCAACGCGGCCAAGCCGAACGTGATGCCGCCGGCGCGCAGCACGCCGCGACGAGTGAACTCGTTCTGGAGCGGTTCGGCCCCGAATGGCTCGGGCTGGAGTGGTTCGTGGTTCATGTGGGGGTCACTCCGGGTAGTCGTCGGCCGAGAGCGGGTCGGCATCACCGGCGACGAGGTCGTCGAATGAGGTCGCGCCGGCGAGCTTGGTCAGCACCGTGGCGTGGCGGGCTTCGATCTCCAGGATCGAGGCGATGATGGACGCGCCGTCGATGCCGACCAGCGTGGCGACGACACTGGAATGCGTGGCGACGGCGACGTTCTCCAGCGTGGCCAGCGCAGTGGCGACTTCGCCCGCGCTGCCCGCCATGTTGTCCTCCTGCTCACCCAACAGAGTCTCGCTGCGGCGATTGGGAGCCTGGCGGCCGAGCAGGCCGGAGATGGCCTGGGCGTAGGCCTCGTGGTTCTCGCGGATCACTGCGATCGCGTCCTTCTCGACCTCGTCGGTGAAGACGTTGCCGCCGAGCACGATGTCGTACAGATCGCGCAGCGTGAGCTCGACGGATTGCGCGAAGCCGAGCACGGCGACGTCTTCCTGCGTCGGGCGCTGCACCGGGGCCAGGGTCGTGGTCGGTGCATCGGTCCCGGCCGTGTCGGACCCACTCGGTGCAACGGTGTCCTCGACCGAGCTGGGCAGCGACGCGGTGTTCTCGGTGCCGCCCGTGGTGACCTCGCTCGGATCACTGCTCGCCGGGGCGAACGGATCGGTCGGGGGCACGGATCGGGGAGTCGCCCCGACCTTGCCGCCGAGGAATGGCAGCAGTGAGGCGGCGGCCCCGCCGAGGCCGGCAGCCAGGATGCGCCGGCGGGCGGTGCCGGGCACGACGCTGCCCGGCTGTTCCGCTGCTTGCAAGATGTCCACGAAGACGAGGTCCTTTCGAAGTGGCTTCCCACAGCCTTCCCGGCCGGGGGTCTGCGCTCCAACTTTAGAAGTCGAGCGCAGACAGGTCGGGTATCCAACGCGAAGAGCGTTCGATGGCCTGGTGCCATTGGTCGCGGTCGAGTGAACCGGTTGGTTCGACCACGACTGAGGGCGACCACGATTCTGCCACCTCGCCGAGGTGGCTCCACGTCCCCGTCGCCAAGCCGGCCAGGTAGCCGGCGCCGAGCGTGGTGGCCTCGGTCACCGGCGAGACCTCGACCGGGATGCCGCACGCGTTGGCCAACGCCTGGACGAAGGTCGGGTTGGTGCTCATGCCCCCGTCGATGCGCAACGCGGGCACATCGAGACCGGCGTCGGCCTGCGCTGCCTCGACGAGATCGGCGCCCCGCTGAGCGACACCCTCCAGCACGGCTCGAACGATCTGCGGCCGGCCGGTTCCCCGGGTGATTCCGAGCAGCGTGCCTCGCGCGCCGTAGTCCCACTTCGGCGTGCCCAGGCCCAAAAGCGCCGGCACGTACGAGACGCCGTCGGTGGTCTCGCACTGCGCGGCGATGTTGTGGCTCTCGGCTGCCGTGGCGATGATGCCCAGGTCGTCGACCAGCCACTCGACGTTCGTCCCCGCCGACAGCATGATGGCCTCCACCCCCCAGGTGGCCGCGCCGTTGCGACTCCACGCGACGATGGGAAACGTGCCGTTGCTGCTGCGGGCATACGTGTCCGGTGCAGTCTCGCCGGTGCACAGGTCGAGCATGCCACCCGTGCCGAACGTTGCCTTGGCCTGCCCGGCGTGCACGCAACCCTGCCCGACCAGCGACGCCTGCTGATCGCCGGCGAGTCCACCGATCATCGGTGCGCCCGGCAACACCGAGGCGATCCCGAGCTCGCCGCTGGAGTCGACGATGGTCGGCAGCATCCGCATCGGGATGCCCAGTGCGCTGCAGTAGTGCTCGGACCAGCGTCGATTGGCCATGTCGTACAGGCCGGTGACCGCAGCATTGGTGTGGTCGGTGATGTGCAGCTGGCCGCCCGACAGCACCCAGGCAATCCACGAGTCGACGGTGCCGAAGAGCAGGTCGCGGCTGCGATCAGGATCGTGCTGGGCAAGCAGCCAGGCGATCTTTGTGGCCGACTGGTTCGGGGCCAGCGCCATGCCGTGGTCGGCTTTGGCCATGATGCACTCGACCACCGTGCGCAGGTCCTGCCAGCCGATTGCCGGTCCGACGGGCTGACCGGTGGCGCGGTCCCACACGATGGTCGACGCCCGCTGGGCAGAGATGCCGACGCCGACGACCGACCCGGCGTGGTCGGCGAGCGTGGCGTTGGCGACGTCGAGGACGGCAGCGCCCATCGCTGTGGCGTCGAACTCGACGAGGCCAGGTGACGGCGACGACGGTGGGAACGAGCGATGGTTGATGTGCTCGACGGTCGCATCGGACGTGACGATGGCCGCGCGCAGGCCGCTGGTACCGACGTCGATGACGAGCAGGCTCATCGCCTCGGCTCCAGACCGCGCTTTTGCAGTGTCGCGCCGAGCAGTCCGCCGATTGAGCCGGCCAGCAATGTGACCGTGAGATTGAAGAAGATCGCCACCCAGCGCACCTCCGAACCGCGTACAAGCTTGACCGTCACGAACACAGCTTGCACGACGACGTAGGTGCCGACGGCCGTCACGATGCCGTGCGTCAGTGGAGTGCGCTTGTTCTGCAGCCATGCAGCGACACCCGCGCCGATCACGAAGCCGATCAATGACACCAGGATCAACAGCACCGGAAGCGAGCTGTCCGCGTTGCGGTCGGCCACGATCCGCGCCGCGATCAGGAATGGAGCGGCGAAGACCGCCGTCACGCTGACCCCGGCGCGCAGCGCGGCGACGTCCCAGCGCTCGCTCATGCGGGCGTCTCGTTCATGGCCACGACCTCGTTCACGGCCAGCCCACGTCGCCGAACGGTGACGGCAGGCCGAGCTTGCCCGGGTTGAGGATGCCGTTCGGGTCGATGGCCCGCTTGACCGCCGCCAGAACGCCGTGCGCCGGTCCGAGCGCCTCGGCCACGAAACGGCTGCGGTTGAGGCCGACGCCGTGATGGTGGCTGAGGTTGCCGCCACCGGTCAGGACCGCACGCTGCCCGGCGTCCCACAACGCGATGTACGTGGCTTCCACCGCGTCGGCCGGCGGCGTGGCTGCGAACGTGAAGTAGAGGCACGCGCCGTCGGGGTAGCTGTGGCTGAGATGACACGTCGCCGCGCGAGCGTGGGGGACCGCCAGCATGGCCGCCCGCACTGCGGTGAAGAGGTGCGCCAGCACCGCCCATGGTGCCGCGATCTCCATCGTGTCCACCACAAAACCCTTGTGGGTCAAGGCTTGCAGGGCAGTCGTGTCGTTGCGGTGGTGCATCCAGCGTTCGACGAGGTCCGGTCCGAGGTCCACAGCGCCGGCGGTGGCGGCCTCGTCGGCGACGATGGCCATGACCGCGTCGATCAGCAATGGATCGCCCTCGTCGAGCACGACCAGCATGCATTGCACGCCGTCACCGCCCTGGCCGCGCTGGCTCTCGGCTGCGTCGTAGAGGCGCAGCACGGCGGGCGTCGCGCCACGGCGGATCACCCTGCGGCAGACCTCCAACCCGGTTTCGAACGCGTCCAGCGCATAGGCGGCACGGCGCTCGCCCGCTGCCACGGGATGAGTCATGAGCGAGACCTTGGTGACTACGCCGAGCGTGCCCTCGGACCCGACGAAGAGCTGGTTCAGATCGGGTCCAACGGCGGCCGCCGGGCTGCCGCCCGTGGTGATGACCGAGCCGTCGGCAAGCACGACCTCGAGCCCGACGACGATGTCTTCGATCTTGCCGTAGCGGGTGCTGTACTGACCGGCACCGCGGCATGCGATCCAACCGCCGACGGTGGCGATGTCGAAGCTCTGCGGGAAGTGCCCGACCGTCAGTCCGTGCTGTTCGCGCAGCTCCGCTTCGAGATCAGGGCCGAACGTGCCGGGCAGCACATCGACGACGCCGGACGTGGCATCGACGACCACGATGCCCTGCATCGCGGTGGTATCGAGCACGACCCCGCCGAAGACGGGCACGCTCGCGCCGCAGACGCCGGAGCGGCCGCCGGTGACGGTGAGCGGGACGTGCCAGTCGTTGCAGAGCCGTACGACCACTGCGACCTGCGCGGTGCCGGTGGGACGGGCGACGACGGCGGCCCGCGCCGGCACCTGGCCCGCCAGTGCCCAATGCATCGCCAGTGGCCACCAGTCGCGGCTTGCTTCGGCGGTCGTCGCTTCGGTCCAGTCGGTGGGGCACGCCGCGTCGAGCGCTGCTGCGAACCCGTCCGGCAGCGGCCTGGCATCGGACGCGAAGCGGCTGGCCGTGCCCATCAGTTCGATGGGCGGCGTCGGCGCGGTCATCGTTGGTCGGCCGCTTGCGGTGTGCGTGTGGCGGCGGCTTCGGCCGCGCAGCTGTCGCGGTACGAATCGACCTGGGATCGACGCTCGTCGTCAGACCACCCCAGCTCGGCACCGACCAACGTCGCGACGTCCTCAGCGGCGCGCACCGTTGCTTCGCGGTCGAACAACCTGGCCCGTGTGCGGCGGGAGAGCACGTCGTCCAACGTGCGGGCCATCTCGTGGCGGACGGCGTACACGGCTTCGGCGCGGAGGTAGGGCAGGCCCTCGACGAGCGGTTCGCCAAGAGACACGTCGGCGGCCACGAGGGCGCGCACGGCATCGGCGAGGACTCCGTGCCGCAACGCGAGATGGGTGTCTGGCGAGCCGGGGGCCGGGTCGACGAATCCCTCGGCACCGAGCAGCTTCAGGTTCTTCGTCCGGCACTTCGACGCTGCTCCACCGAGGTGTTCGACGACGGTGTCGATCGTGTCCTCGGCCATCTCGCGGTACGTGGTCAGCTTGCCGCCGGTGACGCTGACGACGCCGGCGTCGTTCGTGGTGACTCGGTGACGGCGCGACAGGTCCGACGTACGCGCTGAGCCTCCGGTCTTGACCAGCGGGCGCAGCCCAGCCCAGACGCCAGTGACGTCCTCGGCGGTCACGCCAGTTGTGATCGAGGCGTTGAGCGCGCGCAGCACGTAGTCGAGGTCGTCGCGGGTGCACTGCGGGTCGTCGACGGGGCCGGCGTAATCGGTGTCAGTGGTGCCGACGTAGGTGTGCTGGAACGTACCGTCGGGCAGCGGACCCCAGGGCACCACGAACAGGCTGCGCTTGTCCTTCGGAACGGGGATCACGACTGCGATGTCGTTGCGGACCTTGTCCCAGGGCACGGTGACGTGAACGCCCTTGGCCGGGCGGATGGAATCGGCGTGCTCGGCTTCGGCCAACGCGAGGACGTCATCGGCCCAGACGCCACCGGCGTTCACGACGACGCGAGTGCGGATCGTGATCCGCTGTCCATCCGCATCGACGATGACCGAATCGGCCCGCCCCGACGAGTTCTTGCCGATCTCGACCACCGCACATCCGTTGGCAACCGCAGCGCCGTGGGCCGCCGCGGTCCGAGCGACGGTCAGGCACAGGCGGGCATCGTCGGCCGTCGCGTCGTAGTAGAGGTACGCGGAGGCCAGCCGGTCCGCGGGCATCGTCGGCAGGTGCGTGAACGCCGCGTCCTTCTTCAATCGCTTGTGGAACTTGCCGATTCGCCAGCCGCCGGTGAGGTCGTACATCCACATCGACGTGCCGAGCACACGCGCGATCTTGCGGGACACCACGCCATCGCGGGTGAGGATCGGGATCATGAACGGCAGGATGCGAACGAGATGAGGCGCGTTCTTGCGCAGCCGCTGACGCTCGTGCAGCGCTTCGTAGACGAGCCGGACCTCGCCCTGCTGCAGGTAACGCAGACCACCGTGGACGAGCTTGGAGCTCTTCGACGACGTGCCGGAGGCGAAGTCGTCACGTTCGACGAGCGCTGTCTTCAGGCCGCGTGTGACAGCATCCAACGCCACGCCGACGCCGGTGATGCCACCGCCGACGACGACGACGTCGAACGTCTCGTCGCCAAGGCGTTGCAGCATCTTCCGCCGGTCGAAGGGGGGCGGGGACTGCGTGGGAGCCATCGGTGGCCATTCTACGGTCGCCGTGCGCCGGCGTCGTCGTCTTCCTGACATCCCGATACCGTCGAATGCCGAGCGTGCGCAGCACCGCCAGGCACGAAACCCGATGACGACCACGTACGACCCACATCACTCGCACTATCTCGACGAAGCCGATGTCCGCAACGAGATGGCGCGCGTGGCGAACGTCTGCCATGGCTGCCGGAAGTGCATCGACCTGTGCCCGTCGTTCCCGACGCTGTTCGACTTGATCGACCGCCACGACGATCGAGACGCCCTGCGCCTGACGCCCGCGGAGCAGGACCGTGTGGTGGACGAGTGCTTCCAGTGCAAGGTCTGTGCGCTCGGCTGCCCGTACGTTCCAGGACAGCACGAGGCGGCGATCGACTTCCCGCAACTGATGTTGCGCGTCGTGGCGATGCGCCGGGCCACGGGTCAGACCAGCCTGCGGGAGCGGACCACCACGCAGGTGCTGGGTCACACCGATCTCGTCGGAGCGATCGCGACCCGCACGGCCAACGCCACCAACCGCGTCGTCGGAGCCAAGCCGGGCAGCGTCGCCCGCCGAATCCTCGCCGGGGCGCTCGGCATCTCCAGCCTGCGCGTCCTTCCGCTGTTCGCCCGGCAACGGTTCTCGACCTGGTTCGGCCGGCGGCCGAAGGTGCGCATCGAGCAACGACAGGCCCGGGTCGCGCTGTTCCCGACCTGCCTCCTCGAGTACCAGCAGCCGGCGATCGGCCACGACCTGATCAAGGTCTACGAACGCAACGGCATCGAGGTGTCGTTGGCGGACGTCCGTTGTTGCGGAGCACCGTGGCTGTTCAATGGCGATCTGGCCCACTTCGAGAAGGTGGCGAAGCGCAACGTCACGTCGCTCGCGGCGGAGGTCGCGAAGGGTCGCGACATCGTGGTTCCCCAGCCGACGTGCGGCTACGTGCTGAAGCACGACTACCCGCTTCACGTGCCCGGCTCCGACGCCGATGCGGTGGCGGCGCACACCTACGACGCCACCGAGTATCTCCTCAAGGTCCATCGTGGCGATGGCACCAACCTGGACATGGCGTTCGACGGCGACGTACCGTCCACGATCACATACCACGCGCCGAGTCATCTCCGCGCCCAGGGAATCGGCCTGCGCAGTCGTGACCTGATGAAGTTGACGGGGGCGCGCGTCACCCTCGTCCAGCAGGCCAGCGGCGTCGACGCGATGTGGGGCTGGCGGGCCAAGAACGCCGGCGGATCGATGGCGGCGGGGACCGCGCTTGGCGCGGCGATCGCCAAGGCCGGCGGTGAGGTCGTGGCGGGTGATTGCCATCTCGCCAACACCGTCATCAACGAACAGACCGGGAGGACGCCACTGCATCCGATCCAGGTTGTGGCGCGGGCCTACGGCATCGCCGAGGAGCAAGAATTGCGTTGATTGTTTCGGGCAAACGGGCTCAGCCCGTTCGATCGAAATTCAGGAAATGGATCGTGTCGAATGTGTTGTCCGGCGATCGTTCCGGCTTGGTGCCATCACCAGGGAGAATCTCTGCAAATTCCCTCTGGATATTGATTGATGCATCCCCTATGTTGCGAGACGTCATCGCAGTGGGGTCTGCGCTGACGATGTTGCGAACCCGCAACACCGGGAACAGAGACGCAGAAGGACTGGGGCGATCGTGTCACCCAAAGCAATTGTCTGGCGGGAGCTGGGAGCCTGTCGGGGACTCGATCCGGGGATGTTCTATCCGGACGAGGAAGACGAAGCGCACGCGGCCAAGGCCGTGTGTGACCAGTGTGGAGTACGCATCGCGTGCCTCGAGCACGCACTTGCGTCACGGGAGAAGCAAGGCGTCTGGGGTGGCGCGACCGAGCGTGAGCGTCGTCGCATCATCCGCCAACGCCGCCGTTCTGCCTGACGATCACACCTGTCGCTTAGCCTGGCCGCCGTGACCCATTTCGATGATCTCGGCGGTTGGCCCGCGCTGTTGACACAACTGCTCGACGGTCACGACCTGTCTGCCGCCAGCGCGCGCGAGGCGATGGCCACCATCCTCTCCGGCGACGCCACGCCGGCCCAGCTGATCGGCTTCGTGGTCGCATTGCGGGCCAAGGGCGAGACGGGCGAGGAGCTGTCCGGGCTGCTCGACGCGGTCTTGGACGCCGCGACGCTCGTACCGCTCGACGACGACCTGCGCGCCCGCGCGGTCGACATCGTCGGTACCGGCGGCGATCGCAGCCACTCGATCAACGTGTCGACGATGGCAGCCATCGTCGTTGCCGGAGCCGGTGTGCCGGTCTGCAAGCACGGCGCGCGAGGCGCCTCGTCACTGTGTGGCACGGCCGACGTCTTGGAGGCGCTCGGCGTCGCGATCGAGCTGACACCCGAGGGCGTGCGGCAGTGTGTCGAGCAAGCGGGCATCGGCTTCTGCTTCGCGCCGAAGTTCCATCCCGCGTTCCGTTTCGCCGGCCCTTCACGCCGCGAGATCGGTATCCCCACGGTGTTCAACCTGCTCGGTCCGATGGCCAACCCGGGCCGGGTCAAGCGCCAGCTGATCGGTGTGGCCAACCCGGCCGTCGCCGAACGGATGCTGGCGTCGCTGCGCATCCACGGATCGACCAAGGCCTGGATCGTGCACGGTAACGGACTCGACGAGCTGACCACGACGGGACCGTCGACGGTGCTCGCGTTGCACGACGACGAGGTCACACGGTTCGAGGTGGATCCGGTGTCGCTCGGTCTGTCGCCGGCGATCAGCGACGAGCTCACCGGCGGCGACCCAGCGCACAACGCCGACGTCGTGCGCAGGGTGATGGCCGGCGACCATGGGGCGCATCGCAACATCGTGGTGCTCAATGCTGCGGCGGGCCTGGTCGTGGCCGGCGTGGCCAGCGAACTCGAGCACGGGCTGGCGTTGGCCGAGCACTCGATCGACAGCGGCCAAGCTGCCACCACGTTGCAGGCGATGGTCGACGTTTCCCAGGCCGCCGCCCAGCTCGCATGATCGCCCGCGTCCCGGCCACGTCGGCCAACCTCGGGCCCGGTTTCGATTGCCTGGGCGTGGCCGTCACGTTGTGGGCCGAAGTCGGCCTGTGCGATCCGGAACAGCCCGGCGAGCATCCCGACGGCACCCACCTCGCCGACGATCACCACTTGGCGACGGTGGCCTTCCGGCGACTCGGCGGCAACGGCTCGCTGTGGGTGCGATCGCCGATTCCCATGGGCCGTGGTCTCGGCTACAGCGCCGCCGTGCGTCTCGGTGGCCTGCTCCTGGCCGTGGCGCAACGCGCCGGCACCGGTGCCAACGCCGACGTCGTCGCCGACCACGGCGACGAGGTCCTGGCCGAGGCGACGGCGCTCGAGGGCCATGGTGACAACGCCGCGCCGGCTCTCCTGGGCGGCGTGGTCGCGACCAGCGGCGGACGTTCGGTGCGAGTACCGCTGCAGATGGACCCGGCGATCGTGGTCTGGGTGCCGTCGTTCACGACCCGCACCGACCAGAGCCGGTCCCGACTGGGGTCGACCGTGTCGCTGGCCGACGCAGTCTTCAACATCGGCCACACAGCGCTGCTCGTCGCTGCGCTGGCGAGCGGCGACGTCGACGCATTGCGCCACGCCGTCGACGACCGCCTGCATCAGCCAACGCGGTTCCTGGCCGCGCCAGCGTCGGCGGCCGCACACCAGGCCGCGCTCGCCGCCGGCGCATGGTGCGCGTGGCTGAGCGGGTCGGGCCCGACCGTGGCCGCGATGTGCGCGCCGGACCAGGCCGAAGCATTGGCCGCGGCACTGCCCGACGACGGCCACACCAAGGTGTTGCGCATCGACCATGGCGGTGCCGCGATCGAGTGATGCCGGCTACGCAGCGCGTTTGCGCAGCGGTTCGAACGTCGGCAGTGGTGCTGCCGGCTGCGCCCACACCCCGGTGCAACGCAGGATCTGCACCCGATGGCTGTTCGCATCCAGGTAGCGGGCGATGCACAGCGTCTCGTCCACACTGCGCCGGGGGAGCGGACGATCGAGCGGAGTCGCCTCCGGTGCCGACATCGCGAGGCCCATCGACAGCGTGCCGTCGATTCGCGCGTCGATCAGCCGGCCGTGGTCCAACTCGAACACGATGCCGCCGATCTGCAGATCGACCTGAGCCGCATGGCGGAGGTCCTCGATCATCCGCTGGCGTCGCATCGCGCCGGCGAGTGCCTGGGCCCGGTCGCGAACGGCCGCAGCCTCCTCGAATCGTTGCCCGCGGGCGAGCGCCAGCATCCTGTCGCGCAACGGCGCGAGCAGCGTGTCCGGATCGGTGGTCAGTCCGCGGCGCACCATCGCGACGAGGGTGTCGTAACGAGTGCGATCGCTGGTGCCCGAGCACGGACACTCGGCGACACCGAGTTGCGCCGGCGTGCACGGTGTGGCAGTCGACGAGGGCACGAAGTTGCGCCCGAGTCGGACGGTGCAGCGGCGAAGCGCCACGACCGACTGGATTGCCTCGATCACCAGGTTCGCCATCGTCCTCGACGGCAAGGGCCCGAGGTGCAGCCCGACGGGCTTCGGGTCCTTCACGATCGCCAGACGGGGCCACGACTCGTCTTCGGTCAGGCGCACGTAGCAGTACTTCTCCGAAGTCGTGCCCTGGCGGTTGTACCGCGGCGACAGCTGTTGGATGTAGCGCAACTCCAGGACGCCGGCACTGAGCGGATCGGGTGTGTCGACATGGCTGATTCGCTGCGCCTCGCGCAGCATCGGCCCGATCTTGCGACGGTCGTCGGATCCGAAGTAGCTGCGCACCCGGGCGCGCAGGTTCGTGGCCTTGCCGACGTAGAGCACCTCACCGCGCGCGTCGTGGAACAGGTAGACACCCGCGGTGCGGGGGAGCTGGTTCGTCAGCTTCAGCTTGGCCACCTGTGGGTGGCCGCCGATCTTGGGCAGCGCGGCCAGATCGTCGAGGCCGAGCACGCCGAACGCGGCCGCCCGTTCCAGCATCAGATGCAGCAGGTCGGCCGTGGCCAGCGCATCGTCGAGGGCGCGGTGGGTCGGCTTGTGATCCAGCCGGAACCGTGTCGCCAGTGTGGCGAGGCGACAGTCGGGCACTTCGTCGCGCACCAGGCGACGGGCCAGTCCGAGCGTGTCGATGACGACGTTGGACAGCACCGGCCGCTTCGCCCGGGTGAGCGCGGCGTTGAGGAACGACACGTCGAAGCGCACGTTGTGCCCCACGATCACCGAGTCGCGGCAGAACTCGAGCAGTGATGGGAGGACGTACTCGATGCGCGGTGCGGGCATGACCATCGCGTCGGAGATGCCGGTGAGGATCGTGATCTGCGGGGGGATCGCCTTGCCCGGGTTGACGAGCGTCTGAAACGTGCCGAGGCACTCGCCGCCGCGCACCTTGATCGCCCCGATCTCGGTGATCAAGTCGCCGTTGCGATCGCCGCCGGTGGTCTCCAGGTCGATCACACAGAACGTCACGTCGCACAGGGGCATGCCGAGATCGTCGAACGTACGTTGCATCCGTCACAGAGGACCACGAACACTCGTTCGCTGTCAAGCTGGCGGCCGACGAGCCACCGATACCATGGCGAACGTGGACGGCGAAGTGCACATCGAGACCCCGATCGCGACCGACGTCGCGGCTGTGCCCGATCCCGCGCTCCGGTCCGCGTTGGAGTTCGCCGTCGGCATCGCCAGCGAGGGCCAGAAGCTGCGCCCGCCGCTTGCCTTCCCGGCCGGCCTGAAGCCGTTGTTCCGGATGCAACGACTCGATCGGCCTGCGTTGCGCACTGCTCGGCGCGTCCTCGTGTCGGATTCGTCGTTCCGCGAGCGGCTGGCCAGCGTCGCGACGCCGGACCTCGTCGACGAGGTCGGCATCATCTGGTTGCAGCGCCCGGACGGGTGGCAGCAACGACTCGCCACCTTGATGGCCGAGTTTCGCGATGCGGCCGAGGAGGCAACGGCGGAAGCCGCCGTCCGCAAGGCCGAGCGCCGCCGTGAGGCGGCCGAACTCGCTGCCGCGAGGGCCCACGCCGAGTTGCTCGGCCAGCACGACAGCATCGCCCGCGAGCAACTGCGCCGCGAGCGGGCCGAAGAGACGGCGGCCAGCGCGCAGTCCGAGATCACCGGGTTGCGCAGCGAAACAGGTCGGTTGCGGCGCGACGTCGAGAACCTCACCAACCGTCTCGCCGCTGAGTCTGCCCGCGCCGAGCGTGCCGAGTCGGCGGTCGCCGAGCTGACCGAGAAGGTACGCATCGCCGAGACGATGCGCGACGAGGCGTTGGCCAGCCGGGTGGCACCGGTCGTGATCGCGGCGGATGGTCCAGGCTTCGCCGAGCAGACGAACCGCGAGGCCGCGCGTGCCCTGCAGAGCGCGGCCGCTGCGACACGCGAGCTGGCCCAGGCGCTGGCCACGGCCAGCGAGGCGCTCGCCACCGGACCCCAGCAGACCGCGCCCCGCCCGCATCGCCCACCGCGTGACCGTCACGCCCGCCGCAAGCCGATCCCCATCCCGGGAGGTGTCTACGGCGACTCCGTCGCGGCCACCTTGCACCTGTTGCGCACACCGAACGCCGCAGTGATCGTCGACGGCTACAACGTCGCCAAGCTCGCCTGGCCGCATCTCGAGCTCGCCGACCAGCGCGAGTGCTGCATCGATCTGCTCGAAGACGTCGTGCGCCGTCATGGCACCGAGATCCACGTCGTGTTCGACGGCGCCGACGTGACCGGCGCGTCCGCCGGCCGGCGTCGGCTGGTGCGGGTGCAGTACTCGCCCTTGGGCGTCATCGCCGACGACGTGATCCGCGCCGAGGTTGCCGCGATGCCGGCGCAGACTCCGGTCGTGGTGGTCACCAACGATCAGGCGATCGTCAACGACGTGCGCGCCGCGGGGGCAAACGTGGTTGCGTCCGATGCTTTGCTGGCTGCGGCCGGGCGACGCTCCGACACGGCCTGAAGCCGATTCGGCCTCGGTCTCGCCGAGCGGCTACCGCGCCAGGTACCCGCCGTCGATGACCAGTTTGGTGCCGGTCATGAACACGGCGTCGTCACTGGCGAGGAACGCCACAGCGCCCGAGATCTCGCTGACGTGGGCACGGCGCCCGAGCGGGGTCAGCGGCACGACACCGCCTTCGGGCTCGTTCTCGTTCATGGGCGTGCTGACACCGCCGGGACAGATCGTGTTGACCCGGATCTTGTCGGCGGCCAGTTCCAGCGCGGCGGTCTTGGTCATCGCCAGGATCGCCCCCTTGCTGGCGCAATACGCGATGTAGCCCTCCGAGCCGGTGACGCCGAAGATGGACGCGACGTTGATGATCGAGCCGCCGCCCGTCTCGCGCATCAAGGGCACGGCGGCCTGCATGCCGAGCAGCGGGCCCGTGGCGTTGACGGCCATCAACTGGTTCCAGTCGGCGAGCGGCTCCTCGGTCAACGGGTTGACGTGGATGATGCCCGCGTTGTTGACGAGGACGTCCAGGCGCCCGTGCGCAGTTCGGGCGCTGTCCACCGCCGCAGCCCAATCTGGCGGCGACGTGACGTCGAGATGGCGGTACACGACGTCGAGACCCATGCCGCGCAGACGCGCCGCGGTCGCCTCGCCCTCGGCATCGAGCACGTCGCCGGCGATGACCGAGGCACCCTCGGAGCCGAATCGCTCGGCATGCGACGCGCCCTGGCCGCGCGAGCCGCCGGAGATGATGACGACGCGGCCGGCGAAGCGCCCGGTCACGATCCGCTCCCGACGTTCACCATCGCGGCCGATCGTTCCAGCGCGTCCAGTGTCTTGCCCGCTCGTTCCATCTGACGCATCCAGATCTTGCGAATGATGTCGATCCGGGTGTCGGGTGTGTCGAGCTTGGCGAAGCGGGCGGCCATCCCCGACCGGCGATCTTTGGGCAGTCGAAGCATCCGGGCCACCAGCGCAGCCTGCAGCGAGTACACCGGCAGTTGTGGCCCACGCGGCGCAGCGAGCCCGATGAAGAACAGGTTCTCCGCGCCGACCGGCAACGTGAGACCTGCGGTGCGAACAGGAACTCCGTCTTTCCACCGCAGCAGTGACGGATCGAGGAACGGGAGCGTCACCTTGAACCCCGTGGCCCACAGGATCGTGTCGAACTCGCCACTCGTGCCGTCGGTGAAGTGCACGGTCTTGCCCGCGAAGCTCGACACGCCGGGCACGACGGTGATGCGGCCGTGGTGGATCCAGTACAGCAGCAGGTTGTTGACCACTGGTGGCTGCTTGTTCAGGTTGCGTGTCTTCGGCTGGGGCAGGCCGCGGTAAGCCGACGTCGGTCCGACGACAACGTCGACGAGCACCCGTGAGACACGCTCGTTCAACGCCAGTGGCAGTTTGGCCAGCCAGCCGATCTCGGCGCGTGGCTTGCCGAAGATGGCCTTCGGTTGGAACATCTGGCCGCGCCGAACCGAGATCGACGACTCGAGGCGCGCGTTGGCGACATCGACGGCCAGGTCGCAACCGGAGTTGCCCGAACCAATGGTCAACACTCGCGTACCGTCGATGTCGTCGATGTTGCGGTAATCGGCGGAGTGCATTTGCTTGCCGGTGAACTCGCCCGGGTACGTCGGACGGTTCGGGTCCCACAGGTGCCCGTTGCAGACGAACACACCCGCGTAGTTGCGGGTCATGCCGTCCGAGCTCTCGACCGTCCAGCCATCACTGCCATCGCGCCCTCGCGGTCGCACAGCGGTGACGCCGACGCAGAATTGCACGTGGTCGCGCAAGGCGCGGTTGTCGGCGAAGGATTCCAGATAGGCACGCATCTGGTCGCGGCTCGGGTAGGTGGGGTAGTGCTCGGGCATCGGGTGCCCCGCGAAACCGCTGATCCTGCGTGACGTGATCAGGTGCAACGACTCGTAGTCGGTGTGCCAGTGGCCGCCGACCTGTTGCGACCGCTCGAAGCAGTCGAAGGCGATGCCGTTGTCCAGCAGGACGGCCAGCGTGGCCAGGCCGGCAGCACCGGCACCGATCACGCAGTATCGGTCAGGGTCGTGTTCGCTCACGCCAACAATGTCGCTGACCCAGCCCGTCGCTGTCCAGCGAGATGCCGGAGGATCCTTGTCACACCCTTCATGCAGGGTGGTCGTCGGGCAATTGATCACTGGAGGACACACTGTGAAGAGCATCATCATCGACTGCGAATCGTGCGTCATGCGGGCATCGTCGGCGTGCGACGACTGCGTCGTGACGTTCATGTACGAGGGGCCACGTACCGATGCTGTGGTGCTGGACCTGGCCGAGCAGCGCGCGGTGCGCTGGTTTGCGGAGGCCGGTTTGGTGCCTACGCTTCGCCACCGTGCACAAGAGAGCGCCTGAGCCAGTCGATGCAGCGTACGTGGCGTCACTTGTCGCGCTCGGCCGCCGGCACGGGCTGGACCAGATCGGCATCGCCCCGGCCACGGTCATGGTTCGGGCGCGCCATGCACTGGTCACTCGCAAAGCCGCGGGCCTGCACGACACGATGGCGTTCACGTACCGAAACCCCGATCGCTCCACCGATCCGTCGCGGGCAGTGGCCGGGGCGCAGGCCGTGCTGGTGGGCGCGCGCAGCTATGCGATGGAGCCACCGCCCCGCCCCGACGGTCCGTGCGGATCGGTCGCCCGGTACGCGTGGGTCGACCACTACCGGCCGCTGCGCGAGGCACTGGCCGTGCTCGTCCACCGGCTCCGGGCCGATGGCTATCGCGCGGTCGCGTTCGCCGACGACAACTCGATGGTCGACCGCGAGGCTGCCCACCTCGCCGGCATCGGCTGGTACGGCAAGAACGCCAACGTGCTCGTGCCCGGCGCCGGGAGCTTCTTCGTGCTCGGCTCGGTTGTCACCACCGCGCCGCTCCCGCCCGCCGATGCGCCACTGGCCGACGGGTGTGGGTCGTGTCGGCGCTGTCTGGACGGGTGCCCGACCGCCGCCATCGTCGCGCCCGGCGTGGTCGATGCCGGCCGCTGCTTGGCGTGGCTGCTGCAACGGCCGGGGGTGTTCCCGCGCCAGTTCCGGTCGGCGCTGGGCGACCGGGTGTACGGCTGCGACGATTGCCAGACCGTCTGCCCGCCCACCGTTCGTTTCGAACGAACCGCTTCTCGGCCGGTCGACACGAGCGCACAGGCATGGGTGTCGCTCGTCGCGATGCTGCGGTCGTCGGACGAACAGTTGCTCGCCGACTTCGGCCGCTGGTACCTCGCCGACCGAGATCCCATGTGGTTACGCCGCAACGCGCTCATTGCATTGGGCAACTCCGCAGCCGGCACGGACCCTGAGGTCGTGGCCGTTGTGCGCGACTACGTCGGCCACGCCGAGCCCATGCTGCGCGCCCACGCGATCTGGGCCGCGCACACGCTTGGGCTCGGCGATCTCGTCCCGCTCCACGACGACCACCCTGTCGTGGCGGACGAGTTGGCGGCGCTCGCCGGATGATGAAGCATCTGTTGGTCACGAACGACTTCCCACCCAAGATCGGTGGCATCCAGTCACTGCTGTGGGAATGGTGGCGGCGGCTCCCTCCTGATTCATTCGCGGTGCTCACCAGTCCATATGCCGGGGCGGCCGAGTTCGACGCAGCGCAACCGTTCCACATCGAACGCGTTCGCGAGCCTGTCCTGCTGCCGCATCCGCTGATGGTGCGTCGCATCGACTCGATGGCGCGCCGCGTCCGGGCAGATCTCGTCGTGCTCGACCCGGCGTGGCCGCTCGGCATCGTCGGTCCGTCGCTGCGGCTCCCGTACGACGTCGTCCTCCACGGCGCCGAGGTCACCGTTCCGGGCCGCCTGCCGGCGAGCAGGCAAACGCTCAGTTACGTTCTGCGCCGCGCCCGCCACATCGTGGCCGCGGGCGGCTACCCGGCTGCCGAGGCCACGCACGCAGCCGGTCGCACGTTGCCGATCACGGTCGTGCCGCCCGGTGTGGACATCGATCGCTTCCGGCCGCTCACCGCCGACGAGCGCGCCGCTGCCCGCCGCGACTTCCACATCGACGCCGACGCCGAGCTCATCACCTGCATCAGCCGGCTCGTGCCGCGCAAAGGGTTCGATACCGTCATTCGCGCCGCCGCGCTGCTGCGCACATCACGACCTCGACTCGTGGTCGCAATCGCCGGTGGTGGACGCGATCGCCAACGGCTCGAACGCCTGGCCGTCGAGCTCGGTGCGCCGGTGCGATTCCTGGGCCGAGTCAGCCACGACGATCTGCCTCGGTTGTACGGCTGCGGCAACCTGTACGCGATGCTCTGCCGCAACCGGTGGGCGGGCCTCGAGCAAGAGGGATTCGGCATCGTCTTCGTCGAGGCTGCGGCGTGTGGCATTCCGCAGGTGGCCGGCGACTCCGGTGGCGCGGCCGAAGCGGTGGCCGACGGCGAGACGGGCATCGTCGTGCGCGATCCCACCGATCATCACCACGTCGCCGAGGTGTTCGCCGAACTGCTCGACGATCCGGATCGCTGCGCGCAGATGGGTGCCGCCGCCCGTCGCCGGGCCGAGACCGAGTTCTCCTACGACGTGCTTGCCGAGCGCTTGGGTCGCGCCCTCGGGGCGCTGGCATGATGGGCTCCATGCAGGACGTCGAGGGTGCCATCACGGACGCCGGTTCAGCCGCGCCGTCGGGCATCGTGCGCCTCGACGTCGCCGGTACCGTGCTCTTCGCCGCGTCGGCGATCGCAGCAGCCGTCGTCTTCGACGACACCTTCCGGGTGATCGGGGTGGTCGTCGCACTGGCACTGTTCGCAATCGGTGTCTTCGCGTTCCTGTCGGGCTACTGGACCGCCGTCCAACGCAGCCGCGAGGACGACATCGCCGTGGCCCAGCTGTACTTCTTCGGTGGGGACACTGCACCGGCGTCGGTCAAACGATCGATGCTGCTCGCGCTCGCCGCGCAGGTAGTCGTTGCGCTGGGGACAGCCATTGCCCGCAGCAGCACCGACGGCCATCCCGGATCCACACTGGCGTTCGGCATCCTCGTGCCGATGTTCGGCCTCGGCCTGAACGGGCTGTGGTGCGCCCGATACGGACAGTTCCGACCGCGTGTCCACCCGGACCGGACACCGAGCGACGGCAGCGTCCCCACTTCCGACGACGAGATGGAGCAGAATTCACCCCATGGCTGAGACAGCATTCCAGACCATCACGATCGTTGCGCCGATGGAGCGCGTCTACGCCATCGCGTCGGACTTCGAGAAGTACCCGGACTGGGCCAAGGACGTCAAGGAAGCGACCGTTCGCAGTCGTGACGACGCCGGCCGCCCGATCGAGGTCGAGTTCCGGGCGTCGGCGCTCGGGCGCAGCACCCACTACACGCTCAGCTACGACTACTCCGACGCGCCGCGGGTGCTCGGTTGGACGATGAAGCGGGGCGACATCATGCGCGCCATCGACGGGGCGTACACCTTCAGCGAGAACCCCAACGGCAGCATCGACGTCCGCTACGACCTGGCCATCGAGCTCGTCGTCCCACTGCCCGGATTCGTCAAGCGTCGGGCCGAGCAGCGCATCCTCAACACCGTGCGCGAGCTCAAGGTCCGATCCGAATCGTGACCCGCGCGGCCGGGATCGACGTCGGCGGCACCAAGTTCCTCGGGGTCGTCGTCGACGAGCGCGGCGAAGTCGTCGTCGAGAAGCGCCGGCCCACGCCGCACGGTGGTGACGCAGTCGTCGAGGCCCTCGCCGAGTTCGCGGCCGAACTCGCGCCGTACGACACGCTCGGCGTGGGCGTTCCCGGCCTGGTCACCCGTCAGGGTGTGCTGCGCGCAGCACCCAACCTGATCGGCGCGGCCGAAGTGCAGGTCGGGCCCCGATTGCGTCAGATGCTCGGCCACGCGGTCGCTGTCGACAACGACGCGACGTGCGCAATTCTGGCCGAGTGGCAGCACGGTGTCGCCAAGGGCTTCGACGATGTCGTGCTCGTCACACTCGGCACGGGTATCGGCGGAGGGTTGGTGATGGGCGGTCAGCTGCAGCGCGGTGCCAACGGCTTCGCCGGCGAGATCGGCCACATGGTCGTGCAGCCCGACGGACCGTTCTGCCCGTGTGGCCGTCGCGGTTGCTGGGAGCGCTTCGCGAGCGGTCGCGGGTTGCAGATGCTCGCGGGCGGTCGCAAGGGCGAGGACGTCGTGGAGGCAGCCCGTGCCGGCGACCGCGAGAGCCTGGTCATCATCGACGCGTTTGCGCACTGGGTCGCGCTCGGGCTGGTGAACCTGACCAATGTCTTGGACCCGGCGTGCATCGTCCTCGGTGGTGGCCTGGCCACGGCCCCGGACATGTTCCTACCGCCGATCAACCGCGAGTTCCTGGCGCTGATCTACTCGCCCGAGAACCGCCCCCAACCGCTGCTCGCCTTCGCTCGACTCGGCGAACGCGCCGGTGCCATCGGCGCGGCGTTGCTCCCCACCGTTCACCTCTGAGCGCGATCAGTCGGCGGAGCGGCCGAGGTAGGCCTCGATCACTCGCGGATCCCGCTTGACTTCGGACGGCGTTCCCTCGGCGATCTTCACGCCGAACTCGATCACGTAGATGTAGTCGCAGATGTTGAGCACGAGACCCATATCGTGGTCGACGAGCAGGATGCTGGTGCCGGCGTCGATGATGTCGCGCAACCTCCGTCCGAGCTGTGTGCTCTCGCGCGTGTCGAGGCCCGCAGCCGGTTCGTCCATGCAGAGCAGCGAGGGACGTGCGGCCAACGCCCTGGCCGCAGAGACGAGCTTGCGTTGACCCTGGCTGATCTCGCTCGGCCGTGCTGCGGCGAGGTCGCGGATGTCGAGCACGTCCAGCGCGAAGTCGACGTTGACGCGGTCTCGCACCCGGGTTGGCGCGACGAGATCGAGGAGGAACGAGCTCAGGCTCTGGCGGTCCGCTGCCACCTGGAGGTTCTCCTCGACCGTCAAGTCGTCGAACAACTCGAGCGTCTGCCATGTGCGGCCGAGCCCTCGATCCGCACGCTTGTGCACGGCGAGCTGGCTGATGTCGCGTCCCTCGAACTCGATCCGGCCCACTGTCGGCACGAATCCGGTGATCCCATCGATGAACGTGGTCTTGCCGGCGCCGTTCGGACCGATGAGGCCGACCAGGGTTCCGGCGTTGACTTCGATGTCGACCCGGTCGACGGCGCGCAGGCCGCCGAACGTGACCGACATCTCGTGCGTGTTGAACAGACTCATGCGCGTGCGGCCTGCACAGCTGCTCGGGCGGCCCGCTTGCGCTTGGCGTCGGCGGCCTGCATCCGGAACGCTCCGGCGATGCCTTCCGGGTTCTGGATGGCGGTGAAGATCAGCAGCACCCCGCCGATGAACGCCTCCCAGGTGCCCAACGATCCGATGACCCGCGTCGTCGCGAAGAACGCAACACCGGAGGAGGCAACGATGCCGGCGGTCACTGCGCCGCTGACGCTGGTGATGCCACCGAGGTAGGCGACGGCGAGCGCGGTGAGTGAGGCAACGGTGCCGTAGGAGACGTCGGACACGGTGCCGAACCGGTAGGCGATGAGGCAACCGCCGACACCGGCGATGAACGACGACATCGTGAAGACGAGCATCTTGCCGTTGGCGACGCTGATGCCGATCGCGCTGGCGGCGCGCTCGTTGGATCGGATCGCCAACATCCGCCGGCCCGTCGCGCTGCGCCGGATGTTCGCGACGACGACCGCCAACAGCAGCGCGACCACCACCAGGAAGATGCCGAAGACCGGGCGCGACGACTTCGTGCCGAGCACGAGCGCAAGGTCCCAGCCGCCGAGCTTGGGGTGCGGGATCTTGGCCCCGCCGGTGGACACGTCGCCGACGTACTCCGGGTTCTTGAAGATGAACTCAGAGATCGCAACGCCGCCGGCCAATGTGACAATGGCGAGGTTCGTGCCGCGGACGCGTAGTGCGGGCACGCCGACGACGACGCCGAACGCGGTGGCGCAGATCGCGGCGAGTACCGGCGCGATCGGAAACGGGACGTGCCACTGCATCGCCAGCTTGGACAGTGCGAATCCGGCGACGCCGGCGAACGCCATTTGCGCGAGCGACGTCTGCCCGCCGAAGCCGGTGAGCACGACGAGCGATAGCGCCAGAATGGCGGCGATGGTGGTGGTCATGATCGCGCCGCGCCAGAGCGGCCCCAGGAACAGGAGCCCGGCGACAGCCGCCACGACGGGAACCAGCACCGTCGTCGGAGTGACCTTGGCAGTGGGGACGGCGGGCAGCCGCCAGCGTTTGACCGCGCCGCGGTCGGGGAGTCGTTCGCCGAGCGCGACCATGGCGATGATGATGACCAGGAACGGAAGGCCCTCGCGCGCACCGTACTTGGGGAACCAGCTGATGTCTGATTGCAGCTTCGTGAACGTGGACTGCACGGTCCCGATGGCGAGGCCGGTGAGCACGGTCGGCCAGATGTTCTGGAACGCGCCGATCAAAGCCGCGCCGAGCGCAGGGATCAGGAAGCCAAATGTGAACACGCCCGAGCTGAGCTGGATCATCGGCGCGGCGAGGATTGCGATCAACCCGCCGACGAGGGAAGCGACGACGAAGCTCAGTCCGGCGAGGAAGTCGGGGGAGAAGCCCAACAGCACGGCTCCCTTCTCGTTCTCCGCCGCAGCCCTGGTGACGAGGCCGATCCTGGAATAGCGCGACATCACCCACAGGCCGGCACCGAGCAGGATGACGATCAGCGCCAACCAGAGTCCGTCACGGGGCACGGTCAGGTCCTTGGCCAGCGTGACGGGCTCTCGCGGCAGGATCGCGCCGACCCGGATGGTGATCTTGTCGGCGAAGCGCCGGTCGACGAGCGACGTGAACACGATGACGAGCCCGATGCTGGCGACGACCTTGGCCAATGCCGGGGCGCGGCGAAGCGGACGGAACACGAGCAGGTAGACGGCGAGGCCGAGGAGCGCTGCGGTGAGCATCGACAAGGTCATCGCCCATCGGAAGCCGACATCGTGGTCGAAGTGGTAGCGGCCAGGCAGGCCGGGGATGGGAAACGGATAGGCGCCCTGGCGAAGGTCGGCGTAGACATACGCGACCCACATCGCCATTGCCCCGTAGGCGAAGTTGACCACCCCCGAGCCCTGGTAGGTGATGACGAGCCCGAGCCCGAAGGCCGCGATGATCGCAGCCGCGCCGCTGCCGAGCAGGAGGTAGTACGCGTAGTCGGTCATCGTGGAGCGCGCGCCGCAAGCGCCGGTGTCATGGCCTCGATCTCATCGCCGTGAGGTCATGGCAGATAGTCCTTGGCCGACACGGCCTCGAGACCGGGGATCGTCATCACCCCACCGCCGGCGACGTACTCCGAGACCGGGAACGTGAACGCGCAGATCGTCGGGTACTTGGCAGCGGCGCCGCACTCGATGGCGGCGCCACCCGGCCACTGCGACAAGTCCTTGGAGGTCTTCAGGAACTCGTACAGCGATGCGCCCGTCACCTCCTGGCCTGCAGCCTGCATGATGTTGCCGTACTCGGCCAGTGACATGATCTCGATCAACCCGAGGGCACCGAGTCCGAGGGCCGTGGAGTCGACCTCCTCGGGGGCAACGCCGAGCGACGGCGCCAGGATCTCTTGCAGGATCGCCAGCTCCGGCGTGTCCTCCTGGGTCTGCACGCCGACGAACGACCATCCGATCGCATCGTCGCCGACCTCGTCGAGCACGTCCTTGCCGGAGCAGATCGCCGTCGTGATCACCGGGATGGTGATGCCCAACGCCGCGCGACCACGGATCGTGCCGATGCATCCGGCATCGGAGTAGAGCGACACCAGCAAGTCGGGATTGTCCTTGGCCGCCTCACGCATCAGACCCTGATAGCCGGCGTCGGTCTCGTTGTCGCCGCCCTTGACAGTGACGTGGGCAATGCCCGCCAAATCCAGCGCAGCGGTCAGTGCCGCCTCGGTACCGTTCGCGCCGGGGTTGTCGCTGCTGACGATGCCGACCTTCTGGGCCTTGAAGTGCTCCTTGGCGACGGCCGCCATCGCGCCCGTCGTCGTCGCGTTGCCACCGGTGAGGAACAACGCGTTCGCGGTGTAGTCGCCGGGCAGGATCGGCAACACGCCGACCACGGGGATGTTCGCCGCGGTGTAGGTGGCGTAGTCGGGAAACAGGTCGAGGCCCAAGAGCACCATCTCGACGCCCTTGCCGGCGAGCTCTTGGGCGCATGCCTGCGACGTCTCCGGCGAGCCCTTCGCCGTGCAGTTCTCGATCGTGATCGGCCGCCCGCCGAGGCCACCGTGTTCGTTGAGGTAGTCGACCGACGCCTGGACGTCGATGCGGATCTCGGGGAAGTCCAGCCCGGGCGTGCCTTCGGTGTTGACCAAGCCGATCACGATCTCGTCGCCCGTGGGCGGAGCCAGGTCGGGAAAGGCGGACGACGGATCGTCGGGAGTCGGGTCGGGGGTCGACGTGTCGACCGCATCGGTCGCATCGGTCTCGGTCGGGTTCGTCGCGAGCGGGGTGGCCGGCACCGAGTCGGCCACCGAGTCAGTCGCCGGCGCGACAGTGTCAGCGGTTTCTGTGGTCGCCGTCGTGCCAGCGACGGCGACCGTAGTGGTCGGCGTCGCCGTGTCGTCGTCGCTGCTGCAGGCAGCGGCGAACAGCGACATCGAGACGAGGCCGGCACACCACCAGGCGCCTGGCGCAACCCGGCGCGATGAACCGATCATTGGCGTGTTCATGTATCCCCCAAGTGTTCAGTTGCTTCCCCAAGCAAGTCCGCGACGACGACCGTAACATGATCGCGCCGAGAAATCTACCAGTAGTAAATTATCCGCGTGTTTCAGTCGGCAACGGACGATGCGACCCAGTTGCCGTGGAATCCGAACGGCACCCGGGGCAGCTGCACTGTCGCGATCGGCTCGGAACTCATCGACGAAGCGTCGTAGATCGCGAAGTCGCTCGCATCAGTCGCGGCGTCATAGACGTAGGTCATGAGGAACCCGTCGTCCTCGGCAGCGGCGTCGGCCCGCGGAACGAACACCGCCTCGCCGGGCAGCCTCCCCGAGCCGACATCGATCTGTGTGCGGACGCCGGTCTCGCGGTCGTACTTCAGGATCGCCCCGGCGGCAGTCAACGGCTCCGCGAAGGCCGACTCACTTGCGTTGGCCATCATGTAGCCGTATCGGTGACGCAGCCCGACAACGGAGTCGGCGACCCGAGGGAACTCGGCCGGGAGGTCGTCGACCTGGTCCTGGCGCACAGTTGCGGTTGCGGTGTCGATCGTCCACCGGTACAGCGCTGGTGCAGGGAAGTCCATCGCGCTGTCTCGCCAGATGTGGTCGAGTCGGGCGACGTCGATCACGATCGAGGTGCCGTCCTCGTACGCGTTCATCGGGTGGAAGACGTAGCAGGGATCGATCTCGTACCAGGTCACGTCGGAGTCGTGTCCGTTGCGGGGCATCACACCGAGGCGGGCCGGATACGTGTCGCTCCAATGGATCGGCATCTCGCCACGCATCGCCATGTCCAGATCGAACACCGCCGGCAAGTCCATGAAGATGACGTAGTTGCGGGTGATGTTGAAGTCGTGCATCATCGTCGGCCCACCGACAGTGATGTTGTCGACCTGCACGAGCTCGCCGGCAGCGGAGACGCGAAGGTAGGTGAGGTACGGCTCGAACAGCGAGTAGCCGAACCCGATCAGCTCACCGGTGACCGGGCAGACCTTTGGATGAGCGGTGAACGAGCCGCGCAGCGCGCCGTCGAAGTCGGTCGGACCGACCGTGTCGAGGTCGCCGTCAAGGACGTAGGGGAAGTGGCCTTCCTCCAGCGCCAGCAGGCGCCCGGCGTGGCCGACGATGTTCGTGTTTGCCTTCGATGCGGCCATGTCGCCGAGACTCGAGTTGACGTCGATGACGGCGCGGTCCGGCTGCGAGATGAACGGCGTTTGCACATAGCGATTGCGATACCACTCCGCGTTGCCGTCGCGCAGACGGATGCCATGGATCATGCCGTCGCCCAGGAAGGGATGGTCGGCATAGCCAGTGATGGGGTTGGCGCCGTTGCGGACGTAGCGCCCGTCCAACTCGGGGGGAATTGTCCCGACGACGTGCAGATCGGTCAGTGTGCGCTCCTCCGATAGCGGCGCCCAGTTGCCGCGGAGGAAGAGAGGTAGGTCCTCGGTGGTCGACATGATGGTTCTCCTTGTCTGCGGGTGAGTTCGGGGTGTAGTGCTGCGGTGGTTAGTGCTGCGTGTCGGGGATCCAGCTTCCGTGCGCTCCATAGGGGACGCGCCGGGGCAGGTGGATCGTGGCAACGGGCGGTGCCGAAAAGTTCTGGGCGTCGATGATCAACAATCGCGACTGGTCCGACGTGGTGTCGTGCGACAGGCTGATGACCCAGCCCTCGTCCTCGCCGGCATCCGTCGAGCTGGCCGCAAAGACGGGCTCGGCGCCGCGGACGCCGTCACCGAGCTGGTGCTCCCAGCACGATCCGCTGCGCAGGTCGTACTTCCACAGCGCAGACCCATACACCGGCTCCTCGCTGTTCCCCTCGCCGCCCATCGCCATCAGGTATCCGTAACGGGCGTCGAGGCCGATCATGCGGTCGTCGACGCGGCCGAAGTCACCGGGTCGATCGTCGATCTGCTGCTCGGTGACGGTGCCATTGACGAGGTCGATGGTCCAACGCCAGAGCCTGCCGACCTCGGCGTAGTCGTCGTTGCTCGTGCCAAACGCCTCCGGCTGACGTGAGACGTGCAGGACGATGCTGTCGCCCTGCTCGTGGGCGTTGACCGGATGGAACACGTAGCACGGCTCGATCTCGAACCAACGGACATCGGCATTGGAGCCGTTGCGAGGCATCACGCCGAGACGTGCGCCTGCGTCTCGCCTGAACTTGAAGGGCAAGCCGGTCTTGAGTGCGCCGAGATCGAAGCAGACGGGGAGGTCCATGAAGATCACATGGTTCTGCGTGACGTTGAAGTCGTGCATCATGACCATGTTCGGGATCTCGATGCCTTCGAGCTGACGCAGAACGCCATCCGCTCCGATTCGGATGTAGTGCAGAAACGGCGCCTCTGCGCTGAGGTAGCTGAACGCGAGCAGCTCGCCGGTCACCGGGCAGATCTTGGGGTGAGCGGTCATCGAGCACGTCAGTGCACCGCCGTAGTTCTGCACGCCGACTGTGTTCAGCTCGTTGTCGATGCGCCACGGCCAGTGTCCCTCTTCGAGGCACAGGATCTCGCCGTTGTGGGCGAGGACGTGGGTGTTCCCCGTGCCTCGGGTGAGGTCGCCCATCCCGGCCATCGGGTCCGAAATCGGGTCAGAGATGTTCGGGGTCTGAACGAAACGATTGCGGTACCACTGCGCCTTTCCGCCGGCCAGCCGAATGCCGTGCACCATGCCATCGCCGAAGAACCAGTGCGCGGACTGCCCCGACACAGGATTCGGCCCGGTGCGGATGTAGACGCCGTTCAGCTCCGGCGGGATTGCCCCGTCGACGCGCAGGTCATGTGCGGTGATCTCGTCGAGCACGGGGGCCCAGTTGCCGCGCAAGTGCCACTTCGTCGACTCCGGCGTCGCATGCGTGTCTGTCGTCACAACGTTGGTCATCGCTGGACGGTAACACGACCCGTCGGAAAAAGCTACTACCGGTAAGTTACGTGTTCGCGGGCAGGTTGACGACCCGGTCAGCCGTGTCCCAGGCCGGACCACAGCAGCTCGGCGAGATGATCGGCGAGCTGTTCGGCAGAGCGGTCGGACTCGCTCAACCACCACAGCGAGACGAGCTGCAGCATGCCGATCACGGCATACGCCCACGGTTCGGCGACCGCTGGATCGAGGCCCTGCCGGGTGCGCCACACCGCCAGCTGCTGAGCCATCGGCTTGGTGGACCGCTCGGCCAGATAGAGCGTGCGCTTCGGGGTCTCGTCCGACGTGCCGCCGGTGACGTAGTGGAACAGCTCGCGATGTGCCGCCACAGTCGTGAGGTTGGCCTCGATGAGCGCTGCCAGCATCGCCCGCCCGTATGCCCGCCCGTCGATGGCCGCGACAGCAGCGGCGATGAGGCGGTCGGCCAGGCGCTCGGCCAGGGCATTGGCGAGATCGGTTCGACCACCCACGCGTGCGTAGACGATCGGCTTGGTCACTCCCGCTTCGTCGGCAATCGCCTCCAACGAGACGCCTGAGCCATCGCGGCGAATGACTCGCTCGGCAGCGTCGAGCACCAGCTCGCGATCGACGACGTGGCGGCCGCCGGTGGGACGGCCGGGACGGCGGCGGACACGAAGCGTCATGCCGCCAGTGTGCCCCAACTTGCCCAGCGTCGGATGAAGTTGTCGGGACGAGTTCTAGCCGGGTTCCAGTGACCGGAGCAGATCGGCGGTGTCGGTGTGGTGCTGGCTGCGCTGTGGAACGGCCAACGCAGCCGCCCGCGCCCGACGTCAGATCACGCGGTCTTTCTCCACGACGACGACGCCACGATCGCTCATGACGAACTGCTCGCTGTCGGCGTCGTGGTCGTACCCGATCATGCGGCCGGCTGGGATGAGGACGTTCTTGTCGATCACACAGCGGTGCAACTTCGCGCTGGGGCCGACGCGGACGCCCGGGAACAAGATCGATTCGGTCACCTCCGCCGAAGCGTCGACGAAGGTCTGCGGTCCGAGGATGCTGCGTTCCACTCTGCCGCCGGACACGATCGAGCCGGCGCAGAGCAGGCTGTTGCCGACGTAGGCGGGAACACCGCCGTGGCCGTGGTCGAGCTTGGCCGGGGGGAGTGGTAGCTGCAGGCTGTAGACCGGCCACTGCCCGTTGTAGAGGCTGAACGGCGGCACTGGTGAGATGAGGTCCATGTTCGCCTCGTAGTACGCGTCCAAGCTGCCGACGTCGCGCCAGTAGCCGCGCTCGTGGTCCTGCTGGCCGGGGATCACGTTCGTCGAGAAGTCGTACATGTGCGCCACACCCTGCTTGACGAGCGCGGGGATCACGTCACCGCCGATGTCGGTTGCAATCGAGTCGTCGCCAGTGGGGCTGACGATGTCGATCAGCGCCTGCGTGTCGAACACGTAGTTGCCCATCGAGGCCAGCACCCGCGCCGGGTCGCCAGGCATGTGCGGCGCGTCCGCGTTCTTCTCGTGGAAGGCCATGATCTTGCCCGAGTGCGATGCCTCGATCACGCCGAAGTCCTTGGCCTCGTGGCGAGGCACCGGGATCGCCGCGACGGTGACGCCGGCACCGACGGAGCGGTGGTGCTCGACCATCTGGCGGGTGTCCATGTGGTAGATGTGATCGGCTCCGAAGACGCAGACGATGTCGGGCTTCTCGTCGCTGATCAGGTTCAGGTTCTGATAGATCGCATCTGCCGACCCGCTGAACCACTGCGGCCCGCGACGCATCTGCGCCGGTACCGGGGTCACGTAGTTGCCGAGCAACGTGGAAAATCGCCACGTCTGGCTGATGTGGCGATCCAGGCTGTGGCTCTTGTACTGCGTCAGCACCACGATCTTCAGATAGCCGGAGTTGGCGAAGTTGGACAGGACGAAATCAATGATGCGATAGGACCCACCGAAGGGAACTGCCGGCTTGGCGCGGTCCGCTGTCAGCGGGCTCAACCGTCGGCCTTCCCCCCCGGCGAGCACGATGACGAGCACGCGCGGTTCAGCCATGGCGCGAACACTAGACCTGCTCGCGTGGTCAACCGAGGAGTGTGCGATACCAATCCAGATGGGCTTCGACCGGACCCCGCCACGACCAGTCGGTGGTCATGCCGCGGCGTTGCATCGCCAGCCGCCGGCGGGGCTGTGCGAGCGCCCTCGCGGCGCGATGGATGCCGTCGATGACGCCGACCGCGGACGGCGCGCCGATGACGATGCCGGTGCCGGCCTTCGGGTCGGCGTCGACGTCGACCACGGTGTCGTGCAAGCCGCCGACATCGGTGACCACGGGCAGCGTGCCATAACGCATCGCCTGCATCTGCGCCAGCCCGCACGGCTCGAAGCGACTCGGCATCAAGAACGCGTCGACACCGCCGAAGATGCGGTGGGCGAACGCGTCGTCGTATCCCTCGCGAAACGCGAACTCGTTCGGGTGGTCGTCGGCCGCGATCCGCAACGCCGCGGACAGCGCAGCGTCGCCGCTCCCGAGCACGATCAGGCGCGCGTCGACGCCGGCGAGATATGGGATCGACGGCACGACGAGGTCGACACCCTTCTGGTCGGCGAGCCGGGTCACCATCGCGAACACCGGTCCCCGCGTGGGTGCCAGGCCGGCGTCGGCCAGCAGATCGTTGCGCAGTTGCTCCTTGGCGCTGACGGTCGCAATGTCGTAGTGCGTGCTGAGATGGGGATCCGTGGACGGGTTCCACTCGTCGGCGTCGATGCCGTTGAGGATGCCGACGACCCGGTCACCCTTGTCGCGCAGGATGCCGGCGAGTCCGAAGCCGTGCTCGTCCGTCGTGATCTCGGCCGCGTAGTGCGGGCTGACCGCGATCACCAGGTCCGCGCCGCGGATACCGCCGACGAGCGGATTGCAACCATGCCAGAACTCGAACGACTCATGCCGATGGGGAAAGACATCCAGCCAGCCGAGATCGGTCTGGCCCTGGTATCCGAGGGTGTGGATCGTCAGCACGGTCGGCGGTGGCGTGGCGAGGTGAGCGAGGGTCGTGGCCGTGTGCCAGTCGTTGAGATGCAGCACGTCGGGCTGCTCGGCCTCGACGAGCGCAGCCACGGCTGCAGAGAAGGCGAAGAAGCGACGATCGTTGTCCGGCCAACCGGTGCCGTCGACCTGCAGGTACGGGTGCGGACGGCGGATGCCTTCGACGGTGACGAGCGTGATCGGTCCGGTCCGTTCGCCGCCTGGCCCGGCCGGGCTGCCGCGGCGAGCCCAGGCTTCGCCGGCCCACGGCGGCATCGGCAACGATCGGCGGATCTCGCCGTCCAGCGGCGTGTCGAAGTAGTCGGGCATCACGACCTCGACGTCGACATCGTGGCGGCGCAGCTCGGCCACGTATCCGGCGGCGGCCGCGGCGAGACCGCCGACGCGAGCGAGCGGCGAGAACTCGGCCGCTGCGAAGAGCACCTTCACCGCAGCGCGCCCCAGTCGGAGTCGAGCTCGGCACGGCGCGGCGGGTCGGCCCCGGCGCGCTGACATGTTCGGCCGGCGACTTCGTTGGCCGCCGCGCCAGCGCGGGCGACGGCGTCGAGATCGTCCAGTTCGGCAACACCGAATCCGGCAGCCGCCCACGAGGCGAGAAATGCCCCGCCGAACGAATCGCCGGCACCGATCGTGTCCACGACATCGACGCGAGGGATCGGCACGACGATCTCGCCGTGGGCGCCGACGACCACGGTCTCTGCCGCCCCTGCCGTCACGAGGACCACCTTGGGGCCGCGGCGAAGCAGCGCGTGGGCAAGCTCGCGAGGCGTGCTCGACGGTGCCAGGAAGTCGGCGTCATCGGTGCTGATCTTGACCACATGCGTCGACGCGAGGATGCGATCGACGCGGGCGAGGTAGGCGTCGCGATCGGTCACGACGCGCTCTCGGCAGTTCGGGTCGAGCATCACCAGAACGTCCGGCGTCATCGACGTCGTGTAGTGCTCAAGCGTCGTGGCCATTGGCTCGAGGACCAGGCCGAGGGTGCCCAGGTGCAGTGCCGTGACCGGTTCCGGCGCGGGCGGCGCGTGGTCCAGCGCCGGGGCGGAGGTGCCGTCGAGATAGAAGTGGTACGACGCCGCGCCGCCGTCGTCGAGCTCGGCCGCGGCCAGCGTCGTCGGCGCGTCGGAACGCAGGATCAACTCCGCGCGCACGCCGTCACCGGTCAATGCGGCCAGGAGACGTTCTCCGAAGCGATCACGAGAGATCGACCCCAGGAACCCGACCGATCCGCCGAGGCGGGCGATCGTGCGAGCGACGTTGAACGGCCCGCCGCCGAGCTTGGCCGCGACCGATCCGTCGACGCCGATGACGAGATCGACCAGTGCCTCCCCGGCCACGACGATCACGTGTGGTGCGGACCCTTGTAGTTGGCTGTCGCCGCAGCGATCTCCTGCCAGGCAGCCTCGCGGCCGGCCAGTCCTCCGGTGGACGACATCTTGCCCGGCTCCAATGCCTTGTAGACCTCGAAGAAGTGCTGGATCTCGGCAACGAGCTGCGGCGTCAGGTCGCTGATATCGTCGATGCCGGCCCAACGCGGCTCGCGCGGTGGAAGGCAGATGATCTTCGCGTCCTCGCCCGCCTCGTCGTACATGTACAGCACGCCGACCGGGCGGGCCTCGACCCAGACGCCTGGGTAGACGGGGTCCTCGAGCAGCACCAGGGCGTCGAGCGGGTCGCCGTCGCCGCCGAGCGTGTTCGGGATGAAGCCATAGTCGGCCGGGTAGGTGGTCGCCGTGAAGAGGCGCCGATCCAGGAACACGCGCCCCGTGTCGTGGTCGATCTCGTACTTGTTGCGGCTGCCCCGCGGGATCTCGATGACCACATGGATGCAGCCGTCGCTCGGAGTCGGGTTCATGCCCGTCATCGTTGCACATCGTCCCCGCTGCGAACGGGGGAGTGCAATACTGTGCGCATGTCGTCTTCGTTGACCGAACGGCAGCAGGAGTCCGTGCAACGCCTGGCCGAACGGCTGAAAGCCGAGCGCGAGGTGCCGGTCGACCACTTCAACACGATCGAGCGGGTCACGCTCGGCAACCGGCTGTTGTCCAGCTTCCTGCTCGCGATGGCGAGCCCGGCATCGTGCCTGCCGATCTTCGCGTTCGTCGGGTTGGTCTTCGCCGTCATCTCCCGGGCGAGTGGATTGTCGGCCACCTGGGTGGTCGTCGCGCTGTTGCTGCTGTTCTGGCTCGCCGCGTTCCTCGCCGTCACAGCAGTCGCCAACTCGTGGCGTCAGCGCCGCCTGACCGGCTACCGCCGCTACTGGCCGGCGCTGTCCACGTTGAGCGCCGTCGTGCTCGCCGGTTGGGAGCTTGCCGCCGGAGGTGATCTCGACGTCGCGGTGTTCTTGTGGGTGCCGGTCGGGTTGTGGTGGAGCTTCAGCATGCTGCTCTCGTTGACCAACTGGAGAGGGCTCACCGTGGCCCGCTGGTTCGTGTTGCCGCTGTGCGTCGCGCTGATCGGCTCGGCCCGCATCACCGATGGCTTCTTCTCGTACCGCTTCGACGCCAGCGTGAAAGAGCTCACTGCGGCCGCGACGGCCGAGCCGAACGTGTCGAGCGGAACGTACGGATCGTTCGAGATCCTGTTGCGCCGTCGCGTCCGGGGCTGCGCGGCAGCGTTCAAGATCGATGGCTGGTGGGTCGACGACCAACGCACCATCGCCTACTGCCCGAACGGGTTCTCGACGAGCAACGAGGCGTTCTACGACCCGCACGATCTCGGCCATGGCTGGTACGAAATCGGGTTCTTCACGGAATAGCTCCCGTGCGGCGGCGGGGCGGGGAAGTAGCGTGTCCGGTGCTATGGAATTCCGCCGCATCACCAATCTGCCGCCGTACGTGTTCTCCATCATCAATGGACTGAAGATCGAAGCCCGCCGAGCAGGCGCAGACGTGATCGACCTCGGTTTCGGCAACCCGGACATCCCGTCGCCGCAGATCGCGGTGGACAAGCTGGCCGAGGCCGCGCAGAACCCGCGCAACCACCGCTACTCGCTCAGCCGCGGGTTGCCCAAGCTGCGTGAGGCCGTCGCCGCGTTGTACGAGCGCAAGTGGAACGTGCAGCTCGACACCGAGTTGGAGATCACGAACACGATCGGCTCCAAGGAGGGGTTCAGCCACCTGATGTGGGTACTGCTCGATCGTGGCGACGCGGCCATCGTGCCCAGCCCGAGCTACCCGATCCACATCTACGGCCCGCTGTTCGCCGGTGCCGATCTGCGCCAGGTGCCGATGCGCCACCTCGCCGACCCGCGGGTGCAGGGCGATTTCACCGGCGACTTCTTCGACAGCCTCACCACGGCATACGACGTCGGGTGGCCGAAGCCACGGGTGCTGGTGATCTCGTTCCCGCACAACCCGACCGGCGCGGTGGTCGATCTCGATTTCATGCAGAAGGTGGTCGACTTCTGTCGCGAGCGGGAGATGATCGTGGTCCACGACTTCGCCTACGCCGACATCGGCTTCGACGGCCACAAGCCGCCGTCCATCCTGCAGGCCGATGGCGCGAAGGAGTGCGCCGTCGAGCTGTACAGCATGACCAAGAGCTTCTCGATGGCTGGCTGGCGCAGCGCCTTCCTGGTCGGCAACTCCGAGGTCGTCCAAGCCCTCGTCAAGCTGAAGAGCTACCTCGACTACGGCATGTTCCAGCCGGTCCAGATCGCAGCCACCGTCACGATGAACGAGGCCCCCGACTTCCCCGCCGAGGTCTGCGAGATCTACCGCGGCCGGCGCGACGCGCTGATCGACGGTCTCGGCCGAATCGGGTGGGACATCCCCAAGCCGAAGGGCTCGATGTTCGTGTGGGCACCGATCCCCGAGGCGTACAAGGAGTTGGACTCGGTCGAGTTCTGCTCGATGATCGTGCGCGACTGCGATGTCGCACTGTCGCCCGGGCTCGGCTTCGGTCCCGGTGGTGAAGGCTTCGTGCGCTTCGCGCTGATCGAGAACGAGCAGCGCATCGCCCAGGGTCTGCGCAACCTCAAGCGTGGGTTGACCAAGCTCGGCTGAGCAACTCGAGCCCGGCGTGCGCAAGCGTTGCGTTCACCTGATGGTCACAGTTCGGGAACAGAGTCCGAACCTTGGCTGACTACGTTGGCCCGTCGTGAGTTCGTTCGTCGTTCGCGTCTGGCTGCCCGACCGGCCCGGCGCGCTCGGCCAGGTGGCCAGCCGGATCGGTGCGGTCCGCGGTGACGTGACCGGGATCGAGATCCTCGAACGCGGCGGCGGCAGTGCGATCGACGAGCTGATCGTCAGCCTTCCCGACGACGTCGGCCGCGACCTGCTGTTGGCCGAGATCGCCCAGGTCGACGGCGTCGCGATCGAGGACGTGCGACCGATCGAGACCGGTCGCCCCGACGCGGGCATGGTCGCGCTCGAGATCGCCGCCTGCCTCGTCGAGACCGCCGCCGATGATCGATTGGAGGTGTTCTGCGAGCAATTGCGCGCCCTGGTCGACGGATCGTGGGCACTCGCGATGCGGGTGTCGGACTCGGCGACGCTCGTCCGCCTAAGCGAGCCGCCGGACACGGCATGGCTGGCCGCGTTCTTCGCCGGCAGCCGCCACATCCCGGCCGGCGAGTTCGACGCAGCCCCCGGCGACATGGTGTGGGTGCACCTCGACTCGCTCGACGTGTCGGTGGCCGCAGGCCGCAGCGACCGTCCGTTTCACACCCGTGAGCGACTGCAGGTCGCGCTACTCGGCCGGGTGGCCAACGGCCTGGTTGCGACTCCGCTCCACCGCTCGTAGCCACTGATCGTGGAACAGGTCGGCGATGGTCCGATCCTCGGCTGGCACGAACTCCGCGTCGAGCCGCCACTGCGCGCTGATCGATTCGAGCGACGGCCAGACACCCTCTGCGAGCCCGGCCAGGAACGCAGCCCCGAGCGCCGTGGTCTCTTGATCGACGGGGCGGCGAACCGTGACGCCCAGCTGATCTGCTTGCATCTGCAACATCATGTCCATCGCAGACGCGCCGCCGTCGACACGTAGGTCGGCGACAGCGGTGCCCGACGCACGCGACATCGCGTCGACCGCGTCGCGCACCTGGTACGTCATCGCCTCGACGACGGCCCGCGCGATCTGTGCCCGGCCTGTGCCGCGAGTGATGCCGACGATGGTTCCCCTGGCGTACGGATCCCACCACGGGCTGCCGAGCCCGGTGAACGCCGGAACGACGTATACGCCGCCGTTGTCGCTCACGGTCTCGGCCAGTGGTCCGATCTCGGCCGCGGAGTCGATGATCTGCAGTCCGTCGCGCAGCCACTGCACTGCGGCTCCGGTCACGAAGATCGCGCCCTCGAGCGCGTATGCCGTGGTGCCGTCGGCCAGCGTCCACGCGATGGTTGTCAGCATCCCGTCCATCGGCGGCGGGCAGGTGTCGCCGACGTTGAGCAGGATGAAGCTGCCCGTGCCGTAGGTGTTCTTCGCTGACCCCGGACCGAAGCAGGCCTGCCCGAACAGCGCAGCCTGCTGGTCGCCGGCGATGCCCGAGATCGGGATGCCCTCCGGCACGCCGCACAGGCGGCTCGTGATGCCGAATCGGCCGCTCGACGGCTTCACCTCGGGCAGCGCGCCGATGGGCACGCCGATCAGATCACACAACTCGCTGTCCCAGCGCAGCTCACGGATGTCGAACAGCATCGTCCGGCTCGCGTTCGACGAATCGGTGGCATGCACCTCGCCGCCTGTCAGGTTGTACAGCAGCCATGCGTCGACGGTGCCGAGGGCGAGGTCGTCGTCGTCGGCCACGCCGCCTTCGTTCAGCAACCAGGCGAACTTGGTGCCGCTGAAGTACGGATCGAGCACGAGCCCGGTACGGGCGCGCACCAGCGGCAGGGCGCCGTCGGCTTCCAGCGCGGCGCAGCGCGCAGCCGTGCGCCGGTCCTGCCAGACGATCGCTCGATGCAGTGGGTGGCCCGTTGTCCGGCTCCACGCGACGACCGTCTCGCGCTGGTTCGTGATACCGATCGCAGCGGGGGGCACCTCGAGCCGGCCGATCACGTCGTTCAACGTCTCGCGGGTGACCGCCCAGATCTCGGACGCGTCGTGCTCGACCCAACCGGGTTCGGGGAAGTACTGCGTGAACTCTCGATACGACGAGATCGGCTCACGCCCGTCAGCGAAGACGGCACGGGTGCGAACACCGGTCGTGCCGGCGTCGATGGCGAGCACGCACGTCTCGTCCCTCGAACGCGTTGCTGTCGCGGCCTCGGCCATGTCAGCGCCGCTTCGGCTTGTTCGTTCCCCGTCGATGCTGCGACGGCCCCGTCGATGTGCGCCTGGTCGGTGCCGGCCGCGCGCGCACGGATGTGTCGACGGCAGCCTGGCCGCGTCCGCCGGAGCGAGCGAGCGGCGCAGCTTCGCGAGCGGCGCGGAGCTCCTTCATCGTCTTGCGCTGGTAGCCGAACTTGGCGAGCACGGAACCAAACAGCAGGTACATCGGACCACTCGCCAGCAGTCCGGCGAACAGACCGATGTCGATCTTTCGATTCGTGGCCAGATAGAACGCGATGATCGCGATGCTCGCGATCCCGACATAGATCAACCACTCACGGGTCAGCCGCTTGAACGGAACGGTGCGGCTGGAGTCCCATGCCATGCCACGGTTCTACTACGTGGAGTGGCCTCGATCCTCGCCCGCATCAGCGTGAGGACCCGTCGCGGGGCAGTAGCGTTGCGAAGCGATGGACCTCGCCGGCCTGCGCCAGTTCAATGCGAACCTCAGCTTCGAGCCGCTCGATCCGGACACGGAGAATGGCCAGAAGTGGTACGTGCCGCTGTGGGAGCACGGCACCGCGCCGACCGATGAGTTGTTGGCAACCATCGAATTGTCCGACGACCGCACCTCGGCGCAGCTGCTGACCGGCCCCGATGGCTCGGGCAAGACCACCGAGCTGCTCCGGTTGCGTGACACCTTGCTCGATCGCGGCTACCAGGTCGCCCGTGTCGACATGACCGAGTACCTCGACATGGACGGAGCGATCAACATCGTCGACTTCCTCACGGCCGTCGCACTCGGAGTTGTCGACGAGCTTCCGGCCGCAGATGGCAATGTCGCGAAGGGACGGTTCGAGCGATTGCTCGATCTGCTGAAGCGTGTCCGAGTCAGCGTCGACAAGGTCGGCCTCGACTTCGGCGTCGCCAGTGTCGACCTGAAGACACAGCTCAAAGGCAATCCCGACTTCGTCCGTCGTCTGCGGGCCGAAGTCGAGCCGAACCTGGCCCAGTTCGCGATCGAGATCCGGCAGTTCATCGCTGCCGCTGGCGCCGAAGCGGATCAGCCGCTCGTGTTGATCGTCGACCAAGGCGAGAAGCTGGGCGGCGACGACCAAGCAATGGGCTCGGTCCGCGATCTGTTCGCCCATCACAGTGCGCGGCTGCTGTTGCCAGGGGTGCACGTCGTCTACACCGTGCCTGCCTACCTCGCTGCCTTGCTCCCTGCGTTCGCCCAACGCTTCGATGGCGCCGTGCGCCAGATACTCACGTTGAAGCTGACCGACCGCTACACCGGCGCGCCCATTGAATCGTGCCTGGCGAAGCTCATCGAGATTGTGTCTCGCCGGGAGCCGGCGTGGAACGATGTCTTTACGGACGATCAGCTGAGGCGACTGATCCTCCTCTCCGGCGGCAACGTGCGTGACCTCTTTCGGCTTCTGAAGGAAGCGATCCTGAAGGCATTCGCGCGTCACGCGGAGCTGCCGATCACCGATGACCTGATGGACGAGGCCGTCCGTGCTGTACGCGCCGACTTCGGGCAGATGACGGCGGAGACCGGCGACATCCTCAGCGAGGTCAAGCAGGCGCAGGGCAACTACGTCGTTCCCGAGCAAAACGTGCAGCGCGTTGCGAGACTCATGCGCCAGCACGTGTTGTTGCCGCATCTGAACGGCACGTGGTGGTACGAGATTCACCCGTTGGCGCTGCCGTTCGTGACGTGACCGTTCCGCCGTTCGAGCCGATGCCGCTGGAGGAGGCGTGGGAGCGGCTGCTCGCATCGATCCGTGCCGAGCCCGGCTTCTGGTTCGGACTGATCTACACCTCGGATCCGCGTCCCGCCGCCGAGCTGGAGAGTCGCACCACGGCCGTGTTGCGTGGCATGGCCCGCGGTATGAAAGTGCTGCGCCCGAGCAAACCCGAACAGTTCAAAGAGCAGGTCCGTTCGCTGGTCGCGAATCCGTATGACGCCGTCTGGATCAGCGTCCCTCGAGGAGACGCGGAGGGCACCTCGGCGTGGCACGACGCCTGGATCGACGCAATCACTGTTCTGAACCTCCAGCGTGACCGCGTCGTCCGTAGTCTCACCGGCGGCCTGGTGCTGGTTGCCCCCACGTGGCTCGCTGCCGAAGGCCCCAGAACTGCACCGGACCTCTGGTCATTTCGTAGCATGTCCCTCTACCTTGCCCCGCTGCCCGCCCGCGAAGGCGAACCAATCGACGTCTCTGAGGCTTCGGAACGCGACACCTCACTACTGTGGCTGCTCGAAGAGTCGTCGAATGACGACGTTGAGGGCGCTGAGCGAGTCGCTCGCGGATGGCAGCTTCTCGCTGCCGGCCACCGGT
The DNA here is from genome assembly GCA_031410915.1 of Actinomycetes bacterium. GTDB lineage: Bacteria > Actinomycetota > Acidimicrobiia > Acidimicrobiales > Ilumatobacteraceae > WLMZ01. The sequence continues at coordinate 39,713 of JANNZY010000037.1, forward strand.
CCGAAGCGGAACGGCGTGGGCGCGAGGTGTTCGCGCAGTCATCTGTCGCTGCGGAGCGAACGAGAGCCGCCGAGCTGGTCGTCGCGGCGACGGATGAGGTCGAGCTACGAGGTCTGTACGCGAGACGAGCGCTCGATGCCCGGGTCCCGATCGGGCCGCGTCGAGCGATCCCGGTTCTTCGCGCATTGCTCGACGACGCCGAGTTCGGTCAGGCCGCCGCACTTGCGCTCACGGCGGCGCACGACATTTCGGAATCAAGTACCGACCCGGTCTCGTTGTTTGAGTATTCGCTGAGTCTTGACTCGATTGGAGCAGCACGCCGACGCGCCGGTGATTTGCGTGGAGCACTCGCGGCGTACACCGCAGGGTTGGAACGCGCCCGCAGGATCGCCGTGGCCGAGAACGAGTCTCCTCAGTCTGCGTTCGTCGTGTCGTCATGTCTCGATGGCCTGGGTGACACGTGGATGGCAATCGGTGAAGTCAAGACCGCAGCGTTGATGCACGCAGAGTCACTCGACCTGCTTCGTGGTACCCGGCGGAAAGTGGGGGACTTGCCACACACGCTCCGCGCCATTTCGTCGACCCTTGACCGGATTGGTGCTGCGCAGGCTGTGCAAGGCGACCTGGCGTCTGCCGAGGGGGCCTACCGAGAGTCACTTGATCTTCGTCGCCGGGTTCAGCGAGTGATGCCCGACGAGTCGTCCACATTGAGGGACGTGTCGGTGAGTCTTGAGCGACTTGCTGATGTCCGGCAGCAGGTTGGTGATCTCAGCGAAGCGCTGCACATGTACGAGGAGTCGCTCGAGATTCGCCGACAGTTGTGCGGAGAGGGAAAGGACCAAGTGGAGTCGCTCCGCGGTCTGGCGGTCGGGCTCACCAAGCTTGGTGACGTGTACCGCCTGTCGACTCAAGTTGCTCGGGCAGAAATCCTCTACGAGGAGTCGCTCAAAATTCGTCGGCGGTTGCGTGATGTGCTCGGCGAGACTCCACGATCTTTGCGCGACGTCGCCGTCGGTCTCGATCGATTGGGCGACGTGCGACTCGATCTGGGTGACGCAACTGGGGCGGAGCAGTTCCACGCCGAGTCACTGCTTCTCGCTCGCCGAGTGCGGCAGCTCGTGGGTGACACACTCGACTCCTTGCGAGATGAGTCAATCAGTCTCACGAGAGTTGCGGACGACAGGCGGGCAGCCGGAGACCTCGAGCAGGCAGAGGCGTCACTCGCGGAGTCGATCGACCTATCTCGCCGGCTTCAAGAAGTGACGGGAAGCACTCCGGAGTCGATGCGTGACTTATCGGTCAGCCTCAACAAGTTGGGCGACTTGCGACGCGAGGCGGGTGATCTCACCGGTGCAGGGGAGATGTACCAGGAGGCGCTTCGACTGGCGCTCGAGGTGCACAACGTTGTTGGGGACACTCCAGAGTCACTGAGAGACGTGGCAGTGAGTCTGACTCGGATCGGAGACAGACGGCGAGCTGTCGGTGATTCTCGAGGAGCTGCGTCGAGCTTCACAGAGGCGCTCGAAATCCTCAACCGACGTATTGAGCTGTATGGCGACAGAGCCGACGCTGCTGAGGAGAAGGCGTGGATCGAAGAGGCGATGAGAACGCTCGGTCGGACCGGCCTGCCGACCGAGGGCGAGACTCTCACGTAGTCTCCTGAGATGCGTGTGGGGCTGTTGACCGGTGGGGGCGATTGCCCGGGGCTCAACGCGGTGATCCGGGCGGTGGTCCGCAAGGGCGAGACGGTTCACGGCGACGAGATCGTCGGGTTCCTCGACGCGTGGGACGGTGTGATCGAGCGCAAGACGATGCCGCTCGACGTGCGCTCCTTGCGTGGCATGCTGCCCAAGGGCGGCACGTTGTTGGGCACGCGGCGGGGAAGCCCCTACGACGTGCCCGGTGGACCCGAGGCTGTGGTCAAGACGTTCGCCGACATGGGGCTGGACGCCCTGATCGTGGTCGGTGGCAATGGCTCGCTGTCAGTCGCCAACCAGCTGCACGCCGACTTCGCGCTGCCCATCGTCGGTGTGCCGAAGACGATCGACAACGACATCGTCGGCACCGATTGGACCTTCGGTTTCAACACCGCGGTGCAGATCGCCACCGACGCGATCGACCGCCTGCACACCACTGCCGAGAGTCACGACCGTGTGATGGTGGTCGAGGTGATGGGTCGCCATTCCGGTTGGATCGCCACACACGCAGGCATCGCCGGCGGCGCGACGGTGATCCTGATCCCGGAGCTGCCGTTCGACGTCGACAACGTCGTCGAGATCCTGCAGGCCCGTCACGAGCGCGGCCGCTACGCGTCGATCGTCGTCGTGGCCGAGGGTGCCGAGCCGGCGGAGGGCAGCATGCCTGGTCGCGAGAAGGTCTACGACCGGTTCGGCCACGTGCGTCTGCGCGGCGTCGCCGACCTGCTCGCGCCCGAGATCGAAGCCCGCAGCGGGCTGGAGACCCGCGTCGTGCTGCTCGGCCATGTGCAGCGCGGCGGCACGCCGTCAGCGTTCGACCGCGTCCTGGCGACCCGCTACGGCGTCGATGCGATCGACGCCGTGCACGAGGGCGCGTGGGGATACATGACCGCGATCCACGGCAACGACATGACGCTGGTGCCACTCGCCGACTCGGCCGGCAAGACGCGCCAAGTCGACCTGTTCTTGTTCCGCGACGTCGCCAGCGTGTTCTTCGGCTGAGCGAGTGTCGGCCGATCAGCTGTTCGTGCCCGGTGCCGGGCTCGGCACTTGCGGGAAGTCGGGTTGCGTGCTCTCCACGAATCCCGGGTAGTCGTACACCGTGAGCGGTTGCGCCTGCAGTTCGCCGTCACTCGCCGGCCATTGCCGGGCGCGACCGTTGACGAGCAGCTCGACCTGCTGCACCTCGGACACCTCTGATGCGGTGAACACGATCTGGGCGACCGCGTCGATCAGCGCGTTGATCGACAGCGACAGCAGCTCGTCGGTCACGTCGACGGCCAGCGTGCCGTCGGTGCGGAGCACCGCCGAGTTGAGCTGCAGTCCGTCGGGGATCGCGGTGGTCAAACGATCGATCGACTCGGTCACGCTGAGCGGCCCGAACAGCGACTGCAAGCGTTGCCGGGCGGAGTCGCCGACGTCGCGAGCGGCTGCGCGGAGGCGGTGGCTCTCGGTCTGGTTGCTCGGCGCGAGCAGGTAGATCCGGTCCGACCCGCTCGACGAGATCGGCGCGTTCGAGGTGTTGGCGACGAAGTCGGGACGGTTGGAGTCGTCGATGCCACGTGGCTCGTCGTCGTTCTGGATGCCGCAGCCGGACACGACCAGCACCGCCAGCGCCACGGCGACGAGCAGACGGCGGCCGCTCACACGCCCACCTCCTCGGCCGGCAACTCGATCACGAACCGGGCACCGGGCTCGCCGTCGAGTCGGTCCTCGACGCGCACGGTGCCACCGTGCAGCCGGATGTGCTCGTCGACCAACGCCAGGCCGAGACCCGCGCCGTCGCTGGAACTGCGCCGGCCGGCCACTGCGCCGCGAGCGAAGCGCTCGAACACCAGCGAGCGTTCGTCCACTGGCACACCGGGTCCGTGGTCCTCGACCGCGATCCAGACGTGGCCGAGCGGCTCGCCGTCGTTCTCGGCCTCGGACACGATCACCTCCGGAGCACCGCCGCCGTGGACCCGTGCGTTGTCGATCAGGTTGGCGATGACACGCGCCAGCCGCCGCCGGTCGACATGCATGATCAAACCCTCGGCGCGCTCGGTGACGGTGCACTTCGTGTCCGGCAGGCTGCTGATCGCGATCGCTTGGCGCACGAACTCGGCGACGAGCAGATCTTCGAGATGCAACCGGATCGCCCCCGCGTCGAAGCGGGAGATCTCGAGCAGGTCCTCGACCAACCCTTGGAAACGGGCGACGTCGGCCACCAGCAGGTCCAACGCTGACTGGGCCCGCTCGGGCATCTCGTCGCGGCGGGCCTGCATCACCTCGACCGATGCGGCCAGCGTCATCAACGGCGAGCGCAGCTCGTGGCTGACGTCGCTGGCGAAGCGGGCGTCGCGTTCGACACGCAGTTGCAGCGCGGACGCCATGTCGTTGAACGAGTTGGCGAGCAGACGCAGATCGTGGTCGTCGGTGGTTTCCAGACGCGTGTCCAGCCGGCCGCCGGCAATGGCCTTGGCCGCCTGTGCTGCTGCGCCGAGCGGGCGCACGGCACGTCGCGATGCAACCGAGCCGAGCACCACACCGAACAGCGTGGTGATGAAGCCGGCGAACATCAGCGACAGGCCGACGCTGCGCAACGTGCCGTTGACCTCTGCCAGGCTCGTGAACTCGAAGTAGGACGCGCCGCCGATCAGCGGCACACCGACGACCAGGAACTTCTCGTCGTCGACGGTGATGACCATCTGCGCCGGCTGGCCGCCGTTCACGACTCGCGCCTTCAACGAAGCAGGCACGACGTCGTCGGAGAACCGGGCCGCGCCGCTCGTCCACGCGTCGCGGTAGTTCAGCAGGAACTGGCCGATGCCCAACTCCAGCAAGCTCTCACGCACACTGGACGCATCGGTCGGGCTGCTGCGCAGCTGCGTCTGGGCGACGCTTGCGTCGCGGTAGGTCTGCTCGATGCTGCTCTTCTCGCGCTGGCGCACGAGCGTGCTCTTCGTGAAGCTGTACGTGATCGCGGCCAGGAAGATGGACAGCGCGAGGAAGCCGAGACTGAACGTGAGCAGGATGCGCGTTCGCAGGCCGACGCGCTGGTTGCGCCAGCCGGTGACCAGCCGGCGCGGTCGTTCCCATCGGGTCGAAATGGCGTCGTCGTCGACTGCGTTCGTCACCGCTGTCGTCACGACTGCAGCCGGTAGCCCAACCCCCGAACCGTCACCACGTGGCGCGGGTTCGCCGCGTCCATCTCGACCTTGGTGCGCAGCCGGCGGATGTGTACGTCGACCAACCTCCCGTCACCGAAGTAGTCGTAGCCCCAGACCTTGTCCAGCAACGACTCGCGGCTGAACACCCGGCCCGGGTTCTGGCCGAGCTCGACCAGCAACCGGAACTCGGTCTTGGTGAGGTGCAGTTCGACACCGGCGCGCAGCACCTTGCCCTCGTCGGGGATGATCTCGAGATCGCCGAAGACCAGCTTCTGGTGGCCGGGACTCATCGGACGGACGCGACGGAGCAGCGCACGGATGCGCGCCGAGAGCTCTTTCGGTGCGAACGGCTTGGTGAGGTAGTCGTCGGCACCCGCCTCCAGGCCGGCCACGACATCGTGGGTGTCCGCCCGTGCGGTCACCATCACGATCGGCAAGTCACTGGTCTTGCGCAGATGCCGGCACAGCTCGAACCCGTCGATGCCGGGGAGCATGATGTCGATCAGCACGACATCGGGCGTGGTGCGGTTGAACAACTCGATCGCCTCTTCACCGCTGCCGGCCTCGTCGACGGTCCAACCCTCGTCCTCGAGCGCGAGCTTGACGGCCGTACGGATGCGCTCGTCGTCTTCGACCGTCAAGATGCGTGTACCCACGTGCGGGAGTCTAGGTCAGTGGTGATCCGGCGAACCGGCCGCTTCGATGAGGGCGCGCAACGAATCGAACAGATGCGGGTTGGTGACGAGCACCTCCGCCGGTCGCACCGGGCCACCGCTCCAATCGCCACTGAGGCATCCGGCCTCGCGCGCGATCAGTTCGCCCGCGGCGAGGTCCCATGGCCCGAGGTGTTGCTCGAAGTACGCGTCGAGACGTCCAGCCGCGACGTAGCAGAGATCGGGAGCGGCTGCGCCGAGGCGACGGATGTCGCGGACCTCGCCGATCACGGACTGCAGCAGTTGCATGTGCGCGATGCGCTTGTCGCGGTGGTAGCTGAAGCCGGTGGCGACGAGTGCCTGACTGAGATCGGTCGTGGACGATGGTCCGATCGACCGGTCGTTCATCGTCGCGCCTTCGCCACGAGCCGCGCTGAACAGTTCGTCGGTGGCCGGCACGTACACCGCGCCGGCCAGCGTGCCGTTGGCGTCGGCTGCGGCGATCGAGACGGCGTACCCGGGCAGGCCGTAGAAGAAGTTGGTCGTTCCGTCGATCGGGTCGATGAGCCAGCGGATGCCACTGGTTCCCTCGTCAGCAGTGCCCTCCTCGCCGATGATCGCGTCGTCGGGCCGATCAGCACGAATGCGGCCGACGATGAGCTGCTCGGACAACCGGTCGTACTCGGTGACCATGTCGGTCGCGCTGGACTTGGTGTCGACATCGGCAACGCCGGATCGGCGACCCTCGATGACGAGATGGCCGGCTTCCACCGCCAGTGTCTCGGCCATGCGGCGCAGGTCTGTTCCGAGTGAGCTCATCGGCCGGCGCGCCGCTGCTCGATGTCACGCCACTCGCCGAGCGCACGCAGTACCAGCACCGCCACGATGCTCATGCCGACGGATGCTGCGACCGAGCCGATCAGCGCGCCGAGCCCGCGCCCGACACCGCACTTGCCGTCGCACTGCACGCGCACGAGGCTGTAGCCGATCAGTCCGCCGGCGAGGCCACCGAAGAGGATCGCCACGAACGCGACCACACGGGCGGCGGGCGGCGGCAGCGCGGACAGCGGTCGTTCGTCATTCGTCTCGGCCACTCCGCCATCGTAGGGGTGTTTCCCCGATCGAGCCGGCCCCCTCTCGCTAGTGTGCTCGCTGTGCGAGCCGTGGTCATCGTGCCGACCTTCAACGAGGCGGGCAACATCGAGGAGCTGTGCCGCTCGATACGTGACCACGCCCCCGACGCCGGGATCCTCGTCGTCGACGACGGCAGCCCGGACGGCACGGCCGACCTGGCCGAGAAGCTGGCCGAAGAGCTCGGCGACCTCCAGGTGCTTCGCCGCGCCGAGAAGAGCGGCCTCGGGGGTGCCTATCGGGCGGGGATGCGGTTGGCCATCGACGGTGGGGCCGAGGTCTGTGTGCAGATGGACGCCGACTTCTCCCACGACCCGGCGATGATCCCGGCAATGGTGTCCGCCGTCCAGCACGGTGTGGATCTGGCCATCGGCAGCCGGTACGTGCCGGGCGGCATCACCGAGAACTGGCCGCGCAAGCGACGCTGGCTGTCTCGCTGGGGTAACCGGTACGCGGCCGGTGTGCTCGGTCTGGCCATCAACGACGCAACAGCGGGCTACCGCGCGTATCGATCACGTGCGCTCACCGACGACATGGACTTCGAGTCCGTCACCACCGAGGGCTACGGGTTCCAGATCGAGATGACGCACCGCCTCGTGCGCGCTGGCGGTCGCATCGTCGAGATTCCCATCGTGTTCCGCGACCGCACGCAGGGTCAGTCGAAGATGTCGCAGAGCATCGTCAACGAGGCGATGTTCATGGTGCTCAAGCTGTGGGTGCATGACCGCCGCGGTCGGCGCGAGCGTCGGCACACCGGACGCTGAGCCAGCCCGCGATGACCATGCCGCTGCGCACGATCTTGCACGTCGACATGGACGCCTTCTACGTCTCGGTCGAGCTGCGCCGCCGGCCGGAGCTGCGCGGTCAGCCGGTGGTCGTCGGTGGCACCGGCCCTCGGGGTGTCGTGGCCGCGGCGTCCTACGAGGCTCGCCGCTACGGCGTGTATTCGGCGATGCCCGGCTCGACTGCCCGCCGGCTGTGCCCGCAGGCGGTGTTCCTGAGTGGCGATCACGAGCTCTACGCCGCCGTCTCGCGTCAGGTGCACGAAATCTTCCAGGAAGCGACGCCGGTCATCGAACCGCTGGCGCTGGACGAGGCCTTCCTCGATGTCACCGGATCGCTGCGCCTGCTCGGCGAGGGCACCGAGATCGCCCGCCACATCCGTCGGCGTGTGACGGAGTCGCTGGATCTGACGTGCTCGGTCGGCATCGCGCCGAACAAGTTCCTGGCCAAGCTGGCGTCTGTCGCGGCGAAACCGAAAGCCAGTCCGCAGGGGATCGAACCCGGTCTCGGTGTGTTCGAGGTGCGGCAGGGTCACGAGCTGGCGTTCCTGCACCCGTTGGTCGTACAGCGGTTGTGGGGCGTCGGCCCGGCGACGCTGGAGAAGCTGCAGCGACTCGGCGTGCGTACCGTCGGCGATCTCTACTCGCTCGGGGAGGCGACGCTCGTGCAGGCGCTCGGCAAGGCCAGCGGCCGACATCTGTTCGCCCTCTCCGCCGGCCGCGACGAGCGCCCCGTCGAGATCGATCGGGCGGCCAAGTCGATCGGCCACGAGGAGACGTTCGCCCGTGACATGCACACCGTCAACGAGCTGCGCACCGAGCTCGTTCGGCTCAGCGACGGCGTCGCGTCTCGGCTGCGCGCGGCAGACCTGGGAGCTCGCACCATCACGCTCAAGGTGCGCTTCGCCGGGTTCACCACGATCACCCGGTCGACGACATTGCCCTCGCCGGTCGACACCGCGGCGGCGATGCTGGCTGCCGCCGACCCCCTCCTGGCCAACGTCGACCCCACGCCCGGCGTCCGCCTGCTCGGAGTGCACGCGTCCAACTTCGGCCCGCCGATGGAACAAATGCGTCTCGACGATGCCGTCCCGGCGGACTGGTCCGGTGCGTCCGGAGCGATCGACGCGATTCGCGAGCGGTTCGGCGCAACGGCGATCGGACCGGCTAGCACCGTGTCCAAGCAGGGGTTGCGCCTCGTCCGACGTGGTGCGCAGCAGTGGGGACCGGACCACGACGGGGGATCTGCGGGTGGCTCGTGAGCTGGACTGTCGCACGCGTTGTCAGATCGGCGCGAACGTGAGAAACTACCTACGGCCTCGCTCCGCGGGGACGGCCTGACAAGGAGAACTGATGCCGCTCTCCGAAGACGAACAACGCATCCTTCGGCAAATCGAAGAACAGCTCCAGGCCGATCCTTCTTTCGCGCTCAAGGTGAACCACCGCAGCCACCAGGGCGTGTCCGGCCGCCGCCTGGCGTGGTCGATCGTGGCTATCGTCGTGTCTCTCGCCGCCGTCATCGCCGCGCTGCAGATCAGTGCCTGGCTGTCCTTCGCCGCCTTCGCCTGCATGGTCGTTGCCGGTGTCTTCCTCGAACGCGAACTCACCGCCCGTGGCCGCGATCAACTCAGTCGCATCCCCGACGAGCTCCGCCGCCGCGCCGGCCGCAACATCGAATAACTGCGCGCCGCCCAGCCGCCGATTCGTTCTGGGTGCCCTCCGCACGCAGCGTGAGTAGCAGAAACACTCAAATCCGGGACGAGCCGGCTTGGGAGTGGTCAGATCGAGCAGTTACGTCAGGAGTTTGGCGCGGCGGGGGTCGATACGGGTGACGGCTTTTTCGACGGGGTTCATGCGGAGCTTCACGGCGGCGACGACTTCTCCGGCGAGTTGATCGCAGCGCACGGCGGCACCGGTGTCGCCGACACCGCCGAAGATCGCGGCTGTGGCGCAGATCGCCAACTCGCGCAGGGTGCGGTGATCGATGCCCGACAGGCGTTCGGCGCGGCGGGCGTGCTCGAGCGGGGTCTCACCAAGCTTGGGTTCCAGGCCGATCAGGCTCAGCGCCTGCGCGCTGCGACGCCAGGCGGCCTCGATCCGCTCGACCGGGTCGGTGCTGCGGCGACGCAGGGCCAGCCGGGCGAGGATGCGGGGGAGCAGCGCCACCCACGCAAGGGCGGCGAGGACCACCAGCGTGATCAGCCACGTCGTGGCCGAGAACCCGCCGTCGGGCGTGGTGTCGTCGGGCAGCACACCAGACGGTTGGGTGGTGGCCGTCGACGGATCGCGGGGCAGCGTGGTGGACACCGCGTTGGGATCCGCCGCGGCAGTGGACGACGGTGCACCCTGCGCCACGGTGACGGGCGTGGCCCCGTTCGGGTCGTCGGCGGCGGCCTGTTCGGGCTGCACGCCGGTGTACTCCTGTGCGCCAGGCTCGCCGCGACCCGGCGTCGGCTCGAACGAGACCCAACCGATCCCGTCGAACCACACCTCCGGCCAGGCGTGAGCGTTGCGGCCGAATACGTGGTAGAGCCCGTCACTGCGCAACTCACCGGAGGTGAACCCGACGGCGACGCGAGCCGGAATGCCGAGCGAACGCATCATCGCTGCGAAGGCACCGGAGAACTGCTCGCAGTAGCCTCGCCGGTTCTGCAGGAAGTTGCGGATCGCGTTGTTGCCGTGACCCTTTTGGACCGTGAGGTCGTAGGTGAACTCGCTACGGAACCACTCCTGCAGGGCGAACGCCTTGTCGTAGGTCGTGTCGTATCGATCGGTGATCTGCTTGGCCGTGTCGCGCACCGAATCGGGGAAGTCGTCGGGCAACGCCGTCGCTTCCGGGCTCGGCGGGTTCAACGACGTCGCCGCGCGCAGCACGTCCGGGTTCAGGTTCGGCTTGGCCGACACGATCTCGTAGGTGTCGTTGCGGTTGAGACCCTCGTCGTCGGGCAGCACGAGCGTGCCCGAGTCCTCGACCCAGTAGATGTCGGAGCGGCTGATCGCGATCGGGCTGTACGCCGCGGGCAGCAGCGGACCCTTCAAGCCCTTGATGTCGAACTGCTGGCGCAACTGCGTCGAACCGAGCGGCGTCTGTTCGAACGTGCCCGACACCGACACCAGATCGCGGTCGGCAAGACCCCAGGTCGTGCCGTCGAACTTGAGGAGTCCGGTGACTCGCCAGTAGCGCTGCTCGGCAGACTCGACCGTGAACAGTTCGACGTTGGTAAGCGTCACGAGGCGGCTTCGGATGTCGACGAGCGGGCTGAGCACCTCAGTCACGTCGTTGCGGGTCGACGTCTTGACGAGACCCTTCTCGCCTGCGCCGGGCAGGTTCGGGCCGAGCACCGCACCGCTGATGGCGGCGCAACCGGCGAGGATGCCGGCCAGCGGCAACACGCTGAGCAGGACGCGAGCGCGCTGGCCGATCCAGGCATGTTCGGACTGGGCGTGTGATGCGCGCAGGATCGCGATCAACGCAAGCGCGCAGCCGAGCCATGCGGCCGTCAGCGTCACGCGGTGGTTGTCGATGCCGAGCGCGGCGGCGAAGACGAACAGCACGGCGGTGGGGACAGCGGCCTCCGCCCGGCCGTAGGCGCGGAAGGCGAACGCGTCGGACAACAGCGCAGCGAGTCCGCTCGCTGCGGTTGCGGCGACCACGAATCCGCCGATCGGAGCGACCGGCGCGACCGCGTTCGGGAACTGGTCGCGGGCGAGTTGGACATCGGACCACATGAAGTCCCACGTGCGCGACGAAGGGAACGGCCCGTTGAGCGTGTCCGGGTAGTACTTCCAGGCGATGAGCCCGAAGAGGAACAGCATCGTCAGGGGGAGCGCGATGTAGCCGGGCACGTTGAGCAACCGCAGCACGAGCGCGACCACGTGCACGCCGATGACCACGAACAACATCGACCCGAGGAAGTCCCAACCGCTGAACACCCGCCCGAAACCAACGGCGGTGATGACGCTCAGCGCAGTGAGCACGACAGTCGCTGGGATGGTCTCACTGGGACGGCCGGCCGCGGCCGGTGCGTTGGCCTCCGACATCGCGAGTGAGGTGGTGGTCGATGTCATGAGGCAGCCCTGCTCGAGCCGCGAGTGACGTGGGTGCCGGTCATGGCCGACCATGACGAACCGAACCCTTGATCGCTGGTCGCGTCGATGACGAAGGCGACGGGGGAGGACGACATCGACGTGCAGGCGACGACGACGAGCACATCGCTCGGCGAGAGGTGGCGCCGCGCGTCGACGACCGCCTGCGACTGCGCGCTCCCGGTGATGACGATGGTCAATCCAAGACCATCGCCCGCCGGTGCGGTGAACGGCAGTGTGACCGCGTCGCCAACGGCGCAGTCCGCCAGCGCCGTCATTGCGACGAGTGCCGTTGTATTGCGTAGGTCGATCGCGTTGCCGATGACGAGGCGCATGTGCAGGTTCGCCCGCGCCGCAGAATCGACACAGCTCGCCGCGGCGGAGACACCGCGCTCGAAACCCTCTGGCGAGAACTCGCTCGCAGTGGTGTCCAGCACGACGGTGCAGCGGCGGAGGCCGTCGGGCTCGACCTGGCGCACCTTCAACGTCTCGCTGCGCGCCGACGCTCGCCAGTGGATCATGCGCAGGTCGTCGCCGTCGGCGTAGTCGCGCAACGCGTGGAACTCCGATCCCATCCGCCCGAGCGCGCGCATCCGCAGGTGCTGGCCCATCGGGCCCGTGCCGCCGGCGCCCATCGGGATGTTCACGTCGAGGTGCGCCGGCAAGATCACGACCTCGTGTGTGCCCGGCACCGTGCGACGCTGCACGCACAACCCGAACGGGTCGCGCCGCTCGACGGTCAGCGGCCCGAACAGGACCGTGCCGCGACGAGTTGCGGGCAGGCGGTAGTTGGCCGCGGTCGACTCGCCACGGCGCAGTGGTGCCAGGCGCAGCGTCGCCCCGCCCATGCCGCTGACCGGTTCCCACAGCTGCAGCGGGGACGTGCCCTTGTGGCCCTGGTTGATGACCCGCAACTCGACGCGGCCGACCTCGCCGACCTGCAGCGTGTCGGGCACGACCCGGCGCTGCACGCTGAGCGTTGCCGGCTTGGAGTGCACCCACAAGAACGTCAATGCGACGAGCGTGAGGATGCCGGCTCCGAGCACGAACAGTTCGATGACGCCGAACAACCGGCCGATGAACGCGGTGACGACCGCGAGCAGCGCTGCCCCCCAACCGTGTCGGGTGAGCACCGGCTCAGCTCCCGGCAGCGATCGGGACCGAGGCCAAGATCTCGGCGACGGCCCGTTGCGAGGTGAGCCCGCGAGAGGCGGCGTCGGGTCGGATCACAAGACGATGGCACAGCACCGAATAGGCAACAGTCTTGACGTCGTCCGGCGTGGCGTACTTGCGGCCCTGCGACGCGGCTTGGGCGCGGGTGGCGCGAGCGAGTTGCAGGGTGGCGCGAGGCGACATGCCGAGCGTGATGCCGGCATGCCTCCGACTCGCCTCGGCGAGATCGACGAGATACGTCTTCAACGGATCGGCGAGGTGCACGCTGCGCACGGCATCGATCATCGCCAACATCTCGGCCGACGTGACCACCGGTCGCAGTTCGGCCAGCGCGTCGGCCGGGCCGTTGCCGTCCAGGATCGCCAGCTCGGCGTCGCGACCGGGGTAGCCGAGCGACAGCCGCAGCAGAAACCGGTCGAGCTGGCTCTCCGGCAAGCGGTACGTGCCCTCTTGTTCGACCGGGTTCTGTGTCGCGATCACCATGAACGGCGGGCTCAGCGGATGGCTGCGGCCTTCGACGGACACTTGCCGTTCCTCCATCGCCTCGAGCAACGCCGACTGCGTCTTGGGCGACGCACGGTTGATCTCGTCGGCGAGCACGATGTTCGCGAACAATGGGCCGGGGCGGAAGTCGAACGTCTCGGTCGAGCGCTGGTAGATGCTGACGCCGATCAGGTCGGTGGGCAGCAGGTCGGGTGTGAACTGCACGCGCTTCCACGTGCACTCGATGGACGTCGCCAGTGCCTTGGCGAGGCTGGTCTTGCCGACTCCGGGCACGTCTTCGATCAGCAGATGACCCTCGGCCAACATGCACACCACTGCGAGCTGGATCTCGCTGCGCTTGCCGTGCACCACACGACTGACGTTGTCGGTGATCGCCTCGAACAGCGAGGCGAAGGTGGGCACCTGGGTTGTCGACGCAGCGGACACGTCGCCAACCTAGACCAGCGGATACATCGATGTCGGTCGCCGCTACGGTGGCAGCAATGGATGCCATGTATCTGGCGGTCGACATCGGTGGCACCAAACTCGCAGCCGCTGTCGTGGACGATGAAGGTCGCGTCGTCGTGCGTGATCGCGTCGCCACGCCACAGCGTGATGTGTGGTCCGCGCTCGAGCGGCTGATGCTGCGCGTCATGGCCGCGGCGCCCGGCGAACTGGTCGCTGTCGGGGCCGGATGCGGGGGCCCGATGGACGTCGCGTCGGCCACGGTGTCACCGCTGCACATCCCCACGTGGCGCAACTTCGAACTTCGTACCGCGCTGATGGAGTCGACCGGTCTGCCCGTCTTCGTCGACAACGACGCCAAGGCTTTGGCCCTCGGCGAGGCGTGGTGCGGCGCCGGCCGCGGCGAAATGAATCTGGTCGGCATCGTGGTCGGCACGGGTGTCGGTGGTGGCATCATCAGCAACGGCCGGCTGCTGCAGGGTCGGCTCGGCAATGCCGGCCACATCGGCCACATCGTCGTCGAGCCCGAAGGCCGGCCGTGCGCGTGCGGCGGCATCGGATGTCTGGAGGCGTACGCGTGCGGTCCGGCGATCGAAGCCGAGACCGGCCGCCCGCCGCAGCGAGCCCCGATCGCGATCATCGAGCGCACCGGACTCCTCGTCGGCCGAGCACTGGCAACGCTGGCCGCGGTCGTCGACTTCAACCTCGCGGTCGTCGGCGGTTCGGTTGCGCTCGGGTTCGGTGAGCCGTTCTTCGCCGCAGCACAGGCCGAGCTCAACAGCCGCGCCCGGCTGCCGTTCACCGAGCACCTCGAGATCCGCCGCGCCGGACTCGGCGAACTAGCCCCGCTCGTCGGCGCAGCGGCTGTCGCACGAGCAGCTACCCGTCGGTAACTTCGCGCTAGCCTCGGGCCATGCAACCGACGTACACACCGGAGGCCGAGGCATACCGCGAAAAGGTCCAGGCCTTTCTCGCCGAGAAGCTGCCGACGAACTGGAAGGGCATCGGCCGCCTGGAGGGCACCGAGCTCCACGAGTTCATGGCCGACTGGCGGGTCAAGCTGAACGAGGCTCGCTACCTCGCGCCGGGTTGGCCGGCCGAGTACGGCGGCGGCGGGCTGTCCGCGCTCGAGCAGGTGATCACGGCCGAGGAGTTCGCTCGCGCGGGTGTGCCGACCGGTGGCCCAAACGACGTGTTCGGCATCCAGATGCTCGGCAACACGCTGTTGCAGTGGGGAACCGACGAGCAGAAGGCCCACTACTTACTGCGCATCTTGTCCAACGACGACGTCTGGTGCCAGGGCTACAGCGAGCCCAACGCCGGCTCGGATCTGTCCAACCTCGGCCTGCGCGCGGACCTCGACGGCGACCAATGGGTGCTCAACGGCCAGAAGATCTGGACGTCGGCCGGGCACCTCGCCGACCACATCTTCACCCTGGCCCGCACCGCCCCGGATGCGCCGCGGCACAAGGGCATCTCGTTCCTGCTCGTCGACATGCGTCAGCCGGGCATCGAGGTCCGGCCGATCCGGATGATCTCTGGCGAGTCAGAGTTCAACGAGGTCTTCTACACCGACGCCACCACGCCCAAGCATGAAGTGGTGGGTGGGGTGAACAACGGTTGGGCCGTGGCGATGACGCTGCTCGGCTACGAGCGCGGCGAGGCCGCAGCCACGATGCCGATTCGATTCCAGGCCGAGATCGACCGTCTGCTGATGATGGCCAAAGATCGCGGCGTCGCCGACAACCCGGTCATCCGCCAACGGCTGGCCTTTTGCTACAGCAAGGTGCAGATGATGCGCTACCTCGGGATGCGCACACTGACCAAGTTCATGCGCGGCCATCACCCCGGCCCGGATGGTGCCATCTTCAAGCTCTACTGGAGCGAGTACCACAAGGTCGTCACCGAGTTGGCGATGGACATCATGGGCGTCGATGGCCTCGTGCCCTCTGGTCGCGCGCCGGCCAGCGCGTTTCAGACCGACGACGGCGGCGCGCTCAACACGACCGCCTCATGGAACGGCGTGTTCCTCAACGCACGGGCCGGCACGATCTACGCCGGGTCGAGCCAGATCCAGCGCAACATCATCGGCGAGATGGTCCTCGGACTGCCGAAGGAGCCCAAGGTCTGAGACGCGACGCGCGTTGCGTTCGGCCCTATGCTGGCCGGAGCATGACGCGATGGGTCCGAGTGGGTGTGGCGGTGCTCCGCCATCCGACGCTGTGGCGCACGGCCGCGCGCCAGATGCGCCGTACCGCGCCGTCGGGTTGGTATCGGCGTGCCCCGTTCCTGCCGCTCCCCGGCGGCGACTACCTGCGCTTCCGGCTCGTCACCCAATACGGCGATGCCGGTCATCGCCCCGAGCCCGATGATGTGTTGAGCTATCTGTCGTGGTGTCGCCAATGGGACAGCGCATGCCGTTGACACCGCTGATAATCCCGCCGTTCGCGTCCCGGCCTCGTCAGTAAGGTCGCCCACCATGCGCAGCGCTCTCGTCTTGAATGCCACGTACGAGCCGCTCAGCGTGGTGCCTGCCCGTCGAGCGGCTTGCCTCGTGCTCGCCGACAAGGCCGATCTTGTCGAGGACGACGGCACCCAACTGCGCTCCGAGAATCTCGCCCTGCCGAGCCCGCTCGTGATCCGGCTGCGCTACGTCGTGAAGGTGCCGTACCACCGCCGCACGGCGCTGTCCCGGCGCGCCGTCTTCGTGCGCGACAACCATCGTTGCCAGTACTGCGGCGGCCACGCCGACTCGATCGATCACGTCATGCCGCGCTCGCGTGGCGGTCGCAACGAATGGGAGAACGTCGCCGCCGCATGCCGTCCGTGCAACCTGCACAAGCGGGACCGCACACCCGACGAAGCGAACATGCACCTCGCTCGTGTCCCGCGCGCGCCACGCGAGCAGGCGTGGGTCACGGTGTCGGTCGGCCGGGTTCCCGAGGCGTGGAAGCCCTACATCGCCGAGGCGAGCTGAACCGATCACGATGATCGTCACCTGATGATCGCCACGGTGCAACGTGGCGGCCCAGCCGCGTTCCACGATCGCGCGGTCACGAGCATCGACGAACTGACGCTGTGGTGGTTCGAGGTCGACCGCGCTGCGATCGTGCTCGGCTCGTCACAGCCGATGGACCACCTTGATGTCGACGCGTGCGCAGAGCGCGGCGTCGAGGTGGTCCGCCGGCGCAGCGGCGGGGGAGCAGTGCTGCTCGAGCCCGGCGACGTCGTGTGGGTCGACGTGCTGCTGCCCCCGAGCGACCCGCGCTGGACCGATGATGTCGGCGAATCGGCGCTGTGGTTGGGTCGCGTCTGGCAGTCGGCACTGGCTCGGCTCGGTGTCGGCGAGACATCGGTGCACGCCGCCGCGATGGTGCGCTCGGAGTGGTCGAGCCGGGTGTGCTTCGCCGGACGCGGCGCGGGCGAGGTGATGCTCGGCGACGCGAAGGTGGTCGGCATCAGCCAACGACGCGGCCGCACCGGGGCCCGATTCCAATGCGCGCTGTACCGGCATTGGCGTCCGCAACACCATTCCCCACTCTTCGCCACGCCGACCCCTCCGGAGGCCGATCTGGCTGGTCTCGCGCACGAGATCCAGGCCTCACAAGCCGAGATCCGCGCAGCTTTCGAGGAAACGCTCAACACCTGACTTGATGTGGCGGGCGCATGCTGCTCGGCCGAACGGATGAGATCCCCACCGTCATTCGCGCGCCACGCGCGCAATCCTGCGCCAATTTACTGGTACTTCGCGCGCTCCGCAGTGAATTCTGGCGCCCACGATCCGAGAAATCGCCGCCATCGCTTGACTGTGGGTGATTTTTGGGGCACAGTGGGGATATGTGGGGTTCCCGGACCCACATGAGGCAGGACACCGGGAAGCTCGGACAGACGACACCCTCAGATGGAGAAGTTCCTCGGCGTTTTCGAACGCCAACTCGACGTGAAAGGTCGGTTGGCGCTCCCCGCGACCTATCGCGCGCGCCTCGGGACGAACTGCTACCTGACACTCGGCGCGGACAACGGCATCGAGGTCTTCCCGGCCGAGCGATTCGATCGAGAGGCAGACCGGATGCAGGAGATGTACGAGCGAGGCGAGATAACCCTCGACCGTTTGCGCGCCTTCGCCGCCCGGGCGACGCCGGTCGAACCCGATGCGCAGGGCCGCATCTACCTCGACGAGCGGCTCCGCCGCCACGCGGGACTCGACGTGAAGTCGGCCGTGGTCGTGCAGGGCCGGTTGGACCGGCTCGAGATCTGCTCCACCGAACGACACGAACGACGCATGGCAGCCGGCGAAGAGACCTTCGCCGAACCAGCCCGCTGATCAATCCACGCACAGAGCCACGACACATCGAGAAGGAGGCGAAGGAACCCGAGACGACACCACCGAATGCACACACATCCAGATCGAGTACCCGGTGAGTTCCGCTCACCGGCAGTCCTCCGGTGAACAAGATGGCAGCCCCACTCCGCCCGCTTACATCTCGTCCCGACCGGGGAGACATCCCGGCGACATTCGTCCACCGGGGGGCTGCCGATGAGCGGGGCGTGACAGCCAAGGACGGCCAGTGAACGACCAGTCGAACGACTTCCACCACCTCCCGGTGATGGCAGCCGAGATCGTCGCCGCGTTCGCAACCGTGCCCGCCGGAACCGTGCTCGACGCCACGTTGGGCGGAGGCGGCCATGCCGAGCAATTGCTCGCGGCCCATCCCGACCTGCGGATCCTGGGATTGGACCGTGACGAATCAGCTCTCGCCGCAGCAACGCAGCGACTGGCCCGATTCGGAGACCGGGTGCAGACGGTGCACGTTCGATTCGATCACCTTCACGACGCCATGAACGCAGCCCGAATCGACATCCTCAGTGGCGCCCTCTTCGATCTGGGCGTGTCGTCGCCGCAGCTCGATCGCATCGAGCGTGGCTTCTCGTACCGCCAGGACGCGCGTCTCGACATGCGCATGGACCTCAGTGAGAGCTGGTCGGCCGGTGACGTGGTCAATGGCTATTCCGAGAACGAGCTCGCCCGCATCCTGCGCGAGCACGGCGACGAGCGCTTCGCCGGCCGGATCGCGCGTGCCATCGTCTCCCACCGTCCGATCGAGTCCACGGTGCAGCTCGCCAACGTGATCGTGTCGGCCATTCCGGCCGCCGCGCGCCGCACCGGCGGTCATCCGGCCAAGCGTTCGTTCCAGGCGATCCGCATCGAGGTCAACCGCGAGCTCGAGATACTGCCGAGCGCGATCGACGCAGCCATCGCCGCGACAGGCGTCGGCGGACGCATCGCGGTCCTGTCCTACCACTCGGGCGAGGACCGCATCGTCAAGGACCGCTTCCGCGAAGCCGAGACCGGCAACTGCGAGTGCCCGCCGGGCCTGCCGTGCGTGTGCGGCGCAGTGCGCACGGTGCGCATCGTGCGCGGCATCGCCAAGCGGCCCTCTGCGGCAGAGGCGGCCTCCAATCGACGCGCCGCATCGGCGCGCCTGCGCGTCGTCGAACGGATTGTCGACGAGGCCGGCACAGAGTTCCCAGGCGCGGGGGTGCGCTGAGCATGGCTGCCGTCGCACCCCTGCGCGAGGAACAGGAGCAGTGGCAGCCCGAGCGTGTCCGGCCGCGCGATCTGCGCCGTCAACCGTTGCAGCGCCGCCCGCTGCCGAAGTCGTTCGTGCCCGCGCCGAGCTCGGCGGGCGGTACGTCGTCGCGTCCGCAGCTCGCGGTCGTGCCTCGCCGGCGTCGCGCGGTCGGCATCGTGGTGATGAGCTGCGTCACGCTGTTCACACTGTGCCTGGGCGCGGTCGCGTTCCAGACCCGCCTGGCCCAGAACCAGCTGACCCTGGACCGCACCGAGCGTGACGTCGTGCTGGCCAAAGAACGCTACGACATCCTCCGCCGCCAGCGAGCCGAGCTGCGCTCGCCGACCAGGCTGTCGCTGGAGGCCACCCGCCTCGGGATGACCCCGGCCGAGAACGGCGAGTTCATGGTCATCCCGGCCGATGTGGTCGCAGCCGTGGCCGCGACGTCGAGCGGGCTGCCCAACGAGGTGTCGACGAAGGAGTCGAACTTCGACCAGTTCGGCCAGGTCAAAGAAGTCACCGGGGACACACCGTGACAGATCGCCGCGTCACCCCACCGCACCGGGGCACTCGCTCCCACGGGCACAGCGATCCCCGTGCCCGCACGTCGGCGCGTACGCCTTCGCGAACGACACCGAGCGCGCCCCGGTCTGCCCCGCGCCGCGCTGCGCAGACACCACCGCGAGCCACACCCAGTCGCCGTGACATGGCGGCCAAGCGGCGACCGAGCGGGCACACCGCACCACTGCAGAAGCGCGCTCGCCGCGCGCCGAAGCCGCCCTGGCGGCCACGCAAGCCTGCACCCGGTGTGTTCCGATCGGGCCAGCCGCGCCGGCGCTTGGTCGCGCTGTTCATCGGGGCCGTCCTCGTGTTCGGTGCGATCCTGTTTCGCGTCACGATGTTGCAGACCGCGGACGCGAAGTCGTACCAGCTCGCCGGCAGCGAGCAGCGCACGCGCGAGACCGTGCTCCAGGCCAGCCGCGGCGTGATCTTCGACCGCAACGGCGACGAGCTCGCGCTGTCCGTTCCCGCCTCGACCGTCTACGTCAACCCGAAGCTGGTCATCGACGCGGCCGGCACGGCGAACGCGCTGACGACCGCCCTCGGCTTGACCCCTGAGAAGCAGGCAGCGTTGCTCGCTTCGCTGCAGGCCAAGGACAAGAGCTTCGTGTACGTCGCCCGCCAGATCGACGAGCAGATCGCCGACTCGGTGATGGCCCTCGACCTGGCCGGCATCGGCGCGTACCGTGAGGACACCCGTGTCGTCCCCGGTGGGGATCTTGCGCGTGGTGTGATCGGCAAGACCGACATCGACGGCACCGGCATCGCCGGCCTGGAGCTGCAGTACGACACGTTGCTCACTGGTTCCGACGGCGAGCGCGTCACCGAGCGCGACACGAAGGGCAATGCCATCCCCGGATCGGGCGGCGTGAAGTCGCCGGCCGTGCCGGGACAGGACATCGTCCTCACCATCGACCGCTCGATCCAGTTCGCGCTCGAGCAGGCGCTGCTGCAACAGGTGAGCACGTTGCCGGCCAAGGGCGGCACGGCGATCGTGGAGGAGACGGCGACCGGCAACATCTTGGCGATGGCGAGCGTGCGCCGCGGCGAGGACGGTGTGTACCGGATCACATCCGCGAACGTCGGGGCCACTGAATGCTACGAACCGGGATCGGTCGCGAAGGTCATCACCACGAGCGCCGGTCTCAACGAGGGCGCGGTCACACCGGACACGTCGTTCGAGGTGCCGTACCGCAAGATCTTCGACCAGGGCACCAAGTGGGAGCACACCATCTACGACGCCGAGCCACACCCGACGGAGTGGATGAGCGTGCGCAGGATCCTGGTCGACTCGTCCAACATCGGCACGCTGACCATTTCGCAAAAGATCGGCCCGCAGAAGCAGTGGGAGTACATGGACTCGTTCGGGTTGGGCAAGAAGACTGCACTGGGTTTCCCCGGCGAGTCGAACGGCATCCTCAAGAACTGGTCGGAGTGGCAGGGCACGGAGAAGGTAACGCCGAGCTATGGCTATGGCGTGTGCGTGCCCGGCATCCAACTCGTCGGCGCGGTCAACGTGATCGCCAACGGCGGTGTGTACGTCGCGCCCCGACTGATCGGCGCGACGATCGACGCGACCGGCACGATGGTGCCGGCAGCGCCCTCGGAATCGCACACGGTCATCGGTCCGGCCGCTGCGGCGCAGATGAACGAACTGATGCGATCGGTCGTGTGCGAGGGCACCGCGACGCGCGCCCAGGTCGATGGCGTCACCATCGCCGGCAAGACCGGCACCGGCGTCAAGACCGTGGACGGCAAGTACGGGGCCGAAGGCGACCGCGCCTACTACGCGTCGTTCGTCGGGTTCTTCCCGGCCGAGCAGCCTGCCGTCACGACGTTGATCTCGATCGACGAGCCCGCCGACGGCGACCTGAACCACTTCGGCGGCACCGCCGCAGCCCCGGTGTTCAAGGCTGTCGTGCCGACGATCATGCATCAGTTGGGCATCCAGCCGCCGACCACCAGCGGGGGATGCCCGGCGACGTGAGCGCGGCGTGTTGGACTGGTCGGATGCCGATGAGCAAGACAATCGCGATTCGGGTTTCGGACCTGCTCGGTAGGACGCCGAACGTGTCCGCCCGCGCTCTGCTGGCGCGCGATTCCGATCCGCTCGTGCAGAGCCTCGCGTTCGATTCGCGAGACGTGGTCGAAGGTGCCCTGTTCTTCTGCCTGCCCGGTGAGCACGCCGACGGGCATCGCTTC
The DNA here is from genome assembly GCA_031410915.1 of Actinomycetes bacterium. Classification (GTDB taxonomy): domain Bacteria; phylum Actinomycetota; class Acidimicrobiia; order Acidimicrobiales; family Ilumatobacteraceae; genus WLMZ01. The sequence goes on from JANNZY010000037.1 coordinate 61,668, forward strand.
GCAGCAGCGGCGGTCGTGGCGGGTGCCGTGGCGCTCGTGGTCGAGCGGCCGGTGGACGTCGACCCCCACATCATTCAGATCGTGGTCGACAACTCCCGCGTCGCGATGGCGCATCTCGCCAGCGCATACTTCGGCCATCCGAGCGAAGCATTGACCGTCATCGGCGTCACGGGGACGAACGGCAAGACGACGACGGCGCACATCCTGTCCTGCGCGCTCGGCGCGCTCGGCCGGCGCGCCGGGGTCATCGGCACGCTGTCGGGTGCCAAGACCACACCGGAAGCACCGGACCTGCAGCGCCGGTTGGCCGGCTTCGTGGCCGACGGGTACGAGGCCGTGGCGATGGAGGTGTCGTCACACGCGCTCGCGCTCGATCGTGTCCTCGGCACCCGGTTCCGCGTCGCAATCTTCACCAACCTCGGCCACGACCACCTCGAGTTCCATCGCACGCAGGAGCGCTACTTCGCGGCCAAGGCGCGCTTGTTCGAACCCGATCTCACCGATCGTGGTGTGGTCAACGTCGACGACGTGCACGGCCGCCTGCTGCTCGACGCATCGAACATCGCATGCCGGCCGTTCACGTTCGGTGACGCCGCCGATGTCGAGATCGGACCGTTCAGCCACGCGTACACGTGGCGCGGTCGACGTGTCGAGGTCGGGCTCGGCGGGCGGTTCAACGTCATGAACACCCTCGCCGCAGCGACCGCGTTGTCCGAGCTCGGCCACGCCGACGCCGACATCGCCGCTGCGCTGGCGGCCACCACGCCGGTGCCGGGACGCTTCGAGCCGGTGGTGGCCGGGCAACGGTTTGCCGTGGTGGTGGATTATGCGCACACGCCCGACGCGCTCGTCGAGGTGCTGGATGCGGCACGCGGCGTGGTCGGCAACGGGCGAGTTGTCGTCGTCTTCGGCTGCGGTGGCGATCGCGACCAGCACAAGCGCCCGGAAATGGGCGCGGTCGCCGCCGAACGCGCCGACCTCGTTGTCGTCACCTCGGACAACCCCAGGTCAGAGGACCCGGCGGCGATCATCAATGACGTGATCGGTGGGGTTCCCGCGAACTACCGTGACCGGATTGCGGTGGAACCAGATCGACACGACGCCATCGCCAGCGCGCTGGCGGCAGCCAACGACGGCGACATCGTGGTCATCGCCGGCAAGGGCCACGAGACCACCCAGACCTTCGGTGCCACCGCGATGCCGTTCGACGATCGCGCCGTCGTACGCGAGCTGTTGGAGGCTCGGTCGTGATCGCGATCATGCTCGGCGGTGCCGTCGCGATGCTGACCTCGCTGTTCGCGTCGCGCTTTCTGATCCGCTTCTTCCGCACCCGTGGCAAGGGCCAACCGATCCTCGGCAAAGAAGACCTCGGGCCGGAGCATCACATGGCCAAGTCCGGTACGCCGACGATGGGCGGCCTCGCCATCGTCGTCGCTGCATTCCTCGGCTGGCTCGTGGCTCACACGCGCGACCTCGTGTTCTCCGACCAAGCGGTCATCGCCTGGGTCGGCATCCTGGCGATGTCGTTCATGGGCTTCCTCGACGACTACATCAAGGTCCGCAAGTCGCACAACCGGGGCATCTTCTGGAAGCGCAAGAGCTGGATCACGCTCGGCATCAGCTTCGCGATCGCGTGGTGGCTGGTCGCCGCCACTGGTGTCAGCGAGACGATCTCGTTCACTCGCGCGACGCTGCCCGGCATCGACGTGCCATGGCCGCTGTGGGTGCTGTGGTCGGGGGTCATCATCTGGGCCACGAGCAACGCGGTCAACGTGACCGACGGTCTCGACGGCCTGGCCGGCGGCTCGGCATTGATGGGCTTCATCGCCTTCACGATCATCGGCTACGCCGCCTTCCGATACCCCGCGATCTATGGCGACGTCGTCAACCCGCTGGACCTCGCCGTGCTCGCCGCAGCGTTCGCCGGTGCGTGTGGCGGTTTCCTGTGGTGGAACGCAGCACCGGCACGCATCTTCATGGGTGACGTCGGCGCGCTCGCGCTCGGGAGCGCGCTGTCGCTGCTTGCGTTGTTGCTGAACACCCACGTGCTGCTGATCCTGATCTGTGGCATCAACGTGATGGAGGCCGGTTCCGTCGCCGTCCAGATGGGCGTGTTCAAGGCCAGTGGCCGCAAGAAGCGGCTGTTCCGAATGTCACCGGTCCACCACCACTTCGAACTCCTCGGCTGGCCGGAGACCACGGTCATCATCCGCTTCTGGCTGATCAGCGGCATCTGCGTGGCCAGCGCACTCGGCATCTTCATCGCCGACTTCAGCAAGCAGGTGAAATGATGTCCGGAGCATCGACCACACTCATCGGCGATCGCCGCCGCCAGACGCTGGAGCGGGCCGAGGCCCGGCGCACACACCCGTCGCGCCGCGCCGACACACGTCCGCTCGGGCCACCGCCGACGGCGTTCTACACGATCGCGCTCGTGGTCACGTTCCTGATCATGCTCGGCCTCGTGATGGTGTTCTCGGCGTCGGCCATCACATCGCTGCACCAGGGCAACTCGCCGTGGCGCATCTTCAACCGCCAGTTGCTCTGGGCCGTGTTCGGCGCAGCGGCGATGATCACCACCGCCCGAGTGCCCTACCACCGCTGGCGGCGGTGGATCCCGCTGATCATGGCCGGCGCGCTTGCGCTGATGATCCTGCCGTTCGTGCCCGGCCTCGGCCAGTCGGTCAACGAGGCCAAGGCATGGGTGTTCATCGGCCCGCTCGGTTTCCAACCCTCGGAGTTCTTGAAGCTCGCCATGCTCCTCTACGCCGCGGACCTGCTCGCCCGGCGCGAGAAGGAGATGTCCAACCTGCGTCGCACGCTGTACCCGTTGATGTTTGCAGTGGCGGTCGGCGGCGCGCTCTGCCTGTTCCAGGGTGATCTCGGTTCGGCCATCGTGCTCGCTGCGATCGTGTACGCGGTCGCGTTCATCGGCGGCACACCGATGACGCCGATGGTGCTGATGACCGGCGCCGGCGCAACCGCCGCGCTGGGCTTCGTGTTCACGAGCCAGCGTCGCTTCAACCGCTTCACGGCGTTCCTCGACATCACCGCGCACAAGGACTACCTGGCCTACCAGGTGTACCAGGCGATGATCGGGATGGCGACCGGTGGTGTCAGCGGCACGGGGGTCGGGAGCGGGCCCTCGAAGTGGGGCTACCTGCCGCTCGCGCACAGCGACTTCATCTTCGCAGTGATTGGCGAAGAGCTCGGCCTGATCGGAGTCATCGCGGTCATCGGCAGCTTCTTGTTGCTCACCTACGGTGGCGTGCAGGTCGCGCTCGCGGCGCGCGATCGTTTCGGCACGTTGCTGGCCGGCGCTGTCGTCGCGTGGCTCGCAGTGCAGGCCATCATCAACGTCGGTGGTGTCAGCGGGGTCATGCCCGTCACTGGACTGACGCTGCCGTTCGTGTCGTCGGGAGGTAGTTCGTTGTTCGTGTGCATGACGGCCGCGGGTCTGCTGCTCAACGTGGCCCGCCACGTGCGCTGAGCCGTGGCAACGACGCGCACCCCGCCGGCATTCGCGGTCATCACCGGCGGCGGCACATCCGGCCACGTCCTGCCCGCGTTGGCCATCGCCGACGCGCTGGCCGCGAATGGGCACCGCGTCGACGAGATCGTCTACATCGGCACGAGCCGTGGCATCGAGACCCGATTGCTGCCGCTGACGCCGTATCCGCACCACTTCCTCGACGTCGTTGGATTGCAGCGTTCGCTGTCGCGCCGCAACCTGGCGTTCCCGTTCAAGCTCGTGCGCTCGACATTCGCGGCAGGGCGGTTGCTGCGCCGCTACCGACCGGCCGTCGTCGTCAACCTCGGCGGCTACGCCAGCTTCCCGGCCACGTTCGCTGCGCGCCTGCGCCGCATTCCCGTGGTCGTCGTGAGCTTCGACCGGCTGCCCGGATTGGCGAGCCGTATCAGCGCGCGCTTCGCGACGGTCTGCGCCGTTGCGTTCGAGGGCTCGAAGCTGCGTCGGGCTCGGTTCACGGGCGCGCCGGTGCGGCGCGACCTGTTGCTGCTCGACCGCGGCACCGCTCGCGCCGGCGCCCGCGCCGCGCTCGGCGTGGAGCCCCAGCGGCTGCTCGTCGTCGCCTTCGGAGGTTCACTCGGGTCCAAGGTCCTCAACGATGCCGTCGCCGGCATGGTCGACCTGCTCGGCAGTCGCGCCGACGTCGCCGTGCGCCACGTCGTCGGTGACCGCTTTCTCGCCGGCGCTGCCGCGGAACGCTCCGGCGAGCGAGGCATCATGTACGCCGTGATCGGCTACGACGACCAGATGGTGCCGGCGTACGCCGCCGCGGATCTGATGATCACCCGTGCCGGTGCGAGCACCATCGCCGAGTTGTCCGTCGCCGGCATGCCGTCTGTCATCGTGCCCTGGGCGGGCGCGGCGGACAACCACCAGGCCGACAACGCGCGCATCCTCGGCGATGTCGGCGCGGCCATCGTCGTCAGTGAGACCGAGCTGACCGCCGATCGGCTCGCCACCATCGTCGCCGGGTTTGCCGACGATCGAGAGTCGCTCGAGCCCTACGCCGCGGCCGCCGCCGAGGCAGGCGAGCCGCACCGCAGCGGGCGGCTCGTCGCGCTCATCGAGCACGTCGCGGTGGGCCGATGATCGATCTCGCCCCGGCCCACCCCAAGCACATCCACGTCGTCGGCGTCGGCGGCCCTGGAATGAGCGCGATCGCCATCGTCCTGGCCGAGATGGGCCACGTGGTCAGTGGCAGCGACATCCGCGACAGGCCGGTCATCGATCGCTTGCGTGCTGCGGGCATCACGATCAACATCGGCCACGACCGCGCCGCGGTCGAGAGCGCGGAGATCGTCACGTCGTCCTCGGCCGTGCCTGAGCGCAACGTGGAGCTGGTCGAGGCCCGCCACAACGGTGCGGTCGTGTTGACGCGGGCCGGCATCCTGGCCGCGATCTGCGCCCAGGCCCGCGCCCTGGCCGTGGCCGGAACGCACGGCAAGACCACGACATCGAGCATGTTGATGCTCGTGCTCGCCGAGGAAGGCCTGCGCCCCAACTTCGTCATCGGTGGCGACGTCACCGACACGGGCACCGGTGCACAGTGGACGGGCGCGGAATGGTTCGTCGTCGAGGCCGACGAGAGCGACGGAACACATCTCGAGCTGCCGCTGTACGCGACGATGCTGACCAACGTCGAGATCGATCACCTCGACCACTTCGGCAGCTTCGAGGGCATCATCGCCGGATTCGACACGTACCTGGCCCAGATCCCGGGACCGAAGGTGCTCTGCGCCGACGATCCGGTGTGTCGCCGCCTGGCCGGTCGTCACGAGGCCATCACCTACGGGTTGCACGAGTCCGCCGATTATCGAGCGGTGGACCTCCGGGCCCAGCACGGCTCGTTCGAGTTCGCGGTCGAGCGTGCCGGGCAGCGCCTCGGCGAGATCCTGTTGCCCCTGCGCGGCACGCACAACGTGCAGAACGCCGTCGGTGTAGTCGCCATGGCGATGTCGATCGGCATCCCGTTCGCAACTGCGGCGCGGGCGCTCGCGCGCTTCGGCGGGGTCGCGCGCCGCTTCGACATCCGCGGCGAGCACCGCGGCGCCACCCTGGTCGACGACTATGCCCATCTGCCGACCGAGATCGCGGCCGTGCTCGCCGCAGCCCGCGACAGCGGCGACGACTGGAAGCGCATCGTCGCCGTGTTCCAACCCAACCGCTACAACCGGATGGCCGAGCTCTCGCCGGAGTACCGCGACGCGTTCGTGAACGCCGACGTCGTCGTGTTGACCGACATCTACCCGTCGGGCACGACGCCGATCCCGGGTGTGACCGGCAAGCTCGTCGTCAACGCCGTGCTGGACGCGCACCCGCAGACGCAGATGGTCTGGCTACCGCGCCGCGCCGACCTGGTCGAATACCTCGCCACCCACCTGCGCGCTGGTGATGTCTCGATCTCGATGGGCTGCGGCGACATCGCCTCGTTGCCCGACGAGATCATCGAACGCGATCGCGATCGCGAGCGCGGGGCGACACGCGCATGACGGTGGACGACGAGCGCGTCGACCACGTGATGGCCATGCTCGCCCCGATCGCCGAGCGCAAGGCCGCGCTCGCGCCACTCACCACGTATCGCGTCGGTGGGGCGGCCGCAGTCTTGGTCAAGCCGCGCGGCCGCGACGATCTCGAGCGCCTGGCCGACGTGGTTGCGGCGACGGCTCTTCCGGTGCTCGTCGTCGGTCGCGGGTCGAACCTGCTCGTCGCCGACAGCGGCTTTCCGGGGATCGCGATCTCGCTCGCCGATCTGGCTGCCACACATCGCATCGAAGGCGACCAGGTCGTGGCCGGTGCCGCGGTCGCGCTGCCGCAACTCGCCCGTCAGGTCGTCGCGGCCGGCCTCACCGGGTTCGAGTGGGCCGTCGGCGTGCCCGGAAGCGTCGGCGGCGCGGTGCGCATGAACGCCGGCGGTCACGGCGGCGACATCGCCACCTGCCTCGTCGACGTCGATCTGTTCGACATCCGTCTCGCCCGCGGCGGACGCGTCGAAGTCGGACGTCTCGGCCTGCACTTCCGCGGCAGCGAATTGGCCGCGCACCAGATCGTGCTCGACGCCCGAATCCAACTTCGTGCCGGCGACCGGCTGGCATCGGAGCACGAGCTGAACGAGATCGTGCGATGGCGTCGCGAGCACCAGCCCGGCGGGCAGAACGCCGGGTCGGTCTTCGTCAACCCGATCCCGGGCGAGCTCTCGGCCGGCGAGCTGATCGACCGCTGCGGCCTGCGCGGCTTCGTGCTCGGCAGTGCATCGGTCTCGGCCAAGCACGCCAACTTCATCCAGGGATCCGATGGGGGCAGCGCTGCCGACGTCGTCGCGCTGATCGAGCACGTCCGGCGGCGGGTGGCGGACGAGACCGGATTCCTGCTGCGCAGCGAGGTCCGCCTGATCGGGTTCTCTCACGACGCGGGCGAGGTGCTCGCCGTCGCCGACGACGGTCCCGGAGTCCAGCTGTGAGCACGCCGAAGCTGCCGATCGGCGACGGCGACGTGCCCGACAAGGCACTCGAGGAGCTGCTCGCCGCGTTCGGCGCGTCCGAGCCCGATCTCGGCCGCGACATCGACTTGGACGACCCATCGATCGACCAGCTCCTCGGACTGACACCGACCGGCAGCTCCCCGGATTCCGCACATGGCCCGCCAGCCGAGCCAACTGTCGACTCGCCGCCTCCGGACACACCGCCGGAGTCGCCGGTCACCGAGCCGGTCCAACAGGTCGATCCCGTCGATCCGGTCGAGATCATCGCTCCCGCAGCGCGGGCGCCGATCAAGATCGGTGGTGACGACGAACTGCCCGATCCGGTCTACCTCGACGAGGAAGGCGAAGAACGCCTGCGCGGCACGTCTGGCCGCGCCACCGAGGCATCGGTGCGCGAAGAGCGCAACACCATCTTCATCGGCGGGGACGAGATCGAAGGGTCGTCAGGAGGGATCCCGATCGGCACCGGTCCGTCCAGCATGGATCCGAGGCTGCGCGCCCGGCGCATCGCCGTCAAGCGCGCCGTTGGGCGCCGACGGCTGAAGTGGTTCGTCATCATCGGCGTCATCGTCGTGATCGTGGTCGGCGCGCTGGCGACGCTCGGCTCGTCACTGTTCGACGTGCAGCGTGACAAGATCGCCGTCAGCGGTCGGGTGCGCATGGATCAGAGCGATCTCGACGCCGTCATCGACCAACTCGCCGATCATCCCGTCTTGTTGGTCGACACCCATGCCCTCGAAACTCAGCTCGAACGCAGCCCGTGGGTCGCCGACGCGCGTGTTGCCACCGACTTCCCCCACGGTGCCTCGATCGAGATCCGCGAGCGCGTCCCGCTCGCGACGTACGTCGGCACAGACAACCGCTGGCGCATCATCGATGTCGAGGGGCGAGTGGTGGACGTGTTGAAGGGTCAGCCGGTCGAGTTCATGCAGATCACCGGCTCGGCCATCAACGCCGAGGCCGGCGACTCCGTTGGTCCGTCGTTCACCCGTGCGGCCGAACTCGTCGAGGCCTTGAGCCCGGCCGTCCGTTCGCGGACGTCGTCGGTCGGCGTCAGCGACAACGGCGAGTTGTCGCTGACGTTCCACTCCGACACCACGATCACCCTCGGCGCGCCGACGGATCTGCTCGAGAAGCTGACCCGGCTGGAGGCACTGTTGAAGAACAGCCAGGTCGACGGCTGCACATCGATCGACGTCTCGACGCAAGAGATCGGCCGCCTGTGTCCGCCGGCGAGCACGTGACTCGGGGGAGCAGGCTCCCTCTTTCGTGTGCCGCGACGTGGCAGGATTGTCCGAAGGAAACTGCGTTGTGGGTCAATAGCCTGCAACGTCACATGTCAGTGCACGCATGTTGCAGCAGCTCGGAGGTCCCCTGATGGCAGGCGCACCACAAAATTATCTGGCGATGATCAAGGTCGTCGGCGTCGGTGGTGGTGGCGTCAACGCCGTGAACCGGATGATCGACGCGGGTTTGAAAGGTGTGGAGTTCATCGCGGTCAACACCGACGCGCAGGCGTTGTTGATGAGCGATGCCGACGTCAAGCTGGACATCGGTCGCGAGTTGACCCGCGGCCTCGGTGCCGGCAGCGATCCCGAAGTCGGTCGTGCCGCGGGTGAATCGCACGCGGACGAGATCGAAGAGATGATCAAGGGCGCCGACATGGTGTTCATCACCGCCGGCGAGGGCGGTGGCACCGGCACCGGTGCTGCTCCGGTCATCGCCGAGATCGCGAAGAAGATGGGCGCGCTCACCATCGGTGTCGTCACCCGCCCGTTCGCGTTCGAGGGTCGTCGCCGCTCGGTGCAGGCCGACACCGGCGTCACGAAGTTGAAGGAGAAGGTCGACACCCTGATCGTCATCCCGAACGATCGCTTGCTCACCGTCGCCAACGAAAAGACCAGCGTGCTCAATGCGTTCAAGATGGCCGACGAAGTCCTGCTCCAGGGGGTTTCCGGCATCACCAACCTGATCACCACCCCGGGTCTGATCAACACCGACTTCGCCGACGTGCGGATGGTCTTGACCAATGCCGGCTCGGCACTGATGGGCATCGGTCAGGCCAGCGGCGAGAACCGCGCGGTCACGGCGGCCAAGGCGGCGATCAGCAGCCCCTTGCTCGAAGCCGCCATCGACGGCGCGCGCGGCATCCTGCTCAACATCACCGGTCCCTCCAGCATGGGTCTGTTCGAGATGAACGCAGCTGCCGAGGTCATCCATGGCGTCGCCCACCAAGACGCCAACATCATCTTCGGTACCGTGATCGACGACGAGATGGGCGACGAGATCAAGGTCACCGTCGTCGCTGCCGGCTTCGACCGTTGGGACGGCCCGGGCAGCCCGCCAGTGCGCGCCGGTGGTCGCCAGGCCGAGACCAAGTCGCCGTCCACGATCAAGGATCTGTTCGCCAGCGAGGGTGCCGATCCGCTGAACGACGACGACGACGACTTCGACGTCCCGTCGTTCCTGAAGTAGGACGTGGCCGCGGAGCCCACCGCTCCCGTCGATGCCGCTCGCGTCCGTGACGCGGTGCACGACGTTCGCCAACGCATCGCCGCACTCGCCGGTGACCGGTCCGTCGAGTTGATCGCGGTCACCAAGGGTTTCGGTGTCGACGCGCTCGACGCTGCGCTTGCGGCCGGATGTGCGCTGGTCGGCGAGAACTACGCGCAGGAGCTCGTCGCCAAGATCGCGTCGCGACCCACCGGCCGTGGCGGGCTGGAGGTGCACTTCATCGGCCAGTTGCAGACGAACAAGGTGCGCTCGATCGCCGGCATCGTCGACGTGTGGCAATCGGTGGACCGAGTCGCGCTGGCCGACGAGATCGCCAAGCGGGCCGCCGGGGCGCGCGTCTTCGTGCAGGTCAACACGACAGCGGAGGGCGCCAAGGGTGGATGTGCTCCGTCCTCGGTCACCGATCTCGTCGAGCACTGCCATGCGGCGGGTTTGCGTGTCGAGGGGCTGATGACCGTGGGCCCGACGTCGGGGCAACGAAGCGAGACAGCGGTGGCGTTCGCCCTGCTGCGCCGGCTGGCAGACGACAACGGCTTGGTCGGCTGCTCGATGGGTATGACCAACGACTACGACCTGGGCATCGAGAACGGCGCGACGCACGTTCGCATCGGCAGCGCGCTGTTCGGGGAGAGACCCAAACGCGCCGCGTCGATCAGGTAACGTCGCAACAGGAGGGTTACTGGGATGTCAATCATGAAACGGGCGATGGACTTTTTGGGTCTCGGCCCCGATGATGCTTACGACGACTACGACATGCCGGTCGACCACGAACGGCCGGTCAGGTCGCGGGCCCCACGTGAGCCAGAACCTGTGCCCCGCTCCAACCGCAATGCCTACGAACCCGAGGACGAAATGGTACGCGCTGCGCCGGTACGACCCAGTTTCCCGCTCACCGAGTCGTCCGCTGGTCCGCGGCGGGCCCCACAGCAGGCGTCGGATGATTCGTCGGTGCATCCTCGACCGACGAACCCGCGCCCCGCGCCGCCGACTGTGCGCACACTCCCGGTCAACAATGGTGAGCCGTCGACGGTGAAGCCGCGCCGGTTCGACCAGGCCCAAGAGATCGCCGACCGGTTCAAGGAAGGCCTGCCGGTCATCATGAATCTCGAGAACACCGAGCGCGACGTGTCACGCCGGCTGATCGATTTCGCCAGTGGGCTGTGCTACGGCCTCAATGGCAGCATGGAAAAGGTGGCCAGCGGCGTGTACTTGCTGAAGCCGCTGCCGCGTCACAGCGAGTACTGACCCCGCAGGAGTACAGTCTCGGCTCATGGAATTGAGTCCCCAGAGCGTTGCGAGCACGACCTTCAAGATCGTCAAGAAGGGCTACGACCCCGACGAGGTGCGCTCGTACCTCACCCAGCTCGCCGCATCGATCGAACAGACCCAGAGCCAGGCCACGGCGATGGAGGCCCGCGCCCGCGCCGCTGTCGTGCGCTTGCAGGAGATCGCTGCGCAATCGCCGAGCCAGCCGGCGGCCACGCCGGTCCAGCCGGCAGCGGCCACGGCTGTGTCCGATGTCGTGCGCACCGACGAGACCGAGATCATCAGCCGCACGCTGCTCCTGGCCCAGCGCACCGCCGACACGACGGTCGCCGAGGCCGAGGCCCAGGCGCGATCCATCACCGAGAGCGCCAGCAGCGAGGCTCGCTCTCTCGTCAGCGGCGCGCAGGACCAGGTCTCGCGACTGATGGAAGACGCTCGCTCCGAGGCGCGGCGCGCCGGTGAGGCGCAGCGAGTCCAGGTCGAGAGCGAGGTCCAGGCGCTGTTGGCCCGCCGCGAGTTCTTGCTCAGCGACGTTGACCACCTCGAGCAGTACATGGTCACCCAGCGCGACCGCCTCCGCGACGTCGCCACGTCGCTGACCGACATCGTCGACCGTGTTCCCGGTGGCCTCGGCGACATGCGCCGCCCGCTCGTGTCCGCAGTCGGCGAGATGCCGGACACATCGGCAGCATTCGCGCCGGTTCCCGATCGGCTGTCGATGGCCGCCGGCACCCTGGTCGACGAGTCGCCGGACGTGCTGGACGCGCCCGCCGAGTACACCGATCCGGACCAGACGATGCCGCTCGAGCGGGTCGAGACGGAGACGGTGACCGACGGCGAGGTCGAGCAGCCCGTCGTGATGCCAATGGTCACTCCCGACACGGTGTGGCCGAACGGAGACGCCACCGACGTGACGCCCGCGGGCAGCGACCCGGAGTCCACGCCGCCCGGCGGCGCCTCGCAGTTCCTGTTCGAAGACATCACGGCCGAAGTGCCTCGCCTCGATCCGAACTGACGTGGCCTGAAATACGGCATCCGCCCGCCGCTCGGCCACCGGTAGCGTGGCGGGCCGTGACGTACCCCGCCGTCGAATCGCAGCCGAACCTTCCCGTGCTCGAACGCGAGGTCCAGGCGTTCTGGGAGGGTGACCTCACGTTCGAGGCGAGCATCCAGCAACGCGCCGCTGGCACCGCGCCGGGGCTGCACGACAACGAGTACATCTTCTACGACGGCCCGCCGTTCGCCAATGGCCTGCCGCACTACGGCCACCTGCTGACCGGCTACGTCAAAGACGCCGTGCCCCGCTACCAGACCATGCGTGGTCGGCGCGTCGAGCGTCGATTCGGCTGGGACTGCCACGGTCTGCCCGCCGAGGTCGAAGCCGAGAAGGAACTCGGCATCAGTGGCCACCCCGAGATCAACGCGTTCGGCATCGCCAAGTTCAACGCGGTCTGCCGGACCAGCGTGCTGCGCTACACCGGCGAGTGGGAACGCTACGTCGGCCGCCAAGCGCGCTGGGTGGACTTCGCCAACGACTACAAGACGCTGGACACCTCGTACATGGAAAGTGTCATGTGGGCGTTCAAGACCCTGTGGGACAAGGGCCTGATCTATGAGGGCTTCCGCGTGCTGGCCTATTGTTGGCGCTGCGAGACGCCGCTCAGCAACACCGAGACGCGCATGGACGACGTCTACAAGGACCGCCAAGATCCTGCGCTCACTGTTGCGTTCACGCTGTCGACGGGCGACAAGATCCTGGCCTGGACCACGACGCCGTGGACGCTGCCGTCGAACCTGGCACTCGCCGTCGGACCGGACATCGTCTACGCGGTGATGCAGGACGCCGACGGCCAGCGCTACATCCTTGCCGAGTCGCGCCTCGACGCCTACGAACGCGAGTTGGCGCAGGCCACCCGTGTCGGCACGCTGACAGGTGCCGAACTCGCCGGTCGTACGTACACACCGCTGTTCGACTTCTTCGCCGACGCGCCGAACGCCTTCCAAGTCTTGGCCGCCGACTACGTCAGCACCGAGGACGGCACCGGCGTGGTCCACATGGCCCCCGGCTTCGGCGAGGAGGACCAGAACGCGTGCAACGCCGCGGGCATCCCCACGCTCTGCCCGATGGACGAGCACGGCCGTTTCACCGCCGAGGTGGCACCGTGGGTCGGCCAGCACGTGTTCGACGCCAACCCGCTGGTCATTCGCGCGCTGAAGGATCTCGGTGTGGTCGTGCGCCACGAAACGCACTCGCACAGCTACCCGCATTGCTGGCGATGTGACCAGCCGCTCGTCTACCGCGCGATCTCGTCATGGTTCGTCGAGGTCACCAAGTTCAAGGACCGCATGGTCGAGCTCAACCAGCAGATCCACTGGGTGCCCGGTCACGTCAAGGACGGCTCGTTCGGCAAGTGGTTGGCCAACGCCCGCGACTGGAGCATCAGCCGCAACCGCTTCTGGGGTTCACCGATCCCGGTGTGGAGGAGCGACGATCCCGGGTACCCGCGCGTCGACGTGTACGGCAGCATCGCCGACCTCGAACACGACTTCGCCACGACGATCTCGGATCTGCACCGCCCGGAGGTCGACGATCTCGTTCGCCCGAATCCCGACGATCCGACCGGGCAGTCGATGATGCGACGCGTCCCGGAGGTGCTCGACTGTTGGTTCGAGAGCGGCTCGATGCCGTTCGCGCAGGTCCACTATCCGTTCGAGAACCGCGACTGGTTCGAGAGCCACTACCCGGGCGACTTCATCGTCGAGTACATCAACCAGACCCGGGGCTGGTTCTACACGTTGCACGTCCTGGCGACGGCGCTGTTCGACCGGCCTGCGTTCCGCAACTGCGTCAGCCACGGAATCCTGCTCGGTGACGACAACCAGAAGATGTCGAAGAGCCTGCGCAACTACCCGGACCCGTGGCTCGTGTTCGACACCTACGGGTCGGACGCGATGCGCTGGTACCTGCTGTCGTCGGCCATCCTGCGCGGCGGCGACGCGCCGGTGACCGAGAGCGGCATGCGCGAAACCGTCCGCCAGGTGATCCTGCCGTTGTGGAACAGCTGGTACTTCCTCACGCTGTATGCCAACGCCGAGGGTCGCCGGGGCAGCTTCGACACATCCTCGACGAACGTGCTGGATCGCTACATCCTGGCCAAGACCCGCGCGCTCGTGGCCGGGGTCACCGCCGACATGGACGACTACGACCTCTATCTGGCGTGCAGCCGGGTGCGCATGTTCCTCGACGCACTCACGAACTGGTACATCCGCCGCAGCCGCGACCGCTTCTGGGCCGGCGAGCAGGCGGCGCTCGACACGTTGCACACCGTGCTCGATGTGGTCACCAAGGTCGTCGCGCCGTTGCTGCCGCTGACCAGCGAGGCGATCTATCGCGGCCTGACGGGCGAGCGCAGTGTGCACCTCACCGATTGGCCCGCTGCCGACGCCCTGCCCGACGACCTGGATCTGGTCGATGTCATGGACCGCGTCCGAGACGTGTGCTCGGCCACGCTCAGCGTGCGCAAGGCGCATGGCCAGCGCGTTCGTCAACCATTGGCCACGCTGACGATCGCCGACGCAGATTCCGCCGCGCTCGCTCCGTTCGCCGACCTGATCGCCGACGAGGTCAACGTCAAACACGTCGAGCTCACCAACGATGTCGCATCAGTCGCGTCCAGCGTGCTGCAAGTCGTGCCCGCGGCGCTCGGCCCGCGGCTCGGTGGCCAGACCCAACAGGTCATCAAGGCGGTGAAGGCCGGTGATTGGCACCGGCAGGGAGACGTCGTCGTCGCCGGTGGATTCGCGTTGCACGACGGCGAGTACTCGCTGCGCCTGGTGGCGACGTCGGACGGGGCCAGCACGGCGCTGCCCGGCGGTCGTGGCGTGGTCGTGCTCGACTGCACCCTGACGCCTGAACTGGTCGCCGAGGGTGTGGCCCGTGACCTGATCCGGTTGGTGCAGCAAGGGCGTCGCGATGCCGGTCTCGACGTCAGCGACCGGATCACGCTCACCGTTTGGGCCTCGGACCGCATCCGAGAGCAACTCGGCGTGCACGAACCGTTCGTTTGCGACGAGACCCTGGCCAGTGACCTGGTGTGGGCCAGCGGCGCAGCACCGGACGGAGCCACCGCAGATCTGGACGGCGAGATCATCGGTCTGGCCATCGCCAAGGCCTGAACCGCGCTTTCTCGGGGCAAAGCAGTCAAATCGTTGGCTCTCGGCTGCCGAGGGCCTACGATCCGCCCGTTCGATCCATCGGGAGGTCCGTCATGGCCAAGAAGGTTGACACGCCGGCGAAGAAATCTGCCTCACCGGCGAAGAACGCTGCGGCCGCGACCAGCAAACCGGCTGCGTCGGCGGCCAAGACGGCGTCCCCTGCCCAGAAGGCACCGGCGGCCAAGGCCGCCGCCACACCATCAAAGAAGGCAGCCGCCGCTCCGGCACCGCCTGCCACGACGAAGGAACCGCTGTTGACCCCTCAGACCAAGACGGCGGCCCCGGCCGCGAAGAAGGCTCCGGCCGCCGCACCCGCCAACCCCACCGCTGCGGCGGTCAAGGGTGAGACCAAGGAAGGCATCAAGTACACGAAGGACTTCGACGCGAAGTTCCTGACCGCGCAGTACAAGTTGCTCATCGAGGCACGGGCGTCGCTGACCGGCCAAGCGGTGCGCCTCGAGGACGAGGCGAACTCGCTGATCGACGACGAGATGGGCGATGTCCAGTTCGACGACGAATCCGGCGAGGGAGACACGATGGTGGTCGAGCGCGAGCGCGACCTGTTCTTGTCGGCGCGCGCTCGTCAAGACATCGAAGAGATCGACGCTGCGCTCGATCGGTTGATGCACGGCACCTACGGGTATTCGGTCGTGTCGCTGCGCCCCATCCCGCGCGAGCGGCTGGAGGCGATCCCGTGGGCGACAGAACTGACCGAGGAGAAGGTCGGCGGGATCGGCAGGCGATGACCGACGCTGAGTCGAGCGACCACACGACATCTGTCGCAACGACGGGCAAAGCGCCACTCGCGCCGAGCCTGATCATCGCCGCCGTCGTGATCGTGCTCGACCAGCTCACCAAGCATTGGGCGCTGGACGCGCTCGGTGACGGGCGTTCCCGGCACGTGCTGTGGACGCTGCAGTGGAACCTCACGTTCAACAGCGGGATGGCGTTCTCTCGCGGCCAGGGCATCGGCCCGTACATCGGCGCGGTCGCGCTCGTGGTCGTGGTCGTGATGCTGATCTCGCTGCGCCGCGGTGGCGGTCGCCTGCCGATGGTCGCCGTCGGCCTGGTCGTGGGCGGCGCGATCGGCAACCTCGTCGACCGCCTGTTCCGCGATCGTGCGTGGCTCCGCGGGCGCGTCGTCGACTTCATCGACTTCCAGTGGTTCCCGATCTTCAACGTCGCCGACATGGGTGTCACCATCGGTGGCGGTCTGCTGCTCGTGGCCGCACTGCTCGAATCGCGCTCGGGCGCGGCGGTCCGGTCGTGATCCGCGAGGAGATCCCCGCAGCGCTGGCCGGGCAGCGCCTGGACCGCATCGTGGCGCTGCTGACCGACGCCAGCCGGTCCGACTCGGCGGCCCTGGTCGACGCCGGTGGAGCCGCCGTCGACGGTGTGACCGCTGCCAGTGGCAAGGTGCGCCTTGCGCTCGGGCAGATCGTCGAGATCGACCCGGACCGCCTGCCGCAGCGTCTTCGGCCGGTCGGCGACGACTCGATCGTGGCTCCCATCGTCTACGCCGACGACGACGTCATCGTCATCGACAAGCCGGCGGGGCTCGTCGTGCATCCCGGTCACGGGCATCCCGACGGCACCGTCGTCAACGCGATGCTGGCCAGCTTCCCCGACATCGCCGAGGTCGGCGATCCGATGCGACCCGGCATCGTGCACCGCCTCGACGTTGGAACGAGCGGGCTGATGGTGATCGCTCGCACGCAGGTCGCCTACGACATGCTCGTGTCGGCGCTGGCGGCGCGCCGCGTCGCTCGCGCGTACCAGACGTTGGTGTGGGGCCACCTCGCGTCGGCGAACGGACTCATCGACGCCCCGGTCGGACGCGACCACCGCGATCCGCTGCGGATGGCGGTCGTGGTCGACGGCAAGCCAGCCAGGACGCGCTACCGCACCGTGCTGCGATTTCGCGATCCGGCCGAGGTGTCACTGCTCGAATGCCACCTCGAGACCGGCCGCACCCACCAGATCCGCGTCCACCTCGCCGCCGCTGGCCATCCCGTCGTCGGTGACGGTACCTACGGCGGCATCCGCGCCGGTATCAGCGTCGCGAGACCGTTCCTGCACGCGGCCACGCTGGCGTTCCGCCATCCCGTGACGAACGCCGAACTCTCCTTCACGGCCCCACTCGCTCCGGATCTGGAGGCTGTCCTGACCGGACTGGCCGAGTGACACGCTGCGGTGCCGCTACAGCGGCAGCATCGTCGAGGCGAGCAGCTCCGGCCAGGGCTTGTTGCCCTGCGCGGCCAACGCAACCTCGGAGAGCGTGAAGCCCTCCATGTGGCGGCGCATCATCTCGCCCGCCTCTTTCCAAATCGCGAGCAGGACGCACTGGCCCTCGTGATCGCATGCGCCGTCCTGATGCGGCTCACCGAAATCGCCGAGTGAGATCGGCCCGTCCACCGCGGACAGGATCTCCGACAAGCGGATCTCCGCTGTCGGGCGAGCGAGGATGTAACCACCGCCGACGCCGCGCTTGGAGCGAACCAGACCAGCACCCTTCAGCGCCAGGAGGATCTGTTCGAGGTAGGGCTGGGGGAGTCCGGTGCGGCGGGCGATGTCGCTGACCGAGGTCGGCCCGGGCTGGTCGGCGTGCAACGCCAACGACAGCAGAGCTCGACAGGCGTAGTCGCCCTTGGTGGAAACGCGCACGCCGTCATGGTAGCGGGATCCGGGTGGCGCTCTCGGGTAGAACCTGCTGGACTACTGACGCCGTGAACGAACAGCCCGTCTTGCCGCAGTACTCCGGCGCCAACGTCCGCGGCATCGTTCCGGCGTTGCTCGCACCCCGTGGCGCTGCGCTGCCGGGCTGGATGCCGTCGCTCGCCGGCGCGCCGCAGACTGTCCTGTTCGTGATCGACGGGCTCGGCTGGGAGCAGCTCCAGGAACGGCTCACGCTGGCGCCGACGTTGGCGTCGATGGCCGGATCCGCGATCACCACCGTCGCGCCGTCCACCACGGCGACTGCGCTGACCTCGATCGCCACCGGCCTGACGCCGGCCGAGCATGGTCTGCTCGGCTACCGCTTCGACATCGGCGGTGAAGTCATCAACGTGTTGCGATGGCACGGCGACAAGCACGATCTTCGCCGGTCGCACCCGCCGCGCGACGTGCAGCCTTTCGCGCCGTTCCTCGGCGAGTCGCCTCCCGTCATCAGCCGCGCCGAGCTCGAGGGATCGGCGTTCACCGAGGCCCACCTGCGCGGCGCGCGCATGCGCGGCTGGAGGTGCGCGTCGGCAATCGCGGTCGAGATCGCGCAACAGTTGGCTGCCGGCGAGCGCTTCGTCTACGCCTACTACGACGGCATCGACAAGACGGCCCACGAGCGCGGTTTCGGCCCGTTCTACGACGCCGAACTGCGCGCCGTCGACGGGATCGTCGCGGCCGTGCTCGACGCGATGCCGCCCGATGCGACGCTGCTGATCACGGCCGACCACGGCCAGGTCGATGTCGGTCGCAACGTGGTCAAACCAAGCCCGGCCCTGCTCGGCCTGGCCCGGCTGCAGTCGGGAGAGGGACGCTTCCGGTGGTTCCACGCCAAGCCCGGTTGCCGTGACGACCTGCTCGCCGCGGCAACGGTCGAGCACGGCCACCAGGCGTGGGTCGTGTCTCGTGACCAGGTCGTCGACGAGCAGTGGTTCGGGCCGTCCATCGCAGCGCCCGTGGCCGGACGCCTCGGCGACGTCGCACTCGTGGCGCGCGACCCCGTCACGTTCTACGACCCGGCCGACTCCGGACCGTTCGAGCTGATCTGTCGTCACGGCAGCCTCACCGGAGCGGAAATGCTCGTACCCTTGATCGCGGCCGCGGGTCGTCGCGGCTGAGCCCACCACCACAGGAGAGATTTGCAATGACCGACGAAGTCGAGCACGGAGAGCTGGTGGCCGCACCGGCGACGGACGAAGCGGCCGAGGAGCCGAGTGAGACGGTGACCGCGCCGGCCAAGGTGATGCGCATCGGGTCGATGGTCAAGCAACTGCTCGAAGAGGTGCGCGGCGCCGACTTCGACGAGGCCAGCCGCGAGCGAATGGCCGAGATCTACGAACGCTCGGTCAGCGAGCTGGCCGACGCCTTGTCGCCCGACCTGGAGCAGGAGCTGAAGATGCTGACGCTGCCGTTCAACGACGGCGCGGCCCCGTCGATCGGTGAGATCCGAGTCGCTCATGCTCAGCTCGTCGGATGGTTGGAGGGCCTGTTCCACGGCATCCAGGCCACGTTGTTCGCCCAGCAGCTGGCCGCTCGCCAGCAGTTCGAGCAGATGCGCGGCCTGCCCCCGGGAGAACCCACGGACCCCCGACTGATGGCACCACGCCCGCAGCAGCAGCCGACTGGCGACGAACGGCCCGGCACCTATCTCTGAGCGCGGCGACCGTCAGCCGAGCGGTAGTGTCGACCGAATCACATCCGTGTAGTTCGAGGAGGGCTTGACGTTGGGGGAGTCGTTCACGCATCTCCATGTGCACACCGAGTTCTCGATGCTCGACGGTGCCGCTCGCCTCGACGAGCTCGTCGCCAAAGCTGCGGCCGATGGCATGCCTGCGCTCGGAATGACAGATCACGGCAACATGTACGGGGTCCTCGACTTCTACCGTGAATGCCAGAAGCAGGGCATCAAGCCCATCATCGGTACCGAGGCCTACATGGCGTTCGAGAGCCGCCAAGAGCGCCCGGCCCGCCGTGGCCGGGTCGATGATTCGGGTGGCGACACCGAGGGTGGCAAGAAGCTCTATTACCACCTCACCCTGCTGGCCGAGACCAACCAGGGCTACCGCAACCTGATCCAGCTCAGCAGCCTGGCGTTCATGGAGGGCTACTACTACAAGCCGCGCATGGATTGGGATCTGCTCAGCCGGTACAGCGAGGGCCTGACCGCCACCACCGGTTGCCTCGGCGGTCATGTGCTGCAGTCGCTGCTGAACGGCGACGAGAAGGGCGCGCTGGAGAAAGCGGCGCGGCTGCAGGACATCTTCGGGCGCGACAACCTGTTCGTCGAGTTGCAAGACCACGGCCTGGCGGCCCAGCATGAGACGAATCCGAAGCTGATCGAGATCGCCAAGAAGATCGGCGCGCCGCTGCTGGCCACCAACGACAGCCACTACACCCACCGCGAGGACCACGAGGCCCACGGTGCACTGCTGTGCGTGCAGACGGGAGCGATGCTCAGCGACCCGAAGCGGTTCAAGTTCGAAGGCGAAGAGCATTACCTCAAATCGGCGGACGAGATGCGGTACCTGTTCCGGCACTACCCCGAGGCCTGCGACAACAGCCTGTGGATCGCCGAGCGGGCCGACGTCACGATCGAGTTCGGCAAGGTCGAGCTGCCCAACTTTCCGTTGCCTCCGGGCTTCGCCAACGACACCGAGTACCTCAACGATCTCGCGTGGAAGGGCGCGAAGGTCCGCTGGGCACATCGGCTCTCGCCCTCGGGTGAGCTGCCCAACGACGTGATCGAGCGTGTGGCGTTCGAGCTCAAGGTCATTGCCGACATGGGGTTCAGCAGCTACTTCCTCATCGTCTGGGATCTGATCAAGCACGCCAAGGACCACGACATCCGAGTCGGCCCCGGGCGCGGCTCGGCCGCCGGGTGCGCCGTTGCCTATTGCCTGCAGATCACCGATCTGGACCCGATCAAGTACGACCTGCTGTTCGAGCGCTTCCTCAATCCACAGCGCATCTCGATGCCCGACATCGACATGGACTTCGACTCGCGCTACCGGGACGAGATGATCCGCTATGCGGCCGAGAAGTACGGGCGCGACCACGTCGCCCAGATCATCACGTTCGGCACGATCAAGGCTCGCAACGCCGTGCGCGACGCAGCCCGCGTCCTCGGGTATCCGTATGGGCTCGGCGACAAGGTCGCCAAGGCGATGCCACCGCTCGTGATGGGTCGCGACACGCCGCTCAAGTACTGCTTCGAGCAGAACCCCAAGTACACCGACGGCTACCGCGCGGCGTCGGAGTTGCGCGCGATGTACGAGACAGATCCCGACATCAAGCGTGTCGTCGACGTGGCCAAGGGACTCGAAGGCTTGAAGCGCAGTGATGGCATCCACGCTGCGGCTGTCGTCATCACCAAGGACCCGCTGACCACGTACCTGCCGGTGCAACGCAAGCCCGAGCCGGGTGGCGATCCCACGAAGTCGCCGCTCGTGACCCAGTTCGAAATGCACGGCGTCGAAGATCTCGGGCTGTTGAAGATGGACTTCCTCGGGCTGCGCAACCTCGACGTGATCACCGACGCTGTGGCCATGGTGCGCGCTCGGCGCGATCCCGCATTCGACATCGACTCGATCCGGCTCGATGACAAAGATACGTTCGACCTGCTGTCGCGGGGTGACACCATCGGGGTGTTCCAGCTCGAGTCGCCGCCGATGCGGGCACTGCTGCGCGCACTCGCGCCGGACAGCTTCGAAGACGTCGCGGCGTTGATCGCGCTCTACCGGCCGGGGCCGATGAGCGTCAACATGCACTACGACTATGCCGACCGCAAGAACGGACGCAAGGCCGTCGAGTTCTTTCACGCCGACGCCGAAGAGGTCCTCACCGACACGTTCGGCTTGATGATCTACCAAGAGAGCGTCATGCGCGTCGCGCAGAAGTTCGCCGGCTATTCGCTCGCCGAAGCCGACAACCTGCGCAAGGCCATGGGCAAGAAGTCGCGCGAAGTCATGGCCGCGGCCCGGGCCGCATTCGAGAGCGGCTGCATTCGCAGTGGTTACGCCGACAAGCTCGGCAAGGACCTGTTCGACATCATCGAGAAGTTCGCCGACTACGCGTTCAACAAGAGCCACTCGTTCGGTTACGGACTCGTCACCTATCAGACCGGCTACCTGAAGGCCCACTATCCGGTCGAATACTTCGCCTGCCTGCTCACCAGCGTCAAGAGCAACCTCGACAAGGCGGCCGTGTACCTGTCCGACGCACGGGCGATGGGCATCAAGGTGCTCACGCCCGACATCAACCGCTCGGTCAGCGACTTCGCCGCGCTGTCGCCGCACGAGGCACCGGCAGGAGTTCTGCTCCCCGCCGGCAGCCCCGGGGCGATTGCTTTCGGGCTGTCCGCGGTGCGCAACGTCGGCGACGGCCTCGTCGAACTGCTGGTCAACGACCGCGACGCGAACGGGCCCTACGAGTCGTTCTACGACTTCGTCGAGCGCGTGCCCGAGCCCGTGCTCAACAAGCGAACCATCGAATCGATGATCAAGGCTGGCTCGTTCGACGGCCTCGGTCATCCACGACGCGGCTTGATGATGGTGTTCGAGCAGATCATCGACAACGCCGTCGTCCGACGCCGCGAGCGCGACCAGGGCGTGATGAGCCTGTTCGGCGAGATCGGCTCGGAGACGGCTGCAGGTTTCAACGAACGAGTCGCGATCCCCGACACCGAGTTCGAGAAGGCCCACCGGCTCAAGTCGGAGAAGGAGATGCTCGGGCTCTACATCAGCGACCATCCGCTGCTCGGTGTGGAGGCGGCGCTGCGCCGCAAGGTGGACTGCACCGTCGCCGAGGCGGCCGAGCGCGAGGACGGCGCGATGCTGGTGCTGGGTGGTGTCATCACCGGGCTGTCGCGCAAGTTCACCAAGCGCGGCGACCAGATGGCGGTGTTCGTGCTCGAGGACCTCGACGCCTCGATCGAGGTCACCGTCTTCCCGCGGATGCTGCAGGAGCAGGGCCACAAGCTCACCGACGACGCGATCGTCACCGTGAAGGGTCGCCTCGACCGCAAGGACGAGACCCGCACCGGCTTCATGGCCCAAGACATCGCCGTGCTCGAAGGCCTGGACACGGGCAACGCCACACCGCTGCGGCTGCGGCTGCCCGCGAACACGCTGGACGAGATGAAGATCCAGCGCCTCAAGCGCATCCTTCGCGACCACCCCGGCGAGTCACAGGTCTTCGTCGAACTCGGGGCGGGCAAGACACTGCGCCTCGCCGATGACTACTGCGTCGATCTCGACCGCGCCGTCGGCGAACTCCGGGTCGCCTTCGGTCACGATTCCGTCATCCTCTGACTGGCTGTCTCGCGCGCCGCCTCCGCTCCGCTTTGGCGTCGGCTCGATATCGTGGCCAGCGGGTGGGCCAGTCCCTTCACGGAGCGCCACCGCTGCGCTCGGCGACCGCTTGGGATCTGGCCCTCCAGTTCGTGGATTTCGATGTGACGACTGGCACAGGAATGCATCTGAGTGGTCGCTTCGCTTCCGAAACCGGTGCTTTTGATGGCAGAATGGACCAATGGCAATCCAGGTCGACACCAGGGACTGCGCAGCGCTGAGTGATGCCGATCTCGATGAGTTGGCGTCGATGGGCGGTGCGTTCGACATCGGCAGCGTCTCGAAGGCCAAGGAAGATTGGGTGCTCAGTACGACAGCACGCATCGACGGCACTCTGCACGGATTCATGTTCTCGACGCTCGAGCGCATCGGCGGCACACCGTGTGTCCTGCTCGGCCAGCTCAGCGTGAAGCGCACCTCCAAGCGCGATCAGGTCCTCAAGGGCCTGATGGGCGAGGCGTTCCACCGCGCGCTGATGGCCTTCCCGGACGAAGACGTGGTCATCGGCACCCGTTTCGTCCGCCCGGATGGCCTGGAAGCGTTCAAGCAGGTCGACGAGGTCATTCCCCGCCCCGGGCACCGTGCCGTCGGCGAAGAGCGGGCGTGGGGCCGCCGCTTGGCCAAGCGCTTCGCGGTCGACGCGACCTACGACGAGCAGAACTTCATCGTCAAGTCGAACGGTCAGAGCGGCTTCTTGGACCACGAGTCGTCGAAGCCCGACAAGATCAACCCCGACGTCGCCGCGCAGTTCGCCGCCGTGAACCAGAAGAAGGGCGGCGCGCTCATCGTCCACGGCTGGACGATGGCCGAAGATCTCGTGAAGCTCGGCGCGCGCTGACCGATCACGTCAGCCGCCCGTTCGATTCCGTCGTCCGCTCGCGGCGGATGACCCGCTCGTTCGACACCCGCCCGGTCGCTCCGGAACTGCTCGACCACCTCGTCGACCTCGCCTCGCGGGCACCGAGCGCGGGCAAGACCCAGGGCTGGCACCTCGTCGTGCTCAGTGGCGACGACACCGCCCGTTTCTGGGACGTGACTCTGCCGATCGAGCGCCGGTCGACGTTTCACTGGCAGCATCTGCTGACAGCGCCGGTCATCGCCTTGCCGCTGGCTGACCCGCTGGCGTACACGTTGCGGTATTCCGAACCGGACAAGGCCGCCAGCGGGCTCGGAGCCGGCCCGGATGCCTGGCCGACGCCGTACTGGACGATCGACGCGTCGATGTCGCTGATGACGATGCTGCTCGCGGCAGAGGACCACGGCCTCGGTGCACTGTTCTTCGGCGTTTTCCACAACGAGGATCAGCTGCGCTCATCGCTCGGCATTCCCGCACACCTGCAGTTGCTCGGGGCCGTCGCGCTCGGGTGGCCGCTGGCCGAAGACCGCGAAGACCAGGGGCTGAGTGCCAAGCGGCGACGTCGCTCGCCGAAGGAGATTGTGCACCATGGCTGCTGGTCGGGCGGTCATCCGTAACACTGACCGCTGGCGGTCGCGCCCCGTTGCTAGCGTCGGACCAGCCCATGAATGCCCCCCGACGTCCACCCGCGAAGAAAGCCGCGCCCCGGCGGCCGGCCGCCCCACGCCACGCGCACACCCCTGCACCGCACGCGCTGGCGAAGTGGATCCCGGCGGCCGCAGCCGTGGCGGTGCTCGGCGTTGTCATCGTGGTCGGTGGCGCAGGCGGCGACGGCAATGGCGACGCCAACGAAGCCGCGCCGCCCGTCGAGAACTCCGAATTCGTGATCTCCGACCTGACTGCGCCCGACGGTTCCGCCGGCGGCGTCATGACCGAGAGTTCGACTGCGCCGATCGTGAAGACCGCGTTGAGTCAGTCGTTGGCATTCGGAGCATCAGGAGACGAGGTCAAGGCCGTCCAGGCTCGGCTCACCGCCCTGGGTTTCGCGCCCGGTGTCGACGACGGCCTCTTCGGGGGGCAGACGCAGCAGGCGGTGTGGGCCTTCGAGAAGCTGGTGATGAACGTGCCCCGTTCACAAGCGACCGGCACGGTCACCAACGACATGTGGCAGCGCATGCAGGATCCGCTCGTCATCACACCGTTGCGGCCGGGCACCGGCACACATGTCGAGATCTACCTGCCCCAGCAGGTGGCTGCGGTGTTCACCGACAACAGGGCCACGCTGGTCATCCACATCTCCAGTGGCGACGGGAAGACCTGGTGCGACACCGTCAAGCTGGACACCAACGCGAAGGGCGAGTTGCTCGATCCACCGGTCGACAAGGCCGTGTGCGGTGAGTCACGTACGCCGGGCGGAGTCTTCAAGTTCACCCGCAAGGTGGTCGGCAAGCGCAACGGGCCCCTCGGCGGGATGATGAACCCGATCTACTTCAACTACGGGATCGCGATGCACGGTGCCGACAACGTGCCGCTCGAGCCGGCGTCGCACGGCTGCATCCGGATGCACCAGAAGATCTCCGACGTCTTCCAGAGCTTCGTCGACATCGGGGACCTCGTCTACGTCTGGGGCCAGGACGGTCGCCAACCCGAGGACTACAGCGAGGCCGAGACCGTCGCCCCGTTCAACTACCCCGATCCGAACGCGACCACCACGACGTCCACCACCACCACGACCACGATCCCGGCGACGACCACGACGGTCGAACAGACGACGACCACGCCGAAGTCGACGACCACCACGTCGCCGGCGACGACCACGACGCAGACGCCGACGACGCCGCCGACGACGGTGCCAACCGCAACATCAGCGCCCTGAAGCCCTCAGCCCTGCTGGCCGCACTCGCCGTTGAGCCAGGTCGAAACGTTGCCCGAGGCCTGCGCGAACTCGGTGTTGCTGAAGAGCGCCTGGATCTCGGGGTCGGCGAAGAGCGTGGCCGGGTCGGCGCCGCCCTTGAGCTTCTCGGCGATCAGCGCGTATCCGGCAGCGAGCACGTCGAGGTCGTCCTTGAGGTCGTCGGGCACTTGGTCGGCGAGGTCGTCGAAGCCGTTCTCCAAGGTGTCCAGGCTGGCCTGATCGCCTGAGAGCGCGCCGCTGATCGCTTGCAGGTAGGCGAGGCAGTTCGGCGCGACGCCGGGAGCACTGCCGCCGCCGGGAATGGTGATGTCGCCGACGTCAGGCAGCGTGGCGCCGCCCGGAACGGTGATGTCGCCGGGCAGCGTGTCGGAGTCGGGCAGCGTGTCGCCGCCGGGCAGGGTGATGTCGGGGATGCTGACGTCGATCGAGTCATCCGCCGAAGCATTGTCGATCACCTTCTTCTCGCTGCTACAGGCACCGAGCCCGACGAGCACGACTGCGACGACGGCTGTGACCCTGCGCGTGATCATGCGAGCAAGGATTGCAGATCGTCGGTGCTGGAGACGGGCAATCGACACGAGAAGCCCTCGCAGACGTACGCGAGTCCGTCGAGCCGATCGAACCAGAGTGGTGAGTCGTAGCGCTCGCCCCACGCCAGCACCGAGTTCGGCATCCAGCAACTGCGAACGACCGCAAGGAGATCGGGCCGATCGCCCGTGATCACGATCTCGTGGCCGGCGCTGCTGCGCATGTCGACGGCTGCCAAGGCGTTGCCGAACGCGGTCGGTGCCTGGGGCAGGACGCGACCGATCAGCCGCAGAGTGCTGTCGGCGTGTTGGGAGAAGCGGTGCTCTCCCGTCAGTGCTGCGAGGCGATGCAGCGCGACGGCGGCAACCGAGTTGGCCGATGGTGTCGCGCCGTCCATCAGCTCCTTCTGACGCACGATCATCGCCTCGGCTTCGTCGGCCGTGGTGAACAACCCGCCGGCTTCGGGGTCCCAGAAGTGGTCCAGCATCGTGTCGGCGGTCTCCGTTGCTGCCCGGACCCAGCGGGCCTCGCCGGTGGCTTCGGCGAGACGTGTGAACGCGTCGACGAGGTTGGAGTGGTCCGCCGCAAGTGCGGCATGTCGGGCCGGGGGAGCGCCCCCGCTCTGCCACGATCGGTGCCAGCGACCGTCGTCGCGTCGCAGCTCGCGGAGCAGGAACTCGCCGTTACGCACGGCCGCAGCAAGCCAATCGGGCCGGTCCATCACCGCTGCGGCCTCGGCCAACGAGGCCAGGAACAGCGCGTTCCATTCGGTCAGGATCTTGTCGTCCAGCCCGGGACGTCGGCGCTCGGCACGGGCGTCGTACAGCAGGCGGCGGGCGCGCTCGATGTGCTCGGGCCGTGCCAACTCACCGCGATGGTGGGCGCGAGCGAGGATGTTGCGACCCTCGAAGTTGCCGTCCGAAGTCACCTCCCACCATTCGCACGCCTGCATGCCGAGGTCCTCGCCGAGCACGTCGATGATGTCGGCACGGGTCCAGGTGTGGAACAGACCCTCGTGGCTGTGGCCGTGCTCGTCGGGTGAGTCGGCGTCCTCCGCCGAGTACCACCCACCGGACGGGTTGGTCATCTCGCGCAACACGTACTCGATGGTCTCGGTGAGGACCTGACGCCAGCGGTCGTGGCCGAACACGAGCCACGCGTGCACATAGACGCGCACGAGCAGCGCCTGGTCGTAGAGCATCTTCTCGAAGTGCGGCACGAGCCATTCGCGATCGGTGCTGTAGCGGGCGAAGCCGCCGCCGAGGTGGTCGTACACGCCACCGCTCGCCATTGCATCGAGAGTCGTGGTCACGACCGTCTCCGCGGATTCGCTCGGCGAGCGGAGGTGAGCGCGCAGGACCAGCTCGAGGTTCAGCGTCGACGGGAACTTCGGTGCCGAGCCGAACCCACCCCACTCGCTGTCGAAGCTCTGGCCCAACTGCGCGAGCGCAGCGTTGATCGCCTCCACGCCCGGCACGTCGTCAGCCGGCGCGACCGTGGCGCTGCGACCGAGCGCGTCCATCAACGCGTCCACGTTCTGGGCGACGTCGCCCGGCTTGTTGCGCCACACGTCGTCGATCGCCGCCATCAGCTGCAACATCGACGGCTTCGGGAAGTAGGTACCGCCGTAGAACGGCTTGCCGTGTGGGGTGAGGAACACGGTCATCGGCCAGCCGCCGCGCCCGGTCAGGGCCTGCACCGCGTCCATGTAGATCGCGTCCACGTCGGGTCGTTCCTCGCGGTCGACCTTCACGTTGGCGAACAACCGGTTCATCTCCGCGGCGACCTCGTCGTCCTCGAAGCACTCGTGGGCCATCACGTGGCACCAGTGGCACGCCGAGTACCCGACGCTCAACAGGATCGGCACCTTGCGCTCCTTGGCCGCTGCGAACGCCTCCGGCCCCCACGCGTACCAGTGCACCGGGTTGTCCCGGTGCTGGCGCAGATACGGCGATGTCTCCCGCCCAAGTCGATTCATTTCGGCCACGCCCGAACCGTATCGCCGAGTGCCGAGTGACATCTCGACGACCGACCTGGGATGAGATCATCCTGACTCAGACGACTCGTTGCGCGGCACCGAGTTCCGCCACATCACGGGAGCGGTCGCTCGATGACTCCGCTCGACTCGGCACGCGGCCATCTCTCCAAGGCGGAGGAATTCCTCGCCGAGGCCATGTCCGCCTTGGAAGGTGGCCATCCGAGCGTCGCCGTGACGAACGCCGTGATCGCCGCAATCAACTCGAAGGATGCGATCTGCCTCGCCTTGGTCGGCAAGACGTCGAAGTTGGATGACCATCGTCAGGCGGTACCCGAACTTCGCAAGGCGGGCAGGATCGGTGCGGACCTGGCGACAACGCTCGACCGCCTCCTGAAACCCAAGACGAGAGCCCAGTACCCGGCCGCACCCATTGCCCAGAAGGACGCCGTCGTTGCCGTCCGCCAGGCAGGGCAACTGGTCGCCGGCGCACGAGCCCTGCTGTCGTGAATCGATCTCCGTCCTCGGCGGATCGGCACGAGGGTCCTTCGTCGCCAATTAGCGTGGCGGTCGGACACGGAGGGGCATCATGACCGAGACGGTTGAGGCACGGGCGAACATTGGGGTCGTGGGGTTGGCGGTGATGGGGTCCAACCTGGCGCGCAACCTGGCCAGCCGGGAGGGCAACGTCGTCGCCGTGTACAACCGCTCGCCGGAGCGGACCGACGTGCTGCTGGCCGAGCATCCCGAGGCCGGGTTCGTCGCTTCGATGTCGATCGCCGACTTTGCGGCGAGCCTTCAGCGGCCACGCATGGCCATCATCATGGTGCAAGCGGGGCGGGGGACCGATGCCGTGATCGACCAGTTGTCCGACGCGTTCGAGCCGGGCGACATCATCGTCGATGGCGGCAACGCGTTGTTCACCGACACGATCCGCCGCCAGCACGCGGCGCATGCCCGCGGGTTGGAGTTCGTCGGGACGGGCATCTCCGGCGGGGAAGAGGGCGCGCTCCACGGCCCGTCGATCATGCCTGGTGGTTCGGCGCAGGCGTACGAGACGCTCGGCCCGATCCTGGCGTCGATCGCAGCCATCGCCGAGGGCGAGCCGTGCGTGACCCACGTCGGCACCGATGGTGCCGGCCACTTCGTCAAGATGATCCACAACGGCATCGAGTACGCCGACATGCAACTGATCGCCGAGGCGTACGACCTGTTGCGTCGTGTCCGCGGCCTCGAACCACCGCAGATCGCCGAGGTCTTCGAGGACTGGAACCGCGGCCCGCTCGAGTCGTACCTGATCGAGATCACCGCCGAAGTGCTGCGCCAAGTCGATGCAATCACCGGACGCCCGCTCGTCGACGTGATCCTCGACTCGGCCGGGTCGAAGGGCACGGGTGTGTGGACGGTGCAGAACGCCCTCGGCCTCGGTGTGCCCGTCGGGGGCATCGCCGAAGCGGTCTTCGCCCGCGCCGTGTCCAGCAAGGCCGATCAACGCGCCGCCGTGCGGGCCACCATCACCAGCCGGCCCACGATCGTCGCGGCGACCGACGGTTTCGACGACGACGTTCGCGCCGCTCTGTACGCGTCGAAGGTGGTCGCCTACGCGCAGGGCTTCGACGCGATCATCGCCGGTGCGAAGGAGTACGACTGGAGCATTGACAACGGTGCGGTCGCCAAGATCTGGCGAGGCGGTTGCATCATCCGCGCCCAGTTCCTGAACCGCATCGTCGACGCCTACCGCGACAACCCTGCACTCGCTTCGCTCCTGCAGGACCCGTACTTCGCCAAGGCCGTGGCCGACGGCGAGGCCGCGTGGCGACGCATCGTGTCGACCGCCGTGCAATCGGGCATCCCCGTGCCTGGCTTCGGCTCAGCGCTCAGCTACTACGACTCACTGGCGTCGGAACGTCTCCCCGCCGCGCTCGTGCAAGGCCAGCGCGACTTCTTCGGCGCGCACACCTACCAGCGCATCGACCGCCCCGGCACCTTCCACACCCTCTGGTCCGGCGACCACACCGAAATCGAAACCGAAGCCAGCTCCCACTGAAGCGCCCGAGCTACACGGCGACGGCGTGGAAGCCTCCGTCGACGTGGATGATCTCGCCGGTGGTGAGCGGGAACCAGTCACTCAGCAATGCGACGACGGCTTTGGCGACGGCGGTGGAGTCGTAGACGTCCCAGCCCAGGGGCGCGCGTTCGCTCCAGACGTCCTCGAACTTGGCGAAGCCGGGGATGCTCTTCGCCGCCATCGTCTTGACCGGGCCGGCGGCGACGAGGTTAAAGCGGATCTGGTGCTTGCCGAGCTCCTTGGCCAGGTAGCGGTTGATCGATTCCAGCGCCGACTTGGCCACGCCCATCCAGTTGTACGCCGGCCAGGCAACGGTGTTGTCGAAGTCCAGCCCGACGAAGGAGCCGCCGCCCGTCATCAGCGGCACGAACGTGTCGGCCAGCGTCTTGTACGAGTACGAGCTGATGTTGATGGCCGTACCGACGTCCTCCCATGTCACGTTCATGAAGTCGTCGCCGAGGCAGTTCTGCGGCGCGAAGCCGATCGAGTGCAGCACACCGTCGACGCGGCCCCACTGCTCACTGACCTGGGCCCGCACCGTCTCGACGTGCTCGGGCACGGTGACGTCCAGCTCGAGGACCGTCACGGGGCCATCGAGCTTGCGCGCCGTGCGCTCGGTGAGGCTCAGCGCTCGGCCCGCGCCGGTGAGGATGATCTGCGCGCCCTCGGCCTGGGCCAGCTTGGCCACCCCGAACGCGAGCGACGCATCCGTGAGGACGCCGGTGATCACGATGTTCTTCCCGGACAGCAGACCCATGACGGCGACACTAGCGTCGCCGCTACAGCCGTCGGGGACCAGCACGCGCCATCTGGTGTGGCATGCTCAGCAACCTATGCGTATCGGAATCTTGGGTGGCACCGGTCCTGCGGGGAGCGCGCTCGCGGCTCGTCTCGCCTCGGTGGGGTACACGTGTGTCATCGGCTCGCGGTCGAAGTACCGCTCGATGGAGGTCCGCGACGGGCTGCTGGCCAAGTGGGGTGACCTGGCCGATCGGCTGGAGTGCGCCGACAACCCCGGCGCGGCTTCGTGCGACATCGTCGTGATCGCCACGCCGTGGGACTCGGCGGCCACCACCGCGCAGGAGTTCGAGGATCTCCTCGCAGGCAAGGTCGTCATCAGCATGGCCAACGCGCTTGTGCGCGTCGGCAAGGAGTTCCAGCCGCTCGTGCCGCCGCGCGGCAGTGTGGCCGCGCACGTGCAGGCTGCCGTGCCGAAGTGCCGCGTCGTCGCCGCGTTCCACCACTTGCCGGCGAGTGAGCTCGGCCATCTGGAGTCGCCGATCGACTCCGACGTCTTGATCTGCAGCGACGACATCGAGGCGACCAAGATCGTGGCCGAGATCGTCAGCAAGATCCCGGGCTGTCGCCCGCTCGACGCCGGTGAGCTGTCCAACGCCACGGCCATCGAGGCGTTCACCGCGGTCCTGCTCCAGCTCAACATCCGGTACAAGACCCGCGTCGCGCCCAAGCTCACGGGAATTCGCAACGACCCGCGCGATGTTCAGAAGCCGGCGCCGGCACCGAAGGTCCCCCCGACGGTCGCGGCGGTGGAAAGGACCGCAGACGCGACCCCGGAAGCGACGCCAGAAGGACCAGCCTCTTGACCATGCGTCTCTACGACACGTCGAAGCGTGCCGTCGTCGCGTTCGAGCCAGGTGAGATCGTCACGATGTACACGTGCGGCATCACGCCGTACGACTCGACCCACCTCGGTCATGCCGCCACGTTTGTCGTCTACGACGTGTTGCAGCGCCGGCTGATCGACCTCGGTCACACTGTCAAGTGCGTCCGCAACGTCACCGACGTCGACGACCCGTTGTTCGCCAAGGCCCGCCAACTCGGCGTGCACTACCTCGATCTGGCGGCCGGCGAGGAAGCCCGCTTCGAGCGCGACATGGAGGCGCTCGGCATGTTGCCGATGTACAGCACCCCTCGAGCGTCGTCGGCGATCAGCGACATCCGCGGCTTCATCGGCATGGTGCTCGAGGCCGGATTTGCCTATCAGGCGGGCGGATCGGTGTATTTCGACGTCTCCAAGTTCCCGAGCTTCGGCTCGGTGTCGAACTATTCGAGAGAGCAGATGATCGAGTTCGCCCGCGAGCGCGGCGGCAACGTCGACGACCCCAACAAGCGCGACCCCCTCGATTTCGTGCTATGGCACCCGTCCGCAGCGGACGAGCCGTCGTGGGACACGCTGTGGGGACCCGGTCGGCCGGGCTGGCACATCGAATGCAGTGCGCTGGCCCTGCGCGAGTTGGGCACCACGATCGACCTCCACGGTGGTGGCAGCGACCTCATCTTTCCCCATCACGAATGCGAGCGGGCGCAGAGCGAGGCCGCGACCGGCGAGCAGTTCGTACGCCACTGGATGCACGGCCCGATGGTGTCGATGGATGGCAAGAAGATGTCGAAGAGCCTCGGCAACCTGATCTTCGTCGACCGGCTGCGTGAAACGTACGACCCGAGGGCCATCCGCCTCGCGATCGTCGAGCACCACTATCGCAACGACTGGAGTTGGGACGAGGAACTCATGCCACGTGCGGCAGCTCGACTGGACGCCTGGCTGGCCACCCGCGGCGGAGCATCGTGCGACGTGATCGACGAGGTTCGCGCTGCACTCGACGACGACCTGGACACGGCGTCCGCGGTGCTCGCGATCGACCGTGCCGCAGCCGATGGCCATGACGTGTCCGACGCTGCACGCCTGCTCGGCGTGACGATGTGACCACCGAACGTCGGCACGCTGCCGTTACCCAGAATTCATGCGAACGCCTTCCGTCTCGCCCCGATGTGCGGCCGGGGTGGTTTACTATGCGCACTGTGCCGTCCTCACCGACAACCAACAGGGCTTCGGCCGGCGGTGCGAGCGCGATCCAGCGACGTACCCGCCGCGTCGTCCGCCCGATCGCGACCCGCCTGTGGACGTTCGACCTGCAGGGATTCGAGCGCTTGCCGGCGGACGGGCCGGCGATCCTGTGCCCGAACCACGTCAGCTTCCTGGACAGTGCGTTCTTGATGCTCCACGTCGGTCGAAACATCAGCTTCGTCGGCAAGGCCGAGTACATGGACTCGTGGAAGACGAAGTTCCTCTTCCCGGCGATGGGCATGATCCCCATCGATCGCAGCGGTGGCGACAAGAGCAGCGCTGCACTCGACACGGCCGAGGGTGTGCTGCGCCGCGGCGAACTGTTCGGCATCTTTCCCGAAGGCACCCGGAGCCGCGACGGCTACCTGTACAAGGGTCACACCGGCGCCGCCCGCCTCGCGTTGCGCGTCGGCTGCCCGATCTACCCGGTGGGCGTGATCGGTACCCGCGAGATCCAGCCGCCGGACGCCAAGCTGCCCAAGATCCGCAAGACCGCGACGATCAAGATCGGCAGGCCGATCAAGGTCGACAAGTACCTCAACCGCGCCGACGACCATCTCGTGCTGCGCCAGATCACCGACGAGTTGATGTTCGAGATCCGTGAGCTGACCGGCCAGGAGTATCGCAACGTCTACGCGACGAAGAAGGCCGAGAGCCTGCCTGCCGACACCGCGCGCATTGCCCACGTCCACGACGACCCGGCGGAAACTGCACCCCTGATGCAGACAGTGGGCGCAGGCTCGTAACGGCTCATCGCGGTCGGTACCTTCACGGCACCGACAGTGAAATGGAGCCTCCGATGCGCGCTACTGAGTTCGCCACCGCCGCGGTCGCGGTCACATCCGCAGGCCGTGACACGGCCCCTCGCCGGGCACGGTCGCCCCGATCGCCAATGGTGGTCGGTCGTGCCGACGATCCGGCCGAGCGCCAGGCAGATTGCATCGCCGCGGCAGCCGTGCGTGACGCCTCCGTGGTGATGCGCCGGTTCGCGTCCGGCGGGGCCGCGGCCGCGGGCGCGTCCGGCGGTCCGGTCGACTCGTCAGTGCACGACGCGATCCAGCGGTCCCGCGGCGGTGGCCGGCGTGCTGACGCCCGAGTGCAGCGATCGGTGGAGTCCGTCGTCGGTGCGCCGCTCGGCGATGTGCGGGTCCACACCGACTCGACAGCGGATCAGCTGTCGCAATCGTTGGGCGCGACGGCGTTCACCATTGGCAGCGACGTGTACTTCCGCAACGGCGCGTATCGGCCGGCCAGCACCGCCGGTCGCGAGCTGATCAGCCACGAGTTGGCTCACGTCGCCCAGAACTCGGCGGGGCCAGGCAGCCGCATCCGTCGCAAGCTGGACGGCTCGAAGGCCGCGCTCGTCGACAACGGTGGCAAGGCGTCGGCGGCCAGCCGCATCGTGCGCGGTACGTACGCGAAGATCCTGACCGAGCTCGGCAACTACGAGGCGCAGGAACGCACGGTCGTGCGCAAGAAGCGGCTGGATCCGGCGACGCGGACGAAGATGGACCGCGCCCTCGCCCGGCTGGAGACGCTCGTCGCCAATTGGCTGCGCGAGAACCCACCGCTCGACGCCGTGGCTGCGAAGAAGAAGTCGGACGCCTTCTCCGGGATGAGCGACGCGAAGCGGGCAGCGAACCCACTCGACACCGGAGCCAAGGATGCCCGCAGCCACGCGCTGGCCATGTTGCGGCCGCGTCTCGCCGAAGAGCGGCGTGAACTGGCCCGTCCCGACTATCTCGCCCGGCAGTCCTTCAACGACCGCAACGTCAAGGTCGTCACCGACGACCTCTTCGGTGGCGGCGTCAACCGGCTCGACTACGTCGAACATGGCGCGGACAACAGCAAGGGCGTGTTCATGCAGGATCGTGGATGGAACATGGCGGCGCACGGCACGGCCGGCAGTGTGATGGGCATTCCCGAGCTGGACACCAATGCCGGTGCTCGTGCCGTGGCGATGTCGCGGCTGGCCGAACTGTTCGACGCATCAGAGATCGCCCGCACCGACTTCGCCACGCACAGCAGCGACACCGACTCCAAGACCAGCAAGCTCGCTGCGAAGCGCACCAAGTTCGGCACGCGCCAGGCGCTCGCTCCGGGCGAGGAGGCCGCCGAGCTCAGCAAGAGTGGCGACATCGTGGCTTCACCCAAAGACGTGCGGCGTGAGGGACAGGCCACGCTCCACGATCCGGTGTTGCAACGTTCGCTGAACGTGATCCAGATCATCGATGCCATCGCCGGGCAGCTCGACCGGCACTGGCACAACTACTACATCGCCACCGCCGGTGGCAAGGTCACGGGCGTCGTCGGCATCGACCTCGACATGGCCTTCGCCGTCGACCATCGCAGCGTCGACCCCAAGGTGATCGACGCTCGCGGCGAACACATCAACTCGGCCCACTTCGTCGGCATGCCTGCACTCGCCGACGCCGCATTCCGGACCAAGGTGCTGGCCATCAGCCCGGAAGCGGTGCGGACCGCGCTGCGCGGCCTGCTGACCGATGCCGAGATCGACTCCACACTCGTGCGCTACCGGCTGGTCCAGGACGCGTTGCGAAACATCGATTCCACGAACGTGATCGGCGAATGGAACAGCGCTACCGCCGGCCGCCAGGTCGACAGTGCGACGAGCTATCTCGGCAAGATGCGCGAGGGGATGGTCGTCAACACGTTCGAAGCGCCAGCGTTGCGCATCGTGCACGAGTGCTTCATGGCGCTCGGATTCACCAAAGCCTTCAACATGGCCAAGGCGCTGGTCGAAAAGACGCTGGGAGAGAGAGTGCTCTCCAACGCGCTCACCCCCGGGCAGGGGATGAGTGTCGTGCAGGGCTTGGAGCGCTACCTCACCACCGACGCGCGGGTCACCCGAGTGCTGCAGCTCCACCGTGAACAGGTGGCGTCGGCGCAGGCGCAGCTCGACCAGATCGCTGCGGCACGTGGTGACGTCGCCGGGCGCGAGAAGGCCATTGCTGATGCACGCGCGAACGCCACCCCCGAGGCCACGATTGCCGAGATGGAGAAGGCGCTCGCCGAGCTGCGCCGATCCCAGATCCTGCTCGACGGCGCCGAGTTCGTGCGCGAGTTCGCCGCATACACGGACGGCTTCGACCGGCGCTGCGACCTGCTGATCGCGTCGGCACTGAACCGCCAGATCGCGTTGGTCACCGGAGCACGGCCCGCGCTGCGCCGACCCCTGCCACCAGTGCCGTCCGCCGTGTAAACGACGCAGTCACGGGGGAGGTGTCTCCTACACTGGTGCTCCCTATGACAGACATCCTGATCACCCTTCCCGACGGTTCGCAGCGCGCCTTTGCCGAGGGCAGCACTGCGACCGACGTGGCAGCGTCGATCGGGTCGCGTCTCGCCAAGGCCGCGGTCGCAGCCACGGTCGACGGCGACGAAGTGGACTTGACGGCGCCCGTGCCCGACGGCGCGCAGGTGGCCATCATCACCGACTCGACCGAACAAGGCCGTCATGTGTTGCGTCACTCCACGTCGCACGTCATGGCCCAAGCTGTGACGCAGCTGTTCCCCGGCGCGAAGTACTCCATCGGCCCGGCCATCGTCGACGGCTTCTACTATGACTTCGAGCTGCCCGAGAACAAGACGTTCAGCGAAGACGACCTCGTCGCGGTCGAGGCCCGGATGCGTGAGATCATCGCCGCCGACCAGCCGTTCACACGCAGCGAGATGAGCATCGACGATGCGGTCGCGTTGTTCGCCGACCAGCCGTACAAGGTCGAGATCATCGAGCGCGTCCGCGCCCTTGGCGAGGTCGTGCCCGACGACGAGGACGAAGACGCCGTGGTTGACACCGGCGAGGTCGGCGTTGGTGGCACCGTCAGTGTGTACCGCAACACCCCCGATTTCGTCGACATGTGTCGTGGCCCCCACGTACCCAGCACCGGCCGGCTCGGCCACTTCGTGCTGATGAAGGTGGCCGGCGCCTACTGGCGCGGCAACGAGAAGGGCCCGATGCTGCAACGCATCTACGGCACGGCCTGGGAATCGAAGGCCGCGCTGGAGGAACACCTCCACCGTCTGGAGGAGGCCGAAAAGCGCGACCATCGCAAGCTCGCCACCGAACTGGATCTGCTCAGCTTCCCGCAGGAGCTGGGCGGCGGCCTCGCAGTGTGGCACCCGAAGGGTGCCATCGTCCGCAAGCAGATGGAGGACTACAGCCGCGCTCGCCACCAAGCCGGCGGCTACCAGTTCGTCTACACACCTCACCTCACCAACGGCAAGTTGTTCGAGACGAGCGGTCACCTTGCCTGGTACAAGGACGGCATGTACCCGCCGATGGAGATGGACAACGGCACGTACTACATGAAGCCAATGAACTGCCCGATGCACTGCCTCATCTTCCGCAGTCGCCAGCGCAGCTACCGCGAGCTGCCGCTGCGCCTCTTCGAACTCGGCACCGTGTACCGCTACGAGCGGGCGGGCACCTTGCACGGGCTGATGCGCATCCGTGGCTTCACGCAGGACGACAGCCACATCTACTGCACCGAGGATCAGATGGAGGACGAGATCGCGTCCCTGCTCGACTTCGTGCTCTCGGTGCTGCGCGCGTTCGGGTTCACCGACTTCACGTTCAACCTCAGCACGCGCGACCTGAAGAAGTCGGTCGGCTCGGACGAGATCTGGGACAAGGCCACTGAGGCGCTGCGCGGCGCGCTCGTTCGTCACGGCCTCGACTTCAAGATCAAGCACGGCGACGCCGCGTTCTACGGCCCGAAGATCGACATCGACGTGAAGGACGCGATCGGCCGCAGCTGGCAGCTGAGCACCATCCAGGCCGACTTCAACCACCCCGAGCGCTTCGAGTTGGAGTACGTCGGCAACGACAACGCCCGGCACCGGCCGATCATGTTGCACCGTGCGTTGTTCGGGTCGCTGGAGCGCTTCTTCGGCGTGCTCATCGAGCACTTCGCGGGCGCATTCCCGGCCTGGCTGGCACCTGTGCAGGCGCGCATCCTGCCGGTTGCGACCGCACACGAGGCCTATGCCCACGAGGTCGCCCAGATCTTGCGCGACCAGGCCTTCCGGGTGGACGTCGTCGAGGCCAACGACCAACTCGGCAAGCGCATCCGCGCCGGCAAGCTGGAGAAGCTGCCGTACATCCTCGTCGTCGGTGACGACGACGTGGCCGTGAACACACTGGGCGTCAATCCACGAGGGGGCGAGGTGGAGCGCGGCGTCGGCATCGACGAGTTCGTCAAGCGCCTCGCCGCCGAAGTCGCCGACGTGCCGGTCTGACCAGCGGTCAACGACGCGTCCACTGCGATGACACCACTCGAACACCTGTGGAACGGATGGCGGGCCACGTACGTGCAGACCGGTGGCGCCGCCGGCGGCGTGACCACGGATGACCGCCGCAGCGTCTTCACCCGCATCCTCGAATCCGGACTCAGCGACGTCGACGCCCACATCGTGCACCGCGGTGCGCTCACGTTCGTGATCATGAACGCCTACCCCTACAGCATCGGCCACATGCTGGTGCTGCCCTACCGCGAGATCGGCGACCTGGAATCCTTGACTCCGGCCGAGCACACCGAGGTCTGGTCCACGGTCACCGATGCCGTGCGCGCGGTGAAGGCCGCGATGAAGCCCGGCGGGGTCAACGTCGGGCTCAACCTCGGCGAGCCGGCGGGGGGCAGTGTACGTGAGCACCTGCACGTGCACGTCGTGCCGCGTTGGAACGGCGACGCCAACTTCATGACCGCGACTGCGAACACGCGCACGTTGCCAGAGCGCCTTCCCGACACGGCGGCCAAACTGCGCGCTGCTTGGCCGGCAGCGTCGGCCCGTAGCCTGGACGGCGATGCCCGAGCAGCCGTTGACTGACGACCACGAGATCCGCGACGCACTGCCCGACGATCTCAACGCGAGTGATTTCGTCGGGCCGTACCAGTTCCCGGATAACAGCCGTCGGCGCATCCCCGGTGCGATCTACGTCGCGTTCGCGCTGATCTGCTTCGTGCTGTGGCTCACGCACCGCAACGGACAGCCGGTGCTCGTCAATGACGGCATGCTCGCCGCCGCGATCCTGCTCGGTGCCTTCGGCATCTTCTGCCTCACGTCCGGCTGGCGGATGCAGGTCGACGAGAAGCAGGCGCTCGTGGCCGCCACCGGTGCGGTCGGTTTCGCCGTCGGCCATGCGTCCGCGCAGCAGGTGTGGCGCGGGCTGCGCAGCCGCCCGACCTGGCGCGTGTTGTGCTACTCCAGCGAGAACCCGCCGCGTCGACGTGGCCTGGTCCTGGTCGACGCGGTCGACGGGCAGGTCATCCAACACCTCGTGCAAGACAACCCGGAGACGGACTGGCAAGAACCAAGCGACTGATCGCGCTCGCCGTCAGGCCGGCTGCACCTGTGGCGTTGGAGGCGGCAACGGTAGCGAGGACGCGGCCTCGGCGTCGACGGTGATCGGCGGTGGCAGGTCGTCGGTCTCGTTCGCGTCGATCGACGCGACCTCGTGCTCGTCTGCGGTCCCCATGCCGAGCGAGGCAATGGCGTCGCTGGACGCGAGTTGCTCGGCCACCTGTTCGACGGCCGCAAGCGCAGCAGCCTGGGCGGTCTGCTGTGCAGCGAGGGCCGCCGCAGCCTCGGCTTCCAGGATCGCGGCGTGGTCCAGTGGCGCGATGCCGATGCGGGCGCCGGCACGCAGGTAGACGCGAGCAGCGAATTCGAACCAGGTCTCGCGAGTGGAGCGAGCGGCACCGAGGCGGAGACGCTCCAGGGTGATCTCCTCGGTGATCAGGTACCCGGGGATGGTGCGCTTCGGGCCGATACGGTCGCGGCGGACACCGACGGTGGGGATGCCCACGTCATACACCGTGCGGCCGTCGGGCGAGATCGCCAGACCGGTGTAGGTGGCACCCTCCTCGCCACCGTCGTACTGGATCAGAAAGCCCTCGGCGTGCCGGCCGGGGCGCACATCGGCATCAGCGCAGCGGTGGAACAAGTTGACGAGTCGCGGCCTGTGCCCGGTGATGGTGCGGATCTTGCCCAGCTTGACGTGCAACGCGATCTGAATCGCAACGTCCTCGCAACGCACCAGCTGTTCGGCGCGCAGCATGCGTTGGGTGTCGCTGACGCAGTGGTGACAGGTCCAGGCCTCCCAGACGCGCAGAAAGGCACGATCGTCGACAGTCTGATCGGAGATGTGGGTGCGACAAAAGGGGCGGTTGCAGTGACGGCAGCTGCCGGTGGCGGCGACGCCACATTCGCAGACGGCGGGGCTCGGAGCATTGGAGGGCACCGCCAGGCGCGCGCGGTGGTCGGTCCAGCTGCGTCCGTTCCAGTATCGCAGTCCACCCGTGTCATGCGGATCCGGGTACCAACCCGACGGCCGCCCACCGTTGGTGAGCCCACGACCTTGGGTCAGGATTGCTCGCTTACTCGACATCGACCACCTCCGTCGGGGTGCCCAAATGATAACGACCCGGCCGTTTCCGTCCAGGCAC
This sequence comes from Actinomycetes bacterium, assembly GCA_031410915.1. Taxonomy (GTDB): domain Bacteria; phylum Actinomycetota; class Acidimicrobiia; order Acidimicrobiales; family Ilumatobacteraceae; genus WLMZ01. Next base: position 102,413 of record JANNZY010000037.1, read on the forward strand.
TGCGCTGAATCTTAATTCCACCACGTTCCGCCGATCACTGGTTACGCAGAGTGGTGTCTTCGCTGGATTGCCTCGAGGCGTTGTCCAACGTTCGGATTGCCCGGGCTGCGTCGTTGGCATGGGTCTGCAGCGCGTCGAGTTCGTGGTCCTTCCAGTCCTCGACGTGGCGTTCCTGGATCGCGGACGCAACACCCTCCGGAGTTGCCGCTGCACCGAGCACGGTGGCTGCGGCGGTGACCGCACCCAGCACCGCAGCCTCGGCCGTGGCGACCTCGCCGGGCGCGGTGTCGTCGTGTTGAGCATCGCGGAGCCGCCGTGCGAGCGACCGGAATGACACCGCGAGATCGTCGGGAGTTGATTTGGCCATGGGTGAGTGTTCCACAGCAACAGGCCGGTCAGACGCGTGACCCTGGGATAGCCTGAACCGGTGTTCGACGGCCGGTTTCGCGCTCCCATCGACAAAGCCGTCCGGCCCATCGGCAGCCTGCTGCGCCGCACCGGCCTGTCTCCCGACCACCTGACCATTCTCGGAGTGCTCGTCGCCGTCGGCGCCGCCGTCGCGATCGGTGCCGGTGAGCTCTATCTCGGATTCGCGCTGGTCATTCTGGCCGCCATTCCCGACCTGCTCGACGGCGCGCTGGCCAAGGCGTCGAACCAGGCCAGCCAGCGCGGTGCCTTCTTCGACTCGGTCATCGACAGGCTGACCGATGCCATCATCTTCGCCGGTGTGGCGTACTACTACGTCGACGGCAAGGACCCACGGCTGGCGATGGTGCCGTTCGGCATCCTCGGCTTCTCGCTGATCATCTCCTACGAGCGGGCCAAGGCCGAGTCGCTCGGACTCGAGGCCAAGGGCGGTTTGATGGAGCGTGCCGAACGCATCATCCTGCTCGAACTGGGGCTGCTCGTGCACGCGATCCTGCTGCCGATCCTGTGGACCATGCTCGCGCTGACCGCAGTGACAGCGGTGCAGCGCTTCATCAAGGTCTGGAAGCAGGCCGCCGTCACTCCTCGTACGGCGGCCAAGATGGAAGTCCGTCGCGTCCGGCGGGCGTCGCGCCGGGCCGCGTATGCCGAGCGAAAGCCGACGCGCGTGCCCCGTCGCCGCCCGAACCCGTAGCCGACGTGTCGACCGAACGCGAGAAGAGCCCGCGCGAGCAGTGGACCGACGCGGCCACCATCGGCGGTTACAAGCTCGGCTCGGTTGCCGCTCGCCTGATGCCCGGCCCGATGGCGTCCGTCGCGGCATCGATGATCGGCGTGTCCCTGCAAGCTGGAATGCGCGACAAGCGGGCGATGATCGAACGCCACCTGACGCGGGTCAACCCGTCGCTGCGCGGGCTCGCGTTGCGCCAAGCGGTGCAGCTCGCGTTCGATTCGTACGCCCGCTACTACGTCGAGAGCTTCCGGCTGCCATCGCTGTCGGACCGCGCCGTCCGTGCTGGGTTCAGCCACGAGGGCTACCACCACGTCACCGACGCGATGGAAGCCGGCAACGGAGTCATCTTGGCACTGCCACACCTCGGTGGCTGGGAATGGGCGGGGCGCTGGTTGACCCAGCAGGGATTCAAGATGACCGTGGTCGTCGAGCCGATCGAGCCGCCCGAGTTGTTCGAGTGGTTTCGCGACCTGCGTGAGGCGCTCGGCATGACGGTGGTGCCGCTCGGACCAACGGTCGCGTCGACCGTGCTGAAGGCGTTGCGCGCGGGCGAGGTGGTGTGCCTGCTCTCCGATCGTGACATCGATCGATCGGGCGTGCCGGTCGATTTCTTCGGCGAGCAGACGACGCTGCCCGCCGGTCCGGCAACGCTGTCGATTCGTACCGGTGCGCCGATCGTGCCCGTCGGCGTCTACTTCACGCCGCGCTACAACGGCCACCACGCCGTGTGCCGGCCGTGGGTTCCAGTCGAGCGCAGCGGCGACGGCCTGCGCAAGGACGTCGCCAACGCCACCCAACTCCTGGCCGCCGAACTCGAGTACCTCATTCGCCGTGCCCCCGAGCAATGGCACCTGTTCCAACCCAACTGGCCCAGCGACCCGGGCTACTGAATCAGACGAGGGGGTCGGGCCACTCGGCGAAAACGGTGCGGGCGATGGCGATCCGGACATCGGTCTCGGACATGCTGTACTGCCGGGCGATGCGCCACACGGGCCAGCCATCGTCGAGGCGCTTGCGGATGCCCACGTCCATGTGTGTGCGCTGTTCCTTCGAATGAACAACCTGGCGGCGTCGTGCTCGATCGATTCGTGTCCTCAGCATCGATGACTGAACGGCTACCGACCGTCGTCATGACGCAAGTAGCGCAAATTTCTTGACAAGATTCTGCCGAGACTCTGGTCGTGACCGCAGATGTGGACGATTCAGGCGTCGGAGAAAACTCGGCTCGACGTTGTCGCGAACCTCGCGCCACGCTGACCAGGACACTTTCGCCACCGCGCGCCCTCGGCTGGGTCTACGGTGTGCAGACCAACGAACTGCAGGGGGTGCAGTGGAGTGAGGACCTATCCGACGACCCAGATTCGCAACGTCGTCCTGCTCGGCCACAGCGGTGCGGGCAAGACGACTCTGGCTGAGGCGTTGCTGGCCAGATCCGGCGCAGTCGCGCGCGCCGGCCGAGTCGACGACGGCACCAGCCTGCTCTGCTCTGAACCCGAGGAGGTCAAGCGACGGCTGTCGATGTCACTTGCGCTCGCCCCGTTCGAGTGGACCGCCTCGGACGGGCAGCAGTACAAGGTCAACCTGATCGACTCGCCCGGCTACGCCGACTTCGTGACCGAGGCGGAGACGGCACTGGCTGTCGCCGATCTGGCGGTGTTCGTGGTCAGCGCGGTGGAGGGCGTGGAGGTGCAGACCGAAGCGCTGTGGCGCCGAGCCGCCGACATGAACGTCCCCCGCATGGTCTTCGTCAACAAAGAAGACAAGGACCGCGCTGACTTCGACAGCGTCCTCGTCCAGTTGAAGGACACACTCGGATCTGGCTTCGTGCCGTTGGAGCTGCCGCTCGGTGAGTCCTCCTCGCTGCACGGCGTCGTCGACGTGCTGTCCGAGGAGGCCCTGGAGTACGAAGCCGGTGGCGCTCACCACAACGAGGCGCTGACGGCCGATGTGCTCGCGACCGAGCACGTGATCCACGATGCGCTCGTCGAGGAGATCGTGGCCGGCGACGACGACCAGCTCGAGCGCTACCTGAGCGGCGACGTGCCGACGGTGACCGAGCTGGAGCGCACATTGGCACGAGAGGTCCTGCATTGCCTGGAGTTCCCGGTCCTGACCGGGTCAGCCGCCACCGGCGTCGGGGTGGACCGGCTGGCCGACTTCATCTGCGAGCTCGGTCCGTCACCGATCGAGCGGCCGGTCACGGTCTCCGCTGGCGATGACCTGGTCGAGGTGTCGGCCGACGCCTCCGGTCGTTCGCTGATCCATGTCTTCAAGACGATCGCCGATCCGTTCGTCGGGCAATTGTCGGTGTTCAAGGTGCTGTCGGGCACGCTGCATGCCGACGAGCAACTGGTCAACAGCCGCACCAGCTCCACGGAGCGGATGCATGGTCTGTTCGCGCTGCGCGGCAGAGATCAAACCGCTGTCAGCTCCGTCGTGGCCGGCGACATCGCTGCCGTTGCCAAGCTCGGCTCGACGCAGACCGGCGACACACTCGCGCCGAAGGGTCTGCCCGTCCACGTGCTGACCGCCGAGCCGCCGGTGCCACAGTACGGCGTCGCCATCGTGCCGCGCACACAGGCCGACGACGACAAGCTCGGCATCTCGCTGGAGCGGCTGCGCGCCGAGGATGCGGCGTTGCGGGTCGACCGCGTCGAGGAGACCCGCCAGACGGTGCTGCGCGGCATGGGCGACACGCACGTCACGGTCGCGATCGAGCGCCTGGCGCGCAAGTTCGGTGTCAACGTCGACACGACGGACGTGCAGGTGGCCTATCGCGAGACTGTGCTCGGCAAGGCCGACGCGGTGGGCAAGGTGAAGAAGCAGTCCGGTGGGCATGGCCAGTACGCGGTGGCGAATCTTCGTGTCACACCGCTGGCCCGCGGTGAGGGGTTCGAGTTCAAGGACGCGGTCGTCGGCGGCGCAATCCCACGCAACTACATTCCTGCGGTGCAGAAGGGCATCGAGGAGACGATGTCGGGCGGGGGAGTGCACGGCTTCCCCGTCGTCGACGTGCGTGTCGAGTGCTACGACGGCAAGTACCACGCCGTGGATTCCAGCGAGATGGCGTTCAAGACCGCGGCCGCGCAGGGCTTCAAGGACGCAATGACCGCCGCCGGCGTCGCTGTGCTGGAGCCGATCTCGTTGCTGCACGTCACGGTGCCGACCCAGTACGAGGGCACGATCATGGGCGACATCACGTCGCGCCGCGGCCGCATGCAGGGCACCGATTCGGCCGCGCACGGCCAGCACACCATCACTGCACTCGTGCCGACCAGCGAACTGACCCGCTACGCGATCGATTTGCGCTCGATGACGGGCGGCCGTGGCTGCTTCACGGTGCAGCATTCCAGCTACGAAGTCCTCCCCACCCACCTCCTCGACCGAGTCAAGCAAACCGCCAAGGCCAAGTAACACGCGCGGCCAAGCATTGGCTGGCACACACCGGGTGACGTGGCCTGATGCGGTCGCGCTAGCGGCAACCTTTCGATCACGCGTATCCTCGGCCGATGGATTTGGCGGCGGAGGCATCACAGTCGCGTGCGACTGGTGACTTCGAGCGCGCGATCGAGCTCTACACGCAGGCCGAAGCAAGCGCGACATCGATGCCCGAGCGCCTCCATCTGGCCATGCGTCGCGCGTACTGCTTGACCGACATCGGCGACGTCCGGGCCTCTGTCGCGATCGCCGAGATGGTGGTGGCCGAGGCGCGGGCCCACGAGATCGTGCCCGAAATGTGTGATGCACTCGGCTTGCTCGTCGACGACCACATGCTCAACGAACGCCGCGCCGAGGCGATGCACTTGCTCGCCGAAGCTCGGTACCTCCTCGATCAATTGCCCGACGATCCCGCCAACTACCAGGCGGTGCACAACCTCGCGGTCACCTACGAGCGATCCGACTTCCCGAACATCGCACTCGACCTGTTCGAGCGCGCGTTGCCCCTGGCCGGCAACGCCGAGGACCGTGCGTTCGTCCGTTCCGGCATGGCGGCCGCGTACCACCTGGCGATGATGAACGAGCCCGACGAACTTGCCCGCGAACGACACATCGAGAACGGCATCCGTGTCACGACGTCGGTGATCGAGTCGACCGAGGCCAAGGAGGAATCCGCTGACGCAGCCGCGTTGGCCCACCGGGCCTGGTTCCTCAATGCTCGCGGTCGGTACGAGGAGGCACTGTCCGACGCGATCGCGGCGCGCACGCTGTCCGCAGCGCATCGCCTGGACATGGAAACCGTCGTGTCGTTGCTCGGCGAGGCCGTTGCTCGCTGGAACCTGCATCACGACCCACTCTGCATCGATCTGATCGAGCAGGCGTGGGAGACGGCGGAGGGGCCGTGGGTCCGTCGCTTTCCGGCTGCGGCGTGGCCGGTGCTGATCGAGGCGCTCTGGCACCACGGACGATTCGAGGAAGCGCGCGCCGCGATGGCCCGCCAGAACGAGCAGCTGCAAGAGGATCTGCGTCGCGAGCGCGCCGCCCGTCTGGCCTACGTGGAGCTCGGCATCGAGCACCGCCACACGGAACACATCAGCGAGACGGACCCGCTGACCGGGCTCTACAATCGCCGCTATCTCACGCATTTGCTCCCCGAAGCGTTGCTGAAATCTCGTCCGATCTGCGTTGCCGTGTTCGACCTCGACGGCTTCAAACAGGTCAACGACGAGCACAGCTACGAGCAGGGTGATTCCGTGCTGCAGCAGGTTGCCCATCTGATCCGCGACTCGTGTCGGGGCGGGGATTGTGTGGTGCGCCTCGGTGGCGACGAGTTCGTGATGGTGCTCGGACAGATCCTTCCCGACGAGGCGCGGGCCGTGCTCGACCGTGTTCGCGAGTCCGTGTCCTGCGCCACCTGGCGCGGCATGGAAGACGACTTCTCGCTGACCACATCGGTCGGTGTTGCGGTGGGTACCAGCGTGGCGCAGGCCCACCGCATCGTCGCCGAGGCCAGCGCGGCGGTGCGTGAGGCCAAACGATCTGGTCGGAACCGGATCATCTTCAGCTGAGCAACTGTCAAGAGATCGTCGTGATCGGCAAATTCTCACGCAGAGACTTGATCCGACCACGGCTAGCGTCTACGGTCCCGTTGCACACACCTGGCAACGGAAAGCACCATCGAAATGACCGACACGGCAGCGTCGGCGGGAAACACACGCAGCTTGGGACGAGCTGCGCAACTGATGGACGCCGCGGACGGCCATCGCTGGAGATCGACGACGACGGTCGTGGACATCTCCAGCTTGGGCCCACTCGACCGGGCCCAAGCTGTCGATGTACTGGCCGTCGACTGGGACCGCCGCTTCGACCAGGTGGTCGACCGGCAGTTCGCGCGACGTCCACATCCTGCATCTGATCACCCATCAGATCACCAGTCTGAGGACAGTGGGCTTCCCGCTCGTTGCGCCTCGGGAGAGGCACGGCCGCACGTTCCGCCCGCGTCGGCCGTGCCTCGACTTCCAACGTGTCCAACGCTTCGCTTGCGCATCGGCGAGATCGCGCTCCCGGGGTGGGACCCGACTCAGACTTCGGCGTTCGTCAACCGGGTGCGCGACCAGTTGCGTGCCCTGGACGAGGATGTCCTGCGGCGATCTGCTGCAGCGCTCGACTGACCGCATCGCGGTTCTTCGCTGACGTGAACCACCCGGGCAGGCGCTCGACGAGCGACATCTGACGGCCCTGCTCGGGCGTTCTCGCGCGGTGGGTGGCCTCCACGAAGCGGCGCAACACGTCGGCGTGTTCAAGGTTGTACGCCCACACGACATGGCCAATACAGGGTGCCTGCAGCGCGAGCGGCAGCTGGAAGTACGGATCAACCGGCGCGCCGTAGACGGCGTGGCGATCAGTCCAGTCGCGGGCGAGGCCACACGAGGTGCACGTCAGCCGCCGCGGCTCCATCCAGGCGGGTGGCATCGCGCCTTCGTCGTCGTCGTAGACGAGCGCCTGCACGAGCGCGTCCGCCGAACAGCGTGGGCACACGACGACGATGCGGTCGGTGAAATCGGAGAGCGTCCGCCCGTCGTCGACGAAGCGGTTCGGTTCGGACACAGGCGTCATCGTACGCACCGCGGAATCGATCTTCGTCGGTGTGCGGGATCAGCCGTCGCGGTGATGCACGGGCTCGCGGGGCAGTTCGATCGGGTCGATGCCGAGGAACGTTCGCATGCCTTCCGGGGGCATCGGGCGGGTGAACAGGAATCCCTGTCCCTTCACGCAGCCCATCGACCGCAGCAACTCCAACTGCTCGAACGTGTCAACGCCCTCGGCGATGACGGACAGCCCGAGCGCGCCCGCCAGCGCGACGACCGCCTCGACGATGGCCCGTCGAGTGTGGTCGGTGCTCATCCCACTCACGAAGGACTGCGCGATCTTGACGGTGTTGACCGTTGCCTGGTGCAGGTACGACAGCGACGAGTAACCGGTGCCGAAGTCGTCGATCGCCAGCGGCACCTCGATCCGCTCCAGGTCGCGCAGGACGTCGGACGCCTCGGCGTCGGCACGCATCAGCACGGTCTCGGTGAGTTCGAGCAGCAATGATCGAGCCTGGATGCCATGGGTCGCGAGCAGCTTGCCGACGTGGCGCGGGAAATGACCGTGCAGCTGGGCGCCGGATACGTTGACCGCGATCTGGAACTCGGAATCGACCACTCCGTCGTCGCGCCACTCGCGCAGTTGTCCGAGAGCCTGGTTGAGCACCCACAGACCAATCGCGTCGATGAGCCCAGCCTCCTCGGCGAGCACGATGAATTCGCCGGGATGGATCACGCCGAGTTCAGGATGATCCCAGCGGATCAGCGCCTCGGCACCCTGGACTCGGCCGGATTCGAGGTTGACGACCGGATGGTAGAAGAGCGAGAACTGCTGCTCGGGCAGCGCATCGTAGAGAGCCTGTTCCAACTCCAGCCGCCGGGCGAGCTCGGCGCGCTGCTCTTCGTCGTAGAGCCGCATCGAGCCGGGTCCGGCACCCTTGGCCTTGTACATCGCCGAGTCGGCGTTGCGCAGCAGCGACGACGGCATGTCACCGTCCGACGCGACTGCGACGCCCACGCTCGCGCTGGTGTGGATCAAGCCGCGCTCGAGCATCAGCGGTTCCTTCCATGCTGCGCTGATGCCTGCGGCGACGGTCATCGGGTCGAGTTCGCCCGTGGGGTCCTGGATCAAGAAGGCGAACTCGTCACCGCCGAGTCGGGCCACCATCGCATTGGCCGGGGTGTGCTCGGTCAGGCGCGGCGCGAGCAGCGTCAGCATCTCGTCGCCGGCATGATGGCCGTGGGTGTCGTTGATCATCTTGAAGCGGTCGAGGTCGGCGAGCATGATGAACACCTGCCCGCCGTCGTGGCGGCGAGCCGCCAACGCCTCGGCTGTCCGAGCCGCGAACAACGCCCGATTGGGCAACGAGGTCAGCGGATCGTGCGTCGCTGCGTAGCTCATCGCTGCATCGCGTCTGCGTACGCCGACTGCGGCCCACGCCACGATCCACGTCAGTGCGACGAGCGTGCCGGTCGTCATCAACCACAGTCGCGTCGCCTCGGCAAACGAGACGTCGTGGATGAGCAGTAGCGCAACGGCCAGGAGCGCCGACGCGAAGGCAGCGTGCAACGCCGCGGCGACGGGGCGGAAGAAGAACGCAGCGACAGGTGTCGTCCAGACCAGGAACAGGCGCAGGTCATTGCCCGCGTCGTTCGGCGCGACGTACGCAAGCGTGATGACCACCTGCATCATCGCGATGACAGCGTGGAACGCGCGCGGCCGCAGACCGTCGAGCACACCGGCATACAACCCGATCCCCGCCCCGAGTGCGACGAATGCGAGCGACGCGACGAGGGCGTCGCCATGATGTGACTCGTGCGTCACTGCGACCCACGCGAGCGTCAGCATCGCGCCGGCCACATACATGATCCCGAGCCAGCGCGCGATCTGGCGGCTCGTGGGAGATGCGGCGAGGGGAGGGATCGGAGTGGGTTCGTGCACGGAGCGATTGGCCTTCAACAGTGTCCCGCCCGCTGATGGTTGATGTGAAGCTTCCCGATGTCCCGGTGGATACATCGGCAGGGAACGCACGGAACTCAAGGAACTGAAGGTTGATTCTCCCGTATTCTCCCTGGCAATTGCCACTCGCGGTGCGCGAGGAGACTTGAATCGCCGTGATCGACGCGATCAGATGCCCCCCATGGCAGAGAACTTCACCGGACCGACCACCGAATTGCTGCAGGCCCTCATCCGCAACCAGTGCGTCAACGACGGAACACCTGATTCCGGTGGTGAGAAGCGCAACGCCGAACTGCTCGAGGATTACCTCGCCGGAGGCGGCGTCGGGATCGAGCAGTTCGAGTCACACCCCGGCCGCGGGTCCATCGTGGCCCGCATCGAGGGCTCCGACCCAACCGCCAAGACGTTGTGCCTGATGGGTCACACCGATGTTGTGCCGGTCAATCCAGCCGGCTGGTCCCGCGATCCTTTCGGGGGCGAATTGATCGACGGTGAGGTCTGGGGACGCGGCGCGATCGACATGCTCAACATCACCGCGTCGATGGCCGTTGCCTTCCGCCACCTGGCCCGGAGTGGCTGGCGGCCGAAGGGCACGCTCATCTACTTCGGCGTCGCCGACGAGGAAGCCGGCGGCAAGTGGGGTGCCGAGTGGATGTGTGACAACGAATGGGATGCGATTCGCAGCGACTACGTGCTGACCGAGATGGGTGGCTGGTCATCGGTGGGTGCCGACGAAGTGCGTCGCGTCGTGGTCAACACCGGCGAGAAGGGCATCGCCTGGCGGCGCCTGCGGGTCAAGGGCACGCCGGCCCACGGGTCGATGCCATTCGGTTCGGACAACGCGCTGGTCAAGGCGGCCGAGATCGTTCGGCGCCTGGCCCAGTACCGCCCGGGCGCGCAGATCAGCGAGGTGTGGAGGGCGCAGGTATCGGCGATGAAGCTGCCCGACGACATCAAGGCCGGGCTCGTCGATCCGGCCCGGATCTGGGAGACGATCGAGGCATTGCCACCGCCGCTGGCCCGCACCTGCCACGCGCAGACACACACCACCTTCTCGCCGAACGTGGCCCACGGTGGGCAGAAGACGAACATCATCCCGGACATGGTCGAGATCGAGGTCGACATCCGCACCGTGCCGGGCACGACGCGGGCCGACGTGGACGCGCATCTGCACGAGGCGCTCAGCGAGTTGGCGCACCACGTCGAGATCAGCGAGATCCAACAGAACGACGCGACTGCGTCGCCGCGGGGCAACGACTTGTGGGACGCGATCTCCGGCGCGACACAGGTCGCCTACCCAGGTGCGGAACTGTTACCCGGCCTGATCGTCGGCGGCACCGATGCCCGCTTCTTCCGAGCCAAGGGTGCCATCGCCTACGGCACCGGCCTGTTCTCGCGGCAAGTGTCGCTGGAATCGTTCGGCACTCGTTTCCACGGCAACGACGAGCGCATCGACACCGAGTCGCTCGGACTGTCGACCGACTTCTGGATTCACATCGCCAGGTCGATCTGCGGCTGACCCGCGTGAGAGCCGCGGAATTCGGCTCGGGCAGTGCAGAATGGCGTGATGCTCGGGCGACTCGGAATCTGGCGACACGTGGTGGTCGCGTTGTCTGTCGCCGCATGCGCGATCGCGGCGCTGCTCGGATTCCTCGGCGGCCGGGGCGAGCGCTTTGACGCCAAGCAGATCACGGTGTCGCCGGCCAACGCCGGCGCCGGTGGTGGCGACGGCGTGCAGATTCGGGAAGTGGTCGACCAGGACTTCGGCAACGCGCGGCGCCACGGCTACGAACGGATCATCCCGATCGACTTCGGCGTCCCGACGAACATCCAGGCCAGCTCACCGGACGCGAACGCCGACATCGGGACCGAGTATGTCACGGAGGGGCTGCGCATCCGGCTCGGCGATCCGGACCAGGAGTTCACCGGTCAGCACCGCTATGTCCTGCAGTACGTCCTGCCCGAGGCCGAGCTCACCAGCGGGCGTCTCGACCTCGACATCATCGGCAACGACGAGGACTTCGAGACCGGTCGGTTCGAGGTCGTGATCACCGGCTTCGTCCTGTCCGACACTGTCTGCAGCGTCGGCGACGGCGGTCGCAAGGGCGGCTGCGAGTTGGAAGCACGCGATGACGGGACCTATCGCGTCGTGTTCGAACCACTGTCCAACGGCGACGGCGTCACCGTCGAGGGCACGATCGACGGCTACACCGATGTCGTCGATCCGAGGCTGCCGGCGTTGCCGAAACGGGCGGTCGACAACCGGGCCAAGGTCGCGTTGGCGATGCTGCCGCTCGGGTTCGTGGCCGGCCTCGGCGTCTACCTGTTCAATCGGCGACGGGGCAGCAACGAGGTCTTCGCCGGCGGTGCCGCGGAGGCTGCGTTCGGTCGCCTGCCCACGCCCGCTGAAGTGGCTGGCAGCGGCGGAACGGCACCGGCGATCGAGACCCGTCTCGTCGCCGACTCCAACCTCGACGAGTTGGCCACGATCGAGTTCGTGCCGCCGAAGGGCATCGACCCCTGGCAGGGCGCAGTGTTGCTGCGCGAGCGGATCGACGAGGATGTCGTCGGTGCGTGGTTCTCGGCACTCGTGGCCAGGGAGGCGATCACGATCGACGACAGCGCGAAGAAGCCAGTGCTCGGCGTCGGTCGCCGGCGCAGCGAGGTGGATCCCACCACGTCGGGCATCATCGACCAGTTCTTCCACGGCCGGCCGCAGGTCGAGCTCGGGTCCTACGACCCGCAATTCGCGTCGGCGTGGGGAGCGGTTCGCGTCCAGCAGACGGCGATGATCCGAGCATCTGGATGGTGGCGCAAGCGCCCTCCGGGCAGCGCCTCGGGGGCGCGAAGCGTGCTGACGCTGATGTTGGTGATCGTGTTGTTCATCGGATTCTCGATCGGGGCGACAGTGCTTGCCACGGTGCTCGGCTTCGCCAACTCGATTCCGGTCGCACTGGCCATCGGGTTGGTCGTACCGCTGATCGTTGCCTTCGGTGTCTATGCGACGTTGTTGCCGGCGCGCAGCGCGACAGGGTCCGCGCTCGCGTTGCAGTCCGAATCGTTTCGTCGCTTCTTGGCCGCCAGTGAGGGCAAGCATGTCGAGTGGGCATGGCAGCAGGGCCTGCTTCGCGAGTACAGCGCGTGGGCCGTGGCACTCGGAGCAGCGGATGCCTGGAGCCGAGCGCTCGCGCAGAGCAACGTGCCGCCGCAGGCGCTCGGCTACAGCAACCCGCTCATCGTCCACAGCGTCGCCCACTCGTTCTCCAGCAGCCACACAGCGCCGTCCAGTTCGAGTGGCGGCGGCAGTGGCGGCGGTGGCGTCGGTGGTGGCGGCGGTGGCGGAAGCTCGGGCTCGTGGTGAGCCACGACGTGCACGACCCAGAGGAGAACGACATCGACGAGTTCGAAGAGATCGGTGGTCCCGTCGACGTGTCCGCGTTCGCCGCGCTCGGTCTGCGCGACGAACTGCTGACCACGCTCGCCGAACTGGGTTACGAGGAGCCGACGCCGATCCAGCGCGAGACCATCCCCCTCCTGCTCGGCGGCAGCGATCTCATCGGCCAGGCCGCGACTGGAACTGGCAAGACTGCGGCGTTCGCGCTGCCGATCCTGCAGCACGTGCCGCCCCGTGGCGGAAAGACCGAGACCATCGCACTGGTCCTTGTACCCACCCGCGAGCTCGCCGTGCAGGTGTCGGAGGCGCTGTACCGGTACGGTCGCGAGCTCGGCGCGAAGGTCGTGCCGATCTACGGTGGCCAGCCGATCTACCGCCAGCTGCAGGTCCTGTCCAACGGCGTGCACGTCGTGGTCGCCACACCCGGCCGCGCCCTGGACCACATCTCGCGCAACACGTTGCCGGTCGCGAACGTGCGCATGGTGGTGCTCGACGAGGCCGACGAGATGCTGGACATGGGCTTCGCCGACGACATCGAGGAGATCCTGCGCCAGACGCCGGCGGAGCGTCAGACGGTGTTGTTCTCAGCCACGTTGCCGCCGCGCATCAACGCGATCGCGAAGCGACACCTGCGTGATCCGATCAAGATCCAGATCGGCCTCGGCGACACCAAGCCGGGCAAGGCGTTGGTGCGCCAGAGCGTGTACGTCGTGCAGCGTGCGCACAAGGCGGCAGCACTCGGGCGCATCCTCGACGTCGAGGCACCGACTGCGGCCATCGTGTTCTGCCGCACGCGCACCGAGGTCGACCAGCTGACCGAGACGATGAACGGTCGTGGCTACCGGTCCGAAGCATTGCACGGCGGACTGACGCAGGAGTCACGCGACCGTGTGATGGCCCGCCTGCGCGCCGGTACCACCGAGTTGCTGATCGCCACCGATGTCGCGGCCCGCGGCCTCGACATCGATCAGCTGACCCATGTCGTGAACTACGACGTGCCGTCCGCACCGGAGTCGTACGTGCACCGCATCGGCCGTGTCGGCCGTGCCGGACGCCAGGGCGTGGCCATCACGCTGGCCGAGCCTCGCGAGCAGCGGCTGCTGGCCAACATCGAGCGGCTGACGAAGCAGAAGATCGCCGTCGAGAAGGTGCCGAGTGTCGCGGACCTGCGCGCTCGCCAGATCGAGATCACTACGGCCACGATGCGCGATGCGCTCGGGTCGGACGAGCTGGACAACTTCGAGGCCGTGCTCGACGCCCTCCAGGGCGACCACGGTCTGCACGAGATCGCGCTCGCCGCGATCAAACTCGTGCACGAGTCCGCCGGGGCGACGGTGGACGAACAGGAGATCCCCGACGCGTCCCACCGGCTCGAACGCACCGCCGCCAGTGGCAAGCCCGGCACAAAGGACAGGGGAACGAAGGCCGACCGGTCGGCCGAGCCACACGCCACCGGTCCGACAGCGAAGCTGTACATCGGCCTCGGCCGCAAGGACGGCATCCGGCCTGGCGACGTCGTCGGCGCGATCGCGAACGAGACCAATCTCTCCGGCCGCCAGATCGGCCCGATGAAGGTGGCCGAGCGGTTCACAATCGTCGGGGTGCCCGAGCAGGCGGCCGAAGCAGTGATCCACGCCCTCCGCCACGCAACCCTGCGCGGCAAGCGCCCGACGGTGCGCCGCTACAGCGACTGAGAGTTGCGCAAGGTGGCGAAGAAGGCGGCTGTCTCCGGCTCGGCGTTCGGGCCGTAGGCCGACACGAAGACGCCACGAACGTCGGTGCCCGGAAAGTGCAGTCCGAGCACGATCGATTCGTCGCCTGGATTGCTGTCGCCCTCGAAGCGGAACGTGTGGTCGACCTGCGCGGCGTCGAGCGGGAGCGACTTCTGCCAACGGCCGCAGTTCAGCGTCGCGCCACCGACGCCCGGCGCGTGGTCGACCTCGAGTTCGATGTCGTCGGTGTAGCCGAGTTCGCGCAGCAGCGCGATCGCCTCGGTCTCGGTGGACGGTGCAGACGCGGGCTCGGACATCTCAGATTCGCTCGATGATGGTCGCAGTCCCCATGCCGCCGCCGGTGCACATCGTGACCAGGCCGACCGACTTGTCCTGGCGCTCCAGTTCGTCGAGCAGTGTGCCGATCAACATGCCACCCGTCGCGCCGATCGGGTGGCCGAGCGCCATCGCGCCGCCGTTGACGTTGACCTTGTCCCAGTCGACGCCGGTGTCGCGGAGGAACTTCAGCACGACCGACGCGAACGCTTCGTTGACCTCGAACAGGTCGATGTCGTCGAACGTCATCCCGGCCTTGTCGAGGCAGCGCGTCGCGGCCGGCCCGGGTGCGGTCAGCATGATGACGGGCTCGGTGCCGGCCACCGCGCTCATCACGATGCGGGCCCGGGGCTTCATGCCGTGCGCGGTTGCGTAGTCAGGTGAGGCCACGAGCACCGCCGAAGCACCATCGACGACTCCGGACGAGTTGCCGGCGTGATGCACGTGCGTGATCGCACCGACGTGCGGGTAGGCGAGGAGCGCTGTCTGATCCACCGTCAACTCGGTGTTCTGGCCACGCATCACAGCGGCACCCATCTGGGCGAAGCTCGGCTGCAGCTTGGCCAGATCCGCGACGGTCGTGCCCGGCCGCGGGAACTCGTCGTGATCCAGCGCCAGCGCGCCGTCGTCGGTGAAGATCGGCACGAGCGAGCGGTCGAAGCGACCCTCGGCAATCGCGACCTGAGCGCGGTTCTGGCTGTCGACGGCGAGCGCGTCGCACTCGTCGCGTGTGAAGCCCTCGACCGTTGCGATCAGGTCGGCGGAGATGCCCTGGCCAACCATGTTGTACTGATCGCGGAGGTGGCTGTTGTTGGCCGTGAACCCGTCGACGTGCATCGGCGCCGGGCGTGACATCGACTCCACGCCACCTCCGACGACGAGGTCCTGGAAGCCGGAGAGCACACCCATCGCGGCGAAGTTGACGGCCTGTTGGCCGGAGCCGCAGAAGCGATTCAACGTGACGCCGGGGGCGTCGAGCGACCAGCCGGCATCAAGCGCAGCCATGCGGGCGATGTCCATCGAGTGATCGCCACTGCCCGCGCCACAGCCCATCACGACGTCGTCGACGTCGGCCGTGTCGAAGCCGTTGCGGTCACGCAGCGCGTTGAGCACCTGGGCCAGAATTCGCTGGGGATGCACGGGGTGCAGCGATCCCGTCTCCTTGCCCTTGCCGCGAGGCGAACGGACGGCGTCGATGATCCAGGCTTCGTGCGTCATGCGACCGACCCTACGGCGCGTTGCCGGTCGTGGCTCAACCGGACGCGAGCAGGTCGGCGTACTCGGGATGGGCGTCGATGAACTGGGCCACGTACCAGCACTGCGGGTCCACCGTACGGCCTCTGGCGCGGGTGTCGTCCAGCGCGGCGCGCACCACGATCGCGGCCAGGCCGCGGCCGCTCATCGCGGGATTCGTGACCGTGTGGTTGAACACCGTGGTGTCGCCGCGTTCGACGTATTCGGCGAACGCGCTGACCGTGCCGTCGATGCTCAGTTCGTACCGCGAGCGGTCGGGGTCGTGCGCGACGGTCGGTTGGCTGTTCGTCGGGGTCACCTTGTTCGCTGCTCGCTCTCGATGCGACGGGGTCGGCCGTCGTGTTCCATGCTGGTCGTGAACGCTCTCGTTCCCGACCGGCGACGAGAGCACACACTGTCACCGATCGAGGGGGTCGTGCGTGAGATTCGGCGTGTTCTACGAGCAGCAGCTGCCCGGGCCATGGGGTGACGGGGACGAGGAGCGGTTGTTCCACGAATCGCTGGAGCAGGTCGCGCTGGCCGACCGTCTCGGCTTCGACAACGCGTGGGTCGTCGAGCACCACTTCTTGGAGGAGTACTCGCATTCGTCGGCGCCGGAAGTTTTCCTGGCCGCAGCAGCGGCGCGCACCGAGCGCATCCGCCTCGGCCACGGCATCCGCCACACGCCCCCGAACTACAACCATCCGGCGCGCACCGCCGAGGTTGTCGGCACGCTCGACATCATCAGCCACGGCCGGATGGAGTTCGGCATCGGGGAGGGCGCGACCCGCCTCGAGCTCGGCGGGTTCGGCATCGCCGCCAAGTCGAAGCGGGCGATGAGCCTGGAGGGTGGCGAGCAGGCCGCGAACATGATGGTGATGTCGCCGTATCCCGGCTTCGAGAGCGAGCACTTCTCGATGCCGTGCCGCAACATCGTGCCCAAGCCGGTGCAGAAGCCGCACCCGCCGATGTGGATCGCGTGCACCAACCGGCCGACGATCGAGGTGGCTGCGCAGAACGGTCTCGGCGCGCTCGCGTTCTCGTTCGTCGATCCGAAAGACGCAGAGCACTGGGTGCGCACGTACTACGACATCATTCGCAGCGAGGCGTGCGTGCCACTCGGGCACTCGGTCAACCCGAACATAGCGCTCGTGACGAGCTTCTCGATGCACGAGGACCGGGGCACGGCGATTCGTAACGGCCTGGAGGGTTTCGAGTTCTTCCGCTACGCGATCAACGCGTTGGTCGCCCACGACGCGAGACCGGGTCGGAGCACGTTGTGGGAGGACTTCCAGACGCAACGCGGCGAGGTGACGGAGAAGATCGTGGGCCAGGCCGAGGCAATGGGCGACGAGTACGCGAGCGCGATCGGTACGCCCGACGACGCTCGCCGGCACCTGCGCCAACTGCAGGCGGCGGGCGTGGATCAGGTGATCTTCATCCAGCAGGCGGGCAAGAACCGCCATGAGGACATCTGCACGTCGTTGGAGATGTTCGCCACCGAGGTCATGCCCGAGTTCCACGCCGACGAGGCCGAGCGCGTGGCCGCCAAGCAGCGCGAGCTGGCCCCGTTCGTCGAGGCTGCACTCGCCCGCAAGCAGCGGATGCGACCGTTGGCCGACGACGAGATCCCGGTCGTGCGGGCTTCGGTGGCGAAGGCTGTCGTGCCGGCCGAGGGCGTGTAGCCGAGGTCGGCGGCGCTCGATCAGCCGGCCGGGTCGACCAGGCCCCATCGCTTGCGCACGAAGCGCTCGAGGGTACCGAATACGACCGCATCGACGAGGATGCCGACGATCAGGATCACGATCATCGTGGACTGCAGACCGGGCACGTCGAACAGATCGCGAGCGTTCTGCAGCCGAGCCCCGATCGAGAACACCTTGGGCACGATGACCAACAACTCGCCGGCGAGCAGGCTCCGCCAGGCGAACGCCCAGCCCTGCTTCAGGCCGCCGATCAGCGACGGCACCGAGGCCGGAAACGTGACGGTGCGATAGAGACCGAACCCCTTCGCGCCGAGCACCTTGCCGCCGCGCAGCAGCAGGGGCGAGACCTGATCGGACCCGCTGATCACACCATTGGCGATGGCCGGTGCCGCGCCGAGGACGAGCACGAAGGTGATCGCTCCCTCGGACAGCTTGAACAGCAGGATCGCGAGCGGGAACCAGGCGATCGACGGCATCGTCTGCAGCCCAGTGATGAACGAGCCGATCGCCACGCGCAGCACCTTCCAGCGTGAGACCAGCACGCCGACTGTGCCGCCGATCAGAACGGCGATCGCGAAGCCCGACGCAGCGCGTTGCATGGTGATCGCGATCGAGTCGGGGAGCTTGCCGTTGGCGGTGTCGGTCCACAGCCGCGACAGCACGTCGTGCGGCCACGGCAGGAGGTACTTCGGCTTCCAGTCGCTCCACACGACGAGGTACCAGATGCCGAGTCCGACGCCGATCGCGGCGAGCTTGGGCCAGGTCGCGCTCCACAGCGCGTGGCCGAGGCTGCGACGTGGCTCGTGGGGGAACTCCAACGCATCCAGGCCGGCGAGCTCGGCGTCGAGCGCCTCAGCATCAAGGTTGCGAACGTGGTTGGCGAGGTCAGTCACGAGCGTGGCTCCGGACTTCTTCGTGCAACTCCGTGGTGATGGCTGCAGCGAGCTCGCTGACCGCGACGTCGTCGATGTGGCGGGGCCGGGGGAGTGTCACGTCGAAGGTCGCCTTGACCCGACCGGGCCGGCTGCTGAGCAACACGACTCGGTCGCCGAGGCGCACGGCCTCGCGAACGTCGTGGGTGACGAACAGGATCGTCAGCCCGTGCTCTCGCCACTGCCGTTCCAGCTCGTCGTGGAGCAGCTCGCGGGTGATCGCGTCGAGCGCGCCGAACGGTTCGTCCATCAACAAGACGTCCGCGTTCTGGGCGAGCGCTCGGGCGAGCGCGGCACGCTGGCGCATGCCCCCGGACAACTCGTGGGGGCGACGATCGGCGAAGCCCTCCAGATGTACGGATGCGAGCAACTCGTCGGCCCGACCCTTGCGCTCGTTGCGGGGCACACCGCGCAGTCGCAACGCTGTCGTGATGTTGTTGCGGATCGTGAGCCACGGGAACAGTGCTGACTCCTGGAACATGAGCCCGACTCGGCCTTCGACCGTCGCCGACCCGGTCGTGGGACGGTCGAGTCCGGCCAGGATGTTGAGCAGCGTGGACTTGCCGCAGCCGGAGGCGCCGAGCAGCGAGACCATCTCGCCGCGGCGCACGGTCAGGTCGACGCCGTCGAGCGCGAGGACGCGCTCGCGGCCGTGACCGAAGACCCGCGTCGCGCCGCGAACGGTGACCGTGTTGTCGGACACGACCGGGCCCACCGCGACGGCGGGCTGGTCGACGGTGCCGCGATCGTCGATGCGAGTGCCGGGGTCGGTCAGGGTCATGGTCCCTCCACGGGGTCGAGGCCGAGCTCGGCGAGCACCGAGTCCAGGATCGTCAGGTCGTAGATGCCGGTCAGGTCGACCGGGTCGAGCAGGCCGATGGCCTCGGCGTCCTTGGCCGATTCGGTCAGCGATGCCGCGATCGGATCGACCGTGAAGTGCAGGTTCGCCCAAGCGGCCTGGATCACCTCGTCCTGCAATGGCTTGTCGGTGATCTCGGCGATGCCGGCGTTGGTGGCTGCCTGCGCCGCGGCCGGGTCGGCGTCGATCGCGTCGATCGACGCGACGAGGCCCTTCAAGAGATTGGCGATCGTGTCCGAATGCTTCTCCAAGAACTCGGTCGTGACGATGAGGTGCGTGGTCACGTACTGGCCGTCCGGCCACAGATCGCGTTCGTCGACCAGGACCTTGCCGCCGCCTTCGAGGATCAGGCGCGTCGCCCACGGTTCGGGCACCCAGGCACCGACGATGGATCCGTCGATGAACGCGGCCAGCGTGTCAGCGTTGGCCTGGGGGAGCACGGAGACGTCACCGCCGCCGGCCGTGTCGGTCTCGAGGCCGTTGTCCTTCAGCCAACTGCGCAACGCGACGTCCTGCGTGCCGCCGAGCTGCGGCGAGGCGACGCTCTTGCCGCGCAGGTCATCAGGACCGTTGATCTCCGGCTTGACGACGAAGAACGCGCCGCCCGACGTGGTGCCGCTCACGATGCGGATGCCCTCGCCGCCGGTCTTGGCGAAGTAGTTGATGGCCGGATTCGGCCCGATGAAGCTGGCGTCGAGCGCACCGGAGGCGATGGCCTCGATGGCCTCCGGCCCGGCGTTGAACGCCGATGTCTCGAGCGTGACATTCGGGCCGAGGCTGTCCAGGAACAAGCCCTCCTGCAACCCGACCAGCGCCGGCGCGTGCGTGACGTTGGGGAAGTAGCCGAGCCGCAACGTGACCGGCTCCGACGAGGTCGTGTCCGCCGCAGCAGTCGTGTCCGGCGCTGCCGAGTCGGCGGGGACTGTGCTGTCGGCTGGTGCCGCCGTGTCGGCCGACGACACCGCCGTGCTGGACGCAGGCGCGGCCGTGGTCTCGCTGGAGGCCTTCGGATCGTCGGAGCCACAGGCGGCCAAGGCGATCAGGCCGGTGAGGGCGAGAGCGATGGTGGCAGGGCGACTGCACCAGCCACGGCGGGGGTTCATGGGAATGGGCTCCAAATCTGATCGGATTGGTCAAGATTAGAACACATCCAATCGGATTGGAAATCCCTTCCACAACCTGACACGCGTTTTGCGCTGATCATTCGGTGCCGGTCGACACCCAGATCGGGCAGGGCTCGAGCCATCACCTCCATCTGGGCGCCGATGAATGCGACTGTGAGCTGCTGTGACGCCCAGAAAGAGACCCGCGGGCAGTCGAACGCGACGAGGCCGAGCGAAGCGATGAGTTCCGGGGCGGCGGGTGTTACCGCTCGTCGAGGGCGCAACGCGTGTACACGTCGATGCGTACGTCGAGCCGTACGGTGCCAACCGCATCCACGAACGCCGCGACTCGCTCGGGGATGGCGGTCCACCAGTACGGCGTCATCGCCAACAGGCTGCGGCGGAGTTCGGACGTGAACAGGTCGACATCGGCGGTGACCCGAGTGGTCGCGATCGGAGCGCACGGATGCACGATCTCGTCGTGGGGACGCGGGTCGTCGTACAGCGCCGCAACGACTTCGCGCAGATGCTCGGCCGACGGTGTCGCCACGACCGCGACGCCGGCGGGGCGCAGCACACGAGCCATCTCGGCGAACTCCCGGGGCGAGAAAACGTTGACGACGACGTCGAAGGCGCCTTCGAAGAACGGGAGATCTGCGGCCGACGCGACGGCGAAGCGACAGGCTGCGCCGTCATCGACCTTCGACTCGCGCTTGGCTGCGAGACGGACGGCCGGTTTGGAGATGTCGATGCCCCACCCGTCGCACGCGGCCGCCTCGACGGCTGCGCGCAGGTAGCTGCCCTCGCCACAACCGACGTCGAGGATCGTGCGGGGCTGCACGCCGGCAACCGTGGCGGCGACAGCATCGATCAGCGGCGCGTAGATGCCGGCGTCGAAGACAGCGCGCCGGGCACGGATCATCGCGTCGTCGTCGCCGTGTTCGCGGCCCTTCAGCCGGCCACCACGCAGCAGGTTCACGTAGCCCTCGCGTGCCCGGTCGTAGTGGTGCCCGGCCGCGCACGAATACGACGCCGCGACCTCCTTGAGCGCGTGCGCGCAGACAGGGCAGCGATAGAGCGGCACGCCGGAACCCTACGCTGCAGCTTCGTGTGGGAACTTCGATCACGACGGGGTTGGACGATGCGTTGGAGCGGCTGTGCCGTGATGGGCATCGTCAACGTCACGCCGGATTCGTTCTCCGACGGAGGTCAGTTCCTGGACCTCGACGCTGCTGTGGCCCACGGCCTCCTCCTGGCCGGACAGGGAGCGATGATCGTCGACATCGGTGGTGAGTCGACCCGCCCGGGATCGACGGGCGTGGATCTCGACACCGAGTTGTCGCGGGTGATCCCGGTGATCGAGCGCCTCGTGCCTCTGCTCGCCTCGGTGGGCACCGGCGATGTGCGAATCAGCATCGACACACGCAAGCCCACCGTTGCGGCAGCCGCCATCGCCGCGGGAGCGTCAATCGTGAACGACATCACGGCGCTGGAGGATCCCGAAATGGTCGCGGTGTGCGCGGACGCAGGCGTGCCCGCCGTGCTCGTGCACATGCAGGGCACGCCCGAGGACATGCAGCTCGATCCACGCTACGACGACGTCGTCGGCGAAGTCAGCGCGTTCCTCGACGATCGCGCGTCGGCGGGTATGCGCGCCGGCGTGCCGTCGGTGCTCGTCGATCCGGGCATCGGCTTCGGCAAGACGCTGCAGCACAACGTCGCGCTGCTCCGAGCGCTGCCCCTCGGCCTGGCTCACCCGGTGCTCGTCGGGGCATCGCGCAAACGATTGATCCAGACCCTCGCCGGGCTCGAGGCGTCCGCCGATCGTGATGCCGGCAGTGTCGCCGTGCATCTCTTCGCGGCGCGTCGCGGTGCAGCGATGGTGCGTGCGCACGACGTTGCGGCGCACATCCAGGCGCTGGCGATCGCGGCCGCGCTCGAGCCGACAACTGGTCAGCCGAGCTGATCGCGGATCGCCTGCGCGCTGGACTCGAGCGCGTCGCGATCGATGGACGCAGCAGCGTTGGCGAAGTTGAGCTGACCCATGTTCGTGGTCGGAATGAGGTGGATGTGGGCGTGGGGCACCTCGTAGCCGGCGATGATCATGCCGACGCGGTCACAGGCGAAGGCACGCTGTTGGGCCTGGCCGACGCGATGGCTGACGGCGAACAGATGCCCTGCCAACTCCGGCGAGCAGTCGACCCAGTGGTCGACCTCCTCGATCGGCACGACGAGGGCATGGCCGTGGGCGAGCGGGTTGATCGACATGAACACGACGCAGTGCTCGTCGCGATGCACGAACGTTCCGGGGATCTCGCCGTCGATGATGCGGGTGAAGATGGTTGGCATGATCAACCGGCGCACCCGGACCATGCGTCGGACCCGGATCGTGGTGGCGTACCCATGTCCCGACTGTAGGCCCATGTACAGTTCGGTCGTGACGTCCGAGGAGTCCACGGCAGCGACGACGAACCGCATCCTCACCGTGCCGAACGTCATGTCGCTCATCCGCCTCGGATGCATCCCGATCTTTCTCTACATGTTGTTCGGTCGTGACAATCGGGCGGGCGCAGCGTGGATCCTCGGCGGGCTCGGCGCGACCGACTGGATCGACGGATATGTGGCGCGGCGGTTCAACCAGGTCAGCGAGCTGGGCAAGGTGCTCGATCCAACAGCCGACCGGTTGATGTTCATCGTCGGCCTTGGCGCCTTGATCATCGATCACGCCGGACCGGCCTGGTTCTACTGGGCCGTGCTGGTGCGCGAAGCGCTGTTCGGCGGCACGGTGCTCATCGCCACGCTGGCGGGCATGAAGCGATTCGACGTCACGTACCTGGGCAAGCTGGCAACGTTCCTGCTGATGTTCGCCATCCCAGGTCTGTTGATCGGATCGTCAGATCTCGGCATCGCTCGGCTGTTCGAGGTCGCCGGCTGGCTGTTGGCCATCCCCGGCCTGGCCATCAGCTACTGGACCGCGATCACCTACATCCCGGTCCTGCGCCGCAACCTGCGTGAGGGACGCAGCGAGCGGGCCGCGGGCCACCTGCGTGGCGAGGCGCCGCTGCCGTGAAGGCCGTCATCATGGCGGGCGGCGAGGGCTCACGTCTCCGCCCGCTCACATCGAACGCGCCCAAGCCGATGCTGCCTGTCGCCAACGTGCCGATGATGGAGCATGTCATCGCGTTGTTGCGCAGGCATGGCTTCGACGAGATCGTCGTAACCGTCGCCTTCCTGGCCAACGCGATCAAGACCTATTTCGGTGACGGCAGCGAGTTCGGTGTGACGCTGCACTACGCCCACGAGGCGGTGCCGCTGGGCACGGCCGGCAGCGTGGCCAACGCCAAGGAGTTGCTCGACGAGCGCTTCCTGGTCATCTCCGGCGATGTGATCACCGACATCGATCTCGGGGCGATCGTGCGCTTCCACGACGAGCGTCGTCAGTCGCACGGCGCAATCGTCACCATCGCGCTGACGTCCGTCGACAACCCGCTGGACTTCGGCATCGTGATCACCCGCGAGGACGGCACGATCGAGCGATTCCTGGAGAAGCCGACGTGGGGTCAGGTCTTCAGTGACACGATCAACACCGGTATCTACGTCCTCGAGCCGGAGATCTTCGACTTCATCCCGGGCGGTCGGTCGGTCGACTTCAGCAGCGAGGTGTTCCCGAAGCTGCTCGCCGACGGTCGCCCGATCTTCGGCGCGATCGCCGAGGGCTACTGGGAGGACGTGGGCACGCTGGAGGCCTACCTGAGCGCTCACCATGACACGCTGGACGGTCGCGTCGACGTTCACATCCCCGGGTTTCGCGTCAACAACGGTGTCTGGCTGGGCGAGGGTGCCGACGTGTCCCCGGACGCGATCATCACCGGGCCGGCGGTCATCGGCCCCGGCTGCAAGATCGAGGCCGGCACGACGCTGGGGGAGTACACCGTGCTCGGCTCCAACGTACGCCTGCGCGAAGACGTGCACATCGAGCGGTCCGTCCTCTACGACAACGTCTACGTCGGCGGCCGGGGCCGCATCCGGGGGGCGATCATCGGCCGCGGTGGCAGTGTGCGATCCAACGTGCGCATCGACGAGGGTGTGGTGCTCGGCGATTCCGTGTTCATCGGCAGCGGTGCCGTGCTGTCCGGCAACGTGAAGGTCTTCCCGTTCAAGACGGTCGAGGACGGTGCCGTCGTCAACTCCAGCATCGTGTGGGAGAGCAAGGGATCGCGCAGCCTGTTCGGGCGCGACGGTGTGACCGGGCTCGCCAACGTCGACGTCACGCCAGAGCTCGCAGTCAAGCTGGCGATGGCCCACGGAACGTCGCTGCCGAAGGGTTCGACGGTGGTGACCTCGCGCGACTCAAGTCGCGCTGCTCGGATGTTGAAGCGGGCGATGATGGCCGGCTTCAACGCCGCCGGTGTCGACGTGCTCGACCTGGAAGCCGCCAGTGTTCCGGTCACGCGTTACGTGACCCGCACGCCGCGCGTCTCGGCGGGCGTCACGGTGCGTCTGCACCCCGATGATCCGGCCCGCGTGGTCGTGAGGTTCTTCGGCGACGACGGCAGGGACATCAGCGAGGACGGGCAGCGAAAGATCGAGCGCCTGTTCCAGCGCGAGGACTTCCGCCGTGTACTGGCCGAAGACGTCGGCGACATCCAGATCCCACCGCGAGCACTCGAGGAGTACACCGTTGCGTTGGAGTCGACGGTGTCGCCGGAAGCGATCCGCAACCACCACTTCAAACTCGTCGTCGACTACAGCTTCGGCGCGACGTCGCTGGTCATGCCGACGCTGCTCGGCAAGCTCGGTGCCGACGTGCTCGCGGTCAACCCGTACGTGTCGACCTCGGCACGGGTTGGTTTCGACCCCATCAGCGGGGCGGCGCGCGTCGCCGGACTCGTCCGCGCGTCCGGTGCCCACCTGGGCGCGGTCATCGACGCCGACGGCGAGCGGATGACGTTGATCGACAACGAGGGACGCGTCCTCGACGACACCCAGTCGCTCCTCGTCTTCGTCGATCTCGTCTGTGACCACCTCGTCGGCGACACGATCGCGTTGCCGGTCAACGTCACGTCCGCCGCGACTGCCGTCGCCGCCGAGCATCGGGTCGACGTCGCGCTGACGAAGATCTCCACACCGGCACTGATGGCCGCGGCCAAGCAACCCGGTATCGGCTTCGCGTCCGATGGACGAGGCGCGTACATCCTGCCCGGCTTCCTTCCGGCCTTCGATGCTGCGGGGGCGCTGCTGAAGATCATGGATCTGCTCGCGCGGCACGGTCGGCCGCTGGCCGACGTCGTCGATGGCGTGCCGGACGTGCACCTCGTGCACGAGACCGTGATCACGCCATGGGAGCAGAAGGGACTGGTCATGCGCAACTTGGTCGAGTCGGCCGGTGGTCAGGCGTTGCTCATCGACGGGGTGCGGGTGCCGTTCGCCGACGGGTGGGCACTGGCGTTGCCCGACCCGGAGGACGCGATCACGCACGTGTGGGCCGAGGGCCACACCGACGCCGACGCCCGCAAGCACTGCCAGGATCTGTGCCAGCGGATCCGCCAGGTCCTGCGCTGACTCGTGATCAGGCCGTTCTGCCTCAGCCTCTACATGACGTTGAAAGAGATCGCCGGGGTTCTGTTTCGCAAGCGTGCTCGCGTTGGCTACCGTTACGAACCATGAACGTGCCCGACGACCTGCTGTACTCCACCGATCACGAATGGGTCCAGCGAGTCGATGACGGCGTCCGCATCGGCATCACCGACTACGCCCAGGACGCGCTGGGTGATGTCGTCTACGTGCAGGTTCCCTCCGTCGGTAGCGCCGTGGTCGCGGGGCAAAGCTTCAGTGAGGTGGAGAGCACGAAGTCGGTGTCGGACATCTACGCGCCGATCTCGGGCACGGTGGTCGCGGTCAACGATGCCCTCGGCGGTGACCCGGCCGTCGTCAATTCAGACCCCTACGGCAGCGGCTGGTTGTGTGTGATCGACCCCTCGGCCCCGGAGGAGCTGGATGGTTTGATGGACGCCACCGCGTACCGCGCCCTGACGGAGGGTTAGGGTCTCGCCATGGCGTACGTGTTTTGCAACAAATGCGGCCATCGCAATCCCCCCGAGTCGCAGTTCTGCTCGGCGTGTGGGAATGCACTCGACGTGATCGGTGACCACACGATCACACTGGCCAAGGTGGATCCACTACAGGACGGGCCGGGTAATGCCGACGACGTCATCGTCGATCTGAGCTTGCTCCCGGCCGACGGCGGCGTGCTCGTCGTGCGCAGCGGTTCGCAAGCCGGCGCGATGTTTCCGCTGGCCGACCCGCTGACGAGACTCGGTCGGCATCCCGACAGCGAGATCATGCTCGACGACATCACTGTGTCGCGCCGTCACGCCGATGTCGAGCGCACCGCCGGTGGCTACGTCGCTCGCGACGCCGGGTCACTCAACGGTACGTACGTCAACCACCAGCGCATCGAGGAGGCTCCGTTACGGCAGGGTGACGAGCTCCAGGTCGGCAAGTTTCGGCTCGTGTTCTTCGAGCGCGCCGTCTAGCCAGGTCGATCCAGCGCAGTGCCAGAGCATCAGTACCTCTCGATCGGTGAAGTCCTCGGCCTCCTCCTGGAGGATTTTCCCGACGTCACCATCTCCAAGATCCGGTTCCTGGAGAGCCAGGGCCTGATCGAGCCCGAGCGCACGCCGTCGGGCTACCGCAAGTTCTACGACCACGACGTCGACTTGCTGCGCGCGATCCTGCACGAACAAAAGGCCAACTTCCTGCCGCTGAAAGTGATCCGCGATCGCATCGAGTCGGGCACCATCGACAAGGACTCGACCGGTGGTCGAACCCCGCCGCGAGGCATCCGCAACGTCGACACGTCAGCGAGTCATTCGTCGGCCAACCATCCCTCGGCCGGACAGACGACGGTGCACTCGGCACCGTCACGATCGTCGGAGACGCAACCATTCGGCATCGAGCGCGACAGCGTGTTCCGGCGTACCGACGGCGGTCCCGAGTGGGCCGGCGGCAAGGCGATCATCCCCGGCGATCCCACGCCGCCGCCGCCGATCACCACCGCGGTCCCCATCGTCGCGTCGCTCCCCGTCGTGACGACCGACCCGGAACCCGTGGCAGCGGTGCCGCCCTCCGAAGCACCTGGCGCCGCGAGCCGACAGGGTGTCGAACTGGTCGCTGCGCTCATCGAACCACCGTCCGCGGCTCCGGCGCCAGCGATACCCGCGGCGGTGACGGTGATCGAGACGGTCACGGCGCGTGAGCCGCCGGTGCGCCTGGTGCCCCGAACGGACACGCGAGGTCTGCCCTTCACGCGTGACGAGTTGTGCACGGCTGCAGGCATCGATGCGTCGCAGCTCGAGCAGCTGGAGTCGTTCGGCATCGTCGCCCCACGGGGCACGGGGGTGGACGCGACGTTCGGAGCCGACGCAGTGGACATCGCCACGGTGGCCGGCGTGTTCTTGGCGCAGGGCATCGACGCCCGGCACCTGCGCGCCTGGCGCCAGGCGGCTGACCGCGAGGCCTCGCTGTTCGAGCAGCGGATCATGCCGCTCCTGCGCCAGCGCAACCCTCAGTCGCGCCAGCTCGCGCTCGACACCTTGACCGAGCTGGCCGAGCTCGGAAGCAAGCTGCACACGGCGCTGGTCAGCTCGCTCTTGCGCCACCACTACGACGGCATGTGACAACCCTTCCGGGTCTGATTACCATGGCCGTCGTGGACATCCCGATGGAGCTGGTCGGAGTTCGGGTGGAGGTGCCCGACAACACCCCGGTCCTCATCCTGCGCGAGCAGAGCGGCAAGCGCCGGGTGCTGCCGATCATGATCGGCAACCCCGAGGCGTCGGCGATCCACTTCGCACTCGAAGGTGTGCTGTCTCCACGGCCGATGACCCACGATCTGTTCGTCGACGTCCTCAACTCGGTCGGAGTCACGTTGCAGCGGGTGATCGTGACCGAGATCCGCGATCACACGTACTACGCCGAGCTGTACCTGCAGACCCCGAACGGATTGCAGACGGTGTCCAGCAGGCCGTCCGACGCGCTGGCATTGGCGGTGCGCGCTGGGGCGGAGATCTTCGCCACCGAGGAACTGCTCGACGCGGTGGGCCAAGAGGCCGCCGCCATCGCGGAAGAGACCGAGGTGACCGAGGAGACGATCATGGACGAGTTCCGCGACTTCATCGACACGATCAACCCCGACGATTTCGCCAGCTGATCGGTTGCGGCGAACGGTTGACGGCGCGCGCACACGGGCGTAGGGTGACACCCCTGCCGTGTTACACACACGTAACTACGGCCGTGTGATCACATCACGGAGGCAGCCATGGTGGACACGGGCTTCAGCGGAACCAAGACCGCGAGCATTGTGGGCATTACCTATCGTCAGCTCGACTACTGGACCCGCACGGGTCTGGTCAGCCCGTCGCTCACCAGCGCCGCGGGCAGCGGCTCACGGCGGGAGTACTCGTACCGCGACCTGCTCGAGCTGCGGGTGATCAAGAACCTGCTCGATGCCGGCATCAAGCTGGAGGCGGTGCGCGAGGTGTTCAGCTACCTGCGCGAGCACGTCACCTCCGACATCGCGTCGGCACACATCGTCATCAGCGGCAGCAGTGTCACGCTGTGCGACGGCGATGAGCTGATCGATGTGCTGAAGAAGGGCCAGGGTGTCTTGAACGTCCTTGCCGTCTCCGCCGTCAAGGACGAGGTGGACACGCAATTGGCGTTGCCGTCGGGCGGCGCAACGCCGGCTGCCGTGAACGCGTCCGCATCTGCCACCGTCGCGATCTGATCCCGGTCGACACCGTGGCCGAACCGGACATCCTCGTTTCTCCGCTCGATGGCGCGCATCGCGCCCTCGGGGCCAAGATGGTCCCCTTCGGTGGTTGGGACATGCCGCTGTCGTACAGCGGGGGCACGATCGAAGAGCACATGTTGAATTGGTCGGTGCGGGCGGAAGGCGGGTGAGAATTCAAGTAGCATGTTCGACAGGCTTCACATCAGGCAAAGGCGGCGAATGATCCGCTGTGCTTTTAACCAATGCATGGCGTCGGCAATGGAGCGCAACACCGTCTCGTCGCCAAGCGTACTCGTTGCCGGACCAAAAACGCATGGGTGTGGTTTGGCTATTTCCCGATGCAGAAGGTGCTGAAGATTTTGCCCAGCACATCCTCGTGATCGACGCGGCCGAGGATTTCTCCGACGGCGTTTAAGGCGGCGCGCAATTCCTCGGCGACGAACTCCGGGGAAAGTTTGCTGGTAAAGGCTTCGCGGGCGGCGTCGGCGAAACGCAGGGCGGTTTGCAGCGCTGCTTCGTGGCGCGCGTTG
>JANNZY010000038.1:0-11682 GCA_031410915.1 Actinomycetes bacterium
GGCTGATCTCCTCGCCGCGGAGCCCGGCCGGGTATCCCTTGCCGTCGAAGCGTTCGTGATGCTGTGTCGCGGCGAGCAACCACTCGCCGAGCCACGGGCCGAGCGGAACGAGCAGATCTCCGGCGGCCGCAGGATGCCCGCGCAGGATCTGCCACTCGGCCTCGGTCGGCTTGCCCGGCTTGTTGAGCACCTCGGCCGGTACGTCGAGCTTGCCGACGTCGTGGACGAGTGCTGCCCATTGCAGCCGATCGATGTCATCGGCCGACAAGCCGATTTCTTGGCCGATCATCACGCTGTAGGCGCGGACCCGCTCGCTGTGGCCGCGGGTCAGCCGGTCGTGATCGGACATCCTCGCAACGAGCGCGAGCAGGTCGGCTGCTGGATCCTCGGCCGATCCGTCGCGCAGCCGTTCTTGGAGCCGCTTCGTCGAACCGCCCCGCAACGCGGTTCCGAATCTCGACGGCGCGACATCAGGAAACGCCAGCGTCATCTGGAACAAAAGGGCGAGGGGCAGGATCCGCCGGCTGAGGCGTTCGATCACGGAGAACGAAACAACGGAGATGGCAATCATCACGACCCACCACCCGATCGCGCCGATCAGGTGCCGTGGGCGAGCGACGAGGCTCCCGGCCTGCTGCGAGATGATGATCGAGGCGGCGAGCGGGATCGTGACAGCGGTGAGGCGCACGAGACGAGCGATCCAGGGCCTGGCCGCCCAGCGTTGTACCGGACGTGTCGAGGCGTCACTCGTCGCGCTGCTGCCGGCGGCTGCCTTCTGGGTCACCTCAGGTTGTCGGCCGGCAGGGCAGCCGGTTTGAGCGGAGCGTCACCATCTTGCGACAACGTTGACGGTGTGGGTGCGCTCCGTCTGACTTCGCGCCGGTTTGCCGCGGAGAGTGAGAGAGCCGGTGCGAAGCGATCGACCTCAGTAGAATCAGAGCGCATGGCCGACCCGACACGACCCGCACAGCTCCGACTGGTATTCGAGGGCGACTTCGACCTCGTCGAAGTCGAGAACCGTGAGTCGGCCGTGCAGCGCGTCCTCGACGACCCGCCGCGTGTGCTCGAAGTGGACCTCACCGAGGTCACGTTCATCGGCTCCGAGGCGCTGCGGCTGCTCATCCGTGTCTACGCCGCGGTGGTCGACGCCGGCGGCGAGTTCCGCATCACGGGTGCCTCGCCCGTCGCCCGCCGCCTCCTGCGGATGACCGACCTGACCGACACGCTGGGCCTTGGCTGACGCCCGGGCCTGATGCCTGTCTGGCGGCAGAAGCACAACACGTCATTGATCGACGCGCTGGGCGTGACTATGGTCGACGGCGATGACGTGGCTCGAGGGGATCGACGTCGGGACCCGTGGTGCCGGCGCCACAGTCGCCGACGCATTGGCGTTGAGGCCGGAACTGGCTGGCCTGTTCGACGAATACCTGAGCCAGATCGCGGCGCCCACAACCGTGCGCCCCGTGCTGGCCGACCTGTGCCGGTTGCGCATCGCGCAGTTGCTCGGCGACACCGCTGAGTTCGCCCGCCGTGACCCGGCCGCGACCGAAGCCGGTCTCACCGAGCGGATGATCGCCGATCTCGCGCGGTATCCGACGTCGCCGCTCTTCACGCCGCACGAGCGCACCTGCCTCAACTACGCCGAGCAGTACGTGATCGACGTCCACTCGATCACCGACGCCGACGCTGCCGCGGTCAAGCAAGGGATGACCGACGCCGAGTTCGTGGGCTTCACGGTTGCGCTCGGCATGTTCGAGGGCACGACCCGCTTCCGCCTGATCCTTGGAGTCTCGTGATGTCGACCCTTCCCCGTGTTCCATCGGCCGTGCCGGGTGAGGCCGCAACGCTTCGCACCGCACTCGCGCACTGTCCCGACCTGGCGGCCGCCTTTCACCGTCTCTACGGCACGATGTGGAGCGATGGCATCGTCGGCCAGGACATCAAGGAGACGGCGCGAATGCGCAACGCTCGCGTCACCGACTGCGGCTTCTGCAAGAACGTACGCTTCGACGGTGCGTTGGCAGCGGGTCTCGCCGAAGCCCAGGTCGACCTGATCACCGACGGCTATGAGTCCTCGTCGCTCTCCGACGACCAGAAGTTGGTGCTGCGCTACACCGACACCTACCTGCACGATCCGGCCGGTCTGGCGGCCGATGTCGCCACAGCGATGCGAGAGCGGTTCAGCGATGCCGAGATCGTCGAGTTGACACTGGCGCTCACCATGTTCCTCGGCATGGCCAAGGTGCTGATCTCGCTCGGCACCGAGCCCGAGGGGATGGAACGAACGGTGCTGCCCACGCCGGCACTCAGCGGCAGGCGCTGACCGTGACGACATCACGGAAGATCTGGTCGGCACAGCGGCGGCCAAACATGAGGGGGATCGACGATGACCATCACGACCAAGAAGACGTTTTGCCGATTTTGCCACGCGGCGTGCCCGATGGAGATCGACGTCGACATCGATGCGAATCACGTCGTCGCGGTTCGTGGTGACACCAATGATCCGCTCTTCGGCGCGTACACGTGCATCAAGGGGCGCCACCTCGGCGACCAGCATCACAATCCCGATCGACTGCTGACCGCACTGCGCCGCCGCGCCGGCGGCAACGGGTTCGACGAGATCCCGACGGAGCAGGCATTCGACGAGATCGCGGCGCGACTTGCTGCGATCCTCGCCGACGGCGAACCTCGTGCCATCGCCAGCTACTGCGGCACGGCCACGTTCCAGAACGCGGCGGCGCACCCGGTGGCTCGTGCGTTCCACCAGGCCATCGAGTCGCCGTCGTTCTACACGTCGATCACCATTGACCAACCGGCGAAGATGATCACGCCGTTGCGTCTCGGCTCGTGGGCTGCCGGGCCACAACCGTGGTCGACGGCTGACGTCTCGCTGGTCGTCGGCATCAACATCGCCGTGTCGATGCTCGGCATCCCCGGCGGGCCGACGTTCGTGAACCCGCTGGCCTCGTTGCGCGCTGCGAAGAAGCGCGGATTGCAACTGATCGTGATCGACCCGCGGCGCACCGAGACGGCCGCGATGGCCGACATCCACCTGCAGGTCACGCCTGGTGAGGATCCGACGCTGCTCGCCGGCATGCTGCGCGTGATCCTCGACGACGACCTGATCGACCACGAGTTCTGTGACCGCTGGGTCGATGGACTCGAGGCGTTGCACCGCGCCGTGCGGCCGTTCGATCTCGACCACGTCGCCCGCCGCAGCGGAGTCGATGCCGACGACATCGTCGTCGCCGCCCGGATGTTCGCCGCCGGTCCACGGGGCATGGCGACGTGTGGCACCGGACCGAACATGGCGCCTCACGGCACCCTGATGGAGCATCTCGCCGCATCCATGAACGTGGTCTGCGGGCGCTACCCGCGCGAGGGCGAGACCGTTCAGGGCACCACCGGGATCCTCGGTCTGACCGGGGCCGGCAAGCCGCCGCAGGCGCAGGTGAAGCGACCCCGTCCGGAGATGCTGACCAACGGTGCAAAGGCCCGCGTCCGTGACCTGCACACCATCGTCGGGCAGGCGCCTACAGCGGCACTCGCCGACGAGATCCTGGAGCCGGGGCCCGGTCGGGTGCGGGCGCTCTTCACCGTCGGTGGCAACCCGGTGCTGGCCTGGCCCGATCAGATCAAGGTGGTGCGTGCGCTGCAGTCGCTGGATCTACACGTCGCCCTGGACATCCGTGTGTCGGCGACGGCGCGTCTCGCCGACTACGTGATCCCGTCGGTGCTGTCACTGGAGCGGCCCGACGTTCCGACCAACGTCGACCGCTGGTTCGAGCAGCCCTACGCGATGTACACGGCGGCCGTTATCGACGCCCCACCCGGAACGGTCGACGAAGCAGGGCTGTATGTCGAGATCGCACGTCGGCTCGGCGTGACGCTGGAGTTGCCCGGCGGGTCGCTGACCCCGGACGTGCACGCGTCACCCACCGATCTGCTGGAGATGAGCTATCCGTTCGTGCGCGTGCCGTGGGACGAGCTGCGTGCCCAAGACGGCGCACAACTGCGCCCGGAGCTGACCTACACCGTCGCGGCGGCGGACCCGGCGTGCACCGATCGGTTCGAGCTCGTGCCCGAAGGCGTCGTCGCCGAGCTGACCGAGATTCGCCACGAGGTCGACAGCTACACGTCGCTGCGCGGCTATGACCGCGAGGTCCACACCCACCGGATGACGTCACGTCGCCTGAAGGGCGTGTTCAACTCGAGTGGCCGCGAGATCGAAGCGCTGCGCGCCAAGGAGGGCACGAGCTACGCCCACGCTCATCCGAGCGATCTCGAGCGGTGGGGCGTTTCCGACGGCGACCTCGTCGACATCAGCTCGCCACGCAGCACGTTGCGCACCGTCATCAAGTCCGCCCCCGACGTGAAGCCGGGAAGCGTCTCGATGGCTCACTCGTGGGGCGACCTGCCCGGCGAGTCCGGCCCACCCGCTGACCCGCGCGTGCTCGGCGACACGACCGGCCGGCTCAGCGACTGCACCACCGCCTTCGATCCGATCACCGGCCTCCCGGTGATGAGCGCCATCCCCATCAGCGTTCGAGCCGTCCCGACCTCCTGAGTGGCTGTCTCTAGCGGACCTGGATGGAGTCGTTGTGCCAGGGGGTGAGCGGCTCGGTGGAGTCGGATTGGAATGCGGTCGGCAGCTCTTCCACCATGTGCAGCACGGCACCGAGGCGGCCGACGCCCACGAACAGCGACACGTTCAGCGCGAGCTCGACGATCTGGCCGTCGGTGAAGTGCTCGCGCAGCGTGTCGAAGATCGCGTCGTCGATCGCGAGGTGGTTCGTCGCGAACAGCTCGCCGTATCGGATCGCGGCGCGCTCGGCGTCGGTGAGCCCATCGGCGTCGTAGGGCTTCTCCAGCGAGCAGACGAGGTCTTCGGTGAGGCCGGCATCGACTGCGTCGCTGTAGCGGATGGCCATGCAACTGCGGCACTGGTTGTGGAACGCGATGCGCAGGCGGACGAGCTCGACGAGCCGGCTGTCCAGTTGGCGGTTGCGCTTCAGCGATCCGGTGAAACTGATCAGACCCTTGGCCAATTCCGGCCGGTGGGCGAAGTAGCGCATCAATCCGTTCTCCAACGGGGTGCGATCCTCGGGATGCATCAGCTGCTGCAGGGACGGATCCCAGTCAGCGGGGTCGATCTGGCTGAGCCGGGTCATGAGGCGTCTCCCATCATCTGCTTGGTGAACGAACCGAGGTCGAAGTAGTCGCGCCAGAGTGTGATCTTGCCTGCGTCGTCGACTTCGAACACCCCGGCGACGGGCAGGTCTACCCAGCGATCGCCGAGATCGAAGCGGTCACTTCGCTCGTTCATCACGACGTTGCCGGTCGCGGTCTGGCGGTGGACCACGAACTGGACCTCCTTGAAGCGACTCATCGACGAGAGGAAGGCCTTCATCTCGGCCGGGCCGTGGTTCTTGCCCATCGGTACGTTGTCGTACTCGACGTCGTCGGTCACGAGCTCGCAGGCTCCCTCCAGGTCGACCGCGACGACACGTCGGATGAACTCGTCGACGATCTGCTCAGGCGTTCCCTCGAAACTCATCGCGTGAGTCTTTCACGCGGAGCCCCCCGCGCGGCGTGGCGCACGATTAGGGTGACCCGCGGAGTGTGCGCCCCTCGATGATCACCACCCTCGAACTCCACGTGACTTCGGAGTCCGCGACGCCTCGGGCGGTCCGCCGTGCGTTTGCTGAGCACTTCGCGACCGTCGTGACGCTCGACGACCTGCTGCTGTGCGTGAGCGAGGTGTTGACGAACGCGGTGCTGCATGCCGGCGAGCCGATCGTTGTGGTCGCCGGTCGCAACGCCGACCACATCCGTGTCGAGATCAGCGACGGTTCGACTGCCGCCCCGGTGCGCCGGTCACCCGAGCACACGTCGCCGACAGGGCGCGGCCTGCACCTGCTGGACTCGTTGACGGCATCGTGGGGTGTCGAAGTCGGGTTGCAGGGCAAGACCGTCTGGTTCGAGATCGCCGAGGGATCGACGTGAGCGGCTCGTTCGTGGTCGAGCTCAAGGGTGTGCCGCTGGATGTGCACCTGCGCGTCGACGAGCACAACGCAACACTGAGCCGCGAACTCGCACTCGTCCACGCCGCCGATCCCGACGGTGCTGCACCGGCCCGGCTGCTGTGGTTGACCAAGGAGCTGGCCGAGCGCTACGAGGCGTTCAGCACGCCCCCCGAGCTGACGTTGGCCGACGCATCGCACGGATCGACGGCGATGGTCGACCTCCGTTTCGAGGTGCCTGCCAACGCGGTCGAGGTCGTGCAGGGCATGGGTGAGCTGCTCGACGAGGTCGACGAGTTCTGTCGCAACGGTGAATTGCTGACATTGGTCACTCCGCCGGAGTCGGCCGCATACCGGCGCTGGTTCTACAGCGAATTCGCGGCGCAGTTGCGCGGCGAAGCGCCGACGCCGTGGAACCCGGATCTCGTCGAGTCCGAGCCGGAGCAGCCGGTGGACGACGACGCTGGCGGATCGGCCACGATCGTGATCGACGACGATCTCGACCTGGAGGGCGCGGCTCACTTCCGGGGCCAGATCGCGGCGGCACTCGATGCCGGCGCGAGCCACGTCACCATCGACCTGACGCGGTGCGAGTTCGTCGATTCGGTCGGCATCAGCCTGCTCGTGACGTCGCTCGTGCGCATGCGCGACCTCGGCGGCGAGCTCGTGGTGACCGGGCTCGTACCGCGAGTGCGCCGCACGCTGGAGACGGCCGGCGTGCTCGACGAGCTGACCTGATCGTGCGCCGCACGTGACGGAATTCTGCTCGGCGCAACCAGCTCCGCGGACCACGATCTCCCTAGGATGGCCGCAATGGATGACCTCCTGACCCCTGACTCGCCGGTGCAGTCGCCGATGCCCGTAGCCCCCATCGGGCGGGGCTGCCCGGTTGCCCACACGGCTCCCGCGGTCGTCGAGCCCGACGCCGACGCCGTGTGCCCGTTCCCGCACAAGCCAGTAGCCAGGCCAGTCCAGCGGTCGCGCGCCGACATGGTCGTGCGCCGGGTGCTGCGCATCCGCGAGCGCCCCGCCGGGGTGTCCCAGAAATCGGCCTACGACGCATTCCGTCGCTCGATGCTCATCTCTGCGACGCGGTGCACGCTCACCTACGTCGTCTTCCCATTTGTACTGCCGGCCATCCACTTCGCCACCGGCGTTGGACCAATCCTCGGCATCGTCATCGGCGTGGTGGCCATGACGTGCGACGTGTTCACGATCCGGCGCTTCTTCGCCGTCGACCACAAGTGGCGTTGGCAGGCCTCCACGGTCGCGTTCAGCGTGATCTGTCTGCTGTCGGTGTTGCTCGTGCAGGACATCGTCCACCTCGCCACGAACTGAGTTGTGTGTTGGCGGACACGTTCGCTGATTGTGCACCGGCAATGACAGATCACGAGCTGAGGCGGACGATGATGGCATGTCCGCCACCACGATTTCGTCCGCCAACCCCCGCTTCGTCGACCCGGTCCAGGCCGGCAAACTGTTCCTCGCTGCCCGCGACGGTGAAGCCGACGCGCTGAACCGGTTGATCCGAGTGTGTGAGCCGCTCGTTCGTGCCCAGGCCGCCCGTCATGCCCGCCAACCCGGCGACGTCGACGACATCGTCCAGGACGTGTGGGAGCGCCTGCTGCGCAACGCCGAGCAGATCCGCAATCCGGACGTGCTCGTGGCCTGGCTCGTCACCGTCACCCGGCGCGTCGCGATCGACGTCTCCAAGCGCGGCGATCGCACCCGGCCGACGCAGTTCGACGATCGTGTCCTGGCGAACACGGTCGGCAGCGGCGGCACTGAGGACGAGGCGATCCAGCGCTGCAGCCGGCAGGAGACCGCAGCCGGTGTACGCGAGGCGCTCGGCCGCATCGATGGTGCGGACCGCACGCTGCTCATGCTGTTGGCGAGCGACGAGGGGATGCACTATCGCGAGATCAGTCGTCGGGTGCACCGGCCCGTCGGCAGTCTCGGGCCGACCCGCATGCGTCTCCTCGGCCATCTGCGGTCCGACCCGGCTGTGCGCCGGCTGCGCGTCGTGGCGTGACCGGCGTTGGGTCGGATCTACACTCGCCGGGTGGACCGGCTGCTCTCGATCCTCGACGACGACGAGCGAGCAGCCCTCCTCCAGCGCACCCGTGAGCGCCGCTTCGGGCGCAACGAGGTGGTCTTCCACGAGGGCGATCCAGGCGACACGTTCCACATCGTCGAGCGGGGTTTGTTCGCGGCGCGCAGTTCGAGCACACTCGGACATGTCCTGACCGTCAACGTCTTTCGCGCGGGAGCCGTGTTCGGCGAGTTGGCGTTGCTCGGCGACGTCGCTCGCCGAACGGCAACCGTGGTCTCGCTGAGGCCTGGCACGACGCGAGTTCTTCACCGAGACGACTTCGAGGATGTGCGGACGCACAACCCGAAGGTCGACCGGTTCCTGGTCAGCGTGCTGGCCGATCGCAATCGCGAGCTGACCGAGCACTTGATCCAGCTGATGTTCACCCCGACCCACAAGCGCGTGTTGCGTGAACTGCTGCGCCTCGACGAGTTGCAGATCGCAAGCGATGACGAGGGCTGGATCGTGCTCGGCCAGGACGAGCTGGCGATGCTCACCGGCACGACCCGGGCAACGGTGAACCGCGTGCTGCGCGGTGCGGAGACGAAGGGTCAGCTGGAGCTGGCGCGGGGCAAGAGCCGCCTGCTCGATCGCGTCGCGCTGGCGAGAGAAGCTCGCTGAACCGCAGCGGTCCTACACTGCGGCCATGAGCGAGCTGCATCGGGGCGTGGGGGCGTCGGCGTTTCCCCCGATCAGCGACTACGCGTTCTTGTCCGACTGTGAGACGACTGCGCTGATCGCGCCGAACGGCGGGGTGGAGTGGCTGTGTGTGCCGCGCGTCGACAGCCCGAGTGTCTTCGCGGCGATCCTCGACCGCGACGCGGGCATGTTCCGGCTCGGGCCGGGTGATCGGGCGATGCCGAACGCGCAGCGCTACGTGCCGGGCACGATGGTGCTGGAAACGAGCTGGGGCACGGCGACGGGATGGATCATCGTGCGTGACGCGCTCGTGATCGGGCCGTGGCATTACGAGGGCACCGAGCGCTCCGAGACCCATCGGCGGGCACCGACCGACTACGACTCCGAGCACATCCTGCTCCGCACCGTGCGCTGCGTGAACGGCGAGGTGCAGGTCACGTTGGACTGCGCCCCGCATTTCGACTATGGCACCAAGCCGGCCACGTGGGCGTACACCGATCAGGGCTACTACCAGGGCATCGCGTCGGCCCCCGGGGTGACGACGACGCTGACGCTGACGTCGGACATGCGCCTCGGGTTCGAGGGCGATCGCGCCATCGCGCACACGCTGCTGAAGGCGGGGGAGACTCGGTATGCCGCGCTGTCCTGGGGCAGTGTCGCGCCGCCGATGGACTTCGCCGACGCGTATCGGCGGATGGTCTGGACCGCGCACCACTGGCAGCACTGGCTGGCCAGGGGGACGTTCCCCGACCACCGCTGGCGACACCACCTCGAGCGCAGTGCGTTGACGCTCAAAGGGCTGACGTACGCACCGACCGGCGCGCTGATCGCTGCGGCAACGACGTCGCTCCCCGAGACACCCGGCGGCGTGCGCAACTGGGACTACCGCTACACATGGATCCGCGACTCCACCTTCACGCTGTGGGGCTTGTACGGCCTGGGTTTCGACTGGGAAGCCGCTGACTTCCTGTGGTTCATCGCCGACCTGGCCGAGCGCGACAAGAAGCTGCAGATCATGTATGGCGTCGGCGGCGAGCGCGAGCTGGACGAGCACACGCTGGACCACCTGAGCGGCTACCGCGGTGCCACACCCGTACGCATTGGCAACGCCGCGTACCAGCAGGAGCAGCACGATCTGTGGGGCAACGTGCTCGACTCGATCTACATCCACACCAAGAACCGCGACGGGCTGGATGACCGCATCTGGCGGATCGTGCGCGGCCAGGTCGAGGAAGCATTGGCGCATTGGCGCGAGCCTGACCGTGGCATCTGGGAAGTGCGTGGCGATCCGAAGCACTTCACCTCGTCGAAGCTGATGTGCTGGGTCGCAGCCGACCGCGGCGCGAAGCTGGCCCGGCTCCGCGACGAGACCGCGTTGGCCGAGCAATGGCAGGACGCGGCGGAAGAGATCCACGCCGACATCGTCGAGCACGCGCTGGACAACCGCGGCGTCTTCACCCAGCACTACGACACGGACGCGTTGGACGCGTCGGTGCTGCTGATGCCACTCGTCAACTTCTTGCCGCCCGACGACAAACGGCTGCGCGACACCGTGCTGGCGATCGGCGACGAGCTGTCGGTCGACGGGCTCGTGCTGCGCTACCGGGTGGAGGAGACCGACGACGGTCTGCACGGCGAGGAGGGCGCATTCACGATCTGCTCGTTCTGGCTCGTGTCGGCGTTGACCATCGTCGGCGAGAGCATGCGTGCTCGTGGCCTGTGCGAGAAGTTGCTTCGCCTGGCCAACCCGCTCGGCCTGTACGCCGAGGAGATGGACCCGCGCAGCGGCGAGCACATGGGCAACTTCCCGCAGGCGTTCACCCACCTGTCGCTGATCAACGCTGTCCTGCACGTCATCCGGGCCGAAGTCGACGGAGACGCCTGATTGGCGGACGGTCCCGGGTCCGGGTGGGCCGCTTCGCGGCTGCTGCGGTACGGTCGAGACATGCCAGCACCAGGAATGCACTCCGGCGTCGCCACCGATGACGCGCTCAACCTGTCGATGTCCGAGCACGCCGTGCCGCTCTACGAGCAGGTCAAAGCGTTCATCGCGAACGAGGTCGAGCCGATCACCGAGGAGTTCTACCGTCTCGGCGAGGGTCGTGCCGATCGCTGGGCGTACGGCCCGGGCCAGTTGGAACTGCTCGACTCGGTGAAGGCCAAGGCCAAGGCCAACGGGCTGTGGAACTTCTTCCTGCCCAATGCCGAGACCGGCGAGGGTCTCTCCAACCTGGACTACTCCTACATCGCACAGGAGCTCGGCAAGAGCCCGTTGGCATCGGAGTGCCTCAACTGCAGCGCGCCCGACACGGGCAACATGGAGGTGCTCGAGCGAGTCGGCACGCCCGAGCAGAAGAAGCAGTGGCTCGAGCCGCTGCTGTCCGGCGAGATCCGCTCCGCGTATGCGATGACCGAGCCTGACGTGGCATCGTCGGATGCCAAGAACATCCGCTGCCAAGCCGTGCTGGACGGCGACGAGTGGCTGATCAACGGCGAGAAGTACTACATCTCCGGCGCCGGCGACCCGCGCTGCAAGATCATGATCTGCATGGTGCAGACCAGCCCCGACGGTCCGCCGCACAAGCGCCAGTCACAGATCCTGGTCCCCATCGACACCCCGGGCGTGAAGATCCTGGGGCCGATGCACGTCTTCGGCGACGACGAAGCACCCCACGGTCACATGCACATCCGCTTCACCGACGTGCGCGTTCCGAAGGAGAACATTTTGCTCGGCGAGGGCCGTGGCTTCGAGATCTCCCAGGTCCGCCTCGGACCCGGCCGCATCCACACTGCATGCGCTCGATCGGCGCGGCCGAGAAGGCGTTGGAGTTGATGGTGCGTCGCGGCCTGAACCGGGAGGCGTTCGGCAAGCCGCTGGCCCGGCTCGGCAAGAACACCGAGGTGATCGCCAAGGCTCGCATCGAGATC
>JANNZY010000039.1:0-70106 GCA_031410915.1 Actinomycetes bacterium
CTCGAGGCCCTTGCCCTTGACGATCACGTTCGTCAACCAGATGAGACCACGCGAGACCCAGCGCAGCGGCGGGAACGAGACGAGCACCGCGGTCGGTCGGGCGGCAACGAGCGCAGCGCGCTGGGGGTAGATGACCGCGTACGTCTTCGGCACCGCTTCGGCGAGCACGAAGAACACGACGATGTTGAGGAACACACCGACGACGACACCCCACGTGCCGAAGACGTCGTCGAGCACGACGGCAGTGAGGGTCGATTGCACGATCTGACAGACGAACACCGTGAGCAGAAGCGGATTGATCCATCGCTCCGGCTCGCTGACCAGTTTGCTGAGCACCTTGGCCGAGCGATTGCCCTGGTCGGCGAGCGCATCGGCCTTGGGTTTGGTCATCCGCGACAGGCCCATCTCGGCCACCGAACAGAACGCGAGGACGACGAGGAGCAGGAAGATCGCAACGACCATCCACACATGTTTGGGGGTGAACTCCGCGGCGATGTGCGAGGCGGCGATCATGGGATGGGTTGCTCCTGGTTGAAGGCAGTTGGGGCTGGACCCTGCCAGTGCAGCGCTTCGAGCAGCTCGCGCTCGCGCTGACGCATGGTGGCCGTCTCGTCCGGTTCGGCGTGGTCGTGCCCGAGGACGTGGAGGATTCCGTGCACGACGAGGAGGGCCAGTTCGTCGTCGAGAGTCCCGGCGTGCGTCGATGCCTGTTCGGCGGCGACTTTCGGGCAGATCACGACGTCACCGAGCAACATCGGCATGTCCGACGGATCGAGCGGGGCACGATCGGGCCCGCGGGTCGCGCCCGATGTGGCGGGCGCCATGTCCAGATCTGCGGCGTCGATCGGAAACGACAAGACGTCCGTCGGCCCGATCTTGCCGAGGAACGACTCGTTCAGCTCGGCGATGTCGGTCTCGCCGATGAAGATCAGTGACAGCTCGGTGCCGCCACGAACGCCTTCGGCGGCGAGGACTCGCTCGGCCAGGAGCTGCCAGCGGGCGAGGTCGACTGCAATGTCGCCTTGCTCGTCGGAACAGAACACCTCTG
Source organism: Actinomycetes bacterium (assembly GCA_031410915.1). Classification (GTDB taxonomy): domain Bacteria; phylum Actinomycetota; class Acidimicrobiia; order Acidimicrobiales; family Ilumatobacteraceae; genus WLMZ01. The sequence goes on from JANNZY010000039.1 coordinate 1,049, forward strand.
GGTCAACGTCGCCGCCGATCTTGGACCGCGTGCCTATTCGAGGTCTCGACGAGTCACCCACGGCGCGCCCCGTGGTTGACGCGATTCGGCCAGGTCGACTGCGTGTCGACGCCGGCTTCGGGCGTGGCCCGCTCGTAGGCGGCGACGATGTCGGCAACGATCTTGTGGCGAACGACGTCGCCCGCGCCGAGATGCACGAAGGCCAGACCTTCGACACCGGTCAGCACGCGCTCGAGCCCGGACAGACCACTACGACCGTCGGGAACGTCGACCTGCGTCGTGTCGCCGGTGACGACCACCTTTGAGCCGAAGCCGATGCGGGTGAGGAACATCTTCATCTGCTCGGGCGTGGTGTTCTGTGCCTCGTCGAGGATGATGAAGCTGTTGTTCAGCGTGCGACCGCGCATGAATGCGAGCGGGGCGACCTCGATCGCTTGGCGCTCGATGAGCCGCTGCGCACCCTCGGTCTCGACCATGTCGTACAGCGCGTCGTACAGCGGGCGCAAGTACGGGTCGATCTTGGCCATCAGATCGCCGGGGAGGAAGCCGAGCCGCTCGCCGGCTTCGACCGCAGGGCGAGTGAGGATGATGCGCTGCACCTGCTTGGTCTGCAGCGCCTGCACGGCCATCGCCACCGCGAGCCAGCTCTTGCCAGTGCCGGCCGGGCCGATGCCAAACGTGATCACGTTCTCGCGGATCGCGTCGATGTAGCGCTTCTGACCAGCGGTCTTGGGCCGGACCGAGCGCCCTTTCGAGGCGCGCAGGATGTCGTCGGTGAGGACGCGACTCGGCGATTCGTCGTCGCGCATCATCGCGATCGAGCGCGTCAACATCGCCGCGTCGAGGTGCTGGCCGCGTTGCAACACGAGTACCAGTTCTTCGAAGAGGCGACCGACATCGTCGGCACCCTCCCCGGACAGACTGATCTCGTTGCCGCGGATGCTGATGCTGACGTCCGGAAACGCCTGTTCGATCACGCGGACGTGCTCGTCACGAGGACCGAGCAGTGGCGCCATCAAGTGGGAACCGGGTACGACAACCGTCACCGTCGTGCCAAGCAGCGTCATGCAACCTCGGCCGTCGCCAGCGCGCGGGCTCGCAGTGGTGTCATCGCCCCAACGGTAGCGCCCGCTGTTGCCACGGCGAGCGGTTTCTTGCGATTCCTGGCCACTCAGCGCGTTTGAGCTGCCACTGAGCAGTAGATTCTTAGGTGAAAAGGGTCTATCGTCGTCGGAGACGCCATCATCGAGCGGCGACAACGTGGCAGGGCAGGGAGTCGGATGGCGAGGCGCCTGGAGACGAATGGATGGTGGTACCCCGCGACCGCTGGCTTCGTCGCGCTCGTCGCGCTGTTCGCTCAATCACGTGACGCCCTCGGGACGGCCTATGTCGTGATCGCCCTCGCCGTGGTGCCGCTTGCATTTGCTGCCCACCACCGTGGCGCGATCGAGCGACGAGTCGCGGTCGGACTGACCGCATTCGGATTCCTCAATGCCGCGACGGTCGCGTTGCGGGCGCTCGAGCGTGACCATCCTGGCGTCCAATCGTGGTCGGAGATCAGCGCGTTGCTGACGACGGTCTTCATCATCGGCGGCATCGGCTTCGTCGCGCACAACCGTCGCGGTGCGGACTTCCGCGGTGTCGTGGCCGACGGCGGCATCGTCGCGCTCGGCAGCTGGCTGCTGGCATGGGTCACCATCGTGCGCCCCGCGCTGGACAACTTCGATCGCGGCATTTGGCGCACCGTTCTGCTCGGCGCGATGGAGCCGCTCGGCACGATCGTGCTGTTCCTGCTCGTGATCGTCGTGTTCTCCGACACTGCCCATACCCAGGCAGTGCGCTTCCTGTCCGGAGCCGTCACTCTGGCCATCGCCGGCGGCGTGATCACGGCGCTGCACGACTCCGGCCACATCGGCGACATGTTCGCGCTCTCGACGGCTCTGGCGATGGTGGCCAACGGACTTCTCTACGCAGCGCTCGCCCACCCGAGCGTGAAGACCCTGCTCGAACCACAGCCGCGTCTGCGACCGCGAGGCATGTTCGGCCGAATCATGACGACCACGACAGCGCTGGTTGTGCCGATCGTGGTCATGTCGGCCACCACCCCGGCCGACGGCTTCGACCGTCTCGTGCGGACGGTGTCGGTCGGCCTGCTGGCGCTCGTCGCAACGGCGCGCATCATCCAGACGGTCCGCGGCAACAAGTTCGCGCAGGAGGCGCTGCTGCACACGGCGCGCACCGACACGCTCACCGGTCTCCCCAACCGTGGTCACCTGCTGGAGGCGATCAACGCCACGCTGCACGAGTCGTGGAAGGGTTCGGCCCACCCCACCCTGTTCTTCATCGACCTCGACCGCTTCAAGAACATCAACGACAGCCTCGGCCATCTCGCCGGCGACCGCGTCCTGATGACGATCGCCGATCGGCTGCGGCGCTCCGTTCCGGAGCGGGCCACCGTCGCCCGCATCTCTGGTGACGAATACGTCGTGCTCGATCCTGCGTCGCCGAGCCTGGACAACGCGATGGAACTGGCGCAGCAACTGCTGACCTCGTTCCGCGAGCCGCTGCCGCTGGCATCCGGTGACGTGTTCGTCACCGCCAGCATCGGAGTGGCCCGGTCCGAGCCACAGTCGCACCGCAACGCCGACGTGTTGCTGCGCCACGCCGACACGGCGATGTACCAAGCCAAAGATGCCGGCCGCAACTGTGTCGCGCTGTTCGACGAATCGATGCACGAGCGTGTCGCCCACCGGCTCACGGTCGAGACCGCGCTGTTCCGCGCGCTGGACCGTCGCGAGTTGAGGATGTACCACCAGCCGATCCTGGACATGTCCACGGGCGACGTCGTCGGCTTCGAGGCGTTGATGCGCTGGCAGCAGGGTGACGGCACCATCGTGTCGCCCGCTGAGTTCATCCCGATCGCCGAGGACACCGGCACCATCATCCCCATCGGGTCCTGGGCGTTGCAGGACGCGCTGGCCACGTTGCGCACGTGGATCGACACCGGTGTCTGCTCGCCGCTGGCGACGATGTCGGTGAACGTGTCGCCGCGCCAACTCGCCGACCCGGACTTCCCCACCATCGTCAACGACGCGTTGCACGAGTCCGGCGTGTCACCGCACCTGCTCTGGCTGGAGGTCACCGAGGGTGTGATGATCACCGAGCCCGAACTGGCCCTCGCCACGTTGCGGCGGCTGCGTTCGCTCGGGGTGCGCGTCGCCATCGATGACTTCGGTACCGGCTACTCATCGCTGTCGCTGCTGCAGAAGTTCCCGCTGCAGCGGATCAAGATCGACCGCGCCTTCGTGCACGGCCTCGGTGACAACAACAACGACCGCTCACTCGTGCGCACCATCATCGCCATGGGGCTGTCCCTGGGGCTCGACATGGTGGCCGAAGGTGTGGAGACCATCCAGCAACTGCAGGTGCTGAGCGAACTGGGCTGCACCAAGGCCCAGGGCTACCTGATCTCACATCCGGTGCCACCCGACGCGATGCGCAGCACGGTGTCGGCGCTGGAACGCATGGGCGCGTGGCCCGGCGTGAAGAAGCCCAGCGGGTTCGTCCCCGCCGTCGAGGCCGCGACCGTCACCGAACAACTCCGCGTTTGACCCGACGTGGCCCGGCGGATCGGATCCTCGCCCCCTGCACGACTCGAATCGAACTACTTGCCGTCGTAGACCGCTTGGAAGAGTGACCGGTCCGCTTCGGACAAGCGCTGGCGTGTGAGTCGATTGGTGACACTGTCCAGTTGCTGACGGCACTCCCACGACGCAACCGCAGTCTCCAACTCCTCGCGTTTGAAGGAGTCCCTCGCAGAGTTGTCCAAGGACTGGTAGCGCTGACCGAACTCGACGACAAGCTCTTGCGGCGTTCGGGCATCGAAGGAGAATCCCTTGCTCACGAGGCAGTCGCGCCACGCTCGCACGGCATCGACGTAGTCGGGATCACTCTGCACAGCCGCCCCGATCTCGTGGATCGTCTTGGCAATTTGGGCCAACCGCACCTCGACATCGGATGCCCTGACTTCAGCGTCACACCTTTTGAGTGCCTGATCCCAGGATTGTTGTTCGGTCGACCCGAGCGACGTATACATGGAGTCATTCGGATTGCGCTGGGCACGCTGAGAGTCAATGTCAAGCGTGCTGAAGCCGAATCCATATTGCTCAGCGAACTCACGCGACGACGCATTGAGATCTGGCCCGAGAACGAGAATCGACTCTGCGGGCGCTGCGACATAGTCGAATCCTTCGGACCGCATGCACACGGCGCGCGCGTTCTCACGCTGTTGCGCAAGATTGCGTCGCAGTTCATTCGCCTGCTTGCCGTCAGACACCGATACGAGCATCTCGGCGTAGCCGGTGAACACATCCGTGGTTGAGGTCGGCGCGCTCGACGAGTCAGCACACGACGATGCGTACAGGATGGTCGTCGCAAGAAGCAGTCGAGCAATCAACCGAATTTCGATTCACCCGAGACGACCCTCCGTTTTACCGACTATGTCGTGCGATGGCTGGCACGATACATACAACGCCATGCGGCCACAAGGGTTGGGGAGATACTCGCAACACGAGTGCGACTTCACCGGCTTCGCGAGGTGGCCTGGCGCGGGAGGTCAGTTCAGGGCGGGGTGATCGGCAATGGCGTCCAACGCGGCTGGGTTGGCGATGGAGTCGCGGTTGCGGACGGTGCGTCCGTTGACGGCGTCGGTGGCGGCAAGTTCGACGAGCTTGCCGCTGAACGTGCGGGGCAGGTCGGCGACGGCCAGGATCACAGCCGGCACGTGGCGTGGACTCGTCGCAGCGCGGATGCGGGCCTTGATGGCTGCGGTGAGCGTGTCGTCCAGATCCATACCGTCGGCGAGGCGAACGGCGAGCACGATGCGCACGTCACCGCCGACGTTCTGGCCGAACGCCATCGACTCGACGACATCGTCCATCGAGTCCACGACGCGGTAGATGTCGGCAGTACCGATGCGGACGCCTCCCGGATTCAGCGTCGCATCGGAACGACCGTGGATGATCGCGCCACCGTGCTCGGTCCACGACGCGAAGTCGCCGTGTGCCCACCGACCGGGGAAGCGGTCGTAATAGGCGGCACGGTACTTGGGGCCGGTCGGTCCAAAGGGTTCGTCGCCCCAGAAGCCGAGCGGCTGCGACGGGAAGGGTTGCTCACAGACCAACTCCCCGGCACCACCGGTGGCGTCGAGCGGCGCTCCCGCGTCGTCGACGAACGCGACAGCCATCCCGAGCATCGGGCGCTGGATCTCGCCGGCGTGCACGGGCAGCGTCGGCACGCCACCGAGGAAGCACGCACACAGGTCGGTGCCACCCGAGATCGACGCCACATGCACATCGTTCTTCACCGCCGCGTACACGTACTCGAACCCGTGTGGCGCGAGCGGCGACCCGGTCGAGCAGATCGTGCGCAGCGCAGACAAGTCGTGATGCTCGCTGACCTGCAACGCGTTCGAGGCCAGCCCGTCGATGAACTTGGCAGACACCCCGAGCAGGGTGACGCGCTCGCGTTCGGCGATGTCGAACAACTGATGCTGCGTGGGATGCATCGGCGAGCCGTCGTAGAGCACGATCGTCGCCCCGGTTGCGAGCACGGAGACGAGCCAGTTCCACATCATCCAGCCGGTCGTCGTGTAGTACGTGACGACATCGCCGGGGCGGATGTCGCAATGCAGGCGGTGTTCCTTGGCATGCATCAGCAGCACTCCCCCGGCGCGGTGCACGATGCACTTCGGTTTGCCCGTCGTGCCCGAACTGAACAGCACGTACCACGGATGGTCGAATGGCAACCGCTCGTACCGGGGCACGGCGTCCGGATGGGCGCCCAGGAGCCGCTGCCACGGCCGGAAGCCCTCGACGTCGCGATCGCCGGTCACGACGCAGAGCCGCACCGCGGCGAGACCGGCTGCGATCGCGACCAGCTTCTCGCTCGTGTCGATGTGCTTGCCGGCGTAGGTGTACTCGGAGCAGCCGACGAACACCACCGGCTCGATCTGCTCGAAGCGGTCGAGCACCGCAGCGACACCGAAGTCCGGAGACGCCGAGGAGAACACTGCGCCGATCGATGCTGCGCCGAGCATCGTGATCAGCGCCTCGGGGCCGTTCGGCAGCATGGCGCAGACGCGGTCGCCGGCTCCGATGCCGGCGTCGCGCAGCACCGCTGCGAACGACGCGACGGCGCCGCGCAGGTCGTCGGCCGCGAGAGACGACACATGCCCGTGCTCGTCATAGGCGACCACCGCCGGCACGTCGTCAGCATCCGGCAACCGGGCGAGCAGGTTCTCGGCGACGTTCAACGACGCGTCTGGGAAGAATCGAGCCGCAGCAATGTCATCGCTGGACACGATCACCGGAACGCCAGGATCACCGATGATGCCGCAGTGGTCCCACACTGCACGCCAGAACGCGGCCGGCTCGGCGACCGACCAACGATGCAGCGCGTCGTAGTCGAGCCCGTCGAAGCCATGGTCGCGAGCGAACGTCGCGATGTTCGTTGCGCCCGCCCGCTCGCGCGTCGGCGCCCACAGTTGCGTACCCGTCTGTGCGTCCATCGGCAACTCAACCTAGTTGTGGGGGTGGCGATGTAGCGTCGGCCCGATGGGCGAGATCAGGACGGACTTGGGTGGCTCGGCAGCGGCCGGTCCGGGGCAGCCATTGATCACCGTGGTCCACATCAGCGACATGCACGTCCTGGACTCTGCGTCGCCGGCCCGAGGCGAGTGGGTCGAGCTCGAGGCTCACGACCCGACCTTTCGCCCGCTCCTGCACATGCATCGGCCATACGACGCGCTTGCGCTGGCTGCGTTGCACGCCCACGTCGAATCCATCCGCGCCGACAGCCGTGGATGCGATCTGGTTGTGTCCACGGGCGACAACATCGACAACGGTCAGCGCAACGAGGTCGACGCCTACCTCGCGATGCTGGCGGGTGGGCCGGCTCGGCTGTCCGCCGTCGGCAGCGCGCAGGATGCTTCGACGTGTGCTTTCGACGAGCCGTGGCCCTACTGGTGCCCAGACCGCGCCGTCGTCGATGCGTGGCGCGATCGTGGCTACCCCGCCGTCGACGACTTCGTCGAGCGCGCCGGCGCGCAGCTCGTCAGCGGCGGGCTCGGCGTGCCGTGGACCAGCGTTCCTGGCAACCACGATCTGATGCGTCAGGGGACTGCGCTCGACACCGCCTCGCTCGCGGCCATCGCCGTCGGTGACGCGAAGTCGCTGTGCCGCCCCGCCGGATTCTCACCCACCGACCCACTGTCGCTGTTCCTCGACGAGCCGGAGGCGTTCTCCTGCGGCCCGACGTTCGCGATCACCGCTGACGCGACCCGGAGGATCATCGATCGGGCCGAGTGGATCGCCGCGCACCGCGCCGCCGGTGCACTTGGTTTCGAGGCCGGCAGTCGCGACGACTCGATCGACCGGGTCATCGACACCGAGCACGTGCGCTTCGTGTTGCTCGACACGAACCATCCGGCCGGCGACTACCAAGGCAGCGTCGGCGTGGACCAGCTGGAGTGGCTCGACGCGCGATTGGCCGAGGTCGATGCCGAGCAGAGCTCGCGGGTTGCCGTCCTCGTCAGCCACCACGGCACCGACTCGCTCGTCAACGAGCGCGAGCCGAACGACGACCGCCGCCTGGCCGAAGCGATCAACGCGGTCGTGCATCGCCATGCGTGCGTGGTCGCCTGGCTGCTCGGCCATCGCCACGTCAACCGCATCGAGCCGCGCCCAGGCCAGTCCGGCGGCTACTGGGAGATCACGACATGCTCGACCATCGACTGGCCCTCGGAGACGCGCCGCGTCGCCATCGCCCGTCAACCCGACGGCGCGATCGAGATCACGTGCGCGATGCAGCGCCACCGCGCCGAGCCCGGCTCGCTGGCCGGCGTGCACCTCGACCTTGCCGAGCGTTTCACTTCTCCTCGCGCCGCGGCCCGGATGGCCGGGCGCAACGAGGACCGCGACGTCCGGCTGGTGCTACCCGCGCGTTGAGGTCACGCCCGCGACGCCCGCGTCACCGGCGACTCGCCGCTCGCGCCGACCACGTTCAAGCATGCGCAGCCGTGAGTACAGCTCGTCGCGCTCGCTGTAGCAGCCACGCAGGTGGCGACGACCGCTCTGCTCGGTGAACTCGCTGCGGGCGTGCAGCGCACGGCGATTGTCGAACGCCATGACGTCGCCGGCCTCGAGCCGAAAGCGCACCTGCAGGTCGGCTCGGTACGTCATCTCGAACAGCCGGCGGTACGCGGCATACGCAGCCTCGACCTCGTCGAACGACAGGTCCAGCGGAGCACGCAGCCAATTGCCGACGCGCACTTCGCGCAGCGATCCGTCGCGCTCGGTCACGAGCAACGGCGAACGCCAGCGGTAGTCGCTGGTCGTGCTGCGATTGGCCCAGTCCCACGGCACCGTCGTGAGGATCTCGTAGTCGTCGGGTGATTCCTCGCGCAACACCTCGGCGATGCGGAACCCATCGACCAGGATGTTGTCGCCGCCCTCGGTCTCGTTGACGAGGCAATGCAGGAACTGCAGCCCGGGCTGGTACTCGCGAGTGGGGAGATCGACGTGCGGCGGCAGCGGCAGCGCGGTGTTGGCGTTGGTGATCGGGTTCGGCTCGCTCCTGACGTTCCACAGGACGCCGAAGTTGGTCTCGCGCACGATGCCGATGCGAGCCACAAGGTCGCCGATCGCGTCCTCGGTGCGGTCCAGGTTGCGAACCCGCGAGGCGCCGTAGCGGGCGAGGGCGCTGAGCCAGTCATACAGCGCGTCGTCGTCGGTGAGCACCGCCGATGCGTCGAACGTCGGCGGCACGTCGAAGGTTGAGCCGTCCCATGTCGTGGGAGTCGTCCTGCGCTCGGAACGACTCGCCTCGTCGTAGGCGTGGTGGCGCAGCCAACCCGGGTGGAATTGGCTGACGTGGCCATCCTCGGACCAGGCCAACACGAGCTCGCCCTCGGCGGCGACGGTCGCCGACACGGCGTGCACGTCGGCCGGCACTGTGACGAGTTCGAACATCTGCTCCTTGGTCACCTGGTGCACGCACACCGGGCACGGGCAGTTGTCGCGCAACCAGATGTGGTGGAACGGCGTGCGCCGGCCGTCACTCCAGACCACGTCCACATGAGTCGGTCGCACGTCGGCTGCAGCGATCGTGTGCTCGATCGGGAAGCTGTCAAAATCAGGCGTCGGCGACACGGCCTCTCCTTCGGTCCGCTGCGAGTCTCGCAGCAACCCGAGGGCCTACCGTAGCCCACGAGCGGACTAAGGTTTGCCGTCATACGGGAGATTGCCACTCCACGGCACGAGCGATTCGAGGGACTCGATGAACTGGGAAGTCTTCGTCACATGCGCCATCACCGGTGCCGGCGACACCACCGCCAAGAGCCAGCACGTCCCGGTGACCCCGGCGCAGATCGCCGACTCGGCGATCGCCGCAGCGCAAGCGGGTGCCGCCGTCGTGCACCTACACGTCCGCAACCCCGAATCCGGTGTCGGTGCGCGTGACACCGAGCTCTACAGCGAGGCCGTCGAGCGCATCCGGGGATCCGGCACCGACGTCGTCATCAACCTCACCGCAGGCATGGGCGGCGATCTCGTCCTTGGTAGCGCCGAGGCACCGCTCCCGCCGAACCCGGACGGCACCGACATGGCCGGCGCCACCGAACGGCTGCAGCACGTCCGTGCGATCCTGCCCGAGATCTGCACCCTGGACTGCGGCACCATGAACTTCGCGTCCGGCGGCGATTACATCATGGTCAACACGCCATCCACACTGAAGGCGATGGCCCAGCAGGTGCAGGACCTCGGCGTGCGGCCGGAGTTGGAGGTCTTCGACACCGGTCACCTCGTCTTCGTGAAGGAGATGATCCGCGAGGGGCTCCTCGACAACCCGGTGATGATCCAGCTCTGCATGGGCATCGCCTACGGCGCACCCGACGACGTCACCTCGCTGATGGCGATGGTCAACCTGCTTCCCGAGGACAGCGTGTTCAGTGCCTTCTCGATCGGCCGGATGCAGATCCCCTACGTCGCGATGGCCGCGCTGGCCGGCGGCAACGTGCGCGTCGGGCTGGAGGACAACCTCTACCTCAGCGCTGGCAAGCTGGCGACCAACGCCGATCTCGCCGGCCGCGCCGTGTCGATCCTGGAGAACATGAACGCCAAGATCATGTCGCCGCAGGCCGTGCGCGACAAGCTGAAGCTGGTCAAGCGGTGAGCGATCGGAGCGCGTGCCGGTGAGCAACATCCCAGGCCTCGACCACGTCGGTCTGCTCGGGGGCGGTGTGATCGGCGGGGGCTGGGCCGCGCGGTTCCTGCTCAACGGCGTCGATGTCACCCTGTTCGACCCAGATCCGGAGACACCACGCAAGGTCGGCGAGGTCATCGCCAACGCCCGCCGCGCGCTCGGCAGGATCACCATGGCACCGTTGCCCATCGAAGGCACGCTGCGCATCGTGACGTCGCCCGAAGAAGCCGTCGTCGGGGTGGACTTCGTGCAAGAGAGCGCCCCGGAACGACTCGACCTCAAGCAATCGATCCTGACCCGCGCCAGCGCCGCGGCGGATCCGTCCGTCGTGTTCGGCACCTCGACATCGGGCCTGTTGCCGACCGAGATCCAGCGCGGCATGCATCACCCTGAGCGGCTCGTCGTCGGGCACCCGTTCAACCCTGTGTACCTGTTGCCGCTCGTCGAGATCTGCGGTGGCGAGGCGACATCCAAGGCGGCCAAGCAGCGCGCCGCCGAGGTCTACACCGCGATCGGCATGCGCCCGCTGTTGCTGGACACAGAGATCGACGGCTTCGTCGCCGACCGCCTAATGGAGGCGCTGTGGCGAGAAGCCCTGTGGCTCGTCAACGACGGCATCGCCACGGCCGAGCAGATCGACGACGCGATCCGCTTCGGCGCCGGCCTGCGCTGGAGCTTCATGGGCACGTTCCTCGTCTACCGCATCGCCGGGGGCGAAGCCGGCATGCGCCACTTCATGGCCCAGTTCGGCCCGGCGCTGCAATGGCCGTGGACGAAGCTGACGGACGTGCCCGAGCTGACCGACGAGCTGCTCGACACGCTCGTCGCCCAATCCGATGCGCAGGCCGACGGCGCGACGATCCGCGAGCTGGAGATGCTGCGCGACGACTGCCTCGTGTCGGTGATGCAGGGCTTGCGTAGCGTGCCCTACGGCGCGGGTGAGGTACTCGCCGCGTACGAGAAGCAACTGTTCGATCGCGCCGGTCTGCCCGCCGACGAGCCCGACTCGACCAAGCCGTTGACCACTCACCGCACGACGATCCCGACGGATTGGGTGGACTACAACGGCCACACCAACGACAGCCGCTACGCGCAGCTGTCCTGCGATGCATCGGACGCGTTCCTGCGGCGCATCGGCATGGACGCCCAGTACTTGCGCAATGGCCACAGCTGGTTCACCGCGGAGAGCCACATCTCCTACATCGCCCAGTCTCGTGCCGGCGATGCCGTGTACGTCACGACACAGGTGCTGGCCCACGACCCGAAGCGACTGCACGTGTTCAACCGCATGCACCGCAGCGCCGACGACGTGCTGATCGCGACCGGCGAGCACATGTACCTCCACGTCGACACCACGATCGACAAGACAGTCCCTGCTCCCGCAGAGATGATCGCTGCGATCGAATCCGTCGCGTCGAAGCACGCTGCTCTCGACAAGCCGGTGCAAGCCGGCCGTTACGTCGGCCAGCCCCGCACCTGATCCGGTGCGAAGCACCGAATTTGGCGTCACACGATCGTGGCAGCTGGATATTATGAACGTGTGGCTGAGCCGAAGGAACGACTGTCTGTGTCGATTGACCTCGAACTCGCCGAGACTGCGCGACGCGCTGTCGCCGCGGGCCGTGCCGACAGCATCAGCAGTTGGGTCTCGGAAGCCATGCGTCGGCAGGCCGACCACGATGCTCGGCTGCAAGCGCTCGACGTGTTCATTGCCGAGTTCGAGTCCGAACACGGTTCGATCACCGACGAAGAGGTGCGGGCCGCACAGCGCCGTGCTGCGTCGAAGGCGGTCATCTCCCGCGGCGCGGCGTGACACTGGTTCTGGATTCCGGCGCACTGATCGGCGTCGAGCGGTCTGATCGTGAAGTCGTCGCACTCATCAAGGGTGAGCGACTGGCCGGACGGGCACCACGCAGCCACGGCGGAGTCGTCGCTCAGGTCTGGCGCGGTGGGTCGGGACGCCAGTTCACACTGGGTCGGCTTCTCGCCGGCGTCGACATCGTGGCGCTCGACGACCGCCTTGGACGCGTCGCGGGCGTCCTTCTCGGAAAGTCCGGATCCAGTGACGCAATCGACGCCGCCGTCATCGCGATCTGCCGCGACGGCGACATCGTGTTGACGTCCGACCCTGGCGATCTTGTCGTGCTGGCGCAAGCGTCCGGAGCGCATCTCGAGATCGTCCCGGTGTGAACCAGCCGCCAATCGGCGGCGTGCCTCGCCGGGCGGGCGAGCGATGTTCGCGACGAATCCGGCGGGATCACCGGTTGCGAGTGCGTTCCCGGGGCGCGTGGCTGTTGCCCGAGGAGGCGGAGGTTGTTCCCGCCGTTGTATCGACGCCTGGAAGGCGCTGCTCTCGGTGTGGCGCCGTTACGGTTGCGGCCATGCGGCGAGTGTGGCTGATCCGGGCAGGCGAGAACGCGGAGGCGATCGATGCCCTGCGACATGCAGGACTGATCGGGGTGCGGGCCGACGACATCGGCGATGTCCGCGACCTCACCGCGCAGCAGATCAAGGAGGCGATGGTCGACGACGGTCGCGCATCGTCGCCGACCCTGCGCTCGATGGTGTTCGCGTTCGCCCGAGACGCCCGGCGCGGTGACCTCGTCGTCTCCCCGAACCCGGCGCGTCGCGAGGTGTGGGTCGGCACCATCGCCGGCGAGTACGAACGCAGCGACGAACCGCGTGTCGACGGCTTCGCGCACTCACGTGCCGTGGACTGGATCGGCTGGCTGGACCGCGATGCCGTGTGGCTCCGAGAGCAAATCAAGTCGCTGGACCGCCCGCAGGTCCTGTACGAGCTGTCCAACCGCGAGTGGTGGTGGGATCAGGTGGACTCACGCGAGTTCACGGCTGGGCCGCGTTCGCGTTTCTCCGCCCCACAGGCTGCGCCACGGACGCGCAAGAAGTCATCGACGTCCGCGCCGGCACCGGTGCGCAAGCCACCGCCGACGCTCGTGCGATGCGCCGGATCGTGCGGCTTCCAATGGGCACCGAGCTCGCTCGTCGACGGCCTCTGCTACGACTGCCGCAACGAATGACCCGGCGCAGCGTCAGGAGATGACGACGACCTTGTCGCCGATGCCGAGGTGTTGCCAGATCAGGCGCGACTGGTCGGGCAGCACCCGGATGCAGCCCGACGACTGACCGAACCACGCCTGTGTGCCCACCGTGTTGTAGGGCTGATACGGCGAGCCCGACGCCGTGCGTGGCACGGCGTGGAAGCCGATGCGGGCGCCGGTGTTGATGCCGCGGGTGAACGCGACGAAGTTGTCGAGATACGAGAAGTGGCCGCCGAACGTGGACGTCGTGACAAGCGACTTGCCGTAGACGGTGTACGTCGCAGGACTCGGCTGTGCGATCGCGGTGGTGATCGGGAACTTCGCGTCGGCCACACCGTCGGTGCAGAGCCACGCCCGCTGGTTGGCGCGGTCGATGACCGCAGCGTGGCCCGTCGCCGGGCAGTTCGACCCACCACCGCCTGCTGGCGGAGCGACGGTGGGTGTGGCCACCGGCGGCGCCACACGGGTGGCGGGCGCGGTCGCGACGGCTGGGCCGTTGGTGTTGCCGATGCCATCACCGTTGTCAGCCGACGAGACGGGAACGCACACGCCGAGCATCGTCACGACAACCGCAGACAGGACGAAGCACTTCGAGATCACACGCCGCACGGATGCCGAGCGTACCCCGCGCAATCTCAGCCGGCGGGCACCACCGGTGTATCGGCCAGGAGGCGCTTGGTGTACTCCTGCTCGGGGTCGGTCAGGATCTTCTCGACCAAGCCGAACTCGACGATCTTGCCGTCAGCCATCACTGCAACACGACGCGCGATCGAGCGGACGACCGGCAGGTTGTGGGTGACGAACAACATCGCCAGGCCGAGGTCGCGCTGCAGATCGGCGAGCAGATCGATGATCGCGGCCTGCACGAGCACGTCGAGCGCCGACGTCACTTCGTCGCAGATCAATACGTCCGGCTTGGACACCAGCGCGCGGGCGATTGCCGCGCGCTGGCGTTCGCCACCGGACAGCTGATCGGGGTACTTGTTCGCGTATCCGGCCGTCAGCGACACCCGCTCCAACATCTCGCCCACGGCCCGCGTCTGTTCACTGCGACCGGCCCCACCGACGGCGAGCGGGCGGGCCACGGAGTCACCGATCGTTCGCCGGGGATTGAGCGACTGGTACGGGTTCTGGAACACGTACTGGATCGCGAGCCGTTCCTTCGTCGAGCGATCGCGCGACGACTGGGCGAGCACCTTGCCCGACACACGCAGCTCGCCGACCCACTCGCGATGCAGCCCGCCGATCGATTTCGACAACGTGGACTTGCCCGAGCCCGACTCGCCGACGAGTGCGACGCACTCGCCGCGCTGCACATCGAAGGTCACGTTGTGCACGACCTGGTGACCGGTGTACGAGCAGCAGATGTCGTCGAGCGACAATGCGGCATCGTGTTCTGCCGCGATAACGGCTGGCGGGGTCTGGTCGGCGCGCTCGATGCGCTCCGGCACGGAGAAGGGGATCACGCAGCGTACGGAGTGCCCGGGCGATGCCTCCACCAACGGCGGCAGCCCGCCACGGCAGGCATCGTGGACGAGTTCGCAGCGCGGCGCGAAGAAGCACGCGTTCGGCCGGCTGCCCGGAGCCGGTGCGCGACCGGCGAGCCCGACCATGATCCGGTCGCCGGACATGTCCGGCGCAGCGGCGACGAGGTGACGTGTGTACGGATGACCCGGGTTGGCGAAGATTGCGGCGGTGGGGCCTTCCTCGACGACGCGGCCCGCATACATCACCGCGACACGGTCGGCCAGGTTGGCGACGACGGCAAGGTCGTGCGTGACGTACAGCGCAGCCACGCTGTGCTGGCGGCACAGCTGGCGCACCGTCTCCAGCACGTGCGCCTGGGTGGACACGTCGAGCCCCGTCGTCGGCTCGTCGAGCACGATCAACGCCGGTCGGCAAGCGAACGCCATCGCCAATCCGACGCGTTGTTGCTGGCCACCCGACAGCTGGTGCGGGTAGCGCTTCAGGAACGTCGGGGTGCCCGGCAGGAGCACTTCACTCATGACCTCGGCCACTCGCGCGCGGCGAGCGGCGTCGTTCGCGCCGTAGCCGTGAGCCTGGAGCACTTCCATGATCTGATTGCCGATGCGCAGTGCCGGGTTGAGCGCAGCGCCGGGATCCTGCGGCACATAGCTGACGACGCTGCCCCGCAACTTGCGCAGCGCGCTCTCGTCGAGACCGCGCATGTCGTGGCCGTCGACACTGATCCCGCCGGCCGAGATGGTGGCACCGCGACGTGAGTGACCGAGCGCAGCGAGTCCCACCGTCGTCTTGCCCGAGCCGGACTCGCCGACCAACCCGAGGACCTGCCCCGGTTCGATCATGAAGTCGACGTCGTCGACGATGTCGTTGCCGGTGGCACTCACGTCGATGCGCAAACCGGTCATCGTGAGCGCGGCCACTACTCGGTCCTTCCTCTGTCGATGCCGGCGTTGGCTCTCGACAGCCCGTCACCGATCAGACCGGTGGCGATGGTGAGCACGGCGATTGCGATCGTCGGCAGCACGACACCCCATGGCTGCACGGCGAGCGCGAGCCGATTCTCCTGGATCATGGTGCCCCAGTTGGCGGCGTTCACGTCCGTGGAGAAGCCGAGGAACGCCAACGACGCGACGATACCGATCGAATACGTGAGCCGCAGGTTGGCCTCGACGAGCAGCGGCGCACTCACGTTCGGCAGCAGCTCGGAGAGCAATATCCGAGACCGACTCTCGCCGAGCGCCTCGGCTGCGGCGACGAAGTCGCGTTCGACCACGACAACGGCCGCACCGCGGGTGACTCGGGCGATCCTCGGGGTCGTGGTGAGTGCGACGGTCGCGATGATCAGCCACGTCTTGGGTCCGAGCGTGGTGATCGCGACGAGTGTCAGCAGCAGTGATGGCAAGGCAAGGATGATGTCGATCGAGCGCATCAGCAGTTCGTCAAGCTTGCCCCGGTTCAGCGCGCAGAAGAGCCCGATGGCGACACCGAAGACCAGCCCGAGCGCGGTCGCCACGATCGCGAACAGCAGGATCGACCGGCCACCGAGCAAGAAGCGCGACCACACGTCCTGGCCGAGTTTGTCGGTGCCGAACAGCAACCCTGCGACATCGGACTTGTTCGGCGCGCCGACGCCCTCGGTCTCGCCGTGGGGCGCGAACAGTGGGCCGACGAGGGCGACGCCGAGCACGATCGCGAGCAGAGCGAGTCCGATCCGGGTGCGCCACAGCCGCAGCGATCGCCGGAACACTCCTGCCGGGCGGGCACCGACCGCTTCGCCCAGCGGCGTGTCGACGATGCCGATCGCGGCCGTCATGACAGCCGCGTCCGCAAGCGCGGGGTGACGAGGATCGTGCCGACGTCGGCAAGCAGGTTGCAGACGACGTACACGGCCGCGATGAACATCGCGATGAACTGCACGACCGGAACGTTGTGGGCCGGGATCGCCTCGATCAGCGCGCTGCCGATGCCCGGGTAGTTGTAGACCTTCTCGACGATCACGACCCCACCGAACAGGTACGCCAGGCTCAGCGCGATGACTTGGAACGTCGGTCCGATCGCGTTCGGCATCGCGTGCCGCCACAGCACCACTCGCGGCGACATGCCCTTCAGTCGGGCCATCTCGACGTAGTCGCTCTCGAGCACCTCGATCATCGACGCGCGTGTGGCTCGAACGACGTATGGCAACACCACGAGCACGAGCGTCAACGTCGGCAGCACGAGTCCTTCGATGTCGTTCCACGGGCGGACATCGCCACGCACGTTCGACACCGCCGGGAAGACGTGCCAGACCTTCACCGACAGGAGCAGCACGAGGAAGGTCGCCGTCACGAACTCGGGCAGCGCGGCGAGGACGAGTGACGTGTAGCTGCTCACACCGTCGAAGGCCTTGTCACGACGCAGCGCCGAGTACGCGCCGATGGCGAGCGACAGCGGGATCGAGACGACAGCCGCGATCACGACGAGGAACAGCGAATTGGCGACCCGCTCGCCCATGAAGCTCCAGATCCGGACCCCGTTGACGTACGACGTGCCGGGGTTGCCGCGCAGCAGATCCCACAGCCAGCCGAAGTACTGACGCAGCGCCGAACGATCCAAGCCGAGCTGCTTGCGCTTTCCGAGCAGCGTCGCCTTGACGGTTGCCTCTCGACCGAGGATCGCCTTGGCCGGATCGCCGAGCAGCTGGGTCAGCAAGAACACGAGCACGGAGATGATGACGAGCGTGACAACGCCGAACAGGACCCGACGCACGATGAACTTCGTTACTCCCACGGACCACCCATCACTCTCGAGGCCGCACGCACGCCGACCCGGTCGATGTCGCCATTCGATCCGGACCGGCGTGCACGAGCGCCGGACTCAGACGTCGAGCCAGATGTTCTGGAACCCCCGACCGAAGTGGTCGAGGTTGAGCACATTCGGCCGACCAACGAGGCCCTGCACCGACGAGTGGTAGGCGTCGAGCAAGCTGTTGAAGAAGGCGATGATGTCGCCGCCCGCTTCGTACTGCTCCTCCTGCATCTTGTGCATGATCTTGTAGCGCGCTTCGGGATCGACCGTGGCCAACGCCTCGTTGTAATCGTCGGTGAACGAGCTGCCCTCCGGCGGCCAGTGCGTCTCGGGGTAGGTCGACGTCTTCAGGCTGCCGGCCGCGACCTGCGTCAGGTACGGCTTGGTGTTCCAGAAGCTGGTGGCGAACGTTCGCTTGGTGTACTCGTCGCCCCAGTACTCGCTTCCGAGGACCTGCACGTTCACCGTCACGCCTGCGGCCTTGGCCTGGTCGGCGAACACGGCGGCCATTTCGGCCAGTCCCGCAGTGTCATTCGGGGC
This sequence comes from Actinomycetes bacterium, assembly GCA_031410915.1. Lineage (GTDB taxonomy): Bacteria > Actinomycetota > Acidimicrobiia > Acidimicrobiales > Ilumatobacteraceae > WLMZ01. The sequence continues at coordinate 19,180 of JANNZY010000039.1, forward strand.
GAAAAGGTCGATCGTCAAGTCCGCCTGGCCGGCATCCTGGAGCAGCGCCTTGGCCGCGTCGATGTCCTGCACGCGCTGGGGAAGGTCGCCGGCGTATCCCGCGTCGAACGGCGAGTAGAGATCGTTCGCGACGCGGCCGTAGCCCGACAGGACCCGCTCGACCATTTCGTCGCGGTCGACGATGAGACGCATCGCCTGGCGGACCCGGACATCGTCGAACGGTGCCTGGTCGATGGCCATCGTGATCGGGAGGTAGCTGCCGGCCTGCGATTCGAGGATCTTGTAGTTGCTTGCGGACTCGATCGTGGAGACCTGTGCGAACGGCACGTCGGCGATCACGTCGACTTGACCGGACAAGAGCGCGTTGACGAGTGCCGTTGCGTCGGCGAAGTCGATGATGTTGACGGCGTCGAGGTAGGGCTTGCCCGGCTTCCAGTAGTTGGCGAACTTCTCGTGCACGCTCTCCGAACCCGGCGTGAAGCTGGTCAGCTTGAATGGGCCGGTGCCGACCTGCTCGGGATCTTCACGCGTGTAGCCAACAGGCACGATGCCGGTGGCGTACTGCGCGATCGCGTCCAGGAACGTCACGACGGCCTGGGTCAGCTGGATCTGCACGGTTCGCCCGTCGAGCTTGGTGATGCCGCTCGGCTCGAGCAGTGTCTGCAGGGCCGGCGACAGGCCGAGATCTTTGTCGATCAAGCGTTGGAACGAGTACACGACGTCATCGGCAGTCAACGTCTTGCCGTTGTGGAACTCGATGCCGTCGCGAATGGTGATGATGTAGGTGTCTGCCGCCTTGGCCTCGACCGACTCGGCCAGACCTTCGTCGTAGCCGATCTCGAACTTGTCGTTGTAGGTGACGAGGGTCTCCCAACCAGTCACGAGGCGAGCGATGTCGGGCTTGGCGACGATGTACTGGCCGTCGATCAAGTCGTTCGTCCCACCGATCACGCCGACGCGCAACGTACCGCCCGTCTTGACGTCGCCCGTCGCAGCCAGCGTCGTGTCGCTGGCGGGCAGGGTCTGCGGCGTCGCCGACCCGCCGGTGGTCGCGACCGAGTCGGCCGTGGTCGGCGCAGTGCTGCCGCCCGACGTGGTGGCCGTCGAGCCCGATGACGTCTTGTTGTCGTCGCTTCCACAGGCGGCGAGGCCGAGCGCCGCGCTTCCCATCAACACTGTGCGGCGGCTGAACCGGCTCGGCAGCCAGATCATCCTTGGATTCTCTCCAGCCATGGGTGAACTCCCCCTGTCTCGCTGACGGCTCCCCCGTCATCCAGTGCAGCGAACCATAACGCAGGCGATCAGGGCAGTGCGACCAACTCTTTCCGATGGGCGAGATTCTTCCGCACTACGGTTTTACTATTCGTCAACCCGAAAGGCGACGACCGGTCTCGACGTCGTTCAAGTCGAGGTGATTGCGCATGTACTGCTGCGCTGCGTCGACAGACGGCTGATGGTCCCACGCCGTGTGCCGGCCGCGTCGCAACGCGGTGTCAACGGTGCGTCGAGCGTGCTGGTTCGCCACCACTGCGGCGCGCAGCTCGGCCGGATTCCAGCGTGCCCGCACCTCGGCCTCGAACGCAGCCACGGTCGCACCGTGCTTCGGATCGGCTGCGAGGTTGGTCAGCTCGTGCGGATCAACCGCGAGATCGAACAGCTGCGGCGGGTCGGCTTCGCAGAACACGAACTTCAGCGAGCCGCGACGGATCATCAGGATCGGGGCGATCGCGCCTTCGCCGAGGTACTCGCCGTAGACCGTGCGATCCGGCTCGCGGTGGCCGTGCAGCAACGGAACGAGGCTCGCCCCATCGGCGATCTCCGATGCCGGCGCACCGGCCAGGTCGAGCATCGTCGGCAACAGGTCGAGCAGTGACACGTTCTCGCCGACGCGTGCTGGAGCGATGCCGGGTCCGGCGACGATCAACGGGATGCGGCTCGCGCCTTCGAAGAAGTTCATCTTGTACCAGAGCCCACGCTCGCCGAGCATGTCGCCGTGGTCGGCTGTGAAGATCACGACCGTGTCGTCGGCCATGCCGCAGGAGGTCAAGGTAGCCAGCAGTTCGGCGACCCAGTCGTCGACGTACGCGACCGACGCGTAGTAGGCGTGGCGTGCGTTGCGAACGTGATCGTCGGTGATCTCGACGCGGTCCATGTCGCTGACGTTGCGCAGCCGCCGGCTGTGCGGGTCGAGCCGGTCGACCGGCAGCGGCCCGACCGCGGGAAGGTCGATGGAATCGTGGTCGTAGCGATCCCAGTAGCGGCGGCGCATCGCGTACGGATCGTGGGGGTGCGTGAACGACGCCGTCAGCAACCATGGCCGATCGTCAGCGCTACGGGCGAGGTCGCGCAGCTTGCGCACGGCTCGGAACCCGACCTCGTCGTCGTAGTCCAGCTGGTTCGTCGCTTCCGCGATCCCCGCGTTGAGGACGCTGTCCATGTTGTGGAACCACCAGTCGAAGCGCCCGTCCGCGTCGTCCCAATTCGGCGTCCATCCGAAGTCGGCCGGGTAGATGTCGGTGGTCAGGCGCTCCTCGAAGCCGTGCAGTTGATCGGGCCCGACGAAGTGCATCTTGCCCGCGAGGCACGTCTGATAGCCCGCCGTGCGCAGGTGATGAGCGAAGGTCGGGATCGACGCGGCGAACTCTGACGCATTGTCGTAGGCACCGATGCGCGAGTTGCGCTGGCCGGACATCATCGTGAACCGCGCCGGCGCGCACAGCGGACTGTTGCTGTACATCGATTCGAACTGGACACCGGCGTCGGCCAGCCGCTGCAAGGCCGGAGCCTGCACGACGGGGTGCCCGTAGCTCGGCAGGAACGATGCCGCGAGCTGGTCGGCCATCACGAAGAGGAAGTTCGGTCGTCCCCCAGTGCCGTTCGACGAGGTGGTGATGCTCATTGCGGTTGCACGCTACTGACGGGTCGGGGCCGCCGGGGAGATCACCAGCTACGGTGATCCGACCAGTCGATCGGTTTCGAGAGGGGACGCCGTGACCACGTCGGATCACGAGCAACGAACGGAGCGGGCGCTCGCCGGCAACCTTGCTCGCGAGGGCGAGAAGCTGGCCCGCCAGAGCAAGCTGTTCGTCCGCGACCGCATTGCCTTGTTGATCGACGCCGGAACCTTCGTCGAGGACGGACTGCTTGCCAACACGATGGCGACCGACCTCCCGGCCGACGGCGTGGTGACCGGAATCGGGCGCGTCGGCGGGCGACCGGTCTACGTCGTGGCCAACGATCCCACCGTCAAGGCCGGGTCCTGGGGCGCGCGGACCGTGGAGAAGATGGTGCGCGCCACCGAGTACGCGCTGCGTCACGAGCTGCCGATCTTCTGGTTCATCGACTCAGCCGGGGCGCGGATCACCGACCAGGTCGACCTGTTCCCTGGCCGGCGGGGCGCGGGCCGCATCTTCTCCAACCAGATCAAGCTGTCCGGCAAGGCCCCGCAGATCTGCTGCCTGTTCGGTCCGTCGGCCGCGGGCGGCGCGTACATCCCGGCGTTTTGCGACGTCGTGATCATGGTCGAGGGCAACGCCTCGATGTATCTCGGTTCGCCGCGCATGGCCCAAGAGGTGATCGGCGAGGACGTGACATTGGAGGAGATGGGCGGCGCCCGGATGCACGCCACCGTGTCGGGGTGCGGCGACAACCTCGCCGTCGACGACGCCGACGCGATCGAGCAGGCCAAGCAGCTCTTCAGCTACCTGCCGTCGTCGTGGCGTTCCGCCCCGGAGCCAATCCAGCCCGACGAGCCGGTGCGCGCGCTGACCCGGGCGGCGTTACCCGAAGCAGACTCGGCCGGCTACGACATGCATCGCGTCGTCGAGGGCATCGTCGATGCCGACACGTTCTTCGCTGTCAAGCCCTTGTTCGCACCGGAACTGATCACCGGCTTCGCCCGCCTCGACGGCCACACGGTCGGCATCGTCGCCAACAACCCGATGCACAAAGGCGGTGTGCTGTTCGGCGACTCGGCCGACAAGGCTGCGCGCTTCATCTGGATGTGCGACGCATACAACGTTCCGCTCGTCTTCCTGGCCGACGTGCCCGGCTTCATGATCGGCACCCAGGTCGAACGGCAAGGCATCATCCGCCACGGGGCGAAGATGGTCACTGCGGTCACCGAAGCGACCGTGCCGAAGATCTGTGTCGTCGTGCGCAAGGCGTACGGTGCCGGGTTGTACGCGATGAGCGGTCCGGCGTTCGACCCGCTCGCCACGCTGGCACTGCCGACCGCGAAGATCGCGGTGATGGGTCCCGAGGCCGCGGTGAACGCCGTGTTCGCCAACAAGATCGCGGCGATCGACGACCCCGTCCAGCGTGCCGCCTTCGTCGACGCTCGCCGGCGCGAATACGAAGAGGACGTCGACCTGTTCCGCCTCGCCAGCGAGTTGGTCATCGACGCCGTCGTGGCCTTCGAATCATTGCGCACCGAGCTGATCACTCGCTTCGCCAGCGCAGATCCCGACGACCGTGACGCTGTCCACAAGCGCCACGCGGTCTACATGGGTTGATCGAACGTGGTTCGCAGACGCGAACCCGGGGTACAAACGGTCATGTCTGATCCGAACCCGCTCGATCCCTCTCATCCGGATCCACTCGTCCCGCCGATCCCACCGGTGCAACCGGGGCCGAACCCAGACCCGCCCGTTCCCGTGCCACAGGCGGCATCGAGTGCGCCCGAACGTTAGGTCGCTGCGGACACGCTCATCTCGGCGAGTGCCATCGAATACGTTGTGCCGTACAGCCGTGCCAGCTTGCTGACCAGGATGCGGACGTAACGTCCGCTCGCTGTGCCCGTGAACCGTTGCGGCGTCGCGCCGGGGTTCGGGTAGTCCGTCGCTGAGCGGTCGGTCAGGATCGTGACCACGTCGAACGACGGCGAGTCCGAGACCTGAATCACGAACCGGACCGGGAAGCCGAATCCGCCGTTGGCCGGATACAGCGTCACTGCCCCGACGGGCTGCGACGAGCCGAGATCGAGGACCGCCCATTCCTGCTGCAGGGGGTTTGAGTTGCGGTCGGTGCTGTGGTAGCCGCCCAAGCTGGTGGTGCTCGTCGCGATGCCATCGGTGAGAGCGGCCGGTGCCCAGGTGCCGTATCCGGTCGCTGACCGCACCGTGACCGGTCGCCCGAGCGCACGGTCGGTCGTCGCGCGACCGACCGTGAAGACGTATGTGCCCGAACCGACCGAGTACCGGACCGACCCGGGGTCGGTCGACAGGTAGGCGAGGCCGGGTTGCGGTGCGTTGCGCACTCCGCTCTCGTAGATCAGCGCCCCGCTCTCTCGGATCGTGACCTGCTCGCCGCCCGGGCGCGGGATCGCGACCGTGGCGTGGCTGTTCACGGGCACGGTGACGGAGTAGGTCAAGTTGTCGCCGCTTCGCGTCCACTCACTCGACACCGGGCCGCGCACGGTCTGCACCGTTGCCGAGGCGCTGGATCCGGTGCCCTCGATCTGTGGGGCGAAGATGATGTCGTGGTACCCGCCCTGCCCTGCGCCCGGCTGTGGCTGGATGCCCGCGGCATAACCGTAGAACCACTCGCCGGGCGCGCCACCGTACGCCGGCTGGTTGAGCGAGTTGACGTTCGAGCTGTCCAGTCCGCCCCACCACTCCCAGATCGTTCCCGGGCCATGAGCGAGCATGAATCCGAAGCTCGGCTTGTCCGTCTTGTCCAGATAGCCGGCAACCAGATCGGCCCGACCGTGCTCGGACAGGACCCGCATCACCTGCTGCAGGCCGATGATGCCCCCGTCGAGGTGACCTCCACGAGCCACGACGTCAGTGACGATCGCCGCGAACGCGATGTCGAGGTACTGAGGCGGCACGATGCCCATCTCGAGTGCGACAGCGTTGGCCACCTGGCCGGTCCCGAAGGTGTGCGTGGTGGGATTCAGGTACGCAGCTTGGATGGCATCGACGAGCGGCTTCACGGCGTTGGTGAAAGCCGTCGCGTCGGCTCCGTAGCCGAGCAGCGTGGCCATCGAGGCCGCGTTGCGCAACGCCTCGACGTACAGCCCGGTGTACAGCAGGGGTAACGGAACCGAGGTGAAGGCCGGGAGCCAGTCGCCGTACGCACCGGTCCCGCTGCGTGACGTCGCCTCGATCAGTCCCCGGTTGCTCAAGATGCTCCGCACGAAACCGATCCACGCCTTCGTCGCTGCGTAGTTGTCGGCCACGATGCGCCGGTTGCCGGTGTACTGGTAGGTGCGCCACGTGATCATCGGCAGGGTGGCGCCCCACGCGACGTCGTCGCTGTATCCGCCGGTGTCGGTGTAGGGGTTGAAGTCGCGCACCGCGCCCGTGGCTGATTGACCGGTACGAATGTCCGCCATGAACTTCTCGTACAACGCGGCCATGTCTCCGGCGTCGAAGTCGTACAGCGCGGCATCGGCGGTCACGGTCGCATCCGCACCCCAACCACGTCGTTCGCGGTTGGGGTTGTCCTCGGGTACGGAGTGCAGAGTGTTGAGCCGCGTGCGCCGCTGTGCGTCGTCGATGGCCGTGAACATTGGATCCGAGCTGACGAACTCTCCGGCCGAGCGGACATCGTCGTGCACGACCTCGGCGACCAAGGTCGGTGCCGTAGGCACGGCCCGTACCGTGCCCCTGATCTCTGCGTACCGAAAGCCTTTCACATCGAACTGCGTGGTGTGGGTGATGGCGCCCGTCTGGGAGAATCGGAACGTGTCCGTCTGCGGCCGGTAGTTGACGACCTCGCCGGTCGAGCTCAGGTGTTCGCCGTAGATGATCTGCATGATGTCGCCGGCCTGCACGCTCGTGGTGAGGCGGGTCCAGCCGGCGATGTTCCGCCCGAAGTCGACGACGTAGGCCGTCGCGCCCGGCGTGCGCGAGTCGGGTACCGCGGTGACCGACTGCCCCGGCAACGTCGCAATCACGCGGGCGGGCGGCGCGACGGTGGGTTCGAGCGTCGCCGACACAGGGCTGCTCGGTGCGGTCACAGCCCCCCAGGAGGCGTCATTGAAGCCCACTCGGTCCCAGCCCGACTTCTCCAGCGTCTGCGTGTAGTTCTCGCCGACGTACGAGTTGATGTACGCAACCACAGGGCCCGCAGCGGTCCGCCATGAGGGGCCGGTTCCGATCGTTGCGGTGCCGCCGTCGGAGTAGGTGACGATCAGCTGCGCTCGGGCCCGCGGCGGCAGGTCCTGGTAGCCAGTGGTGCCGTAGTGGCCGCTGACGAGAGTCATGCCGATGGCGTTCCGGCCCTCGACGAGCATGCTGGTGACGTCGTAGGTGCGAACGAGGACACGCTTGTCCCAGGTGGTCCACATCGGCTCGAGCAGATTGCCGGGGACTTCGGCGCCATTGATGCGGGTGCGGTACATGCCCTGTGCGGTCGCGTAGAGCCGGGCCGACGCGATCGGCTTGGTGAGGTCGAACTCGGAGCGGTACAAGTTGCCGTTGGCGCCCTGGATCCAGCTCGCCGTCCAGTCGGAGGCAGAGAGCAGCCCTGTCTCGAAGGGCTGGGGCGACGCGTAGGTGGAGGCGACACCGTCTTTGTCCCAGGTGCGGACAGTCCAGTAGTAGCGGGTCGCACTGGACAGTGCCGGGCCGGTGTAGTTGACCGCGACGGATTCGTCGGAGCTGACCGTGCCGCTGTCCCAGACCGGATTGGCGTCCGCGGCCACATCCGGCCGGATGCCGACCAGGACCTGGTAGGCCTTCTGCACCTCACCGCGATCGGTGTCGTTGACGAACCAACCGAACGAGAGCCCGGCGGTCCCGATGCCGAGGGGCGCAACACGACCGTTGACCGTGAGCGATGTCGGAGCACCCGGTGCGGTGTTGGCGGCAGCCATCGTGGGCGTCGATCCCGCGGTGGTGGCGACGCCGGCGACGAACGAGGCGACAACCACACATCGGAGCAGGATCTGGAGACGGCGCACGGGAAACTCCTACGGCGACAGGACCGACCCATCAAGCCAGTCATCATATGAATTAACTCAAAGAAATGTAATTGACAGACAATGATCCGACAAGTGATGACCAACACAGGTAGTTCGATGAGGGTGTTGCTCGCTCGGCGACTCCGACGCGGGCTTCGCCGCACCCGAGAACCAGGCTCGTGAGCTGATCGAGTGGGTACGTTGGCGACGATGTCAGTCACGTGCCTCCCATCGTCGCGTCGCGTTGTGCGCCTCGTCGCGGCCTCCACGCTCGTGGCCGGTCTGGCCGTCATCGGCGGCACCAGTGACGAGTCCGCATCGGCGGCTCCGCCGGGCTCCACCAAGGTGAGCCTCATCGGCGACTCGACCATGGCCGCAATGGAGTGGTACTCGTACGACAACGACGACGCCGACGTTGCGGCCAACAACGACATCCGTGAGATCGTGGGCAACTCGTACGATCTTGCGTTCTCGGCGGAGAGCTGCCGACGGCTTGTGAATGCCAGCTGTCGTGGTCGTTTCGGATCCGTACCGACCAGCACGTTGCCACTGATGCGTGGAGCGTTCAGCGGCAACCTCGGCGAGGCGTTGGTCATCATGGCCGGCTACGACGACGCCTCGATCACATCAGCGGTCGACCAGATCATGGCCGAGGCCGAGAACCAGGGGGTCACCCGCGTCCTGTGGCTCACGTACCGGACCGGCACGGCATACGTTCTGCCCGGCGGATTGCCCGCTCGCGACCTCTACACGAGCCACAACGCGGAGCTCGCGTCGGCCGCCACCCGCCACCCGTCGCTGCGGATCCTCGATTGGAACGCCTACACCGCGAACGCTGGGTCGGAATGGTTCTCGGGTGACGGCATCCACCTCACATCGGCCGGCGCGGTCGCGCTCGCGAAGTTCATCCTTAGCGCGCTCGACCAGCAGCCCATCGGGCGCTGCCGCGCCAGAGCGGCGTTGACCGGGCAGGCGCTCGACGGCTCCGGTCAACCGGCCACCATCCACAGCTCGCCGACGGGATACGTCCCACTCACCCCGGTACGCGTGCTGGATACTCGCGACCCCGATCGCGGCGGGCGCGACGGCAAGCTGGGCAAGGGCCGCACCGTGTCGATCGACCTCGCCGACGAGTTGCCCGCGGGTGCCACGAATGCGGTGCTCAGCGTCACCGCCACCGACGCCTGCCTCGACGGGTTCCTGACCATTTTCGCATGCGGTGCCCGACCGCCCACGTCGAACATCAACTACGAGATCGGTCGTACGACGGCCGGCATGGCGATCGCGGCGCTCACCAGCCGCACCGTCTGCGTGTATGCCTCGACGGCGACCGATGTCGTGGTGGACCTGGTCGGCGCATTCGCGCCTTCTGGTCGCGCGTTCCATCCGATGACACCAGCCCGCTGGATCGACACGCGCGGCGCAGCTGTCATGCTGCCGCAGTTGACGGGCGCGAAGGCCACCGGCTCGCAGATCGAGGTGCCGATCCGCGGAATCGGTGGCATCCCCGACGGGGCCACAGGAGTGTGGCTCAATCTGACGGTCGCCGAGCCAACCGGCCCAACCGTTCTGCTTGCGTATCCGGGACCGTGCGGCACGGCCCCACTCGCGTCGACGGTCAACGCCCGTGCGTCACGCAATTCTGCGTCGAGCACGCTTGTCGCACTCGGCAGCAATGGCTCGATCTGTGTCCTCACCTACAGCGGCAACTCCCACATAGTCATCGACGTGGCCGGCTGGTTCGGCACCGGCGACGGCGGCTTGCTGTACCAGGAACGCACACCAACCAGGCTGCTGGACACCCGCCTGGTCTCGACCGCGCCGTCCAGGACAGAGCGGGCGCTCGCCGTTGCTGGAGTCGCGGTGCTGAACGTGGTCTCGACCGAGAGCACCGATTTCGGATTCGTCACCGCCCGGCCATGCGGCGCGTCGGCAACGAGTTCGCTCGTCAACTCCACGCCGACCGAGAGCACCTCGAACATGACGGCTGTCGCGGCGGGCGTCGGCGGCAACACGTGTGTGCAATCCAGTGTCGCCGCGCACCTCGTGGTGGACCAGGTCGGCGCGTTCGTCGCCGCCGGCTGACGCGCCGCGTGCGCCCGGTTGACAGCGACGCCGGATCGGCTGACAGTATTCCGACGGGCGACCGCAGGGGGCACGCAGATGACCATCACCGAACCGATCACGATCTTTCGACCGGGACCGCGTCACCTGACCCGAACACCGGCCGATTGGGTGCACATCGCCCCGACGCGCTTCACGCTGCAGCCGCTGTCACCGACCATCGGTGCTGTCGTCGAGGGCGTGTCGATGGCCGACGATGTCGACGCGGAGATGTTCGAGCAGCTGAACCGGGCGTTGCTCGAGTGGAAAGTGCTGTTCTTCCGCGACCAGCACCTGACCCACGAGCAGCACTCCCGCTTTGCCGCGCACTGGGGGCCGCTCGAGGCGCATCCGTTCGTCAAGCACCGCACCGACACCCAGCCCGATGACACACCGGAAGTGCTGCGCCTGGAGAAGGGGCCCAAGGCCGGTGGCTACGAGAACGTCTGGCACAGCGACGTCACCTGGCGTGAGTGCCCGTCGCTCGGGTCCGTCTTGCGCGCGATCGAACTCCCGCCCGTCGGTGGCGACACGCTGTGGTCCGACATGGGTGCGGCCTACGACGGGCTGAGCGACGAGATGAAGGAGCGCGTCGAAGGACTGACGGCGATCCACGACTGGATCAATTCGTTCGGCCGCGGCATGGACGAAGCAACCCGTGACGCGCTACGGCCCGACTTCCCCCCGGTCGAGCACCCTGTGGTGCGCGTCCATCCAGAGACCGGCCGCAAGACGTTGTACGTGAACCAGGCCTTCACCCAGCACATCGTCGGCCTGGACCAGGCCGAGAGCGCCGAGCTCCTCGCGTTCTTGTACAACCAGGCCGCGTTCCCCGAGTACCAGTGCCGGTTCCGATGGAGCCCGGGCGACATCGCATTCTGGGACAACCGCTCGACGCAGCACTACGCGACATCGGACTACTTCCCGCAGAGGCGAGTGATGGAGCGCATCACCATCGTCGGCGATCGCCCAGTCTGACCACGCGACGAGCTGGCCGTCCAGCATCTCAGAGTGTGGTCGTGTTCGGCTGATGTGACGAGAGTCGCTGGGCAACTTTCTTGACCGGTATAGATCATCGGTGTACTATATCGGTACAGAGAGATCAAGAAAGGAGACCGCCGTGACCAACACGTTCGTCATCGCCAACATCGTGGCCCAGAGCCACCTCGAGGTCGCCTACAGCGCCTTTCCGAACGCCCCGGTCCTGCCGGTCGCCGTGCAGGCCTCGCGTCTGCAACGGCTGACCGCGCCGCTCCGTCGCCCGGCTCAGCGTTTCGCTGTGCCGAACCAGCAGCCCGTCTGCTCCTGACCACCCAACTCGCCACAGCCGCAGCGCTCCCCCCAGCGCGGCGGCTGTGGCGTTCCCGGCGGAACCGGCAGACACACGGCAGAATCGTGGCGTGCCGAGAGTGACGCTGCAGACCATCGCCGACCGCGTCGGCGTCAGCCGGATGACGGTGTCCAACGCGTTCTCGCGTCCCGACCAGCTCTCAGCAGACCTGCGCACGCGGATCCTGGACGCTGCGCAGCAGCTCGGCTACGTCGGCCCGGACCCTGCGGCCCGCGCGCTCGCTCGCGGCACCACCGGTGCCGTGGGCATCCTGCTCACGGATTCGCTTCGGTTCGCCTTCACCGACGAGGTCGCCACCACGCTGCTCGCATCAGTGTCGGAGGAGCTCGCCCCCACCGGTCTCGCGCTGACACTGCTCTCGTCGTCGTCCACCGGCGACATGATCCCGGCACGCGACGTGCCGATGGATGGGGCACTCGTCTACTCGTGCGACTCGGAGTCGGCTGCCGTGGACTGGTTGCGACGGCGCAAGCTGCCTCTGGTCTATGTCGACCAAGAACCTGTTGCCGGCGTGTCGAGCATCAACATCGACGATCGCGGCGGCGCGATGGCCGCAGCTCGCCACATCGTCGATCTCGGCCACCGCCGCGTCGGCATCATCACCACCAGCTTCAGCGGCCCGCACGGCATCGTCGACGATCCAGTGGCGGCAGCGGGCGGCCTCGTTGCCCGGGAGCGGATGATCGGCTGGCTCAGCGTGCTCGACGAAGTGGGTGTGACACCGACCGTCGTCCAGGCCCGGCACACGACCCCGGAAGCCGGGGAGATGGGGCTGCGACAGATCCTCGATGCCGGTGCCGACCCGACGGCGATGCTGTGCTTCTCCGACGCGATTGCTGCGGGCGTCGTCCAGTGCGCCGTGGGCCGCGGACTTCGGGTCCCCGTCGACCTCTCCGTCGTCGGATTCGACGACAACCCCCTCGCGCAGCGGATGCGCCCGCCGCTCACGACGGTGCGTCAAGACGTCGAGGCCAAGGGTCACGCCGCGGCCGCCGCACTGACGGCCGCAATTCAACGTGCCCGCGCCGGCACTCCCGGTCGGGCCAAGCGCCTCGTGCTGCCGACCGAACTCATCGTTCGAGACAGCACGGCACCCCCGCCCCGGCGAAGGTTCTCCGCAATGCCGACGCCTTCGTAGGGGTCCGAGCACTGGAGAGAACTGAAGGATGATCCGATCGAGGGAGGCGCGGATAGTGCAATCGCGCATTTTTCGCAAGTCGTTCACGCTGCGTGGCGGTAACCCCGCCGCAGGCGTTTCAGGACCGTTAGCTTTGGACGGCAATGGGCGGGACAGGCACGTGGAAGGACGAACGCGTCGTGCGTCCGGTCGCAGCGTCGACGCTGCGTTCCGTGGTCGCTGCTGACTTCCGCTCCTCGTCGTTCTGGCGCCGTCTGACCCTGATCGGGGTCGTGTGTTGGTTGGCCTACGAATGGGGGCCAGGCAACGAGACCGTCACCCCGTGGATGATCGCCAACATCATCCACCACAACTCCGGACTCACGGTCATCCCCGTCACGGCCGCAGTCGGGTTCGTGTTCACCGCCGTGCAGCAGATGGCCTCCGGGTTCACTGCACTGGCCGGCTTCTCGCTCTTCCATCGCTCGGCTCGAGCAGCGATGACACGCCTCCGACGCAGCATCGACGGCGCACCAAGAGCGTGGGACGACCTCGGTCGCGGCGCTCGCTGCGCACTCGTGTTCGGACTCGGCACCACGGCCGTCGCTTTGATCCAGATCACGTTGACCGGCGAGGTCGGTGTCCGTCGCCACGCCTCGGTCATCCGCCGCAGCGCGGTGTTGTGCGGCGCACTCGTGGCCGTGGTCGCCGCGACGGTGGCCACGCTCGCCTACGTCGGCCGGCGCATCGAGCCGTTGGCGGGTCCGACGGAGGTGGTGCTGCGCTTGCTCGGCAACCCGCTGCTGTGGATCGGGCTGATCGTGGCCGGCATGACCGTCAACGCGCTGCGTCGGCGCACTCGCCCCACGGTTGTGCTGGCCGGGTCGGGGGACTGAGAACTCACCCCTTCCGCTTCTCAAGCTTGCGTCAAACACTGCCGATATTCGAACGTGCGGTTGATTCGAGATGCGGGCGATGTGCCCGTTGCTCGGCTCGAGGGCCACGACGGCGGGCGGAACCGGCCAACGTGGGACGAGGCGAGTGACGGTGATGCGACGCGCCCCCTCGCGCTCGTGCGCCCTGCGGAGCCACCGATGCCACCGGTGCGAGCGACTCCGAGCGGCGATCGGACCACATGGATCTGCCTGGCCGGATTCCTGCTGCTCATCGCGCTGCATGCCACCGGACTGACCGGTCAGGCCGCCTACCCGGTCGTCACGTTCAGCGGCGTCGTGTGTGCCTCGATCGGCATCCGCCGTCACCGTCCGGCGGTGCAGTGGCCGTGGTGGGCCATGGTGATGTCCGGTCTGCTGTGGACGATCGGCGGCGTCATCGGCGACCTCAACCACGTCACCGGCGACTTGACCGCCAACCGCTCGCTGCTCCCCGACGTGTTCTCGCTACCCGGCTACGTGCTGTTCGGTGCCGCTCTGCACGGGCTGCTGCGCTCGCGCCAGGGCAACCACGAGCGCGGTGTGCTGCTCGACGGGATCATGCTCGGTGCTGGCGCGCTGCTGCTGGTCAACGAACTGATCATCGCCCCGACGATGGACATCAAGGGCACATGGATCATGGCCCGCATCGTCGTGTCGCTCTACCCGTCGATCTCGATGGGCCTGCTGGTCATCGCCGCGCGCCTCGCGTTCTCGTCCGGTGACAAGTCACCAGCGTTCCGCCTGCTGCTCGTCGGCACGCTCGGTCTGTTGATCGGCGACGTAGTGTTCGCACTCGGTGAAGTCGGCACGTTCGTCGTCTCACAGGTACTGCTCGAAGTGCCCTACCTGCTCGTGCCGGCATGCATCAGCTCTGCCGTGCTGCACCCCTCGATCCGCTTCCTGACCCGCAACACCCAACGTCGGCGGGCAACGCTCGGCCGCAGCCGCCTGATCGCGGTGGCCGGCGCGCTGCTCGCCCCGATCGTGGTCATCGTGACCAGCACGACGTCGCGAAGTTGGGCGATCGAGGCAGTGCTCTGCCTCGTGCTCGCCATTGCTGCGATCGCTCGCCTCTCCAGCGCGATCAAGGAGCAGGCTGCGTTCGAGGCCCGCCTGTCGCACCAGGCCACCCACGACGAGCTGACCGGACTCCCGAGCCGGGTGCTGATCCTCGAACACATCGAGGAGATGCTGTCCCGTGCCGAGACGACGGGTGACTCCGTCGCCGTCATGTTCATCGATCTCGACCAGTTCAAGCTGATCAACGACTCCATGGGCCACGGCATCGGCGATCAACTGTTGATGGTCGCCGCACAACGGATCGCCTCCTCGATCGGGCAGGGCGACGTCGTCGGACGCATCTCCGGCGACGAGTTCATCGTCGTCGCTCTGCACGACCAGCACGCCGCGCTGTCGCTCGGCGAGCGCATCCGTCGAGTGCTCGGCGATGGCTTCTACCTCGATGCCGGCGAGGTGTTCGTATCGGTCTCGATCGGCATCACCATCGCCAGGCCGAGTGACAAGGCACTGGCCGCCACGCTGATCCAGGAAGCCGACACGGCCATGTACCGGTCCAAGGAAGCGGGTCGCAACCGGGTCACGATCTTCGACTCGTCGATGCGCGAGCGCGTCGCTCGCCGCGTCGACCTCGAGCGTCGCCTGCGTCACGCACTGACCGAGCGTCACTTCGCCGCGTTCTACCAACCGCTCGTGTCGCTTCCCAACGGCCAGGTGCACGGCTTCGAGGCGCTCGCCCGTTGGAAGGAGGACGGCCAGATGATCTCGCCGGCCGAGTTCATTCCCGTCGCCGAGGAGTCCGGACTCATCGTGCCACTCGGTGCGTTCATGCTCGACGAAGCATGTCGCCAGATCGCCAAGTGGCGGCGCACGATACCCGGGGGGCAGAACCTGTACGTGTCGGTCAACCTGTCCACACGCCAGATGCGCGAGAGCGACATCGTCGACACCGTCGCGGACGCACTGGATCGCTACAACCTTCCCGGCGCGGCGCTGTGGCTGGAGATCACCGAGAGCGTCATGATGGAAGACTCCGTCGCCACCGCTGGTGTCATGTCGGGCCTGCGGATGTTGGGCGTGCGCCTGGCGGTCGACGACTTCGGTACCGGATTCTCGTCGCTGTCCTACCTGAAGCGCTACCCGGTGTCGTGCGTCAAGATCGACCGCTCGTTCGTGTCCGGCCTCGGCTTCCACGAGGCGGATTCGTCGCTCGTCGCAGCCATCATCGCGATGGGCTCGGCACTCGACCTCGATGCAGTCGCCGAGGGTGTGGAGACCAGCGACCAGGCCCAGCGCCTCTTCGCGCTCGGCTGCCGCCAGGCCCAGGGCTACCTGTTCGGCAAGGCCGTGCCCGCCGACGAGGTACCCGCTGCGATCCGTCGTCTCGGCCTGGTCGGTGCCCCGAAGGTCACGCCAACGCGTCGCTGCACCACATCGACGCACCGCAACTGAGCGCGACGAAGCCGATCAGACGGGGCGGTATCCCGGAATCGGCTCGGGCAGTTCGGCCACGTACCACGTCTGGCGATCGAGCAGCTCGACGGACGATCGGGGGAAGTTGTCGGCGATGCGCTTGGCGAGCAGATCGGTGTCGAACATCGTGCGGTTGAACTCGCACACGTCGAAGACGAGGATGCCGCCGGCCAGCGCGGGCACCTGCCACAGCTCGGTGTAGAGCCTGCCGAACAGGGTCAGGCCGCGCAGTCGGGGGCTGACCAGCACGAGCATCCCGACGTAGATGCGGTTCTTGGCGGCGTGCTCGGGATACTTCGAGCGCAAGAAGTCGGGCGAGATCTCGCTGACGTCTTCCAAGCTGTTCGTCACCATCGCCAGGCCGACAGGCAGGTCGCCCTGCCATCCGACGATCTTTTCGATGCGCGGGTTGGCCAGGTTGGCCAGGACCTCGGCCTTGGAGTCGAGGTGCTTCAGCACGGCAAGCGACGTCAACGGCAGGATGCTCTCCAGGTAGGCCTCGTACAGGGCCTCTGCGGGGGCACCGACGACCACGGTCTCGTGGGTGATCGTGATCCGCCCGGCACTGCGATGCTGCTCGACGACTGCGGGCGCAACGGCCAGATCGTCGAACTCCGGTGGCGCGTCGACGACGCCGGTCAACGCGAGCGACGATGGTGCCAATGCGGCCGGGCCGGGTGCGATCGTGCTCGTCGACGTCGGGCGTCGTCGAGTTCGCGGCCGTGCCGGGCTCGCGGCGGACGTGGAAACGACTGTGCGTGTTGGTTGCGCCACACCGCGAAACTACACCATGGATACACGTGTTTGCCGATCGATCTCACGCAGAGCGGTCGCGACCTCGCAACGTGGCTCGACCAGGACGTTTGTATCCTTGGTCCATGCAGGTCGTGGATGGAGGTGCGTCGGTCGCAGTGGTTGCGATCAATTGGCACCTCCGCGTCGGCGACCCCAACCTCATCGGTTGGTTGATCGTGGCCGGTTATCTGATCGCCGCTGTCCTGACGTGGCGGGCCTGGCGGCTCGGGTCGGCGACGTTGGCCGACCCGCGACTCGACCTCACCGAGCGGCACGCGCAACTCCTCATGCGACGGTTGTGGGCGACCACCACCATCGTGCTCGTCGTGCTCGGCGTCAACAAGCAGCTCGACTTGCAAAGCCTGTTCGTCGAGCTCGCCCGCGAGCGAGCCCGCGCCCAGGGCTGGTACGACCGCCGCCGCGAATACCAGACGGTGGCGATCCTCGGCATCATCGTGTTCGGCGGCATGGCGCTCGCGTTCATCACGTACCTGCTGCGCAGCGTGATCTCGCGGGTGGCGCTGGCCCTCACCGGTCTCCTCGCGCTCGTCACCTTCGTGATCGTGCGCGCCGCGTCGTTCCACTACATCGACAAGCTGCTCTCTCTCGGCGACCCGATCCGCGTCAACTGGGTGCTCGAGTTCGGCGGCATCGTGCTCCTCGCCGTGGCGGCCGGCCAATGGTGTCGGCGCGAGCGGGCGCGAGTGCCGGCACGACCGGTCGAGGCCCTTCCCGAGCCAGCACCTCAGAACAGCTGAGAGCTCATCGCACCCGCGGGGCGATCAGGCATTCAGTGCGATCGCGGCGCGACGATACCGGTTGCGGCCGTCGCGCTTGGCGTCGTACAGAGCCGAGTCGGCCGCACTGATCAGCGCTTCCGGTGCGCGAGCGACATCGGGGTACACCGCAATGCCGATCGACGCGGTCTGCGCCCACCCCTCGGGCAGCACTGCTGCGCAAGCAGCCGCGCACTCGGCGATGATCCGCTCAGCCACGGTCCCGGCTTCGGCCGCACCACACATCGCGCAGATGACGAGGAACTCCTCGCCGCCCCACCGCACCACCGTGTCGAACGGGCGGATGCTGCGCACGAGCATGTCCGCGAACGCCACGAGCACTCCATCGCCTGCGTCATGACCGAGCTGGTCGTTGACGTTCTTGAAGTGGTCGAGGTCGACGAGCAGCACGGAGAACTTCTCGTTGCGTCGATCCGACATCGCTCGGGCCGCCGCCAGTGCCTTGGCGACACGGCGACGATTGGCCAGTCCGGTCAGTTGATCGGTCTCGGCCTCGGCGGCGAGCCGGATGTTCTCCTCGATCCGCGTCAGGTTGCTGGAGAGCACTGCGACGATTTCGTCGAGGAGCGAGTTCTGCGCGGCCGTCGGTTCAGCCGCGTACCGCACCGAGACCGACACGTCGAGGCGCTGATCGACCTTGAACTCGCGCACTGCGGCCGCCAGACCGGCCCGCCCGCCCTCGGCGGACAGCACGCCGGCGAGACGGTTCGCGCCGGCCGCGATCGTGGCACCGGTGGCTCCCGGAAGCAGGCAGAGGTTGCCGACGAGGGACTCCAACTCGCTCTGGCCCCACGAGTCGTTGAAGGCTGCGATCAAGGCCAATGTGTTGGCCACGGCTGCCCGCCGACGCAGCCGCTCGGCTTCCAGGATCTGCACCAACCCGGATCCGATCTGATTCGCAGTCATCTGCACGAAGTTCGCGTCGGACAGCTGGCGGGGCACGTCGTGGGCCGTCACTTCGCCCGTTGCCTGGCCGTCGAGCGTGAAGCCGCCGCTCGACATCGTCGACCCGTGCGCGAGTCCGGCCCCGGCGGCGCTGCTCACCGCGGAGCCGACCGTGACGGTCACGCCGGGAAAGTCGTCCGGATCGATCGTCACCGTGCAACCGCCGACCGGTGCGAGCTGGGTGATGACATCGGCTGCCGCGGCCGCGTAGGCCTCGATGTCGAGATCAGCTGCCACGAGATTGGACAGCTCGAGCATCGTCGACGTCGTCAAGAAACCAACGAGGAACTCGTTGTGGCTCCCGGCGCGGATCTGCTCGATGGCTTCGTGATGCATCTGGTTCAACGAGACGATGATGCTCATCGGCCTCCCGTCGATTCGAGTGAATGAGGCGGGATCGCTGGCGTCGGTGCATCAACACATCGCCGGTTCAGAGTGCTCCGTTCGCTCATGACGCGTACCTCGTCGGCTCGGTGAAGCCGGCCGTGAGCACGACCAGTTCGCGTTCGATCTCGTTGACGATGACCGACGGGCGCACGTCGATGCCGACCAGCTTGAGCGCCTCCACCGTCGAGATCGCAGTCTCGGGGCTCTCCGCGCCGAGCTTGGCTGCGAACGCGTGCGCCGCGATGATGATGCGCTCCGCCACCGTGGTGACCGCGTTGGGCCGAATGTGATGCCGGCTCACCCCGGCGACGACGCTGTCCGGCGCGTTCCAACGGGAGAGCAGCGCCGCGCCACGCATCGCGTAGGCCGCATCGTTGCCGTCGGGCGATTGGTCGTTGGTCGCCGCGAGCAACCATCCGATGTCGTGCAACAGGCCGATGGTGTAGGCCTCGTCGGGTGGTTCCCCGAGTCGCTTGGCCAACACGGCGGCCCCGCACGCAGTCGCCACCGAGTGCGGCCACAGCCAATCGACGTACACCGGCGGGTTCTCGTCAAAAACGAGGTCGGCGACTCTGCTCGCGGCCAGCGACGCGACGAGTGACTCGCCGATCAGCACCATCGCGTGCCGCACACCGGCGATGCGGCGCGAGTAACCGAGGTGAGCCGAATTCGCGGCGCGCAGGACAGCCGCCGTCAACGCCGGGTCCATCTGAATCGCGCGGTCGAGGTCAGCCAGGTCACCGTCGCGTCGATGCAACAGGCGCAGCACGATCTCGGCCGACTTCGGATGCACCGGGAGCCGCTCGCGCAGAATCGATGCTGCCGAGCGCTCGGTGCCACGTCCCATGGTGTCAATCGTCCGGCACTTCCGGCGGCAAGCCTGGAGGATGAAGCACGGTTCACGTGACGCAATTGAACTGGTCGTTGGCGCGTTCGCACCACTCGCGCGACGTGGTCAGCGGTCGTCGGCGAGGCCCTCTGCCAGCACGCGACGAAGGATCTTGCCGGTCGTGTTGCGCGGCAGTTCGGCGACGAACTCGACCCGCCGGGGCACCTTGTGGCGAGCGAGGTGATCGCGCACGTGAGCGCGCACGTCGTCGACGGTCAAGGCTTCTCCAGGGAGCACGACGACGAACGCGGCGAGCGCCTGCCCGAAGTCGGCGTCAGGGGTTCCGATGACGGCGACATCGGAGATGGCCGGGTGACGAGCGAGCAGATCCTCGACCTCGCCGGGGAACACGTTCTCACCACCAGAGACGACCATGTCGTCCTCGCGCCCGTCGACGAACAGCAATCCTGCCCTGAAATGGCCGAGGTCGCCCGACGACAGCAGGCCGCGCTGCTCCTCCTTGCCGCCGCCAGTCGTGTACCCCTCGAAGCGCATCGATCCACCGACGAACACTCGACCAACGACGCCGTCGGCCACCGGGTCGCCGCGGTCGTCGAGGATCGCGACATCCACCCCGAACGCGACGCGACCCGCGGTCGCCGGTGCCATCGCAAGGTCGGCTGGTGTCGCGATCGTGGCCACCGCGACCTCGGTGGATCCGTAGAGGTTGTAGAGGACCGGGCCGAAGCGAGCGAGCGTGTCCGTGACCAGCCGGGTACCGAGGGCGGATCCACTCGACGCGATCACGCGCAGCTCCGGCGTCGGCGCGGCGGCGAACGTCCTTGGCGGCAAGGCGATGATGCGCGCCAACATCGCCGGCACCACGACCAGAACCTCGGCACCGTGCTGCGAGGTCGAGCGCAGTGTCGCCTCGGCATCGAAGCGACGGCTCAGTACGGTCGTCGCGCTGCGGGTGATGCCGAACATCAGATGAGTCAGTCCCCACGCGTGGAACAGTGGAGCGGAAACGACCTGCACATCGCCCGGTCGCAGCGGGATGCGGTCGAGCACTGCCGCAGCCCCTTCGATCGCCGCCGGATCGCTGCGGCGGGCTGCGCCCTTCGGCCGGCCGGTCGTACCCGAGGTGAGGATGACCACGCGACCGGCTCCACGATGCGGCGAGGGCTCGGTCGCTGTCGTCGCCAACCTTCGCATCGCCGACTCGTCGAGCGCGACTGCACCGCTGCCAGCGACCACATCGGCGAACTCGTCGTCGTGGATCACGAACCCGATGCTTTCTTGCTCCACGACATCCGCGATCTGCGGCCCGGCGAAGCCGGTGTTGAGCAAGACGACGTCGGCCCCACTGGCCGAGATGGCCGTCAACCTCCCGACGAAACCGGCGTGGTTGCGACACAGCAGCCCGACGCTCGTACCCGGACCCACGTCCATGGCGGTCAATCCCCCAGCCACACGCTTGGCCTGCGCCCACAGTTCGCCGTACGTGATGCTGCCGATCTCGTCGTGCACCGCGACTCGCTCGGGGTAACGCGCCGCCGCAGCCGCAACCGCGCCGGCCAACGTCGCACCCCACGGTGCCATCGCCAGCAACGCCCGCGGCAACCGATCCGGCCGTTCGAACGGCACCAACGTGGCCCGTGCCACGATCGCCCCCGCCCGCAGCCGACTCACGAACCCCACGAGCCCCACTGTACGCTCGCCGTTCCGCGCCTCGGCGCTGGCACCCCGCGACGACCGCCTTCGTGACTGACGAGACCGACGGGTGACGTGCCGTCGCGGACCTCGGTCATCATTGACAGCGGGGTGCTTCGGCGGACTGTTCAAGCGTGTCTGTCGACGCTTTGCAACCCACCGCGAGTGTTCGTTCGCTGATCAACCTCGCCGAGAGCGGCGCAGGTGAGCTGTGGGCCGAGGCCACCCGAGTGGCGTGTCTCGCACTCGGCGGCGACGCAGCGATCGGGCTGAAGCTGTTGTCCGACGACCGAATGCAAGTCGCTGCCTCGTTCTGCTGGCCGCGTCCGCTGTCCGGGCAACCGATCCCGATCGCGCCCGACTCGCAAGCCGCGTTCGTCCTGACGCAACCCGCAGCCGTGATCACCCACGTCGCACATGAGCGTCGTTTCACCCCGAGCAAGCTCACGATCGACGCCGGGTTCGTCGACAGTTGCTCTGCTCGAGTGCAGTTCGGCGACACCCTCTACGGGCTGATCGGCGTGCAGTATGGAGCACCGCGTCGCCACATTGCCGCAGATCTCGTCCACCTCGAGGTGGTTGCGTCGATGCTCGCTCTGCTGCTCAGCCACGAAGAACGACTGCGCCGCAACGCACGCCTCGTCGACCACGACGCGCTGACCGGAGTGCTGAACCGTCGGGGTGTCTTCGACGCGCTGGAGACTGGGATGTCGGGGCGACGAACTGGTTGTCTGCTCCTGCTCGATCTCGATGGGTTCAAGCTCGTCAACGACCGCCACGGCCACGGAGTTGGCGACCACGTGCTGCAGGTGGTGGCCGAGCGGCTGCAGGCTGCGGTCCGCCCGAGCGATCTCATCGGCCGACTGAGCGGCGACGAGTTCGTCGCCGTGCTGTGGTCGACCGATGTCCCCAGCGCGCTCGAGGCCGCCGAACGATTGATCGGTCACCTGGAGCAGATCATCACCGTCCCGCACGCGACCGTGAGCGTCTCCGCGTCCGTCGGCGTCGCACCGCTCGACGGTTACCCGAACGTCTTGTCACTGCTGCATGCCGCAGATGTCGCCATGTACTCGGCGAAGGCGGCTGGACGGGGGACGGCCAAGCCCGCTCGTCTACCGAAGGAACGGATCGACACCGTCACAACATCACCCATGGCCACTGCTCGGGCGACGTCTCATGGCCGTCATCACGTCGACCACGCAGTCCGGTCGCTCGGTGTCGTTTTCCAACCGATCGTTGACATCGCATCGGGCGATGTCACCGGCGTCGAGGCGCTCACCCGAGGCCCGCGTGGACCGCTCGAGAATCCAGCGGTGCTGTTCCGCCTTGCCGAGACATGGGGACGACTGTCCGAGCTCGAGCTCGAATCGAAGCGTCAGAGCTTCGAGGCCGCGTTGCCACGTTCGCTCACGCTCTTCGTCAACATCGACCCGGCAGCTCTCACTGCCCCTGGCTTCACCGAACAACTGCTCGACATCTGGAATTCGAGCGACCCGGCCGGCCGCACACTGGTGATCGAACTCACCGAGCGGCACCTGCGCGTGCAGCCGGGTCCGCTCCTCCACTCAGTGGACTGGTGTCGAAGTGTCGGCTGGAAAGTCGCCCTCGACGACGTCGGTGCCCGAGCCGAGTCGCTCACCGCGCTGTCACTGGTCCAACCCGACATCGTGAAGCTCGACATCTCGCTGATCAACACCATGAACAAGGCCCACGTCGCCGCCACCGCGCTTGCTCTCGCCGGCTACCGCGACCGGCGACACATCGACGTCGTCGCCGAAGGGATCGAGAATGAGGCCAACGAAACCGTCGCCCACGAGCTCGGCGCGACCCACGTGCAGGGTTACCTGTACGGCCGTCCGGCTCATGCCGACGAAATCGCGCCGCTGCTCACACGACCCCGCCGCACGCCCATCACAGTCGGCGCCACTGCCGGTCTGCGCCGCGGGCGTCGCAGCACGCTGCTCGCGATCAGCCGCCACATCGAGAGCCTGGCCGGATATGCAGACACAATCGTGCTCGCGACGATCCAATCGGTCGAGAACTACACCGCGACGACGCGGTCGCAATATGCCGCGCTCGGCCGCCGTTGCGGCATGGTGGGCGTTGTCGGTGTCGGCTTGCCGCCCGGAGTGCTCGACGACGTCCACACCGGCAACCTCGCCTCTGACGACGCGCTCGCACGGGCCTGGCACGTCATTCTGCTTCACCCCGAAGGCGGCACGGCCCTTCTCGCGTATCAAAGCGACCCGACAGATCGCTCCTGGTACGACTACGAGCTCACCACCGACCGCGACCGCATCGACATCGTCGCCCGGCAGATTCTCGCCCACCTGTAGGACGATCTCGTCGCAGCCTCCGTCCGACGTGAGCACCTCCTTGACGAGGTACCCGCCGCACGACGACACGCATCTCACCGCTCGATGCGGGATGCGCCGGAACAGGTCGAAGACTGATCGAAAAACGACAGGCGGGGCGGCGTGAGGGTCGGCTCGCGCCTGGACACTTCGTCGACGATCGCGTTGAAGGCACCGAGTAGCCATCGACGAGCGCGACCCACGTTCCGGCCGCGGGGTTGGCGACAGTGACCAATTCCTCGGAGTCGCCGTCGGCGGATTGCGCAACGAGCACGCAGGAGCCGCCAGACTTCGCGTCAAGACCCGCCGCACGATGTCCGACTGCTACGACGCGATCTTCGCACCTGCGATATCGGGCAATCGACGACGTAGTCGTGACAGAGAATCGAAACAGCTCGGGTGCATCTAGTTCTCTGTCAGCCGCTCGTGGAAGGCGATCGCGATGTCTTGGGCTTGCTGCTCCGAGACAGAGCCCGGCGGCCCCTGCAGATCAACCGTGTACACGACGGATCCATCACTGAACGCCACCCAATAGCTCTCGTGCGGCCGTTGCTCCGCGGCTCCGGCTGCGGCAACATCCTCGGCCGTGGCGATCCGATGCACGCCACGTGCATCTACGACGCCGTCCACGTCAAACTCGAACACGTCCGTCGCGCAACTGAACGGGCATGGCTTCATGGAGTCCGTCTCGAGCCAGTCGAGTGCGCTTGTCACTCCATCCTCCGACCCGAGTTCGATGAACGTGCTGAAGACGTGGGGCGACGCCTCCGGACTGTGTGTTGCTCCGTAGAAACGTGCCTCCACACCCGCCGCCACGAAGCCGGCGTCACGGAAGACCGTGGTCATCTCTTCCCTGTCCGCATCGATTGATGCCTTCGTGAGGACAGCGATGAACTCGTCGAAATCCTCCGTGGTCCGACGCACTTCGACTGGATCGGGCTGAGAACCCGGAGCGTCGTCGGCGGTCACGAACCGCTCGTCGATCGGAACGGGCCCGTTTGCTTTGCCGCCACTACCGCTGCACGACATGACCGTCATCGCCGTCACAGCAACGGCGATGGGTCTGACGAAGCGCATACCGTTCAATGGTAGGCGCACATGGTACGTCCGCAGAGAAGACTTCGTCGGGAGCGCGAAACGGTCTAACTGGAGCGGCGCCAGAACTGCCGATTCCGGGGGCTTCGTCGTCGACGTCGGAACCGTGGGGAGGGCGGCACCAGGTACTGGGGCGGGGCTTCGCGATGACGAAGCAAGCCACGGTCGAGATGGCTCGTGTCGTCGCCGATTGAAGTGAGTGTCGATGCGTCCGCTGAGGGGTGAGCGAGGCGCGGTCCTGTCCCTCGGCGAGTCGAATCACCTGGTCCCAATCGAGGAACGTCATCGCCCACTTCGGGACACGCGGTGGGTCGACGCGCTCACACGGATTCGTCAGGATCCTCTGCTTCTGCACGGCGACCTGCAACATGCGGCGAAGGGATCGGTCGTGCGGATGGACCGACGATGGGCGATGCCGGCGGCGATCTCGTCGTTCGACCAGCTCTCGACCTCGTCGGCCGGTCGCTTGCGGTCACTGCGGGTCACAACGAAAAAAGAACGTCTGAGCTGGTGCAATACCACCTGAGAGGTTGAGAGGCGACGCCGGGAATCGAACCCGGATAGAGGGACTTGCAGGCTCGCTACCGATAGCGCGTCATACCTGCTCAGAGGGTATGGATGGGTCGTCGGAGGTGCCGTTGAGGGGTGAGCGAGGCGCGGGCCAACGGATCGCGGGGGCCAATCGCGGTCATTCGCCGGCACCTGCTGACATCGATCACGGATGAACGGATCGCCGATCTCGCGGCGCGATCAGAACGGCAGATCTGGCGCGTCTCCTCACGGCACTTCGGGGTTGGGCCTGTCGATTCCAGACCGGGTGTTATGGGTCACGTGTTATGGGACGGGCTCGTTCTCTTCGATGCGAGCCCGAGCCGTCGTTCGGTACGCCGCGTGTCCGCTCACTCACCGCTTCAGGTTGTGCGTCTGGCTACGGCGCGCGACGTCCTGCTCGTTCGTCGGGACTGCTATCGCGCGGCCGTCGGCGCGAAGGGCGGCGGGCCGAGGATGGTGATACCCCGCGGGTTCTCTGAGGCTGAGGCTTGAAGACGAGCGAGGTCGACCAGGTCGGCGGTGTCGTCAGTGGCCGGATCGCTGGCACCCCGATAGAAGGCTTGCCCGGGCGCTCCTGGCGACTGGATGCCGATGAGACGCGCCTCGGCGGAGACGACGATGAAGGCGTGGGCGACACCTTTGGGAACGAAAGACATGCCTCCGCTGCGAACCCGGCTGCGCTGGCCGTCGGCCTGCACTTCGATCGCGCCGTCGACGACGTAGGTCATCTCGTGGGCTTCGGGATGAAGATGCAGCGGTGTCGTCTTGTCCTTCACCATCGTGTCCTCGAACAGGAAGAAGGCGCCGCCGGTGTCCTCGGCGAGCAGCTTCCAGATGTGGAGCCCGCCGCCCGCGAACAGCTGCTTGTCTCCCTCGCCGACGTTGCGCACGATCGGGACCAGCTTCTTCATCCCAACACCACCTTCCAAGTTCGTGGGACATCTATCCCATGACGAATATACGGTACCATTTGCGTCATGTCAACGGCATACGAGCTGAACGGGCGCACAAATCAGAAGCGCCGGACCCGCGACGCGCTGGTGGCCGCGGCGCGTTCGATCGTCGCCGAGGGACGGACGCCGACCGTCGAGGAGGTAGCCGAGACGGCGTCGATCTCTCGGACGACTGCGTACCGATACTTCCCGAGCCAACGAGCGCTACTGGCGGCCGCCCACCCGGAGACCGCGGTCGAATCGCTGCTGCCCGATGACGCGCCCGACGATGTCGCCGCGAGGCTCGACATCGTCGTTGCTGCATACACGTCGATGATCCTCGACAACGAGTCGCAGCAGCGAACGATGCTTCGACTCTCACTCGAAGCCGATCCCGAGGAGCGATCGCTGTTGCCGCTCCGGCAAGGCCGCGTGATCAAGTGGCTCGAAGAAGCCCTCGCACCACTGCAGCCACAGCTGCCACGCTCGGAGGTGCATCGACTCGCCATCGCCATCCGCAGCGCGACCGGAATCGAAGCATTGTCATGGCTTACCGATGTCGCTGGCCTCTCCCGCGAGGACGCCACCGCTCTCATGCGCTGGTCAGCTCACGCCATGCTCGACGCCACGACTGGGGCCCGATTGGGAACCGGAAAGAAGAGGCCGGGTGGTCGACGCGGCGCTGCGCTATCTCCGTGAGTGGGAATCGTGGAGTCGAGTCCATCGCGCCCTACTCGGCGCTCGGGTCGGCCAGGTTCGCGCCCAATAACACGCGTCGTTGAGGCGCGGTCGCCACGTCACCTACCGCCGGATCTGAGACGGTGCCAGGTAGCGCAGATTGCCCGAAGTGGGTGCGGTTGTCCAGCGACCTATCGGCAGCTCTATGCGGTATCGGACTGATACCATATGTGCATGGCTATGACACTCCGCCTCACTGACACCGAGCAAGCGGCGCTGCGAGAGCGTGCCGACGCAGAGGGCATCTCCATGCAGGAGGCCGCCCGTCGAGCCGTTCGGGAGTTCGTCAGCCGCGGTCAACACAGCGACCGGGTGAATACTGCGGCACGACTGATCATGAACAAGCACGCCGACGCCCTGCGACGCCTTGGAGAATGAGCGAACCGATCGAGTTCCTCGACCTCGACGACCTTGTCGAATTGGCTCGCGGCTTGCTCGGCGACCCGCCACCGATCCGCGACATCGGCCTCCTCGGCTCCGCCGCGGCACGACCGCAGACCACTGCCTTTGGTGAGGACGCGTACCCCGACCTGGTCACCAAGGCGGCGGCCCTCCTGCAATCGATCGTCAACAACCACGCACTCGTGGACGGCAACAAACGACTCGGCTGGCTGGCCACCGCAGTGTTCCTCGAACTCAATGGAATCAAAGCGTCACGCGCCTCCAACGATGACGTCTACGAGTTCGTCGTGTGGATCGCCGCATCCAACCCGGACCTCGACGACATCACCACCCGCCTCCGCCGTGTGATTCAGCCGGCACGACCTCGACAGTAGGAACGCACTCCGGGCCGAGCAGAGCGGCAGATATGGAGCCTGCTTGGATCGACTCAGCCGGTGGTCGCGGTGCCGCATCGAGAGCTGTCCGCCGTGTACCTTGCCGACCCCCGGCATGTCTGCGGATCGGATGAGCAGGACGCCAACGTGAGGGCCAGCAACCCGAGCACACATCCGACCATCAGACTTCGCACCGTCTCAGATTGCCCTATCGCCACCCGACTATCCACGATCCCATCGGCAGATCTGGCGCGCTTGCGTCCGCTCGGTTGAGCGAGGGGGGCGACCGTCGGCGGCGCCCGTCTACGGCTCGGTGGACGGTACGTCCTTGAAGGAGAAGGAGTGATCACAGACTGCTCGCGCAATCGGAACAGTCACGAACAGAAGCGTCAACGGCACCGGCACTGGTGGACCCCGGAAGATGGTCCCATCACTGGCGCTCAGATGGTCCCATCCCACTGGCGCAACTCAAGCCAGATGGTCCCATGCCACTTGCGGGCGACAGTCGGTGAGCACGATCTGGTACATCGACCTCAAGCGGGCACGTTTCGACAGATCGAAACGATTGTTGTCGTCACTCCAATAGAGATGAAACGAAAGCTCGACAAACCCTTCGATCGGACCCGACGATCCGTCCCACTGAGCGGGAGGCTGGCTCGATCGCCATCGGCTCGTCGGCTGCGGATCGCCTCCCAGCGATGTCATCCAGAAGACGCTACGTCATGGCATCCGACATAGCCCACCTACTACGAATGCCGGTGTTGCACCATGGGAACCGGTGATACACTTGGGCGATGCCGACCGTTCGCCCTCGCCATCTTCTCACCGAAACCGACGAACTCGCCCATGCCATCGACGCCGCTGCTGCTCTGTATCCGGGAGAGACTCGCGCCGACGTCCTGCGTCACCTCGTTCAACTGGGTGCCGAGACGATCGCCGAGCAGCAAGGCCGGCACCGCGACACCGTGCGTGACCGCGCCGGACGTTTCCCGGGTCTGTACCCAGCGGGCTACCTCGATGAGCTCCGTGAGGACTGGCCCGAGTGATCGTCGTCGATGCCAGCGTGCTGATCGCCTTTCTCGACCCGAATGACCCTCATCATTCCGCCGCCGTCGAGATCCTGGAAGAGGCCTCGCCGCCCTTTCTTGTGCACCCGATCACAGCGGCCGAAGTGCTCGTCGCTGCCGTACGCAACGATGTTGCAGATGCGGTCTGGGCGGATCTGGTGGCCATCGGTGTCGAGATCGACGACACACCGATCGATCCGTTGTTACTCGCCAGACTTCGCGTCAACACCCGCTGCAAGATGCCCGACTGCTGCGTCCTCGCAAGTGCCGCGACGCGCCACGCGGCCGTGGCCAGCTTCGACGCACAGCTCCGCCGGCACGCCGACGGCCAATTGCCATGAGCGACGGGAAGATCAACCGTCGCTGAAGTCGGCCTTGACCACGACCCTTGCGCGGCGCTCGGGTGGCTTCATGGAACGAGCGGTCAAATGATTCGGCGATCGCCTCGTCCAGTTCGGGGAACAGGTGGCCGTATCGGTCGAGCGTCACGTTGATCGACGAGTGGCCCATGCGGGACTGAATCGCTTTCAGGTGAGCACCGGCTGTAATGGCGAGCGCCACACCCGTGTGTCGGAGGTCGTGGAAACGGCATGACACTCCAGCCGCTACCTGTGCCTTGGAGAAGTGGTGCGTCAGGAAGCTCGACGCCGACAGCGGATTGCCCGCGGCGTTGGCGAACACAAAGGCATCTGGACCCGGCTGGGCGAACGACTCGAGGTGGACCGCCAAGAGCGAGGCGCCGAACGGCGAGATGGTGATCGACCGCACGCCCACAGCCGTCTTGGGTTCCTTCCGCAAGAACGACCGATCCTCGAGTTGAACCATCTGCTCGGTCACTCGGATCTTCCGATTCTTGAGGTCGACCTTGCAGCGTCGCAGCCCCACCAACTCGCTCCAGCGCATGCCCGTATCGACGGCGACGTCGATCAGTGCCCGGTATCGATCGTTGTGCGCTTCGGCGAGTCGGATCACCTGGTCCCAATCGAGGAACGTCATCTCGCGCTTGGCGACTCTCGGCGGGTCCACGCGGTCACACGGGTCGGCGAGGATCTTCTGCTTCTGAACGGCGACCTGCAGCATGCGGCGAAGGGTCCGGTAGTGGCGATGAACGGTGACGGGGCGATACCCGCGACAACTTCGTCGTTCAACCAGTTCTCGATCTCGTCGGCCGGCAACTGGCCGAGTCGATATGCACCGAATCGCGCCAGCACGTACTTGTCGAGATCGCGGCGATAGGTCTCCTGCGTTGTCGGCGACAGACGCCGGCACAATGACAAGAACTCCTCGGCCCAAGCGGCGAGTGGCGTGTCGGCATTGCGGGGATCGACCCACTGACAACGAAGTTTGTCGCCGGCGATCTGTCGCAGGAGCCGTTCCGCATCGGCCTTGCGCGCGAACGTTCGCGACTGAACGTTGCCGAGCCCGTCCGAGAATCGAGCTCGGTACTTCCCCCGTTGCTTCTGGATGTAGGCCACGATCCCTCCCGAGGCGTGGGTGAGCGCGTTCTCGCGGTTTCCAGGGTTCTTGGAGGTCAATGGCGGTGACCAATGGTCACAACAAAAAGAACCTCTGAGCTGGTGCAATACCACCTGAGAGGTAGAGAGGCGACGCCGGGAATCGAACCCGGATAGAGGGCTTTGCAGGCCCTTGCCTGAACCATTCGGCCACGTCGCCATGCGCCGCTGTCGTGACGGCGGCGCCTCACGATAGCCGCTCGACCGCACAAGTACCTGGCCGGTTCTGCCACCATCTGGCCATGCGTCCCCGATCGCTCGTTGCCATTGCCACCGTGTCGCTCCTCGTCATGGCAGCATGCAGCAGTGACGATTCGTCGTCGGGCCAACAGCCAACGGCGACGGCCGTCACCGTCGAGACCGAGACCCCTCCGGTGCCGCCCAACGATCCGGCGACCACAGCAGGCCCGACCACCGCCGCACCAACCACCGCCGCACCAACCACCGCCGCACCAACCACCGCCGCGCCGACCACCACCCCGATCGACCCGGCGCAGTTCGCCGGCGTGTACGAGCAGCCCGGCCCCTTTCCCGTGGGTGTCACGACCGCGACGATCGGCGACGGCATCATGGTCGAGATCTGGTACCCGGCAGCTGCGGCCGCTGCGGGCGACGCCGGCATCGAGACCTACGACATCCGCGACTTCACCGCACCGGCGATCAAGGCGATCCTGACCGCCGACATCCCGGCCACCTACAGCTACCCTGCGACCCGAGACGCGCCCGTCGCCGATGGCGCGTTCCCGATCGTGTTGAACAGTCACGGCTTCAGCGGCGTCCGCGTCGGGAGCAGCTTTCTCACTGCGCATCTGGCGTCGTACGGGATGATCGTCGTGTCGCCGGACCACCCGACCAGGGATCTGTACCACGTCGTCGCCGCGATCCAGCCCGATGTCGTGACCGACCCGAAGGACGATCTGCTGCGCAGCCTGGAATTGATCGTGCAGCGCGGAGCCACAGCCGGCGACGCGTTCGCTGGTCATGTCGACGCGGAACACGTTGGCGCGCTCGGCCACTCGGCGGGCGGCGGCACCGTGTTGGCCGCCGGCCCGGACGAGCGCATCGACGGCTACGTGTCGATGGCGTCGGGCATTCTCGGCGACGGCGTCGGTGTCCTGCCTGACAAGCCGAGCTTCTTCCTCAGTGGCGCAGCCGACGGCGTGGTCGATCCGACTCTGACCGGCGAGGCATTCGCTGCCGCACCCTCGCCATCGCTGCACTGGGAGATCACCGGTGTCGGCCACAACGGGTTCGACGATTTCTGCACGTTCGGCAACGGTCAGGGCATCATCGGCATCGCCGAGGCGTCGGGCCTGGGCGCATTCCTGGACGCCCAACCGCAGTTCCGAACACTCGGCCAGGACGGATGTCTGCCACCGGCGGTGCCGGTGGGGAGGACGTTCCCGATGATCCAGCACGCGGTGACGGCGTGGTTCCGACACCTGTTCGGGGTGGACGCACAGCAACTCGGGCTCGGCGTGGAGTCCAGCGACTCCTACGCCGAGCCGGTGACCATCGAGGTCAAGTAGCGCCGCAGCGACGAAAGCGCAGACGCGGTCAGGTTTCGTCCGCCACGGCCTGCACCGCTGGCAGCAGGCTGGTCAGCGACCGCAACATCACGGCGCGTGCGTCTTCGGTGCTGAGCACGCAGCGGGAGCGGAGGTGGTTCCACGTCGACCAACTGACGACGGCATTGATGGCCAGGGTCTGGATCATCCGCTGCTCGTCAGCAAGCAGGTCGAGTTCCGGGGCGAACACGCGTGCCGTGTCCTGCGCGCCGGCGCGCTCCCAGCGCTGGATGACTCCGTGCACGTCGACGGACATCCACTCCTGCCGCTCGCACGAGCGGCGCACCATGGTGACCGCTTCGAACAGCCGGGAACGATCGGCGACGAGCAGATCGATGCGCTCGGCCAACGGTAGATCGACGCGGATGTGCTTGGCACAGGGCGCGAGCCTCGAGATGAACTCCTCGCCCGCTGCGCCGTGCAAAGCGTTCATGTCGGTGAAGTGTTGGAAGACGGTGCGCAGCCCGATCCGGGCCCGATCTGCGACCGACTTCGCCGTCGGCGCGAGATCGCCGGCCTGGATCAACTCGAGCCAGGCGTCGATGATGGCGGCGTGTGTGCGTGCGCTGCGCATCCACCGCCCGTCGGTGCCCGACGTGAAATCGGCTACAGATGTCATGATGCTGTTCTCCTCAGACTGTTGGCGCCTTGTTTGCCGATCCCGGGAAGGGCCGCCGTGTTGGTCCCGCTGGGGAGGTGAATGCACTCTGAGGCTCGCCGATGACGCCGACGCGACAATTTCTGGGCGTGATCACAATTGCGCCAGGGGGTGCGCGTCGAACGGTGCCCCAGCCGCTAGCGTGCGCTGCGAAAGTCACACCGGGCAACCGGTGCTGTTGAAAGAAGAAATCAGTGGCCACAGGCACCGTCAAGTTTTTCAATACCGAGAAGGGCTACGGCTTCATCTCCCGCGAGGGCGGGGCAGATGTGTTCGTGCACCACACCGGCATCGCTGGCAGCGGGTTCAAGAACCTGCAAGAGGGTCAGGCTGTCGAGTTCGACGTCGTGCCGGGTCGCAAGGGCGATCAGGCGGAAAACGTTCGCGCGGTCTGACCTGCGGACGCCCGCCGGCCCGCCGTGCGGGCCACTGATGGGTGGGACCATTCACAACACATCGTTCGTCTGACATCCACGGCGGGATCTTCCGCTGTGCCTGTCCGGCACGGTCGCGTCACGACATGTCGGTCAGCGCTTCGGCGAGTTCCGTCCTGCTGGTGACACCGACCTTGCCGTAGATGCGCGCCAGGTGGTTGTCCACCGTGCGGCTTGCCACGAACAGCCGCTCGCCGATCGCCTTGCTCGTCAGGCCCTGCGCAGCGAGCACGGCGATCTCGCGCTCGCGCTGGGTCAGCGGCGTCGGCGAGTCGATCTGCAGCAGTCCCGGCGTCTGCGCGCCCGGGCACCTCGCCGTCAGCTCGGCGGAGCGTCTCGTCCACTCCGCGACCTTGCGCGTCTCGCCGTCGCGCCGGAACGCGTCGATCGTTGCGACGGCCAGCTCGGCGGCGAACAGGTGCGCGCCGATGCGCTCGAACGACTCGACCTGGTTGGCGAGTTCCCGGGCACTGCCTCGCGCCAACGCGGCCACCCCGTCGGCCATCGCCCGGTGCATCGCGCTCTCGCCGCTGCGGGCGAGCTCGGAAAGGCGATTGGCGACCTCGGCCGGTTCGCCGAGGCGAGCAAGATCGAACAGCGCCGCGACCTCGAACGAGACCTGACCGCCGGCGCGCATCACGGCGGCAGCCAGTCGCAATGAGGCCCGGGCGTCCTCCAACCGCCCGTCGAGGGCGGCGTACCACGCGTGAGCGCGCATGATGTCGATCTCCAGCATCTGCGCCGGATGCGGTGGCGACAGCTCCAGCTCGGAGATCGCGTCCTTCGCCGTGCGCCGGTCGCCCATCATCGACGCGGCGAGGGCGAGGTAGCCGAGGCTCCATCGCATCGGGCCCGGGTGACCCCAGCGGCGGAAGAACTCCACGGCGTCTCCGGCTCGCTCGGCCGCCTCGGTCACGTTGCCGGCGGACAGGCAGATGCGTGCGAGCGCGACGCAGCAGAAGCCCTGGTTGGCGATGTCGTTCGCGTCGGCAGCCATCACCCGGGTGAAGTCGGCCAGTTCGTAGGCCGCCGCGATCTGGCCGACCTCGTTCAGCGCCGCCGCCTTGTGAACGAGCAGCACACCCACTTGCTCCGGATTCAGGTGGTCACCCTCGAGCAGTCGGGTGGAGAGCGCGTTGTCGATCATGTCGAGGGCCTCGCGGCAGCGACCGATGATGGTCAGCGCCAGGCCCGACGACAGCGCAGCGAGCACGTATGGGCGCGACGACGGATCGCGACGAGCCCGTTCCATCCGGTCCAACGCCTCGAACGGCAGGCCCGACTGCACGTCCATCACGGCCAGGAACTGCGCGACCTCGTCACGCTGGGCCACCGTCTCGACCGTCGTCAGGACGTCGGTCAGGATGCGTCGAGCCTCATGCGCGTCGCCGAGCTTCCAGAACGCAGTGGTGGCACGGGCCAATGCAATGGTGACTCGATCCGCTTCGGTCTCGGCCAGCCCTTCCAGGGCGCGACAGATCTCCTCGGACTCACGGGGCCGATCACTGGCGTACAAGATGTCGAGCAGCATCCGGCCGGCCACGAAGGACGGCTCGATCTCGAACGCCGTACGCGCCAGGCGGTGGGCGACCTCGTTGTCGTTGGCAAAACGTGCCTGCGCTGTTGCTTCCAGCAACAGCGGCATGGGTGGCACCCCACCCCCATCGAGGCGCCAGAGCGCGACGCGCAACGCGTCGCCACGACGGCGCGACCCCGTCGTCTCCAACGCCTCGGCCAGGCTGCGCGACACGGCGCGCACCCGAAGTGCTGGCGTGCGGGCGCGGAGCACTTCGCCGTACATCGGATGCGCGAGACGGATCTCGACACGGCCACCGTCGCGCACGGATCCGACGAGACCCTTGCGTTCCAGGCCCTCGACGACCTTTGGGTCGGTCAGCTCGCTGATGGTGTTGATACCGATCGGCTCGCCGAACGCAGCCAGCTCCAGTGCTTCGGCCTCGGCCTGCGTCAGCGCGCCGAGGCGCGATTCGACGAGCTCGGAGAGGCGCTCTGTCGGCTCGAGGTCGCCGGTCGAGTACCAGCGCCCGTTGCGATGCACCAGCGTTCCGGCCTCCACCGCACCGAGCACGAGCTCGCGCAGGAACAACGGGTTGCCGCGGGTCTTGGTCCACAGATCGGTGAGCGTGCCCTGGTCCATCTCGCCGTCGAGGATCATCGAGAGCAGCTCGTGGGTCTCGTCGCGTGTCAAGGGTTCGACAGTGATCCGCTCGACGTCGTGGTCCTTCCACAGCGAGACGATCGAGTCCGGTGCCGGCTCGCCGGTACGAAGTGTGACGACCAAGAAC
The DNA here is from genome assembly GCA_031410915.1 of Actinomycetes bacterium. Lineage (GTDB taxonomy): Bacteria > Actinomycetota > Acidimicrobiia > Acidimicrobiales > Ilumatobacteraceae > WLMZ01. The sequence goes on from JANNZY010000039.1 coordinate 54,545, forward strand.
GCGGCGCGGCTCGCAGCCAGTTGTTGCAACAGCACGGACGAGGAATCGTCCAGACCGTGAGCGTCGTCGACGACGAGCATCAACGGGCGACCTCCGGCGCGCTCGGTGAGTGCGAGCGTGGCCTGGCTGAGCGGGTTCAACCCGCGCTCGACAGCGATCACGCCGGGTGGAAGCAGCGGCGCAAGGGCACCGAACGGGATGGCCGACGCAGCCCTGCTGGCCGTGACGCGGGCCGTCGCAAAGTCGCGTTCCTCGCCCAGGCGGAGGCATTCGGTGGCGAGACGTGTCTTGCCGACGCCGGCCGGGCCGACGAAGAGCACACCAGCCGCGCTGGACTGCCCGAGCAGATCGGTGACGTGGGCGAGTTCGTCGCCGCGCCCGATCAACGGCCAGTCGTACAACGCCGCTCGCTTCGGCCCATCGAATCCATCGGCCAACGGTACCCCGCGCTGCCCACACGGCTGGGGAGCGGAACCGGGTGCACTATGGTCTCCCGGATGCCGAGCAAGCGCGTGTACGTCGATCATCTCCGCGCGATCGATCTGTTCGCCGGGTTCTCCCGCAAGGAACTCGAGATCGTGGCCAGTGCCGGGCAGCATCTCAGTGTGCCTGCCGGTACCACGCTGATCACCCAGAACGACCCCGGGTACGACGCCTACATCCTGCTCGCCGGCGAGATACAGGTGAAGCGCAACGGGCGGACCGTGCGCACCGAGCAGCCTGGCGCGATCCTCGGCGAGCTGGCTCTGCTCGATCACGGCCCACGTACCGCGACCGCGGTCTGCGCGACCGACTGCGACATCTTGGTGCTGTCGCGTGGAGCGTTCCGCGGCACGCTCGACCGCTCGCCGGCGCTGACTCACAAGCTGATGGCCGCGCTGGCGGCCAGGGTCCGCGAGTTGGACAACCACGCCTACGGCTGAGTGGCGACTCGGAGCACACTGGAGCCGCCGGATCCGGCGACCCGTATCGGGCCACCGACAGACACAAGGACGATCCATGAACCTCGCTGACTACTCCGCTCTCAGCTTCGACTGCTACGGCACGCTCATCGATTGGGAGTCCGGCATCGGTGCGGTCCTCGCCGCGTGGGCGGCCACCGTCGGCCTCGACGCGGACGTTGACCAGCTCCTGCTGGCATTCGCCGACGGCGAGTCCGCCGTAGAGCGCGAGACACCGGCGGCGCTGTACCCGGTGGTACTCGCTGAAGCGTTCCGGCGCACCGGGCGGACCTTCGGTCATGCGGTCAGCGACGAGTGGGCCGACCGGCTCGGCGCGTCGGTGCCCGACTGGCCGGCATTTCCTGATTCGCGCGCAGCGCTCGCATCGCTGGCCGAGCACTACCAGTTGATCATCGTGTCGAATGTGCATCGGGCCGGTTTCGCCGGCAGCAACGAACGACTGCAGGGGACGTTCGCTGCGGTCATCACCGCCGAAGACGTCGGCGCGTACAAGCCGGCGGAGAACCACTTCCGAGCGCTGGACCGTGCGATCGCCGAGCTCGGGGTGGACCGCAGTCGCCTGCTGCATGTGGCGCAGAGCCTGTTCCACGACCACGTTCCCGCGAAGCGAGAAGGCCTCCCGTCGGTGTGGATCAACCGCCGTCACGACCGTCCCGGGTGGGGCGCGACGAAGCAGCCTGCCGAGGAATGGAGCTACGCGCTCGAGTTTGCCTCGATGGCCGACTTCGCTGCAGCAGCGGGCGAGGCGTTCGCCTGACCCGGTGTGCTCGTTCACTGCGCCGTCTGGGCGTCGATCATCCAGCCCGGCGGCGCTCGACGCGCAGCACGCAACGCACCTCGACGAGCGATGTGTCGAACACGACCGACCACGCCTGCGATTCGCCGGGGTCGACGTCGTCGAGGTCGCGTTCGATCAACGCGAGTGTCTCGCCGGAAGGATCGAGGAACGAGACGTAGACGCGATAGTCGGCTGACGTGTCGGTCGGGTTGCGCACTGATCCGGCCGACGTCCAACGTCCGCCGGCGGCTTCGCACGTGTGGTGGCCGACGTCGCCGACCGCGCCGTCGAAGTCGCCGGAGCCGGGTTGGTTGACGACATCGATCACCACTGCCTGCTGCACTGCGCCGGCTGTCGTCGACGTCGCCGCCGGCACGTCAACCGAGGGGCCGTTGGCTGTGACCACAGTCGGCGACGCGGCGGCGGGCACGGTCGCCCTGGAGCTGACCGGTTCGCTGGTGCACGCCGCGAGTGCGACGGCGACGAGGCAGACGAGCGCCCAGCGGCGCGCTCGGTCCGTCTCGTGCGCCACGAACGCGGCCTCGACCGTCTCCGTCACGATCGTCGTGGTCGGCGGCGGCGAGACAGCGCGACCAGGACCACGCCGAGCAGCGACCACGCGAGTGCGATCCAGGACGACCCGACGACGTCAGCGCCGGTGGTCGGCAGCACGAGACGTACGACGGTCAGGGTCGCCGTTGCAACGGCAGAGGCGCCGATGCCGTTCGGGCCGACACCTGCAATGGACGCGTTGTTCGTGATGCGACCGTTCGAGGATGCCCCGAAATTGGCGCGGTACGTGGTGGTGCACGTCACCGACGCACCGGGAGCGAGCGTGCCGTCGAAGCCGCCGCACAGCAGCGGCGTCAGGCCGAGCAACGAGTCGGCCACGACCACACGGGTGAGCGTGACGTTGCCGGTGTTCGTCCCGACCAGGGTGTACGTGACGATGGCCCCGGTCGAGACGGTGATGGCCGACACCGACTTGGTCAACGACAGCGCCGGATTCTGCACTGTTGCCGCGGTGACTGCTGCCGCGGCCGACACCTGCACGCCGCCGGCACTCGCGACGACCGATGCGCTGTTGCGGATCGTGCCGCGATCGAGGTCCGCCTGGCGTACCACGTACGTCGCCGTGCACGTGATCGACGCTCTCGGTGCGAGCACTCCCCCGAAGCCACCGCACGAGATCGCGCTGAGGCCAGCCATCGGGTCCACCAGGGTGACGCCGCTGAGCGTGATGTTGCCGGTGTTGATGACGACAAACGTGTACGTGACCACGTCGCCGACGGCTCCGACCGACGTCGGCGTCGTCGACTTTGCGAGGCTGATCGCCGGATGCGGCGCGATCGCCACCGTCGCTGCGTCCGTTGCGGTGACGGCTGCGCCGAACGGTGGCAGGCCGCTCGCCGTCGCTGTGTTCACGACACTGCCGGCGTCGGCGTCGGCCTGCGTCAGGATGTAGGTCGCCGAGCACGTGAATGCCGCGCCGGCAGCGAGCGTGGTGGCCGGGCAGCTGACCGCCGAGAGTCCCCGCAGCGGATCGGTGACCGCGACAGCGGTGAGCGCGACGGTGCCGATGTTGGTGACGACGAAGGTGTAGGCGACGGTCTCGCCCGCGCCGCCGGCGGTGGCCGGCGACACCGTCTTGTCGATCGAGAGACCGGATGACTGGGCGGTGATGATGGTGATCGAGTCGGCGTCTGTGACCCGCGGACCCGTCGGCGGACGGCCACTCGCGGTTGCCGTGTTCGCGACCGCGCCACCCGTGATGTCGGCTTGGTCGATGGAGTAGGTCGCGGTGCACGTCGTCGTTGCGCCGGGCACGAGCGCTGTCACCGGGCAGGTCACCGCGGAGAGTCCGGGCAGCGGGTCGCTGACGCCAATCGCAGTCAGCGTCACATTGCCGGTGTTGGTCACCACGAATGTGTAGACGACGACTGAGCCCGGCACAATCGTCGCGATCGGTGCGGCGTCCTTGACGAGATCGATGGCCGGTGTCTGAGTGGCGACAACGGTCGCCGAGTCGCTGTCGCTCACGGCCGGACCCGTTGGAGGCACGCCACTCGCCGTCGCGCTGTTGGTGATCGACCCGGCGTCGACATCGGCGAGCGTCGTCGTGTACGACGCAGCACAGGTCGTGGTGGCATTCGGCGCGAGCATGGCGGTCGAACACGTGACGGGGCCGAGCCCGGCGAGGGGGTCGGCGACGCCTACTCCCGTCAGCGTCACGTTGCCGGTGTTGGTCACCACGAACGAGTAGGTCACCGTTTGGCCCGCCGCGGTCACGGTCGTCGGAGCAGCAGTCTTGACAACGGTGATCGACGGCGCTCGCATGGCGTTGACGACATGGCTCGATGTTGCGGTGACGGCCGGGCCGGCGGGTGGCGTCGCCGAGGCCATGGCCGAGTTCAGGATCGAGCCGGCGTCGATGTCGGCCTGCGTCGTCGGCCTGGCCGCCGAGCAGGTCGTGCTCGCGCTCGGCGCGAGCGTGGTGACCGGGCACGTGACGGGGCCCAGTCCGGGCAGCGGATCGACGACAGCGAGGCCTCTCAACGTGACGTTGCCGTTGTTGGTCACGGCGAACGAGTAGGTGATCACGGTACCGGCCGTGGCGACCGTGCCCGGCGACGACGACTTGACGAGTCCGATCGACGGCCTCCGTGTTGCGGTCACGATGGCGGTGTCCGCATCGGTGACCGGCGCTCCGGACGGCGGCGAGCCCGTCACCGTGGCCGTGTTGGTGATCGAGCCAGCGTCGACTGCGGCCTGTGAGGCGACCAGCGTGGCGGTACACGTCGTGCCACCACCGGAGGCAAGCGTCGTGACCGGGCACGTGATCGGGCCGAGACCGGGGAGGGGGTCGGCGACGGTGATGCCGGTCAGCGACACGTTGCCCGTGTTCGTCACGACGAACGAGTACTCCACGGGCTGGTTCGCTCCGGTCACGGTGGTCGGGCTGGCGGACTTGACGAGTTGTATCGCCGGGGCGGGGGTCGCGGTCACCGTCTCGGTGTCTGTGGCCGTGACCGGCGCGCCGACAGGCGGGGTTCCGGAAGCGATCGCGGTGTTGTCGACGCGGCCGGCGTTCATGTCGGCGGGCGTCACCGTGTAGGTCGCCGTGCAGGTCGTGGCTGCGCCGGGTGCCAGCGACGTCACCGGGCACGATGGAGCGCCGAGGCCGGCCAGCGGGTCGGTCACACCGACCGCGGAGAGAGTCACGTTGCCGGTGTTGGTGACGACGAACGAATAGGTCACGACCTGGTTCGCCGCGATCACGTTGTTCGGTGACGCCGATTTGACGAGCGAGATCGACGGGCTCGCCGGGGCCGCGACGGTCTCCGAGTCCACCGCCGAGACCGCAGGCCCGGTCGGTGGCGTGCCACTGGCGGTCGCGGTGTTGTCGATGCGGCCGAGATCCACGTCGGCCTGCGTCGCCGGCCGCGTCGCCGAACACGTCATCGACACAGTTGGCGCGAGCACGGTCGTCGGACAGATGACGGTCGACAGGCCGGGCAGTGCGTCGATGACCCCGACTGCGGTGAGGGTCACGTTGCCCGTGTTGGACACGAGAAACGAGTACGACACGACCTGGCCGCTCGCGGTCACCGTGGTCGGTGAGGCCGTCTTGGTCAGCGAGATCGACGCCGTCGCCGCAGCGGTGACCGTGAACGTCGCCGCGTCATTGACTGCCGATCCGTTCGGCGGCGTGCCCGACGCGGTGGCCGTGTTGACGATGGAGCCACGATCGATGTCGGTCTGTGTCGTCGTGTAGCTCGCGGTGCACGTCGTGTTCGCCCCGGGAGCGAGCGTCGCGACCGGGCACGTCACACCCGACAGCCCTGGTAGCGGATCGAACACCCCGACGCCGGTCAGGGTCACGTTGCCCGTGTTCGTGACCACGAACGAGTAGCCCACCGGCTGGCTTGCGGCAGTGACGGTGGGCGGTGTCGCCGACTTGGCGAGGTCGATCGCGGGTGCGGCTGTCGCGGTGACGATTGCAGAATCGGTGTCCGTCACCGCCGGACCCGTCGGCGGCAGGCCGCTGACCGACGCTGTGTTCACGATCGTGCCGCGGTCCACGTCGGCCTGCGTGGTCGTGTAGCCGGCAGTGCACGTGGTGCTGGCGCCGGCGGCGAGGGTGGACGTCGGGCAGTTGATCGGCGACAGGCCGGTCAACGGGTCGACGACGGCGAGGGAACTGAGCGTGACGTTGCCCGTGTTCGTGACGGCGAACGAGTACGCGACGACTTGGTTCGCCGCAGTGATCGTGGCCGGCTGCGCCGACTTGACGACTTGGATCGCCGGCGCACGCAACGCGGTGACGGTCTCGGACTCACTCGCGATGACCGCAGGTCCGGTCGGCGGCGTGCCGGTCGCGGTCGCGGTGTTGTCGATGCGTCCGGCGTCGATGTCGGCCAGCGTCACCGAGTAGGAGGCCGAGCACGTCATCGCCGCCGCCGGCGCCAGGACCGTTGCTGGGCAGGACACCATCGACAGGCCGGCGAGTGGATCGCTGACGATCACGGGGTCGAGCGTGACGTTGCCCGTGTTCGTGACGACGAACGTGTAGCTGATGGTCTGGGCCGCTGCCGTCACGTTGTTCGGCGACGCCGCCTTGACGATCGTGAGGCTCGGCGAGGCCGCAGCGAGCACCACTGTCGAGTCGGTGTCGGACACGGTCGAACCCGTCGACGGCGTGCCCGTTGCTGTCGCCATGTTGTCGATGCGACCGGCGTCGACATCGGCCTGGGTCGTGAGATACGTCGCGGTGCACACCAAGCTGCCGGCAGGGGCCAGCGTCGTCGCCGGACACGAGAGCGCGCTCAACGACGGCATCGGATCGGTGACGGCGATGGACGCGAGCGTGACGTTGCCGGCGTTCGTGACGCGGAACGAGTAGACGATCGTCTGATTGGCGGCCGTGACCGTCGCCGGGTTGGCCGCCTTCACGAGCGCAATGTTCGGTGCCGACGGAACCGTGACGGTGGCACCGTCGCTGTCTGTCACGTTCGGACCGACGGGAGGCGTCGCCGTGACGGTAGCGCTGTTCAGGACCGTGCCCGCGTCGACATCGGCCTGCGAGACCGAGTACGTCGCCAAGCACGTCGTCGACGTTGCCGGCGCCAGGGTGGTGACCGGGCAGGAGAGCGTCGAGAGACCGGCCAGCGGGTCGCTGACGACGATGTCGGTCAGTGTCACGTTGCCGGCGTTGGTGACGACGAACGTGTACATGACGGTCTCGTTGACCGCGGAGACGGTCGGCGGCGACGCCGACTTGTCGATCGTGATCGCAGCCGTGGACGCGGCCAGCACGACAGCCGATGCGCTGTCGGTCACGGCTGGTCCGACGGGCGGTGCGCCGGTTGCCGTCGCCGTGTTGTCGATGCGGCCGGTGTCGATGTCGGCCTGGGTGGTGATGTAAGACGCTGTGCACGTCGTCGTGTCGTTCGGTCCGAGGGTCGTCACCGGGCAGCTGACGGCGCCGAGTCCGGGCAACGGGTCGGTCACGTCGAGACCGGTCAGCGTGACGTTACCCGTGTTCGTCACGACGAACGAGTACACGACCGTCTGGTTCGCGCCGGACACCGTGGCCGGGCTGGCCGACTTCACGAGTTGGATCGCGGGGGCGTTGGCGGCCGTCACGGATGCGCGGTCGGAGGCGGCGACCGCTGCGCCGGTTGGCGGCGTGCCCGACGCCGTCGCGGTGTTGTCGATGCGACCGGCGTTCATGTCGGCGAGGGTGACCGCGTACGAAGCAGTGCAGGTGGTGGACGCAACCGGGGCCAGCGTCGTCACCGGACACGTGATCGCGGACACGCCCGGGAGCGCGTCACTGACGCCGACGTTGCCGAGCGTCACGTTGCCGGTGTTCGTGACGACGAACGCGTAGTTGACGATCTGGCCGATCGTCGTGACGTTGTTCGGCGTCGCCGACTTGTCGAGCGAGATCGACGGTACTGCGGGCGCACGAACCGTGGCGGACGCGAAGGCCGACACGGGAGCACCGGCCGGGGGCTCACCGGAGGCGGTGGCGACGTTGTCGATGCGCCCCGTGTCGACGTCGGTCTGTGTGGTCGTGTAGGAGGCGTTGCACGTCGTCGACGCGGTCGGCGCCAGCGCCGTGGCGAGGCACCTGACCGCGCCGAGTCCCGCCAGCGGATCGCTGACTCCGACACCGGTGAGCGTGACGTTGCCGGTGTTCGTCACGGTGAACGTGTACGTGACGCTCTGGTTCGCGGCGCTGATCGTGGTCGGTGAAGCCGACTTCAGCAGCGCGATCGCCGGCGATGGCGCAACGGTGACCGTCTCGCTGTCGCTATCGCTCACTCGCGGTCCGGCACCGGACGGCGGATCACCGGCAGCCGTCGCCGTGTTGACGACGAAGCCGGCATCGACCTCGGACTGTGTGACAGCGCGGGTCGCCGTGCACGTCGTCGACGCGCTCGGTGCCAGCGTCGTGGTCGGGCAAATGATCGCCGACATGCCGGGCAGCGGGTCGGTCACGCCGACACCGGTCAGCGTGACGTTTCCGGTGTTGGTGACGACGAACGAGTAGACGACGACCTGGTTCGCTGCCGTCGCAGTGGTGGGTGTCGCCGTCTTGACGAGATCGATCGCCGCCGCACGAGTCGTGGTCACCGTGGCCGACGACGTGTCCGACACAGCCGGCCCGGTCGGGGGTGCGCCGGTCACGGTCGCTGTGTTGTCGATCCGTCCGGCATCGATGTCAGCCTGTGTCGTCGTATAGCCGGCCGAGCAGCTCATCGAACCGGTCGGCACCAGGGTCGTCGCCGGGCAGGTGATTGCGCCGAGTCCGGTCAGCGGGTCGGTCACGACAATGCCGGCCAATGTCACGTTGCCGGTGTTGGTGACGAGGAACGAGTACGCCACCGCCTCGCTCGCAGCCGTCACGGTCGTCGGAGCGACGGCCTTCACGATCTGGACCGCCGGTGCGGCCGACGCCGTCACCGTCTCGCTCGACGTGTCCGTCACAACTGCACCCGTCGGTGCAGTACCGCTGGCCGTCGCGGTGTTGTCGATCCGGCCGTCGTCGATGTCGGCGATCGTCGACGTGTACGTGGCCGAGCACGTCATCGAAGCGGCCGGGGCGAGCGCAGTCGCGGGACACGCGATGGCGCCGAGTGTGGGCAGTGGGTCGCTCACGACGATGCCGGTCAGCGTCACGTTGCCGACATTCGTGACGACGAACGTGTACGTGACCACCTGGCCCGCCGCTGTCACGTTGTTCGGCGATGCCGACTTGGCAAGGTCGATCGCCGGTGTCCTCGTGGCCGTCACGAAGGCGCTCGACGTGTCCGTCACCGCAGCACCGGTCGGCGGGTTCGCGGTGACGGTCGCCGTGTTCGCGACGGTGCCCGCGTCGAGGTCGGCCTGCGCCGTCACTCGCGTCGCCGTGCACGTCGTCGTGGCGCCCGGCGCGAGCACGACGAGCGGGCACGAGATGCCACCGAGGCCGGCCAGCGGGTCACGGATCGCAACCGAGCTCAATGTGACGTTGCCGGTGTTGGTCACGAGGAACGAGTAGGTCACGGTCTGGTTGGCCGCCGTGACCGTGGACGGCATGGCCGACTTGACCAGATCGATCGAGGGCGAGCGTCTCGCAGTCACGGTCGTCGACGACGTGTCGGTCACTGCGGGTCCGGCCGGTGGCGTGCCCGACACGGTTGCCGTGTTGGTGACCGATCCCAGATCGATCTCGGCTTGGGTGACGGTGCGTGTCGCGATACACATCGTCGCTGCGGCCGGAGCCAGCGCGACTGCAGGGCACGCCACCGCCGACATCCCGGGCAGCGGATCGCTCACACCGATGCCGGTCAGCGAGACGTTGCCGGTGTTGGTGACGAGGAACGAATACGTCACCAACTGTCCGGCGGCGGACACCGTCGTCGGCGCAGCTGACTTGGCGAGATCGATCGACGGCGACTGGACCGCCCTGACGATGGCTGAGTCGGTGTCGGACACGACGGGGCCGCTCGGCGGACGGCCGGTGACGGTCGCGATGTTGTCGACGGACCCGGCATCCAAATCGGCCTGGGTGATCGGGCGGCTCGCAGCGCACGTCACCGATGCCCCGGGAGCGAGTGTGGTCGTCGGGCAGCTGAGTGCGCTGAGGCCGGGCAGCGGGTCCGTCACGGCGATCGTCGACAGCGTCACATTGCCCGTGTTCGTGATGACGAGCGTGTAGTCGACGACCTGCCCGACCGCGTTGACCGTCGTCGGGCTCGCCGACTTCACGATCTGGATCGACGGCGCAAGGGTGGCGGTGACCGTGGCTGCGTCGCTGTCGCTGACCGCTCCACCGGCACCGGCCGGAGGCGATCCGGACGCGGTCGCGAGGTTGTTGACCGCGCCGGCGTTGATGTCGGCCTGGGTGATGCTGTATGTGGCCGCGCACGACATCGAGGCGGCGGGTGCCAGCGTCGTCGTCGGGCACGTCACGGTGCTGAGGCCAGGCAGCGGATCGCTCACCGCGACCGACGTGAGCGTGACGTTGCCGGTGTTCGTCACCGTGAACGAGTACGTCACGGCCTGGCCGGCGGCGGTGACGTTGTTCGGTGTCGCAGTCTTGAGGAGATCGATCGACGGCGATCGCGTCGCGCTCACCGTCTCGTTGTCCGTGTCGGTCACGGGTCCACCCGCGCCGAGCGGTGGCGTGCCGTGAGCGGTCGCCGTGTTGTCGACGCGTCCGGCGTCGATGTTTGCCTGTGTGACCGCGTACGTGGTGGTGCACGTCGTGGCTGCGGCCGGCGCGAGCGTTGTCGCGGGACAGTTGATCGCGCTCGGACCGACCAGCGGATCGGTCACGCCGACGCCGGACAGTGTGACGTTGCCCGTGTTGGTGACGATGAACGAGTAGGTCACCACCTGTCCCGCGGCCGTGACGTTGGTCGGGTTCGCCGACTTGACGACGTCGATGCCTGGCGTGCGGGTGACGACAACGGACTCGGAGTCGGTGTCGGTGACCGCTACGCCACCACCGGCCGGATTCGCTCGGACCGTCGCCGTGTTGTCGATCCGGCCGCGGTCGACGTCGGCCTGCGTCGACAGGTACGTGGCCGAGCACGTCGTGGACGCACCCGGGGCGAGCGAAGTGACCGGGCACGTCACCGAGCCCAGTCCGGGCAGCGTGTCGCTGACCGCGACGGCGTTCAGCGACACGTTGCCGTTGTTCGTCACAGCGAACGAATACGAGACGACCTGGTTCGCGGCGCTGATCGTCGTGGGAGTCGCGGTCTTGACGAGTTCGATGCTCGGCACTCGAGTCGCGGTCACCGTCGCCGAGTCGCTGTCCGTGATGATCGGGCCTGTCGGTGGCGTGCCCTGCACGACAGCCGTGTTGTTGATCACTCCCCCGTCCAGGTCGAACTGCCTCACGGCGTAGGCGGCGCTGCACGTCGTGGTCGCCAGTGGCGCCAGGGTCGTCGACGGGCATGTGATCGCGCCGAGACCCGGTAGCGGGTCGACGACCACGATGCCCGAGAGGCTGACGTTGCCGACGTTGGTGACGAGGAACGAGTAGGCCACGAGCTGACCGGCCACGATCACCGTGGTCGGGCTGGCGCTCTTGCGCAGATCGATCGCCGGAGCCGGTGTCGCCGTGACCGTCACACTGTCCGACGCCGTCACGGACCCGCCGGCGCCCGGCGGTGGCGTGCCACGGGCCGTCGCCGTGTTGTCGATGCGGCCGATGTTCATGTCGGCCACCGTCACCGAGTACGTCGCCGAGCACGTCGTCGACACGGCGGGCGCCAGCGTGGTGGACCCACACGCGATCACGCTGACACCGGGCTTGGGGTCGGTCACGCCGACGCCTGTCAGCGAGACGTTGCCGGTGTTGGTCACGATGAACGAGTACGTGATGGTCTGACCCGGGGCGGTCACAGTCGTCGGTGACGCCGTCTTCACGAGCGAGATGGACGGTGTGCGTGTGGTGGTGACGGTCTCTGGATCAGAATCCGTGACTGTTGATCCATTCGGTGCCGAGCCGGTCACCGACGCAAGGTTCACGATCGAGCCGGCATCGACGTCGGCCTGCGTGGTGCTGTAGGTCGCAGTGCATGACGTCGTGGCCCCGGGAGCCAGCGACGACGCGAGGCATGTGATCGCGCCGAGCCCGGGCTTCGGATCGGCGACGACGATGCTGGTGAGAGTGACGTTGCCGGCGTTGGTGACGACGAACGAGTACGTGATGGTTTGCGCCGGGGTCGAGACATTGGTCGGGCTGGCGGTCTTGACGATGTCGACCGCGGGTGCGGGCGGCGCAGGTGGTGCGATGCATGCGCTGTTGTCGGTGATCTGCAGCTCGGGTGTCGCCGCCGAGACCGAGTTGAACAAACCCGTGCCCGAGCCGGCGCAGGCCGACGCCGTCGTGTACGCCGTGAAGCGGAACGTGACAGCGACGATGAAGGTGTGCGTCGCCCCTGTGCTGATCGCCTGCCCGGAAGGCGCGAGGATGAACGGACCGCCACCGGTTGCCGCGCCGGCCGCGGGAGCAGCTCCAGCACTGGTCGCCGCCGTCCAACTCGCACCGGTCACCTGCAGGTTGCCGGCGAAAGCTGGCGAGTCGGTGAGCGCGCCGTACGTCGTGGCCGAGCCCGCGTTGTCGACGGTGACGGTGTACGTCGCGGTGTAGATGCCCGCCGCAGTCGGGCCGGTCACGGCGCCGGGGCTCTTGACGACGTTCGGGATCCGCGAGTTCGTGTATGTGCACACGACGGTCGCCCCGTTGTCGCCAGCCGCGATGGTCAGTCCGTCGTTGGGGTTGCCATCAGCCGCACCGGCGCACGCGAGCGACGTCGTGTAGGCGGACGCCGACCCGACGTCGAACGCCTCGCCGAACGTGAGTGTCTGTCCGGCGTAGACCGTGACCGCACTCCCCGCGTCGACCTCGTTGGCGGTGTTCGCGACCGACACGAGACCAGGGTTGTTCGTTCCGCCCGTCGACGTGATCGTGACCTGACTGTTGACGATCGCCCCGAGCCAACGCTTGTCAACGCGCACCTGAGCGCTTCGCCGGGTGTTGACGAACGTGCACGTCAGGTCGGACCCACCGACGACGGCACCGGCCGCGATCGTGAGCGTCGAGCCCGACAGCGACGTCGACACCGCGGTGCCGCTGCCGTTCACACACGTCGCCGAGGTCAGCGTGTAGTTCGCCCCGACCGTCTCGGTGATGCTCGTCGCGGTGTCGAGCGCGCTGAGCTTGTAAGCCGTCGACGACGCCGGGTTCGCAGCGGTGGTGTCCAGCGTCAGGCTGGCCGGTAGGCCGTTGGTGCCGCCGTTGAACGCAAACGATCCGGCCGGACCGACGGTTTGCTTGCGGATCGTGACGCGCGGGAGTCGCTGGTTCGTGACGTTGCAGCTCAACACGTCACCGGGCGCAACGGTCAGCGTCACGGCCGGCAACGCAACGGTGCCGATCGCGCTCCCACCCACATTGCTGCATGTGATGCCGGTCAGCACCCACCCGGCGGGCTGGGTGGTCTCGGTGATCGTCACCGTGCGCGTCGGCGCACCCGTGGCGAACGGTACTGCGAAGCTGGACGAGCCGACGCCGGACGACGTGGTGATCGACGGCACGGGGTCGACGGCGTTGCCCGTGCCGGTGGTGGAGAACGCGAACGTGTTGTCGCCACCGATGCTGGTCTTGACGATGGTGATCTGCGCATCGCGCACGTTGGTGTAGGTGCACGTGTAGTCGGCACCGGCGACGAGCGTTGCCGACACCTGTCGCGCCGAGGCACTGGTGGTGATGACCGAGCCTGCCGCGCTGGTTCCGGCTGCGACACACGTCAGGTCGGTCAACTGGAACGAAGTGCTCGCGCCCTCGGTGACGGAGTACGTGCCGGGGACCAGGTTGGCGAAGACCTGGCTGACCGACGGCGTCGTCGGCGGGTTCGGGCTCAGCGAGAAAGACGACGGCGAGAGCCCGCCGGTCGACGTGTAGCCGAACGTACCGGCACCACCGTTCGCCGTCTTCTGGATGACGAGACGGGCGAGCTTGTCGTTCGTGAACGTGCACGTGATGTTCGCAGCCGGCTCCACGAATGCGGCGCCGACTGTGATCGCGTTGCCGGCGAACGTACCGAACGTGCCGGGGTTGCCGGTGATCGCACTGTTCGCATCCGAGCACGAGCCGCCCGTGAGTCGCCATCCGGCCGGCACCGTCTCGGTGATCGTGACGGCGGTACCGACGGTCGTGACGGCGAACGGCGTCGACGACGCAGGGGTACCGGCCGTCGTGGTGACCACGGTCGCCGCCGTCGATGCCAGGTTCGTCATCGCGAACCCGAAGCTGCCCACACCCCCGACGCTGGTCTTGGCGACGCTGACGGTTGCCGGTCGCGGCGTGTTGGTGAACGTGCACGTGATGTTGTCCGAGGCCTGCGGGCGGACCACGAAGCTGACACCGGTGCCGCCCGGCAGCACGGTGGACGAACCGGCGAACGCATTCGAGCACGAGACGGAGCTCGCGTACTGGCCGAGCGCGCCGACGGAACCGGCCGCCATCCCCTCGCTCAACGTGTAGTCGGTCCCGACCGTCCCGGCTGCGACCGTCACCGTGCCACCTGTGATCGTCGAACCCGTGCCGGCCGTCGTCGCGCTCGACCCGCCCGTGCCCGCCACCGTCATCACGAATTGATCGGCGTTGTTGAACCGGTTCGTGCCGCCGAGCGACTTCTGCAGCACGATGCGCGGCGCAGCGACCACTTGCGTCGACGCGGTCGACGAGTCGTTCGTGTCGCCCGAGCGCGGATCGGACACGGTCGCTGTGTTGGAGATCGTCGAGCCAACTGTGGCCGCGGCGTTGACCGGCTGCGTGAACGTCAACACCTGTTGCTGTCCGGAGTTCAGCGAGCCGGCACACGTGACAGTGGGCGACGCGAACGTGCATGCCCCGGCGGGACCCACCGATGAGGTCAACGTCGCTGCTCCGACTCCTGTGGTCGGGAACGTGTCGGTGACGACGAGCGGGTTGGCTGTCGTCGCGCCGGGCCCGACCATGTTGCCCGGGCCGTTGTCGACGACGGTGACGGTCCAGGTGATCGTGCCGCCCTGCACCACGCTCGGTGCCGACACCGTCTTCGTGACACCGAGGTCGTAGCAGTTGACAGTGACCGTGCCCGCCGCAGTGTCGGTGACCGTGTTGCCGGTGACATCCGTCGCGACGGATGTGTTTGCGGTCGGGCGGTCGCGAACGGTTGCGGTGTCGGTGATGGTGCCGCACGCCGCAGTGTTGGAGATGACCTGGTCGTAGGTGATGGTCAAGGTCTCACCGACGTCGAGGCCACGGGTTCCGCCGCTCGGCGACCCGGGAGTGCCGGCGGCGCCCCCGTGCGCGCGGGTGCAGTCGGTGCTTGCCGGCATCGCCGCGCCGACGGTGAGGCCGGTGCACGTCACGGCACCCCGGGTCATGTCGACGTTGCTGCCGCCGCTGGTCACGACGGACCGCACGACGTTGTTGGGTGCCGGCGACGTCGCGTTCGACCCGGACGGTAGCGAGTCGGTCAGCGTCACCACGTCGCCGCGCGTCATCGGATCGGGACCGTTGTTCGTGACCGCGATGGTCCACGTGATCGTGCCGCCCGCGTTCACAGCCGACACGGACGGGGTCTTCGTCAGCGTCAAGTTGTAGAGGCAGGGGATCCAGTCGACGCTCATCGAACCGTTCGCGCCGGCCACGCCGAGCGCTGGCGTTGCGCCGGCGGCACCGGTGACTGCGGTGGGCACGCGCGCACCAACTGTCGGCGAGGTCGCGGCAACGAAGCTGGACCCACCGCCTCCGCCAGCACCACTC
>JANNZY010000040.1:0-6827 GCA_031410915.1 Actinomycetes bacterium
TGCGTTCGCCCGACGTTGTGGGAAGCGATGTTGCCGCCCGAGGCGCTGGTGATGCCGCCAGAGTTGGAGGCGGTCGACGTCTTGTTGGACGATCCGAGGTTCTTCGAGCCGTTCCGCCGATGGTTCGATCCGGCGTTCGGGCGGCCGTCGATTCCGATGGAGACGTATCTGCGGTTGATGTTCTTGAAGTACCGGTATCGCCTCGGCTACGAGACGTTGTGCGCTGAGGTGTCGGACTCGTTGACGTGGTTGCGGTTCTGTCGGATCCCGCTCGGCGAACGAGCGCCGCATCCCTCGACGTTGATGAAGATCACGACCCGGTGCGGCTCGACGACGGTCGCTGAACTCAACGCGCATCTCGTCGCTGTCGGTGTCGAAGCAGGGGTGATCGACATGGGCTGGTTGCGCGCTGACACGACGGTCGCGCCGGCCGACATCAAGTACCCAACCGACTCCGGTCTGCTGACCAAGGGCATCACTCGCATCGCCACCGTGGTCGCCCGGTTGCAGGCCGCTGGGATCGCGCCACGCACCGAGTTCGACGATCAGACCGCGCTGGCCCGTCAAGGCGCGCACCGGATCGGGTCGAAGTTGCGGCGCCGCACCGACGACGCCAAAGCCGAGGTGCTGGTCATCACCGGCGAGCTCGCTGATCTCGCCGAAGCAGCAGTTGAGCAGGCCAGACGTGTCCTG
Organism: Actinomycetes bacterium; assembly: GCA_031410915.1. Classification (GTDB taxonomy): domain Bacteria; phylum Actinomycetota; class Acidimicrobiia; order Acidimicrobiales; family Ilumatobacteraceae; genus WLMZ01. The sequence goes on from JANNZY010000040.1 coordinate 694, forward strand.
GCCAACGCGCAACGGATGGGTGAGCGACCAGTGAAACGGCTACGACGGATGCTCGCCGATCTCGCCCATCTGATCGATGCCGTCACCCAAGTGATCCGCCAGACCCGGGTGCGGCTGGCCGGCGAGACTCCGGCTGGCAAGACTCGTCGGGTGTCGCTGCACGACGACGATGCTCGCCCGATCCGCAAGGGCAGCCTCGCCACGCCGACGCAGTTCGGTTACACCGGACAGGTCACCGACAACCGTGACGGGATCGTTGTCGACTACGAACTCGAGGCCGGGATGCCACCCGACGCGCCACGCCTTGCACCCGCTATCGCGAGAGCGATCACGGCCACCGGCGTCGTCCCGAATGCTGTCACCGCGGATCGCGGCTACGGCCAAGCATCGGTCGACGAAGCGCTCGCCGAGCTCGGCGTCGAGCTCGTCGCGATCCTCCGCAAGGGTCAACCCGGCAAGGCCCGCCAGCAAGTCGAAGCCGGCGACCGATTCGTTGAACTCGTCAAATGGCGAACCGGTGCCGAGGGCAGAATCGCTGCGTTGAAACGCCAACACGGATGGGGACGAGCCCGGCTCCGCTCCCTCGAAGGCGCACGAATCTGGTGCGGCTGGGGCGTCCTCAGCCACAACGCGATCAAGATCGCAGCGCTCTCCAACTGACACACGGCGACACCATCACGAGCCACCATGGACGCCTTGCTTCGCCGCGTCTCCGAGTCGAGTCCCGTCCACCTCCGCCAATAACCTGCAGCTCAAAGGCTATTTCTGTCGACGAAATTGCGCCAGCGGTCACAGAATGGTCACGGCTGAGAAACGGAACTCAGCCGGATGTGTGCCGACGAGCGCTCTATTTTCGATTGATATTGCTTGGAAATAGAGCGACACCAAACCCGTGCGAGTTGCTGCGCCGCCCCTCTTGCCGATCTTCCGGTCACCGATCCAAGGGGAGCTGCTCGCGCTCGTCTTGGTCGACCCGACTCGCCCCTGGACCATCGACGAACTCTCCGAGCGCACCAGTCATCCGTATCAGACGGTCGCCACTGAGGTGCGGTGACTGCAGGAGGTCGAGTTGGTTCGGATCGACACGGTCGGCAGAACGAAGCTGCTGTCCGCCAACGAGTCGGAGGAAGCGGGAGGAGATGTGGGACTCGATGTGGTCGAAGATCTGACTTCCCTGCGCCACGCCTGGACGAGCGTTCAGCCCTGAAGGATGGCTTGCATTTCGGTGATCTCACCTTGCTGGGCTGTGATGATCTGGTCGGCGAGGGCGAGCACGTCGGCGTTGGAGCCGTTGGCCTTGACTGTCTCGGATTGGCTGATCGCGCCTTTGTGGTGGGCGATCATCATCTCGAGCCACATCTGGTCGAACTCGGTGCCGGTCAGCGCCGACATCGCGTCCATCTGCTCGGCGGTCATCATGCCGTCCATCGACGACATGTCGTGGCCCTCTGATGCATCCATCGCGACGGGTTCTCCGGCTGCGGTGAGCCAGCCGGTCATCAGTTCAACCTCGGGGTCCTGGGCGCCCTTGATCCTGGTCGCGAGGTCGATGACTTCTGGGCTGGCTCCGATGTTGGGGTCGAGCGCGATTTCTGCCATCTCGATTGCTTGCTCGTGGTGGGCGATCATTCCTTGTGCGAATTCAATGTCGGCTGCGTTCAACTCAACGGTGGCAGCCGATCCGCCAGGCGCTTGGGTGGCGGGAGTGGTGTCGGCCGACGACGAGTCGTCTGAGCCGCAAGCAGCAAGCGTGGCGGTGAGTGCGAGGGCGATGGCCGGTGCGGCGAGGCGTTGGAGTTTCATGTAGACCTTTCGAGGGTGAGTACTACATCATGTAGTATACGAGTCGGGTAGACGGCTGTGGGCGCGCCTGTCTCGGTCTGGTTCGTAGCGGGTGGTGACACGACCATGGCAGCGGTGATGCCGACGATCAGGAGTCCGATCGCGAACTCGGCGACGACGGCTTGGCGCAGGGCCACGATGTGGCGGTGGAGGGTCGCCGGGTCGTTGAGGCGACGGTCGACCCTGTGACGGTTGGCGTTGGCGATGACGAGCATCGCTGCCAGCACCACGACCTTGACGGCAAGGTAGCGGCCGTGATTGGCGTCGAGCAGATCCATCGGGCTCCCGACGAGACGCAGGCTCTGGATGATGCCGGTGCCGACGAGCGCGGCAACGCTGATGGCTGCCACCTGTGAGAAGCGACGGACGACCGGCACCACTACTTCGGGAGTCGTTTTGGAGATGACGATCCAGCCGACGATCGCCAGCCCCGCGATCCAGGCCGCAGCGGCGGCGTGGTGGGCAACGTCGGTGACCACGCCAACCGTCGGCCAGCGCATCGACCGTGAATGGCCAGCGAACGCCCAGGTGGCGAGCAGGCCCAGCCCTGGTAGGGAGACGGCGGTCCAGTAGACGTCGCGATGCACGATGCCTGCCCGGAATAGCACCAGCCACATCGACAGAGCGAGGACGATTCGGATCGCGAACGCCATGCCCGCGTCAGTGGTGAGTGCGGCGTCGACCGAGCCGAATGACGACCAGGGTGCTTTGCCGCTGACGTCGGATGCGACAACGAGCAGCTGCAAGAACCCGAGGGTGGCGGTGGCGAACAGTGAGCGGCTGAGGATGCGGCGCAAAATGGGGTGGGCGCCGGCCCCCGCCCACACGTAGGCGGTCGTGAACAGGATCCCGACGATGGCCATGATCGCCAGGTATGAGGCATAGCGCAGGATCCAGCGCGCGAACGAGGATGTCGAGTATGTGCCGTCGCCCTGGTCGAGCGACGACTCGTCGACCACGGCGGGTGTTGTGGGTGGAGGAGTTGTCGTGGCGACGGGCGGCGATGTTGTCGCTGCGCTGTCGATCGTGGTCGGGGTGGGCGCTGTGACCGTGAAATCGACGCGGCCCGTGATGGGGTGACCGTCGGGTCCGACGAGCCGCCATCGCAACGACACCGGCCCAGCCTGCAATGACGGGAGCGGGGTAATGACCTCGGTGTCACCGGCAGCGCCGTGTGTCGAGCCGCTCAGGTCGTTACGGGCTCCGGTGGCGTCGATCAGGGTGACCGTCATCGTCTCCAGCGGCACCGGATTGTCGAACACCCACGTGATCTGAGTCGGCGCGAGGGACAACGCGGCACCATCGGCAGGATCGCTGGACAGCAACGTGTTGTGGGCCCACGCCGTACCCGCTGGGAGGGCGATGGTGGCGACAACTGTGCCGAGCACGAGGGCGAGCAGTATGAGGCGGCGGAGGAGTGTTCGAGGCATGGGCTGTCGAGTCCGGCAGCGCCCCGACAGCAGAGCAACTACACGATGTAGAAGTGTATTCGACGTCGGTGGTGAATGGGCGGCACCCGGGGATGTGGAGTGTCACGAGGACCCTGGCGCGACTGCGCGGATGAATCGGCGGCGGTGCCGAGGGGTGGTCATCAGGGAACGGCTCACTGACTCGGTCGTCGGGCCTGAGTCGCGGTGCGTCGTCCGCGGCACCGCATGAAACAATGCGATGAACCGGCCGTCCGGATGGTCCGCCTGCACATGTGGCACGCGTGCACGAAGGCGACGTCAACGTCGGGCTGTTCCTGCTGCTCTGGGACCGGCTGCTGGGCACCTTTGCCGATCCCGCGGGCCGCTCGGTCGCCGTCGACGAACTCAGAGTTGGCGGCCATTCGGCCTTCCCCGTCAGCTACGTCGACCAGCTGCGCGAACCATTCAGACGAACCATCCGGACCGACCGCCTCAGCGCTTGAGGGCCGATGCCGAACGCTCAGCCGTCGGTCACCCTCGATGCGATCTGTCGGCCACTCGCACGCCACGCGTTCATGCCACCGTCGAGTTCGACGATGTTCGTGTAGCCCAGCCCGGCGAGGGTAACGACGGCTTCGGCGGACATCGAGCCCGACCTGCAGTACACCACGAGTGGGGTGTCTCGATCAGAGGGAAGCGATGCAGCATCGATCCTGTCGTACTGCAAGAACTGGTCAGTGCCTTCGATCTCACCCTCGTACGGAACGTGAACGTTGATCACGACAGCGTCGGAGTTGGCGAGGGCCGACTCGAAGGCGACCGGGTCGACGAGCCGATGCGCAGCGCTGCCCGACGACATGTCCATGCCGTCCATCGTCGACGTGGACCTGCTGTGATCCATGCCGGGCATCCCGAACGCGAAGTACAGCGCCACGCCGATCGCGACGGCGATGAACACAACCACGAGCACCTTGCCCGATCGAGGGCTGGACACCATCGATAGATCGACATCGCCGGGGTTACTACGAGTCGGTAGTGACATGCTGTCGGTCTCCTTTGGTTGGCTGCGGTCTGATCGTGAACTGGCGGGCGCGATGGCATCTGGTTGGGAAGCGACCCGCACCATGGCTACTACAGTATGTCGTAGCGGTCGACAATCCACGTCAGATCGGAGGCCAACCGGTCCGTGCCAGCCATCCTTGGAGACCGGTGAAGAGCGTCGCCCACACGCCGGAGACGTAGCCGATGCCAACGATCACCATGGTGAGACCACCAATGCATTGCAGCAGACGGGACCGACGCATCATCCATCGCCGTGGGCGCTCCGACTTGTCGAACCAGACAGCGATCGCGATGAACGGGAGGCCGAGCCCGACGGAGTACAGCAGGAGGAGGAGCATCCCTTCGGTCAACGATGCGTCTGCTGCCGCCTTGGTGAGGATCGTTGCCAGGATCGGGCCGATGCAGGGCGTCCAACCGAGGGCGAACACCGCCCCGAGAGCCGCTGCCCGGCGTGGGCCGCGCCCGACGCTGTGCATCTCGACCGGTCGGCGTTCACCCGCCAGTGCTGACCATCGAAGCACGCCGAGGGTGTGCAGCCCGAACACGATCAGCACCACACCGGCGACTCGCAACGCGATGTCGAGTTGGTCGTACAGCAGGCCGCCGAGTGCTGATGCGGTTGCCCCCAAGATGGTGAACACGATCGTGAACCCGGCGACGAAACCAAACGCGCCGAGGATCCGCGCTCGCGGTCGAAGTCCGGCGTCACCGCCGTCGGTGGCTGAGACCGCGGCGATGTAGCCGGGCAGGACTGGCAGGACGCACGGGCTGCTCGCCGACACGACACCGGCGGCGATCGCAGCGAACGGGAGTAGTACACCGTTCATGGGTCTCCCGAGCCCGCAGGCCGCTGTAGTCGTCGCCGGATGACGACGAATGCGATCACAGCGATGACGCCGACAGCGATCGAAGTCCTGTGCTGCCGGGTCAACCCGTTGCCGATGTGGGGAAGCCAGATCGAGGCGATCGAGCGAATGATCGCGATGCTCAACAGCGCCATCACGACGACCTCCACGTCGGGCACGCTGCGTCGATGCCACCGACGCCCGACCACCGCTGCTCCGCCTGCGGCAGCAGCGACCACGAGTCCGATCGGGAACATCGTCTCGACGAGGCCATCGGGCCGCAATCCGATGCTGCTCAACGGACCCGGGCAGCCGTCGCGAAGTATGCAGGTGGCTTCGTAGCAGGCCCACGCGACCAGCGCCGGCGCGCTGATGGCGGCCAATCGACGCAGCGGGGCAACCTCGTCATGTCGGGCGCGAAAGGCGATCCAGGCCAAGCCGGCGGCGACGCCGGGCCAGAACTCGACACCACTCCGGATGATCATCAGATCGCTGAGGCTGGTGAGCGAACCAGGGTCGTCGAGCGCGACTGCGGTGAGCCGCCCGACAGCGAGCCCGACGAACAGCGCGCCGATGGAGATGTCGATGATTCCAGACGCTGCAGCCGACGAGGGCCAAGGTCGCACGAAGACGGATGGGACGATCAGCACGATCACGATCGTCGCCAGCAGTCCGACGTCGATCACGCTCGGAGATCTTCGAGAACGGCAGCCAGACGCTGCTCGGTGAGACCGCCGACGATGGTGGTGCGCAGTGTGCCGTCGGCGCCGAACACGTAGGTGGTGGGGAAGCCGCGCAAGCCGAGCCGGGCACGGATCTCACCGGAGCTGTCGAGCACGTTGGGATAGCTGACGTCGAACTCGTCCATGAACGCCAGCGAGTTGGCGGCGACATCTTTGGAGGCCACTCCGAGGATGACGACTTCGCGGCTGTGTGCTTGCCAGGTTCGCTCGAGCAGCGGTGTCTCGGTCCGGCA
>JANNZY010000041.1:0-20034 GCA_031410915.1 Actinomycetes bacterium
CGGGGATCAGGTCCATGGTGCGGCGGTGTGCTGGTCACGAGCTTGTGAACGCGAGAACAATCTAGCGGGTGGGTTTTGACTCCTCCAAGTCCGCGGGCGTCACGGGAGAGGAGTCGTTGTTGGCCCGGCTTCTTCGAGTGCGGCGGACCTCCGGGTGCAGGACCGTGAACAACCCTAGCCCAAGCGCGAGGATGCCCAGAGTGGCCGGCGTTGCACCGCTCGTCGTGTACACCGGATACAGCACGAGCGCCGACAACAGACCGGTCCACAACCACAGGATCAGCACACTCCGCCGTTGCCCGTGACCGAGGTTCATCAGCCGGTGGTGGAGGTGGCCCTTGTCCGCGGTGGCGAAGCCCTGGCGCTTGGTGGTGCGCCGGACGATGGCGTAGAGCGTGTCGAGGATCGGCACGCCGAGGATGACGAGCGGGATGAACAACGGCGCGAGGAAGAAGTAGGACTGACCGAAGAAGCGATCGTTGACCGGGTCGGCGCGGCCTCCGACCACGCTGGTGGCCGACGCCATCAACGCGCCGAGCAGCAGCGCGCCACCGTCGCCCATGAAGATCTTCGCCGGGTTGAAGTTGTGCGGCAGGAATCCGAGGCAGATGCCGACGGTGATGATGCAGATCAGCGGACCGATGTTGGGCTGGGTGATGATGCTCTGCACGTCCAGCTCGCGGCTGTAGAGAAAGAACGCGCCGGCGCCGATGGCCACGATGCCCGCCGCGAGACCATCCAAGCCGTCGATCAGATTGATCGCCTGGGTCATCCCGAGCAACCACAGCACCGTCACGAGCGGCCTCCACTCGTCGGCGAGCAGGTAGACGTCGACCAGCGGCAGGCGGAAGTAGAACATCGTCACGCCCTGCCAGACGAGCACGAGTCCGGCGACGACGGTGCCGAACACCTTTGCCGGGGCGGAGATCTCGCGCACGTCGTCCAGCAGGCCGACGAGGAAGATGATTGCCGCGGCGACCAACACACCGCGCGGCTCGGAATTGCTCGCATACAGCGACTCGAAGCCACCCATCATCCAGCTCGCGCCGAACGCGACGAGCAGACCGATGAACATCGCGATGCCACCGACGTCGGGCGTGGTGACCTTGTGCACGCGGCGGTCGTCGGGGGCGACGACCCAGTTGAGCTTGAAGGCGAGCCGCTTGACCGCGAACGTCGCGACGAACGTCGCGATCGCCGCGACGGCTCCGACGATCAGGTAGCCGGATGTCGTGGGGACGGCGGCGACCACGGCTTGATCAGCCGTAGACCGGGAACTTCGCGCAGAGGTTGGCGACGCGCTGGCGCACATCGGCGAGTGCGCCGGCGTCGGTGCGGCTACGCAGTGCGGTCGCGATCAGCGACGCGATCTCGACCATCTCCGGCTCGCGCATGCCCTGGGTGGTGACGCTCGGCGTGCCGATGCGCACCCCACTCGTGACGAACGGGCTGCGCGGATCGTTGGGGATCGTGTTCTTGTTCAGCGTGATGCCGGCCTCGTCGAGCACGTTCTGTGCCTCCTTGCCGGTCAGCTCACCGTCGAATGGCGTGAGGTCGACCACCATCAAGTGGTTGTCGGTGCCGCCACTGACGAGACGGAAGCCCTCGTTGGCCAACGCCGCAGCGAGCGCCGACGCGTTGACGACGATCTGCTGTGCGTACTCGCGAAAGCTGGGGTGCATCGCCTCCCGGAACGCAACCGCCTTGCCGGCGATGACGTGCTCGAGCGGGCCGCCCTGGCTGCCCGGGAAGACGGCCTTGTCGATCTTGGCTGCGTGGGCTGCCGTCGACAAGATGCACCCGCCCCGTGGGCCGCGCAGCGTCTTGTGCGTCGTGAACGTGACCACGTCGGCGACCGGCACCGGGTTCGGGTGCGCGCCGCCGGCCACGAGACCGGCCAGGTGGGCGATGTCGAACATCAACAGCGCGCCGACCTCGTCGGCAACGCTCTTGAACACGTCAGGATCCAGGCGCCGCGGATAGCTGGTCGTGCCGGCCACGATCATCTTCGGCTTGTGCTCGAGGGCCAGCTCGCGCATCGCGTCGTAGTCGATGCGCTCGTCGCTCGGATCGACCTTGTACGACACGAAGTTGTAGAAGATGCCGCTGGCGTTGACCGGCGAGCCGTGGGTGAGGTGGCCGCCGTGGTCCAGGCTGAGCCCCATGATGGTGTCGCCCTTGTCGAGCAGGCCGAGGTAGACGGCCATGTTCGCGCTGGCGCCGCTGTGCGGTTGCACGTTCGCGTGCTCGGCACCGAACAGCTCCTTGGCCCGCGAGATGGCCAGCGCCTCGATGTCGTCGACGATCGCATTGCCGCCGTAGTACCGCTTGCCGGGATAGCCCTCGGAGTACTTGTTCGTCAGGACCGAGCCGGTGGCCCGCATCACGGCCGGCGACGTGAAGTTCTCGCTGGCGATCAGCTGGATGCCCGTCGACTGGCGGGTGACCTCACGGTCGATGAGGTCGAAGATGGCGGTGTCGGGTTCGAGATCTGAAGGCCAAGGCACGCGGCGAGGCTAGCCGCTGAGGCGGGCCTCCTCGGCTTCGATCTCGGCCAATTGGCGCACTCGCTGCTCGTGCCGGCCGCCCTGGAACGACGCCCCGAGGAACGTCATCAGGATCTCCTCGGCGAGTGCCTCGCCGACAACGCGGGCCCCGATGCTGAGCACGTTCGCGTTGTTGTGCTCGCGCGCCAGGCGTGCGGTGTAGAGGTCGTTGCACAGCGCAGCACGCACGCCGTGCACCTTGTTCGCGGCGAGCTGCTCGCCCTGGCCGCTGCCGCCGAGCACGATGCCGACATCGGCCCGCCCGTCACGCACCGTCCGCGCAACGGCTGCGCAGATCGGCGGGTAGTCAACGCTCTCGGTGCTGTGCGTGCCGTGGTCCTGGACCTGCAGCCCGGCTCCCTCCAGCACGGCGATGAAGTGTTGTTTGAGCGGGTAGCCGGCGTGGTCCGAGCCGATCGCGATCCGTGTCACGCCGCCGAGCATACGTTGGGCCGGACCCGGGCCGTAGTGTCGCCATTCATGGCCATCGACCCCCGCACTCCCGTCCTCGTCGGCGCCGGACAGTACGCCCACCATGCCGAGGGACTCGACGACGCGCTCGATCCGGTCGGCCTGATGTGCGTCGCGATCGATCGAGCTCGCGCCGACGCCGGACTCGAGGCATTGCCCGATCCCGATGCGATCGCGGTCGTGTCGTTGCTGAGTTGGCGCTACGGCGACCCGGCGCATTTCGTGGCCGAACAACTCGGGCTGAAGCCGACCGAGACCTTGATGACAACCGCCGGCGGCAACAGCCCGCAGACGCTCGTCAACACCATGGCGCGCGACATCCAGGACGGTCGCGCCGACTTCGTCATCCTCACCGGCGCCGAGGCATGGCGGACCCGGATGAAGGCCCGCAAGGCGGGAGTCGAATTGGACTGGCCGAAGGCTCCCGTGGACCAGCTGCCGCGCGTCGTGGGCGAGGAACTGGCGATGAGCCACCCGGCCGAACAGGCTCGCGGGCTGTACATGCCGGTGCAGATCTATCCGATGTTCGAGACCGCGATCCGCCACGCCGCGGGCCGCACCGTGGAGGAACAGCTCATCGTCGCCAGCGAGCTGTGGTCGCGCTTCAGTGCTGTCGCCGCGGCGAACGAGAACGCGTGGCTTCCCGTCGAGCGCAGCGCGGAGGAGATCCGAACGCCGACGCCGTCGAACCGGATGATCGGGTTCCCGTACACGAAGTTCATGAACTCCAACAACGATGTCGACATGGGCGCGGCGCTGATCATGTGCAGCGCCGCGCGCGCCGAGGCGTTGGGGATCGATCGCGATCGGTGGGTCTTCCTGCACGCCGGCACGGACTGTCACGAGCACGCGTTCATCAGCAACAGGTGGAGCTTCGATCGCACACCCGCCGTCGAGCTCGGCGCACGACGGGCACTGGAGCTGGCCGGCATGACCATCGACGACATCGACATCGTCGACCTCTACAGCTGCTTCCCGTCGGCCGTGCAGCTCGGCGCGCAGTCGCTCGGGCTGGCGCTGGACCGGCAGCTGACGCGCACCGGTGGACTGCCGTTCGCGGGCGGTCCGTGGAACAACTACGTCATGCACGCGATCGCGTCGGTGATGGACGACCTGCGCGACGGCGACGGGACGACCGGGCTGGTGTGGGCCAACGGCGGATACGCGACCAAGCATGCGTTCGGCGTGTACAGCACCGAACCGCCCGCCTCCGGCTTCGGCTACGCCTACCCGCAGGACGAGATCGACGCGATGCCACGGCGCGAGCTGGCCGAGGGTGGCGACGCCGCCGGAGACGTCACGATCGAGGCCCACACCGTGATGCACAACCGCGAGGGGCGTCCCGAGACCGCGCTCGCAGCGTGCCTGCTCGCCGACGGTAGGCGGGCGTGGGGCATGTCCACCGACGTCGATCTCGCGACTGCGATGTGCAGCGGTGAGTGGGTCGGGCGTGCTGTACGTCTCGATGACACCGGCAGATTGTCGGTGGCTTCGGATGGCATGCTGTGACGGGTATGACCACGACCCGACTCCCGATCATCCTCGACTGCGATCCGGGCCACGACGACGCGATTGCGATCGTGGTCGCCGCCCGCCACGCCGATCTGCTGGGCATCACCACCGTCGCCGGCAACGCGCCGCTCAACCTCACGACGCGCAATGCGCTGATCATGACCGAGTTGCTGGGCATCGAGACGCCGGTGCACAGCGGCGCGAGCCGCCCGCTCGTCGCCCAGCCGCGCCACGCCGGCTACGTGCACGGCGAGAGTGGTCTCGACGGTGCCGACTTGCCTGAGCCGACTCGGGCTCCGGCCAGCAACAACGCGATCGAATTCATCATCGAAACAGTTCGCGCCCACGAGGGTGTCTGGCTCGTGGCCGTCGGGCCGCTGACCAACGTCGCACTCGCGCTGCGGACGGCACCCGATCTCGCCGGTCGTCTCGGCGGTATCTCGTTGATGGGTGGCGGCACGTTCGGCAACCGCTCGGCTGCTGCCGAGTTCAACATCTGGGCCGACCCGGAAGCGGCTGCTGCGGTGTACGAGTACGGCGGCCCACTGGTGATGGCGGGGCTCGACGTGACGCATCAGTTCCAGGCCACGCCGGAGCGGATCGAGATGGTTCGCGCTCAGCCCGGCCGCCTCGCCGGACTGCTCGCCGATCTTTTCGTCTTCTTCAGCGGCAGCTATGTCGAGCGCCACGACAACATGCGCGGCGCCGCAGTCCACGACCCCTGCGCGGTCATGGCGCTGACCCACCCGCAGTTGTTCCAGCGCGCCCAGCGCCATGTCGTCGTCGAGACCCGCGGCAAGCACACGCGGGGCATGACGCTGATCGACGAACGCCATCTGCTCGATCGCGAAACACCGAACTGCGACGTCCTCACCGGCATCGACGCCGACGCAGCATTCGCCGTCGTGGTCGAGGCGATCGGCTCGTTCAGCCACTGATCCGTTCGGGTCGCAGGCAGCTGCGTACGCTGCGACCATGCGCGCAGCCGTGATCCGTGATTGGCAGCTCCGAGTCGACGACATTCCCGAGCCGGTGCCCGGGCCCGGCCAGGTGCTGACCAAGGTGCTCGCCTGCGGCATCTGCGGCAGCGATTTGCACCTGCTGCAGCACGGTCGTGAGCAACGCGCGATCGCCGCCAAGCTCAACGAGGGCCAGCCCGTCGACCCGATGGGCATGCAGATGTTCGAGCCCGACATCGACATGGTGATGGGCCACGAGTTCTGCTGCGAGGTGGTCGACCTCGGACCTGACGTGTCCAACCTCGCCGTCGGCGACGTCATCGTGTCGATGCCCGTCGCGTTCGACTCGTCCGGCCTGCACGGCATCGGGTTCAGCAACCGCTACCCCGGCGGCTACGCAGAGCTGATGGTGCTCAACGAGCTGATGGGCATCAAGGTTCCGACGGATCTGCCCGTCGAACTCGCCGCGATGACCGAGCCACTCGCCGTGGGAGTGCACGCTGTGGCGAAGAGCCGAATCATCAACGGCGAGAGCGCGATCGTGATCGGTTGCGGTCCTGTCGGCCTGGCGTGCATCGCCGAGCTGAAGCTGCGCGGCATCGGCCCGGTGGTGGCCGCCGACTTCTCACCGAAGCGGCGCGCGTTGGCCGAGCAGCTCGGTGCCGACGTGGTGGTCGACCCACGCGAGACCTCGGCCATCGAAGCCTGGCGCGACGCCGACGGCGTTCGCCAGCTCGTCATCTTCGAAGCCGTCGGCGTGCCCGGGATGATCAACGAGGCAATGCGCATCGCACCGCGCAACACCCGCATCCTCGTCGTCGGCGCATGCATGCAGGAGGACCGGCTCTACCCGATGCTCGGCATCGGTCGCGAGCTGAACATCCAGTTCGTGCTCGGCTACGAGCCCGGCGAGTTCTCCTACGCGCTCACGGCGATCGCCGATCAGCGAGTCGACCTCCGCCCGTGGATCACCGGCACCGTCGGCATCGACGGCGTCCCGGACGCGTTCACCGACCTCGGCAACCCGGAAGCGCACGCCAAGATCCTCGTCACCCCCTGAAATACAGTGAGGTCTGCATGAGCGAGCACGTCACGTTCCCGCGCCAGAATGCGCGCACCCAGCGCTTCACCCTCGGCGAGCCGCGCAACCTCACGGTCTCGCCCGACGGCGCTCGCGTCGTCTTCCTGCGCAGTTCCGCCGGCGACGACCCGGTCAACGGCCTGTGGGTGCTCGACGTCTCGACAGGAACGGAGCGCCTCGTTGCCGACCCGCGCGCCTTGCTGAGCGAGGACGACGATGGCGACCTGCCCCCCGAGGAGCAGGCCCGCCGCGAGCGATCACGCGAGGGTGCAGGGGGCATCGTCGCCTACGCGACGGACGAGCAGGTCACCGTCGCTGCGTTCGCATTGGCCGGGCGCCTGTTCGGAGCGGCGCTGATCAGTGGCGTCTCCCGCGAGATCCCGGTCACCGGTCCGGTGTTCGATCCACGTCCCGACCCGTCCGGCCAACGCATCGCCTATGTGCACGGCGCGGCCCTGCGCGTGGGCGAGTTGAACGGCGCGAGCGTGGTCCTCGCCGCCGACGACGAGACGGACACTGTCTCGTGGGGCAGCGCCGAGTTCATCGCCGCTGAAGAGATGGGTCGCCAGCGTGGTTACTGGTGGTCGCCCGACGGCGATGCGCTCGCAATCGAACGTGTCGACGTCGCGCCGATCGGTACGTGGCACATCGCCGACCCGGCTCACCCCGACGTCGCCCCGGTCACCCACCGCTACCCGGCCGCCGGCACCGCCAATGCGGACGTGTCGCTGCACATCGTGCCGCTCGACCCCGATGCATCGTGGGTCGAGATCCAGTGGGACCATGCCGATCTGGCGTACCTGGTCGACGTGTGTTGGCCGGCCGCGGACCGGTTGCTCGTCACCGTGCAGTCGCGTGACCAGCGCCGGTTGCAGGTGCTGGCCGCCGACCCATCGACGGGTGCGACCGAGGTGCTGTTCGCAGACGAGGACGAGCAGTGGGTGGAGATCGTGCCTGGCGTGCCTGCGTTGCTCGCCGACGGAACGCTGGTGATGACCGCCGATCGCGACGGGGCTCGCCGCTTGCTCGTCGGCGACCGCGCCGTCACTCCCGACGACGCTCAGGTCCGCGCCGTCGTCGACGTGACGGGATCCACCATCACGTTCCTGGCCAATCCGCTGTCCGACCCGACAGTGCAACACGTGTGGCAGTACGCCGACGGTGAACTGCGCGCGTTGACCGACGAGCCCGGCGTGCACTCGGCGGCCACCAACGGTGATGTCGTCGCGATCCGCTCGGCAACACTGCTCGAACACGGCGCGTCCGTGTGGGTCGGCGAGCACGTCCTCGAGTCGCACGGGCACATCCCGGTGCTGGAGCCGAACGTGACCATCCATCGTGTCGGCGAGGACGAGTTGGCCGTCGCCGTGCTGCTGCCCACCGTCATGCCCGACGGGCCGCTGCCTGTCCTGCTCGATCCCTACGGTGGACCCCACGCGCAACGAGTCGTCAGCGCGCGCAGCGCCTACCTGACGTCACAGTGGTTCGCCGACCAAGGTTTCTGCGTCGTGGTCATCGACGGTCGTGGTACCCCCGGCCGCGGCTCGGCATGGGAGCGCGCGGTCCACGGCGACCTTGCCCAACCCGTGCTGGAGGACCAGGTGCGCGCCCTCGACGCGATCACGGAACGACTCGCCGCGGACGGCATCAGGCTGGATCGCCACCGTGTCGGCATCCGCGGTTGGAGCTTCGGCGGCTACCTCGCTGCGCTCGCGGTGCTGCGCCGGCCCGATGTGTTCCACGCCGCCGTCGCCGGCGCCCCCGTCACCGAGTGGCGCCTGTACGACACGCACTACACCGAGCGCTACCTCGGCGACCCGGCGACCGATGCCGCTGCCTACGACGGCTCGTCGCTGCTCCAGTCCGCCGCAAATCTCACCCGGCCACTCCTGCTGATCCACGGGCTCGCCGACGACAACGTCGTCGCCGCGCACACCTTGCAGATGTCGTCGGCGCTGCTCGCCGCGGGTCGCGCCCACGAGGTGCTGCCGCTGTCCGGCGTGACACACATGACCACGCAGGAGGTGGTCGCCGAGAACCTGCTGTTGCACCAGCTGGCGTTCCTGCGGCGCAGCCTCGGCATTGCCTGAAGCTGCTTTCCAGGGCAGGGTTCTGGTTTGACTACGTTGGGGCGGGTGAACGCCCGACTCCACGACCTCTACTCGAACGTCGCCGTGTACGCGACCGAGGATCGCGAGCACGAAGCCGCCGTCGAGTTGCTGCTCCTCGTCATGATCGTCGACCACCACATCTCCCAGGAAGAGCTCGACGAGATCCGCAACATCAGCGCCGAGTCGGGCTGGGAGAGCGAGACGTTCTCGTTCGACCAGTACCTCGGGCCGGCAATGGCGAAGGTCCGCGCTGCGGTATCGGCCGACGCGATCGACGAGTTCCTCGACGACATCGATGCCCGCATCACCAGCAAGGTGCTGCGCGCCTCGCTGTTCTCGGCGGCGCGCGACGTCGCCGGCGTCGACAGTGAACTGGACCCGTCCGAGCAGAACCTGCTCGGACAGCTTGCCGCCCGGTTCGACTGATCAGTCCGCGCGACGTCAGCGACCGGATCGCCCGTCTCGATCGAAGAGCGGTCCTGCGCAAGGCCGAGTCCTCGACACCAGGAGAGCTCCACTTCGCTCCCGACGCGGCCACTGGCGAGTTCCCGCTCCCGCCAGTCGCTTCGTCCACGAGCAAGAGGCCCAAAGCCTCCTCGATCACCGGAATATCTACAGCTCTGCGCTACCTGGATGCGCGTCGCACGCGACGGCGCGCTCGCTTGCGGACTGGCTCGGGTGCACCTCTGAGCCCGAAGAAGTTGTCATCCCACGATCCGAGGTCAGGGCCGCCGAAGTGGCGAAGATAGCGCTGCATCACGCTGAACATGAGATCGACCCCCGGCACAATTCGCTCGCGGTGAAACCGGGCTCCCAAACGCTTCAAGTCGCGATCGACCACGTGATCGACGGGTCCGTCAGCGATGCACCACAACAAGTCCTCGTCGTCGCCAGCCTCGAAGATCACGTTGCTCACCCACGCGTCCGCGTGGGGACCGTCATCGGCTGCCAGCGAGCGTCGGAGCTGCCGCGTGTACTCCCGCCCAGTCCAGTCGGGGCCACGTGCGAGTACGCGTGTCAACACATCGTTCTCATGCCCGCTGCCCTCTTCATCGTTGTCTGCCGACACGAGCGCATAGTGCCTCGCGCCTCTCCCATATCACCAATACCGATGGGAAGGCTCCGAGGCTCCACTCGGACTCGTGCGTCAATCCGACATCGGGATGTTCAAGATCAGGCGGTTCGTCGAGTTCGGAGAGCACAGCATCGATGATGTGCTCGCTCGGGTCCACGTGAGCACTGCCCACTCGATCACGCACCCAGAAGCTCACTGGCGCAGAATGCCGTTCCGCGCTCGGTTCGGCAAGCCGGCTTCGAGGAACCAGCCTTCTCCTGAGAGGCCCCATCTTCGTCTCGGGATGGCCATCCGGCTCGAAGGTGGGTTGGCTCGTGATCCGGAGCGGGGGCGGCTCCAACCTCGCCCTGCTGTGTACGCGTCGGCGTCGGTTGTGGCAGTGCTGGTGCGGGAAGGTGTCTTCGTACGGGGACAGTTGCGGCGTCGTGTTGGGTGTTGTCGTCCGGGTTGCGGTGGCTGGGTCGACGGTCGCTTGTCGCAGTGTGGGTGCTGGATTGTGTCTTCGTACGAAGTCAGTCGGGACAGCGAATTGTTGTCGTACCCCTTGTTCATGATGTCGGGTATGGATGCTTCGACTGTGTGTGATGAGTTGGTTCTGGGTGTGGCGATGTCGACGGAGGTGTTGGCGACTTCGATTTGTCGTGGCGTGGCGAACATGACCGCGGCGGAGGGTGAGTGGTTGGGGATGGTCGCCGAGTTCGACCGGCGTCGCGGGTGGGAGCCGTCGGGGTGTCGGTCGTGTGCGCGATGGTTGATGTGGCAGGCCGGGTTGGATCGCCGCACCGCACACGACAAGGTGCGCGTCGCGCACTCACTGTCGGCGTTCCCGGAGTTGGCGATGGCGATGGCACGCGGGTGGTTGCCGTACGCGAAGGTGCGCGCGATCTCGCGGATCGTGAACGTCGACAATGTCGCCGAGTTGGTGTCGGTCGCACAATCGGTGACCACGAGCGACGTCGAACGCATCGTCGCCGCCTACCGTCGCCGCGAGCCACAGGCCGCCGACGCCGAGCAACGCGCCCATGCCGACCGCGGCGTGTCGATTCGGGACGAGGGGGCCACGACGGTGATCACGATCCGGGTCCCGACCGAGTCCGCGGGGGTGCTGTTGGCCTGCATCGACCGTTTCGACAACCAGGCCCGCGACACCGACGGCGGGTTCGTCGCGGTGCGGGTCCGCCGCGCCGACGCCGTCGTCGCGATGGCCGAACACGCCGTCGCATGCCTCGATCAGACCGGCGACTACGACGTCCGCTACCAGGCGACCGTGCATCTCACACCCGACGTCTTCGACGATCCTGACGTGTCGGGTGGTGATGGTTGTGGGATGTGTTGCGTCACCCCCGGTGACGGGCTGTCGCACGATCCGGTCGCAGTGCCGGTCGCGACCGCGCGGCGGATGCTGTGCGACGCCGTCCTCGTCGGCTACCGCACCGGCGGGGACGGCGACGACCTCGAGCGCATCGGCGACAACCGACGCGTCGTCTCACACCGGATGAAGAAGGCGCTGCGGCTCCGCGACCGCGGCTGCCGATACCCCGGATGCACACGCGCCGGATGGATCGACGCCCACCACATCGACCACTGGACCAACGGCGGCCCCACCACCGAAACCAACCTCGTCTGCCTCTGCCGAAGTCATCACCGCCTCGTCCACGAGACCGGCTGGCACATCACCGGCAACCCGAACCAGCAGATCACGTTTCACCACCCCGACGGCACCACCATCACCGCCGACCCCACCACCCACATCGGCAACCCCGAAACCATCGACGAACACCACCGCCAACCCGCCCCAACCCCCGACCGTTTCCCCGGGGACCGCATCGGCATCCACGACCTCGTCCGCTGCATCACCAACCACGAAGCCCACAATCGCAGCCACCGACTCAACTGACTCCCGATGGCCGGCGTGCGCTCGCGATGCGTTCGCGACCGGTGAGATCGGGCGCGATCGTGACGTTGACGAGGCCTGCCGCGTCGATGACCTGACGCACGAGCGCACCCTGTTCGTGGCCGATCTCGACGACCAACTCGCCGCCGGGCCGGAGCCACTGCACGGCACCCGCGGCGATGGCGCGGATGTCGTCGAGTCCGTCGGGCCCGGCGAACAACGCCGACGCCGGTTCCCACGCGACGACGTCGCGCTCGACGGCCGGGTCGCCGTCGGCGACGTAGGGAGGGTTGGACACGACGAGGTCGAGCCCTCCCTGCAGTCCGTCGGGCAGTGCGTCGAACCACTCGCCCGCCGCGAGCCGCACGGCAGCACCGGCGCGGCCGAGCCCGGCCAGGTTGGCGCGGGCGACGTCGAGGGCATCTGCAGAAGCGTCGGTGAGCCAGACCTCGGCCATGCCGATCGGGAGCTCGGCGGCCAGCGACAGCCCGATCGCGCCGCTGCCCGTGCCGAGGTCGGCGATGCGCAGCGAGGATCCTCTGCGATCCGCGGCGAGCCGCCGCGCGGCGCGCAACGCGATCTCGCAGACCCACTCGGTCTCCGGGCGCGGGATCAACACACGGCGGTCGACCAGCAGGTCGAGCCTGCGGAACCCCCAGCGACCGAGCACGTATTGCAACGGTTCGCCGCCAAGGCGGCGCTCGATCATCGCGTCGAGGTGGGCAACGGTGCGCTTCGTGGCGGCGGCGTCGAGCTCGGCCATGAACTCGGGGCCATCCAGTCCGCTGGCCACCTCGCACACCCACTTCGCGTGCTGGCGATCGCCGAGACGGCGAGCCGTCTCGGCCCACAGCTCGCGCCACGTGAGCGTGCCGTCAGCCGCCATCGCCACTGGCCAGCTGGCGGGCCCGCTCGTCGGCGATCAGCGCTTCGACGACTTCGGTCAAGTTGCCGGCGAGCACCTCCTGCAGGCGGTAGATCGTGAAGCCGATGCGGTGGTCGGTGAGCCGGTTCTCTTTGAAGTTGTAGGTGCGGATCTTCTCGCCGCGCCCTCCGGTGCCGACCTGCGACCGCCGTTCGACCGATGCTTTCGCCGCCGCCTCCTCCTCCGCCGCCTGCAGAACACGGGCGCGCAGCACCGTCATCGCTCGCGCCCGGTTCTGCAACTGGCTGCGCTCGTCCTGCATCGCGACCACGATGCCCGTCGGCCTGTGCGTGATCCGTACCGCCGAGTCAGTGGTGTTGACGCCTTGGCCACCGGGGCCGCTGGCGCGGTAGACGTCGATCTGCAGATCCTTGTCGTCGATGTCGACCTCGACCTCTTCGGCCTCGGCCAGAATGAGCACGGTTGCGGACGACGTGTGGATACGACCCTGGCTCTCGGTGACCGGCACGCGCTGCACGCGATGCGTGCCACCCTCGAACTAGAGGTGGCCCCACGCGGTGTCACCGGTGATCATGAACGTGACCTGGTTGAGCCCTCCGAGATCGCTGGCGTCGCTGGACAGGACCTCGGCCTTCCAGCCCTCCTGCGCGGCGTAGCCGTTGTACATGTCGAACAGGTCGCGAGCGAACAGGTTCGCTTCCTCGCCGCCCTCGGCCCCACGGATCTCGACGATGACCGCCTTGCCGTCGTTGGGATCGCGCGGCAGCAGCATGAGCCGAATCTCCTCGGCGATGCGCGCGATAGCGGCTTGCGAGACGGCGAGCTCGTCGCGCAGCGTCTCGCGCTCGTCCGGCGTGGCGACGGCCAGCAGCTCCTGGGCAGCAGTGGCGTCCTCGGTGGCGGCGCGCTGAGCCCGGATCAGCTCCACGATCGGCGTCAGCTCCTTGTACCGCTTGCTGCGCTGGCGCAGGAGCGCCGAGTCGTTGAGCACAGCCGGGTCGGACAGCTCGGCCTCGACGGTCAAGAACTCGTCTTCTACAGCATCCAGTCGGTCGATCACAGCCCCAGCAGGCTAGGAGGATCGATCACCATCGCGGCCACGGCCCGGGTGATGGGTGACTCGTCACGGACCGGCACGACCAGCGCGAGCCGGGCGGACGGCGAGTGCATCGCGCGAGCATCGACAGCGAACGGCACGAGGTCGAGGTCGATGCCCGTGGAGAACACCGCGACGATGTCGGTGCCGTCAGGCATCGTGCCGGTCGCGACACACGGCACCGGATCCTTGACGTTCGTGCGCACCACGGGCGGGTCGGCCGGGCGCAGCGCCGCGGCACCGATCAGCGACGGCTCGGTCAGGCACCGCCAGCGCAGGAACCGCTCCGCGCCGAAGCGATTCAGCGGGTGCGGCGTGGCTGTCATCTCGCGGTGGCCGCGCACCCGTTCGGCCACTTCGGAGAGCGCCTCGACCGTTGGGCGCGCGCCGTGCAGCATCAGGAACGCCTCGCGGTCGTGGGCGCCGACGCCGACCTCGAGGCGCACCTCGCCGGTGAACGCGTCGGTCACGGCACGGCACACCTCCAGCCCGCGCACCTCACCGCGCAGAACACCGTGCTCCACCAACGGCTCGGCTCCGCCGGCGATGATCAACTCGCGCAAGGGTTCGTGCGCAGGATCGACAGCCATGTCAACCGGATGCGGTTCGGCGACGGCGGGAACGAGCAGTCGTTCGACGACGTGCCACACCTCGATCGGCGTCGCGAACAGCGGGGCCCGGCGAGCGAGGAGCCCGGACGACTGATCGGCGAGCAGCGCCAACCGCTCCACGGGAGCCTGCCTGCTCAGCCAGGCCAACGCTGCACCGAGGCCACGCTCGGGTTGTTCGTCGAGCAGCACCCACGCGGTGCCATCGGCAACGAGTGCCGCACCGCGCCCGAACGGCACGACCGCCGCACCCGGCTGCTCGACCACGTCGTGCCCGATGTGGTCGCGAACGAGCGCCCGCAACTTGACCGAGTTGAGTGCTGCGCGCCGCGCCGGATCTGACTGAGACGCCACCACCACGCCCCCCAGCCTACGGCTGAGGACGGGCGGGGCTACTCGGTGAAGTAGCCGACGATGTCGGCGATGAGGTGCACGGTGCCGTTCGAGTTGAACAGCGCGACCGAACTGTCCGCGCCGACCTTGGCGATCACGAGGTTGGCCCGGGTCGAGCCGGCGGTGATGTTGAGGTTGGACGCCAGCGGCGCTGCCTCGCCGTTCGGAAACACGGTCACGTAGCCGTTTGCGGTGCCGTCGGTGGCGGTCACGTTCAGCACCACGGCCGACACGCCGCTGGCCGGCACACCACCGCGATCGAGCACCTTCACGGGAAGCGGTGTCTGATCCACGGGCAGCTTGCCGAGGTCGACACGCGTGTCGATCAGGCGGGCCGGTGCGATCGGGATCAACTTCGCGCCGGTATTTGGCGAGAAGTAGCCGAGCACGTCGGCCACGAGATGAGATGCGCCCTGCGAGTTGTACATCGAGACCTTGCCACCGGCACCGAGCTTGGCGATCACCAGGTTCGGCACGGTTTGGCCGGGCACGAAGTTCAGGTTCGACGCGGTCGGCATCGCCGAACCGGCCGGCCAGACGGTGATGAACCCGTCGGTCGTTGGTGCGGTGACGGTCACGTTGAGCACAACGCTGTCCGCATCCCCGGCCACGCCGCCGACGCCGGCGATCTGCACGTCGATCGGCGTGCCGCCGAGTACGGGAGCAACCGGGGCGCCGGTGCCGGCACGGGTATCGAGCACACGCGCCGGCGAGAGACCGTTGAACCGGCTCGCCGGCGTGTTCTGGAAGAAGCCGACGACATCGACCACGACATGCACGTCACCGGTGAAGTTGTAGATGTCCACGCGGCCGTCGGTCCCGAGCTTGGAGATGACCAGGTTCGGCACGACGTCATGGGCGGCGATGTTCAGCGACGACGTGTTCGGCTTCTCGACACCGGTGGGCCACACCGTGAGGTACGACGGCGCGGTGCCGTTGACGGCGGTCACGTTCAGCACCGCGGCCGCGGCGCCGGCGGCCACACCGCCGAAGCCGGAGACCGGCAGCGACAACGACTGGCCGGCTCCGAGCGGCGTGCCCGCGCCGTCACGGGTGTCGATCAGCCGGGCCGGCACGATGCCGACGAACTGGGCGCCGGCGGCACCCGCTGAGCCGAAGCTGCTCGGCGTGCTTGGGGTGCGGAGGAGATCGATCTTGTCGAAGTTGCCGTTCAGCACCGAGCTGGCACCACCGCCGAGCACGCCGTCGATCATCGTCGCGTAGAGCTGACGGAAGTCGATCGAGGACGTCAGTCGATCGTTCGTGCCCAGGTTCTGACCGTTCGCCTTCAACAACGATGGGTGCGAGCCGTAGACACCACCCTTCACGTTGCCGCCGATGACGAGCGTCGGATTGGTCGTGCCGTGGTCGGTTCCCGACGACGAGTTCGACCACGGTGTCCGTCCGAACTCGCTCCAGGTCATGATCGTGACGCGGCTGCGGAACGCGGGGCTGAGCGCGGTGTAGAACGCAGCCAGCGCATCGCTGAACTGCTTCATCTGCCGGCCATGATCGGTGGGCTCGTTGGAGTGGTTGTCGAAGGCCCCGATGTGGGTGTCGATGACGCGCAGACCGAGGTCGGCGTTGATCAGCCGGGCGGCAACCACCATCTGGCGGACGAGCTCGCCGCTCGGGATCGTCGTCTTGAAGATCGGTGCCACGGTCTGCGCCGTCTCGATCTGGCTCTTCTCGGCCAGCGCAACCGTGTCGTGCCATTGGCCCCGACCGGCGGACGTCGCGGAGAACTGCTTGACCGCGTTGTACATGCGGACGTTGGGTCCGCTTGTCGAGCCGCCGAAGTCGATGCCGTAGGGCGACACGGCCAGGCCGCGCCGGCCCTCGCCGACCAGCGTCATCGGCAGTCCGTACCCGACCGAGACCGCCTTGAACTGCTCGGCGTCCGAGCCGAAGCCGTCGAGCCAACGGCCGACCCAACCGCTCGATGGCATGAACGAGTTGGAGAACGAGCCGGAGCGGCCGTACATCCAGAACGCCATCGAGTCGAAGTGGCTCAGGCTGTGCTTGTCGTACCCGACGCCCTGCACGACGGCCACCTCGCCCTGGTCCCACAACGTCTTGAGGTATGTCAGGTTGGGGTGGAAGCCGATCTCACCGTTGATCTTGAGCACGTTGGCGTCCGGGATCGCGATGTTCGAGCGGTACGTGTAGTACTGCGGCTTGGAGAACGGGATGACCGTGTTGAGGCCGTCGTTGCCGCCGTCGAGGCACACGAGCAGCAGCACACCCTCGTTCGCGCCGAGCGGTGCGGCGTGGGCCTCGCGGGTCGCACCGAGCCAATCGTTCGGAAAGCCACTGCCGACCGAGCCGAGCACGGCACCACCACCAACGCCCCAGCCGACCATCTGCAAGAACTTGCGCCGGCTCAGCGAGCTCGGGTCGTTGTCGTTCAGCGTGAGCAGGGCCCGCGCATCAGCCGCGGAGATGTCTTGATCGATCATGTTCGTCGTCCTCCTCAGGCCACGTGCATCTCGGGGGCCAACAGCCCCATCGTGAGCAGGTTGGTCACCTGCCACCAGCGGTCGCCGCCGGGTCCTCGTTCCGCGGTCAGATACGCCGCCATCGCGTTGCGGGTCGGACCGGACAGCGGCCCGATGCCGAACAGGTTCGTGATCGTGTCGATCGCCTGATCGATGCTCGTGTTCCAGTTCACGCCGGTCTTGGCGCTGATGAACGCGTACGTGTCCGGCGTGCGCAACCGGTTGGCGATGTCCTTCGCGAAGTTGCCGCGCTCGCCCATCGTCGATGTGTTCACCCAGTAGGCGTTGTGCTTCCATCCGGCCACGTTCGGGGGGTTGTATGGCTCCTGGCCCATCTCGTCGAGGTAGTACTCGGGATGCATCTCCGCCGAGCGTCGGCCGGTCTGGTACATCACCGAGACGATCCATTCGACTGGGCTGCGGACTTGGCGCTGCATCGCTGCCGGCGCATAGAACTCGGGCCGCAGCAGCATCGCGCGCATCAGCGCCTTGATGTCCCACGTCCCGGCAAAGTTCTCCCACAGCGCGTCGAGCACGGTCGTCGGCGTGCCGGGGTGGGCGAAGTGCTCCCACAGCCGGTTGATGACGTAGCGCGCGGCGAGGAACCTCTTCTCGGCGTTGTCGTGCAGGATCTCGCTGATGATGTCCGGGCCGTTCCAGTTCTTGGTGGTCCCGAAGAAGGTCTTGTTCGTCTTGTCGTGACGGCTGTCCGTGTACTTGTACAGGCCATATGTCGGCGAGGTCGTCGTCGTGTCGATGCCGTGACCGGTCCAGGCCTTGGCGGCGGCAGCGATGTCGGCCTCGGTGTAGTTGCCGACCCCGAGCGTGAACAGCTCCATCAGCTCACGAGCGAAGTTCTCGTTCGGCGAACCCTTCACGTTGTCGCGGTTGTCGAGATAGACGAGCATCGCCGGGTCGATCGCGACCTTCTGGGTGAGGTCGTAGAAGTTGCCGAGCGCATTGTCGCGAAGCAACTTGTTCTGCGTCATCATCGCCCGCGTGTCACCGACCTTGTTCCATGCGCTGGTGAAGTGGCCGTGCCAGAAGAACGTCATCCGCTCCTGCATCGGCTTGGCCGAGTCGACCATCAGGTCCATCCACCACTGCACGGCGTAGACGAACTGCTCGTACCCCATGTTGTCGATGTTGTGATCGATGTACGCCGGGAGCGCAACCGGTGTGGTGACGTTCAAGATGTCGTCGACCGCGGCGTCGAGCGTGCCGCCGATCAGGGCGTCGATGCGCGATTGCTTGGCGACGAATTCGGTGCGTCGCAGAAGATGCTGCAGTTGAGCAAGGTCGGCCATTGGCGGTGTCCCTCGTGTCGATGTCTCGATTGTGTCCCGGACAGGTATCGACCACCTCACAAATCCACTGAAGCGGATTTGGCGCATTGCGTGTGAATTTTGCGGGGAGTTCACCACGAAGCGTGGCCGAGGGGCTGACCACGCACGCGAACGAGCCGGTGGCCTGGCCACCGGCTCGTCAGTTCGAGATGAAGTTGTCGGTCAGCTGGTCTTGCGAGCGCCGTAGCGCTTGTTGAAGCGCTCGACACGTCCACCGGCGTCGACCAGCTTCTGCTTGCCCGTGAAGTACGGGTGACACTCGTTGCACAGCTCGACGCTGAGGCTGCCACCCTTGGTGCTCTTCGTCGTGAACGTGTTGCCACAGGTGCACTTGACGACCATGTCGGCGTAGGTGGGGTGGATCTCGGTCTGCATCACACGTCTCCAGGAAAGAATGGAGTGGAAATTGTATCGGACACTCCTCAGATTGGTTGCTTGGAGATCTCCGTGAGGAACTCGTCGTTCGTGCGGAACGTCTTCAACCGGTCGATCAGCAGTTCCAGACCGGGAGCCGCGTTGCCATCGGCAGCTAGTCCGGACAGCACCCGGCGCAACTTCCACACCATTGCGAGCTGCTTGCGGTCGAAGAGCAGTTCCTCGTGGCGGGTGCTGGAAGCGTCCACGTCGATAGCCGGGTAGACGCGGCGTTCGGCCAAACGGCGGTCGAGGCGCAGCTCCATGTTGCCGGTGCCTTTGAACTCTTCGAAGATCGCGTCGTCCATCCGGCTGTTCGTCTCCACCAGGGCCGTGGCCAAGATGGTGAGCGAGCCACCCTCTTCCACGTTGCGGGCTGCGCCGAAGAACTTCTTCGGGGGGTACAACGCGCCGGCATCGATGCCGCCAGACATGATGCGCCCGGTGGCGGGTGCGGACAGGTTGTACGCCCGGCTCAGCCGGGTGATGCCGTCGAGGATGATGACGACGTCCTCGCCGCGCTCGACGAGGCGTTTGGCCTTCTCGATGCAGAGCTCGGCGACGTGGGTGTGCTCGTCGCTCGGGCGGTCGAACGTGCTCGCGATGACTTCGCCCTGCACGGTGCGGCGCATGTCGGTGACTTCTTCCGGGCGCTCGTCGATGAGCAGCACGATCAGCTTCACATTCGGGTAGTTGCGCTCGATCGACGTTGCGATCGTCTTCATGATCGTGGTCTTGCCGGCCTTTGGCGGCGACACGATGATGCCGCGCTGGCCCAATCCGATCGGGCTGATCAGATCGATGATCCGCGCCGTCATGTTGGTGTGGTCGTCTGCGCTCTCCAGCCGCAGCTTGGTGTCGGGAAACAGCGGCGTGAGGTCCTCGAACCGGGGCCTGGTCTTGGCGTTCTCCGGGTCGTCTCCGTTCACCGAGTGGATCTCGAGCATCGCCGGGTTCTTCTCGTTGCGGCCGGCCGGACGGCTGAGCCCGGTGACGTAGTCACCCTTGCGCAGCCCGAACTGGCGGGTCAGCTTGACCGGGATGTAGGCGTCGTCACGGCTGGACAGGTAGCCCGCCACCCGCAGGAAGCCGTAGCCCTCGTCACGCAGATCGAGGTAGCCCGACACGCGGACCGGCTCGGTGC
>JANNZY010000042.1:0-10620 GCA_031410915.1 Actinomycetes bacterium
CGGGTGCTCCTTGATGACGTCTTCGAGGACGTCCCACACCTGCGGCCGGCGGCGCTCGACCATGCGCTTCGCGCTCTTGATGTTCTGCGCCAACTCGAGGTCGACGAGACGCTTCATCACGAACGGCTTGAACAGCTCGAGTGCCATCAACTTGGGCAGGCCGCACTGGTGCAGCTTCAGCGTCGGGCCGGCCACGATCACCGAACGGCCGGAGTAGTCGACGCGCTTGCCGAGCAGGTTCTGACGGAAACGGCCCTGCTTGCCCTTCAGCATGTCGGACAGCGACTTCAGCGGACGGTTGCCCGGACCGGTGACCGGCCGGCCACGACGGCCGTTGTCGAACAACGCGTCGACGGCTTCCTGCAGCATGCGCTTCTCGTTGTTGACGATGATCTCCGGCGCGCCCAGGTCGAGCAAGCGCTTGAGACGGTTGTTGCGGTTGATCACGCGGCGGTACAGGTCATTGAGGTCCGAGGTCGCGAAGCGGCCACCGTCGAGCTGCACCATCGGGCGCAGTTCCGGTGGGATCACCGGCACCACGTCGAGGATCATCGCCTTGGGGTCGTTGATCCGGTTGCCGCGATCGTCGCGCTTGTTGAACGACGTCACGATCTTCAGCCGCTTGATCGCCTTCTGGCGGCGCTGCGCGCTGAGCGGCTTGCGGGTCGCGTCGGTCGGCTCGATGGCCTCACGCAGACGCTGCTCCTCGACATCGAAATCGATACGGTCGATGAGCGCCTTGATGCTGTCCGCGCCGGTGCCACCCTCGAAGTAGTCGCCGTAGCGATCGCGCAGCTCGCGCCACAGCATCTCGTCGTCGATGATCTTGCGGCTGTGGATGTCCTTGAACTCGTCCCACGTCCGGGCGAGCAGGTCGAGCTCGGCCTCGTAGCGCTCGCGCAGGCTGGCGATCTCCTTTTCGGCGGCCTTCAGACGAGCCTTGACATCGCTGTCCTTCGCGCCCTCGGCCTCGAGCTTGGCCGACTCTTCCTCGATCTCTTTGTAACGGCGATCGACGGCGACTTCCATCTCCTTGCGGATCGCGTCGCGCTCTTCGAGGTACTCGTTCTCGAGATTGCCACGGTCCTCGTGGCGCTTGTCGATGTCGACCCACGTGACGAGGTTGGCCGCGAAGTAGATGACCTTCTCGAGCTGCTTGGCCTTCAGTTCTTCCTTGGTCTCCACGCCGGCGAGCAGATAGGCCAGCCAGCTGCGCGTGCCGCGCAGGTACCAGATGTGCACGACGGGCGCGGCGAGCTCGATGTGGCCCATCCGCTCACGACGCACCTTGCTGCGCGTCACTTCCACGCCGCAACGCTCGCAGATGATGCCCTTGAAGCGCACCCGCTTGTACTTGCCGCAGTAGCACTCCCAGTCGCGGGTGGGCCCGAAGATCTTCTCGCAGAACAGGCCGTCCTTTTCGGGACGGAGTGTGCGGTAGTTGATCGTCTCCGGCTTCTTCACCTCACCGTGCGACCACTGCGTGATCTGGCTAGCCGTCGCCAACCCGATCTTCAACTGGTCGAACATGTTCACATCAAGCATCTCTCGCTCCTCGTTCCTCGTCGCTCTCGGGCGACACCCCCGAGTGCCCCCGGGACTGTCTCGGCCGCACCGCGACCGTCAATTCGTTGTTGTGGTTCCGCTCGGGCAAGCCCGAGCGGTCAGTACGCACGCTCGCGCCGGGCGGCACGCTCGCGGTCGTCTTCGTCGGTACCGCGCTCGTTGCGGCTGATGTCGATGCCCAGTTCCTCGGCGGCACGGAAGACGTCTTCGTCCATCTCGCGCATCTCGATCTCCGTGCCGTCGGTGGCCAGGACCTCGACGTTGAGGCACAGCGCCTGCATCTCTTTCATGAGCACCTTGAAGCTCTCCGGGATGCCGGGCTCGGGGATGTTGTCGCCCTTGACGATCGCTTCGTACACCTTGACACGACCGAGGACGTCGTCGGACTTGATGGTGAGCAGCTCCTGCAAGCAGTACGCCGCGCCGTAGGCCTCGAGGGCCCACACCTCCATCTCCCCGAAGCGCTGTCCACCGAACTGCGCCTTACCACCGAGCGGCTGCTGGGTGATCATGCTGTAAGGGCCGGTCGAACGAGCGTGGATCTTGTCGTCGACGAGGTGAGCGAGCTTGAGGATGTACATGTAGCCGACGGTGATCGGGTTGTCGTACGGATCGCCGGTGCGACCGTTGTACAGCGTGGTCTTGCCGTCGATCTGGATCATCCGGTTGCCGTCGACGCTCTCCGGGTTGATGTTCTCGAGGATGCTCTGGATGGTCGGGTGCTTGCCGGCCGCCTCTTCCTCGTCCCAGTGCGCGCCGTCGAACACGGGCGTGGCGACGAACGTGCTCGGCTTGGTGTTCGGCCGGGTCTTGTTCTCCGTCCCGCGGATCGGCTCGTCGCCGATCTGGACCTTGTTCTTGACGTCGTTCCAACCCCAACGGGCGCAATAGCCGAGGTGCGCTTCCAGCACCTGACCGACGTTCATGCGGCTCGGCACGCCGAGCGGGTTGAGGATGATGTCGACCGCCGTGCCGTCGGACATGTAGGGCATGTCCTCGATCGGGAGGATCTTGGAGATGACACCCTTGTTGCCGTGGCGGCCGGCGAGCTTGTCGCCGACGCTGATCTTGCGCTTCTGGCCGACGTAG
Source organism: Actinomycetes bacterium (assembly GCA_031410915.1). GTDB lineage: Bacteria > Actinomycetota > Acidimicrobiia > Acidimicrobiales > Ilumatobacteraceae > WLMZ01. Next base: position 2,656 of record JANNZY010000042.1, read on the forward strand.
ACGCGGACCAACTGGTTCACGCCCGGGGGCAGCTCGTCGCCGTTCTCACGGGTGAAGACCTTGACGTCGATGACCTTGCCGTTCTCGCCGTGAGGAACCTTGAGGCTCGTGTCACGAACCTCGCGGGCCTTCTCGCCGAAGATCGCACGCAGCAGGCGCTCTTCCGGGGTCAGCTCGGTCTCGCCCTTCGGCGTCACCTTGCCGACGAGCACGTCGCCGGGGCCGACCTCGGCACCGATGCGGATGATGCCGCGGTCGTCGAGGTCGCGCAGGATGTCCTCGCTCAGGTTGGGGATGTCACGCGTGATCTCCTCCAAACCGAGCTTGGTGTCGCGGGCATCCACCTCGTGCTCTTTGATGTGGATCGACGTCAGCACGTCGTCTTTCACCAAGCGCTCACTGAGGATGATGGCGTCCTCGAAGTTGTAGCCCTCCCACGGCATCAGCGCGACGAGCAGGTTCTTGCCCAGCGCGAGTTCGCCGTGATCGGTGGAGGGGCCGTCGGCAATGATGTCGCCCTTGGCCACCTTGTCGCCCTCGTGCACCCGGACGCGCTGGTTGATGCACGTGTCCTGGTTGCTGCGGCGGAACTTGGCCAGGCGGTAGACCTTCTTGCCCAGCGTCTTGTACTGCACCGTGACGCTGTCGCCACTGACCTCGGTGACCTCACCGTCTTCGGCGGCCTGGATCAGGTCGGCGGCGTCGCGTGCAGCACGAGCCTCGATGCCGGTGCCGATGTACGGCGCCTCGGCACGGATCAAGGGGACGGCCTGCTTCTGCATGTTCGCGCCCATCAGGGCACGGTTCGCGTCGTCGTGTTCGAGGAACGGGATCAGCGCTGTGCCGACCGACACGATCTGGCGCGGCGAGACGTCCATGTAGTCGACCTCGCTGCCGGGCACGAACGCGATGTCGGTGGTGGCACCGAAGAAGCTCTCCGCTTCCAGCATCTTGCGCAGGTCGTCGAGGCTGGCAGCCTGGGGCGAACGACGCACGAGGACGCGATCGACCTTGAACGAACCATCGGCGTTGATCGGCGTGTTGGCCTGCGCGACGACGTAGTTCTCTTCCTCGTCAGCCGCCATGTAGACGATCTCGTCGGTCACCTTGCCCTTGACGACCTTGCGGTACGGGCTCTCGATGAACCCGAACTCGTTGACCCGGGCATAGGTCGAGAGTGAGCCGATCAGGCCGATGTTCGGCCCTTCCGGTGTCTCGATCGGGCACATCCGGCCGTAGTGGCTGAAGTGCACGTCGCGGACTTCGAAGCCGGCGCGCTCACGGCTGAGACCGCCCGGCCCGAGCGCCGACAGGCGGCGACGGTGGGTGAGGCCCGACAGCGGGTTGACCTGGTCCATGAACTGCGAGAGCTGGCTGGTCCCGAAGAACTCCTTGATCGCGGCCTCGACGGGGCGGATGTTGACCAGCGTCGTCGGGGTGATGGCCTCGACGTCCTGGGTCGTCATGCGCTCGCGGACGACGCGCTCCATGCGGCTGAGGCCGATGCGGACCTGGTTCTGGATCAGCTCGCCCACGCTGCGGATGCGGCGGTTGGCGAAGTGGTCCTGGTCGTCGAGTCGGTAGCCCGGCTCCTGCTTGACGAGGTGCAGCATGTAGCTCAGCGCGGCGACGACCTCGCACTTGCTGAGCACGTCCTGATCGTCGGTCGGCACGTCGAGCAGTTCGCCCTCCAGGCCGAACAGCTCGGCCAGCTTCTGGACCTCACCGCCGAGCTTGCGGTTCAGCTTGTAACGGCCGACGCGGCTGAGGTCGTAGCGGCGGTTCTCGAAGAACGCGTTGCGGAAGAACGCGCGGCTGGACTCCAGCGTCGGCGGCTCGCCGGGACGGGCTCGCTTGTAGATCTCGATCAGGCTCTCGTCCTGGGTCGGCGCGAAGTGACGCTCCTTGTCCCACTGCTCCTCGAGGAAGTCGAAGTGGCCGACGAAACGGTCGATGAAACCAGGTGCGTGCTCTTCGTCGTACCCAAGTGCTCGGAGAAGCGTGAAGATGCCGAGGCGGCGCTTGCGAGCGACGCGGGTTCCGGCGGTGACGAACTTGCCGGGCTTGTGCTCGACGTCGAACTCGAGCCACTCACCGCGGTACGGGTGCACCGTGCCCTTGACGAGCTGGTGCTTGCTCAGGTTACGCAGGCGGAACCGCTCGCCGGGCTCGAAGATGACGCCGGGGCTGCGCACGAGCTGCGACACGACGACACGCTCGGTGCCGTTGATGATGAACGTGCCCTTCTCCGTCATCATCGGGAAGTCGCCCATGAACACGGTCTGCTCTTTGATCTCGCCCGTGTTGCGGTTCATGAAGCGAGCGCGCACGAAGATCGGCGCGGAGTAGGTCATGTCCTTCTCCTTGCACTCCGCGACGCTGAACTTGGGCGGCGGGCGCAGGTCTTCGTCGTCCGGATCGAACTCGAGCTCGAGCTGGAGCGCTTCGCTGAAGTCCTTGATCGGCGAGATGTCGCGGAAGGTCTCGGCAAGGCCGTGGTTGAGGAACCATTCGAAACTCTCGCGCTGGATCGCAATCAAATCCGGAAGAGCCAGAGGGTCTTCCAGGTTGGCAAACGAATAGCGCTCACGGGTGGATGGACGATTGGCCACTACAACTCCTCGTGGGCAGACGGGGGACGCGTCGGGGCGCGACGAACAGAGCTGAATTCTGAGCAGCTGATGAACGAACGCACGGCAACAGACGATCTTATCGTCGGGTACATGAAGCGTCAACGCTCAAACCCGACTGGGCGAGCGGCGACGTGAGTTGTCTGCGGAACGGTAAGCCTTTCCGGCCAGAAGGTCAAGCACTCTTGCCCAATTCTCGACGAACCCGCTGGTCAGCGAGTCGCTACCGTGAGAGCATGTTTCGACCCTGCATCGATCTGCGCGGCGGAAACGTGGTTCAGATCGTCGGTGCCACCCTGGTCGACGGCGTCGAGCCGGACACGAACTTCGTCAGCGACCGGCCGAGCGGGTGGTTCGCGGCGCGCTATCGCGACGACGATCTCCACGGCGGGCACGTGATCATGCTCGGCCCGGGCAACGACCTCGCAGCCACCGAAGCCCTGGTCACGTGGCCGGGAGGGCTGCAGATCGGCGGCGGCATCACGATCGACAACGCGCAGGCCTGGCTCGACGCCGGTGCGTCGCATGTCATCGTCACCTCCTGGCTGTTCGTGGGTGGTGAGCTCTCCACCGAGCGGCTTCAACACCTGGTCGACACCGTCGGCCGCGATCGACTGGTGATCGATCTGTCATGTCGCTGGCGCGACGGTGCCTACTGGGTGGTCACCGAGCGCTGGCAACGGTTCAGCGCGCTCCGCCTCGACGCGGACACGCTCGGTCCGCTGGCCGGCTCATGCGCCGAGTTCCTGGTCCACGGCGTCGACGTCGAGGGCACGTCTCAGGGCATCGACGTGCGGCTCGTCCGTCTCCTGGCCGAGCACTCCCCGATTCCCACCACCTATGCCGGCGGCGCACGCTCGATCGAGGATCTGCGCATCGTCCACGACGCCGGCGACGGCAGAGTGGACCTCACCATCGGCTCTGCCCTCGACATCTTCGGTGGCGACGGTGTCGCCTACACCGACGCCGTCGCCTTCAACCGTGAACGCGAGAGAGCCCGCGGCAGTCGCCGCGGGCTCTCCGTCGATCCGGGTGCGGTCTGACGACCGCCGGGATCACTTGATCTCGACGGAGGCACCGGCCTCGGTGAGTGCGGACTTGGCCTTCTCGGCATCGTCCTTGTTGGCCTTCTCGAGCACGGCCTTGGGGGCCGAGTCGACGAGATCCTTGGCCTCTTTCAGGCCCAGGCTGGTCAACTCGCGCACGACCTTGATGACCTGGATCTTCTGCGCGCCGGCCTCGGTGAGGATGACGTCGAACTCGTCTTTCTCCTCTTCCACCGGCGCGGCCGCAGCGGCACCGCCGCCGGCAGCGGCGACAGCGACGGGGGCAGCGGCGGTGACGCCGAACTTCTCTTCGAATGCGTCGAGCAGTTCCTTGAGCTCGATCACGGTCAACGCGCTGATCGCGTCGAGGATTTCATCCTGCTTGGTTGCCATGTTCTGTGTCTTTCTCGAAAGTTTGGGAATCGTTGAATTGATGGGTGGAGGCGGCTCAGGCCGCTTCCTTCTGTTCGATGAGCGCCTTGAGGCCGTAGGCGAAGTTGCGAGGCAGTGCCTGCAGCAGACCGGCGGTCTTGACCAGCGGTGCCTGCAGCGCGCCTGCGAACTGGGCCAAGAGCACGTCGCGCGACGGCAAGTCGGCGAGTGCTTCGACGTCTTTGCCGGACAGCAGCACGTTGCCGAGCGAACCGCCCTTCAACACGAGCAGCGGATTCGTGCGAGCGACGTCGCGCAGCGCCTTGGCGGCGGCGGCAACATCACCTGTCACGAACGTGATGCCGGTCGGGCCGACGAGCAACGAATCGAGGCCGGTGATGCCGGCATCGTTGGCCGCAAAGCGGGCGAGCGTATTCTTGTACACCTTGTACTCGGCACCAGCGGGGCGAAGCGTGCGGCGCAATGACGCCAAGGCTCCGACGCTGAGGCCGCGATACTCGGTGATGAAGGCCGCGTCGCTCGCTTCGAGCTTCTCGCGGATCTCCGTCACGACGGCGACTTTTTCCTGTCGTGGGTTTTCCATGTACACCTCCTCTCGATGTGTCGTGCGGGACGCTCGCTCTGCAGCGAACGCCGCCCAGCGACGACACCCGAGAGGGTGCAGACCTGAGTGGTGTTCACCTCGTCTGGCGGGCGGAACCCATTACCCACCTCCACTGGAGGTGGACCAGATGTCTTCGGCAAGCAACCGACTGGTTGTTGAGAACTCGCAGGATATCGGCGGTCAGCCGCCAACCGGCAGCTCCGGGCGGAGCCGGGCTGTGTCGACCTTGACCCCGGGGCCCTGCGTCGATGAGATCGTGATCTTGCGCAGGTAGCGGCCCTTGGCGGCGGCCGGCTTGGCCCGCTGCAATTCATCGAGGACGGCACGGAAGTTGGCGTCGAGTGCCTCTGGGGTGAAGCTGACCTTGCCGAGCGGCACGTGGACGTTGCCGTAGCGGTCGGTGCGGTACTCCACCTTGCCACCCTTGAACTCCTCGACGGCGCGAGCGACGTCCTGGGTGACCGTGCCGGTCTTCGGGTTGGGCATCAGCCCACGCGGGCCGAGCACGCGGCCCAGGCGGCCGACGAGGGGCATCATGTCCGGCGTCGCAATCGCGATGTCGAAGTCCATGTTGCCCTTCTCGATCTCGGCGGCCAGGTCGTCGGCGCCGACGATCTCGGCGCCGGCGTCGCGAGCAGCCTGCGCGGCTTCGCCCGCCGCGAACACGGCGACGCGGACATCCTTGCCGGTACCACTGGGCAGCGCTACGGTGCCGCGGACCATCTGGTCGGCCTTGCGCGGATCCACGCCGAGGCGCACCGCGAACTCGACCGTCTCGTCGAAACCGGCCGAAGCCAGCGACTTGACCAGGCTCAGCGCCTCGCTCGGCGTGAACAGTTGATCGCGGTCGAACTTCTTCGCCGCGTCGGCGTACTTCTTCCCTGACATGATGTCTCCCTCAGTGATGCGCCGGCCGGGCGAGGTCGTCCCGGTCCAGGCGGTGTGGTTGAACTCAGCTGACCTTGAGGCCCATCGAACGAGCCGTGCCGCGCACTTGCTCCTTGGCGGCGTCGAGGTCGTAGGCATTCAGGTCGGGCATCTTGATCTTGGCGACTTCTTCGATGTCGGCCTCGGTGACACTGCCGACCGTGGTCTTGCCCGGCGTGGTGGAACCCTTGTCGAGGCCGGCCTTTTGGCGCAGCAGCACCGGCGTCGGCGGCGTCTTCAACACGAAGCTGAACGTGCGATCCTCGAACACGGTGATCTCGACCGGGATGATCGTGCCGACCTGGCTCTCGGTTGCGGCGTTGTACTGCTTGACGAAGTCCATGATGCCGACCCCGTGCGGGCCGAGCGCGGTACCCACCGGGGGGGCCGGGGTGGCCTTGCCCGCGGGGATCTGGATCTTGATGATCGCGGCGACCTTCTTCTTTGCCATTGCAGTACTTCTTTCCGGGGTTCGAGCGTTTCGACAGCGGCCGAAACGACCGGTCGATTCTAGGGGCGCGTTTAGAGCTTCGCGACCTGGCTGAAGTCCATCTCGACCGAAGTTTCGCGGCCGAAGATGTTGACGAGGACCTTGAGCTTCATGTGATCGGCGTTGATCTCGGCGATCTGACCGTTGAAGTCGGCGAACGGGCCTTCCTTGACGCGAACGCTCTCGCCGACCTCGTAGTCCAGCTTCGGCTTCTTGCGTGCCGACGATTCCTGGCCGTCGCCCTTGGCCGACAGGAACGTCTGCACCTCGCGGCGCGACAGCGGCGTCGGCTTCTGGCCTTGACGGCTCTGGCCGACGAAGCCGGTCACGCCGGGCGTGTTGCGGATGCAGTACCAGGACTCGTCGTCCATGGTGCAGCGCACGAGCAGGTACCCCGGGAAGACCTTCTTCTGCACGGTCTGCTTGCGACCGTTCTTGAACTCGACCACTTCCTCCATGGGGATGACGATCTCGAAGATCTTCTCCTCCATGTTCATGCTCTGGATGCGAGCGTTGAGGTTGGCGGTGACCTTCTTCTCGTATCCGGACTGCGAGTGCACGACGTACCACGACCCGGGCTTGGTCCATGGATCGTCGACTTCGACCTCGGGCTCGTCGGGCTCGACCTGCGCCGCGACGTCGTCGGCCGTGCCGGTGAGGTCGAAGGAGGCATCCGGCTCGGCAGCCTCGACGTCGTCGCCGCTCGCCTCGTCGCTGGTGGCGGTGCTTGTCTCCTCGTCACCTGCCTCATCGCTGTGTGCATCGACAGCTGTCTCCAGCTCGTCGTCCAACTCGGTGGTCTCGTTCAGTTCAGTGTTCACATCGTCCGTCATGATCAGTTGTTCTCGTACAGCCAGCCAGCGAGCACACCGAAGAGTGCGTCGAGGCCGCCGACGTAGGCGGTGTAGAGGATGACCGTCACGAGCACGATGATCGCCATGCGCTTGACCTCGGGCCACTTCGGCCAGGCCACCTTGCGCATCTCGTCGCGCACTTCGTTGACGTACTGCACCGGCCCGACGCGATCCTCGCGAGCTTTCGGCGCGGGACGCGGCGCGCGGGTGGGCTGGCCCTTCTCGTCGAGGGCACCCATCTTGCGCAGCTGACGCTTCTGTTCGCGGTTGAGATCGTCGAGTGACATTCGTACTCCACTTGGGGCGGATGGGGCAGGGCAGGAGGGATTCGAACCCCCGACCGGCGGTTTTGGAGACCGCTGCTCTACCAGCTGAGCTACTGCCCTCTGAACCAGGGAGACGCCAGGCTACCAGCCCGACCTCGACCCTGACCGAGGGGTTGTCGCGACGCGGACTAGCGCGTCTCTTTGTGTGCCGTGTGACGGCGATCGTGGGCGCAGTACTTCTTCATCTCGAGTCGCTCGCGGTCGTTGACCTTGGACTTCATCGTGATGTAGTTGCGCCGCTTGCACTCGGTGCACTCCAGGGTGATCTTCACCCGTTTGTCGTTCTTCGGCATGATGCCCTTCTTTCAGTGATGTTCTCTTCGGTGGGCCGGCGACCCGCACGTGGGCCGCCGGCAGGCCACCTGGACTACTTCAGGATCTTGGTGACGCGGCCGGCGCCGACGGTACGACCACCCTCACGGATCGCGAACCGAAGACCCTCGTCCATCGCGATCGGCTTACCCAACTCCACCGTCATCGACACATTGTCACCCGGCATCACCATCTCCGTACCCTCCGGCAACTGAATCGTCCCAGTCACATCAGTCGTACGGAAAAAGAACTGCGGACGATAATTGTTGAAGAACGGCTTGTGACGGCCACCCTCGTTCTTGTTCAGGACATACACCTGACCCTCGAAATTCGTGTGCGGCGTGATGCTGCCGGGCTTGCACAGCACCTGCCCGCGCTCCACG
>JANNZY010000043.1:0-40519 GCA_031410915.1 Actinomycetes bacterium
GCCGAGCAGGCCCGGCTGATGTTCCCCAGCCTCGCCGTGGCTGCGCTTGCCATTCCGGCGATGATCGCCGGTGCCAACCACGTGCACAGCGAGGGCGCAGCCAGTCACAGCCATGACACCTCCGCCACCGCCGTCGACGAGTCGCAACCCCACGACCACGGTGCGGCCACACATGCTGGCTCGGGCGGAAACTCCGGCGTGGTGGTGCCCGGCGCAGTGATCGACGAATCGCAACCGCACGACCACGCCACGGCGCCACCGGTCGACACGACCGCGACGATCGAGACAACCGAGACGACGTTGGTCGACGAATCGCAACCCCACGATCACGGTACGCAAGCCGTCGCCGCGGTGCCGTACGACCCGACCCAGCCGATCGATCTCGGTGGCGTGCCCGGCGTGACGCCGGAACAGCAAGCCCGCGCCGAGAACCTGGTTGCGATCACCGTCGTGCGCCTGCCGCAGTGGAGCGACCCGACGGTTGCCGAAGCCGCCGGTTTCCACTCCATCGGCGACGCTCTGACCGGGTTCGAGCACTACATCCAGTGGGACTGGATCAACGACGACGACTACCTCGACCCGGACCACCCCGAGAGCCTGGTCTACTCGCCGCAACCGGACGGCACGAAGAAGCTCGTGTCGGCGATGTTCATGCTGCCCGACACGGTGCCGCTGACCGACGTGCCCGACATCGGTGGCGCGCTGACGCAGTGGCACATCCACGACAACCTGTGCTTCACCACCGACCCCGTCGCGCCGCGGGTGGCCGGTCTCACCAACGCTGCCGGCGAGTGCAACGCCCCGCTGCAGAAGTTCCGTCCGGCACCGATGATCCACGTCTGGATCACGCCCAACAAGTGCGGACCGTTCTCCGCGCTCGAAGGCGTGGGGGCCGGTCAGGTCGCCGCCGGCCAGGAGCGTCTGTGCGACGAGGCCCACGGCACCGGCGGCCTGCTCGGCATCTGACGGACGCCAGGTCAACGCTTGGGGTGCATCGTGCCCGCGGCGTCGCTGTCGTGGATGAACAGCGCGGCGATCGCACCGGCCAGCGCGAACGCGGCGGTGATGAAGAACGTGACGTGGAAGCCGTCCAGCGCATGACCGGGGTCGGTGACCTGGCCGACTGAGCCGAAGTCGACGTAGCTGAGCAGCACCGTCGCCAGGATCGCGACGGAGATCGAGATCGCAACCTGGCGCTGCGCGCTGAAGATCGACGCCGCCCGGCCGTTGTCGGCCGGAGCGATGGTCGCGTAACTGGACGCCTGCATCGGAACGAACGCGAAGCCCATGCACAGACCGCGGGCGAAGACCAGCCCGCGGATCACCCACAGGTTGGTTCCGAGCGTCAGCCAGTGGAAGGCGAAGATCGTCAGCGAGGCGAGGAACAACCCGCTCGAGATCAACCGGCGCGGCCCGACCCGCTTGTACAGCGCGCCGGCCACGAACGTGGAGCAACCGACACCGAGCGCTTGCGGAAACGTGGTCAGGCCGGATTGCTGCGCGCTGAGCCCACGCAGGCTCTGCAGGTACTGCGGCAACACGAAGAGCAGACCGAGGAAGCTCGCGATCGAGAACGCCGACACGATGTTCGCGTTGCGGAACATGCGGTTGCGCAGCAGACGCAGCGCCAGCATCGGTGCCCGCTTGCGGGTCTCGACCATCACCATCGCGACGAGCAGCACCACGCCGACCGCGCCGATGCCGAGCACGGCCGGCGATGTCCATCCCTTGCGCGGCCCCTCACTGAGCGCGAAGACGAACGAGGCCAGGCCCACACCACTGAGCACGAACCCGGCCGCGTCGAAGCGACCCGCCGTGGGCTCGCGGTTCTCGCGCAACATCTTGAAGCCGAAGACGAACGCGACGATGCCGATCGGGATGTTCATGTAGAAGATCCAGCGCCAGCCGAAGTTGGTCACGATGAACCCGCCGATGACCGGACCGAGCGCCGGCGCAGACAGCGTGGGCACCATCATCAGCGTCGAGACCCTGGCCCGCTCCGACGGCGGGAAGGCCCGGAACATCATCGCCAGCCCGACCGGCGTCAGCATGCCGCCGCCGACGCCCTGCAGCACCCGGAAGGCGACGAGTTGTTCGATTGATCGCGCCGCGCCACACAACATCGATGCACCGATGAACGTCGCGAACGCGAACAGGAAGATCCGCTTGCTGCCGTAGCGGTCGCTCAGCCATCCTGCTGCGGGGATGAACACGGCCAGGCTCAGCGTGTAGCCGATGACGACCCACTCGGTGGAGTCCTGGCCGAACTGGCGGCCCAGCGTCGGCAGCGCGACGTTGACGATCGTGGTGTCGAGGATGTCGAGGAAGAGCGCCGACACCAGCACGATCGCAACGATCCATTTGTACGCGATGCGGTGGCCGAAGACCGACACCTGGTCGTCGACATCGGGGGGACCGAGCACGCTGGCAGTCATTCCCGCCGACGGTATCCGTGGCGCCGCTCAGACACGAAGTCGCAGATTGCGAGCTCGCCGTGCGCTCGCGAGGATGAACCGCCAGACTGGCACGATGACGCAGGATCAGGAGTGGGGCGCGTTCACCGACGCTGCGCCGTGGGTGCTCGACCGGGCGGCCATCTCGTGGCTGGCCAGGGCCGAGCGGTTGCGCACGACCGCCCACGCCGAAGTGCCCCGCCTGACCAAGCCGAGCAAGATCCCGCCCGGCGTCCGCGTCGTCACCGTCACCGGACGGCTGATCGCCGCGCTGGGGCCATGGGCGCTGCGCAAGCGGCGCAAGCTGTATGCAACTCCGGAGGCCAGCCGCGCGGAGGTGTCGCGTCGACTGCGCATCGCCGCCGAGCGCCTCGGCCCGACCTACATCAAGCTCGGCCAGATCATCGCCAGCGGTGAGGGACTGTTCCCACCGGAACTCGTCAGCGAGTTCAAGCTGTGCCGCGACCAGGTCACGCCGGAGTCGTGGGAGGACGTTAAGGCGACGGTCGAGGCCGACCTCGGTGCGTCCATCGACAGCGTGTTCTCGTCGTTCGACACCCGCCCGCTCGCGTCGGCGTCGATCGCGCAGGTGCATGCGGCCACGCTGCGCACCGGTGAGCGCGTCGTCGTCAAGGTGCAGCGTCCGTCGGTCAGCACGTTGGTGCGCAAGGACTTGCGGGCCATGTCCTGGCTGGCTCCGCACCTCGTCGGGCGCATCCCGATCGCCGCGCTCGCCAACCCGCCGGCGCTCGTGGAGCTGTTCGCAGAGACCATCGTGGAAGAGCTCGACTTCCGCATCGAGGCGTCGAACATGCTCGACATGGCCGCTGTGCTCGTCAACCTGAAGCAGGACCGCTTCGTCGTTCCCCGCCCGCACCCGCGCCTGGTCACGCGGCGCGTGTTGGTGATGGAGCGCGTCGACGGGTTCAACTTCGACGATGTCGCGGGCATGCAGGGTGCCGGCATCGACACCGAAGCCGTGGTGCGCAGCGGGATGATCGCGTTCATGGAGGGGGCGATGATCGAGGGCCTTTTCCACGGCGACCTGCACGGCGGCAACATGCTCGTCCTCGGCGACGGGCGCACCGCGTTGCTGGACTTCGGCATCGTCGGCCGTCTCAGCGACGAGCGACGCATGGCGTTCCTGCGGATGATGCTCGGCGCGACCACCAACGACGTGCGCGGCCAGGTGGCAGCATTGCGCGACCTCGGCGCGCTCCCTCGCGACACCGATCTCGACGCAGTCATCAAGGACCTCCGCCTGGACCAGCCGACCATCGACCCGACAACGTTGTCGGGCGAGGAGCTCGTCAAAGAGGTGCAGCGCGTCGTCAAGGCGCTGCTCGGCTACGGCGCACGCGTGCCCAAGGAACTGATGCTCTACGTCAAGAACATGGTGTTCCTCGACGGCGCGATCGCCCGCCTGGCACCGGACCTCGACATCCTGGCCGAGATCGCCAACATCTCGCTGCTCTTCGCGCAGCGTCACGGAGAGCGCCTCGGACGTGAGCTGGGCGTGGACCCACGGACGATGGAGGTCAACCTGGAGAGCGTCAAGGCCGGCTTCGGGTTGCAGGCCGACGCCGCCGATTCGCTGACCTACCGCGACCTGCAGGCACGCCGCGAACTGATCCAGAAGCGCATGCGCGACCACGTCGGCAAGTGACGCAGCCCAACTAGATTGGCGCAGTCATGCGTCTCGTCATCGCCCGTTGCACCGTCGACTACAACGGGCGGCTGTCCGCTCATCTGCCCGAAGCGATTCGACTGATCATGGTCAAGGCCGACGGTTGCGTCGCGATCCACGCTGACGGCGGCGCGTACAAGCCGCTCAACTGGATGAACGCGCCGAACACGCTGACCGACAACGGTGATCACTGGATCGTCGCCAACCCGAAGGGTGAGCAGCTGACCATCAACCTGCTGGAAGTGCTCCACGAAGCCGGCCATGAACTCGGCGACGACCCCGGCCTGCAGAAAGACGGCGTCGAGGCCCACCTCCAGGAACTGCTCGCCGCCGCGCCACACTCGATCGAGGTCGGCCTCACGCTCGTGCGCCGCGAGTACCCCACGGCGATCGGTCCGATCGACCTGGTCTGTCGTGACACCACCGGTCAGGTGGTCGCCATCGAAGTGAAACGCCGCGGCGACATCGACGGTGTGGAGCAGTTGGCGCGCTACATCGAGCGGTTGCACCTCGACTCGTCGCTCGGCGCAGTTCGGGGCGTGTTCGTGGCCCAAGTCGTCAAGCCCCAGGCGCGGGTGCTGGCCGAGGCGCGTGGGTTCCGCTGGGTCGAGGTCGACTACGACGAACTGCGCGGGCTACGCCCGGACGACCTCCGACTCTTCTAGATTCACGGACATGGAGCTCGTCGAGGGAGTCGTGCAGCGCTACGCGTGGGGCGATCCTGTCGCGATCCCGATGCTGCTCGGCGAGCTGCCCGACGGTCGCCCGCAGGCCGAGCTGTGGTTCGGCACCCACCCCGGCGGACCGTCGCACCTGGCCGACGGCAGGCTGCTCGAGAACGTGACCGGGCCGTTGCCATACCTGCTCAAGGTGCTCGCCGCGGCCACGCCGCTGTCGCTGCAGGTGCACCCGACGATGCAACAGGCCGCCGCGGGTTACGCCCGCGAGAACGCCGCCGGGGTGCCACTCGACTCGCCGCAGCGGACCTATCGCGACCCGTACCACAAGCCGGAGCTGCTGCACGCGATCACCCCGTTCGAGGCCGTGTGCGGCATCGCCCCGCTCGACGGCACCGACCGATTGCTGGCCGAACTGGGACCCGCCGCAGCGTCGCTGCGCACGGTCATCGACTACGGCGGCGTCGATGCCGCGATTGCATTGCTGCTGATCGAACGGCCGTCACTGGCCGCGCTGCTCGACGCCGCCGCGCACCACGACGATCCGCGCTGCCGCTGGTTGACCAAGCTCAGCCAGCACCATCCCGGCGACCCGTCTGCGGCCATCGTGTTGTTGCTCAACTACGTCGCGCTCGAACCCGGACAGGCGATCTACCTCGGTGCCGGCAACTTGCACGCGTACCTTGGCGGCGTCGGCATCGAGATCATGGCCAACTCCGACAACGTCGTGCGTTGTGGGCTGACCAGCAAGTACGTCGACGCCGATGAAGTCCTGCGGGTGCTCGATACCGAACCGCTGGTCGAGCCGGTGCTGGCCCCGGTGCGAACGCCCGAGGGTGGATTCGACTTTCCGGTACCGGTCGACGACTTTCGCCTGACGTCCTACGACATCGACGGCAGTCTCGGTTGGCGGGCCGAGGGACCGGAACTCGTGCTGTGCACGGTCGGCGAGACGCTGCAACTATCGGCTGGGCAGTGCGCCTGTGCGGCCGATGGCGAAGAGGTCGAACTCGTCGGCACGGCCACCGTCTTCCGGATCGGCGCCGGTCACCACACCAGCCCGTACGGCTAGAGGCGAAGGACTGCGTCCAGGGCAAGGTCGAGCAGCCGGTCACGGGCGCTGCCCTGCTTCTCCCAGTCGCGGTGGTCCCACTCCTGTGCGCTGACATCGTCGCCGGCGTAGAGCAGTTGGCCGTAGACCACACCGCGGAACGCAGCAGCCGCGAACATCGCCGCGGCCTCCATCTCGACCGTGATGCAGCCCTGCTCGCGCCGGCGGGCGACCTTGGCCGGCGTCTCTCGGAAGAACGCGTCCGTGGTCCATGTCAGGCCGCGGTCGTGGGGCACGCCGGCCGCGCTGAGCACGTCGTCGATCGCGGCCAGCGCGCGCGGGTGCGGGGCGACAGCGGCATCCGGCGGCGCGTAGTGGTAGCTGGTGCCTTCGTCACGCACCGCGCCTGTCGGCACGATGACGTGACCGACGTCGAAGCCTGGGCGAACGATGCCAGCGCCACCACAGCCGATGAACTTGGTCGCTCCGAGCGCGATCACGACCTCGAGTGACGTGACCGCAGCGGGCGCGCCGACGCCGGGGCTGACGAGCGCGATCTCCTCACCCTTGTGCTCGACGAAGCAAACTGCGTGATCGCCGTGTTCGAACGGAATCGAGTAGACGACCTCGGCTTCTGCGGTGCGCCGGCGGACGACGTCGCCGAACCAGCACATCACGGCCCGCTCGGGGAACCCCAACCGGGCGCGGTGCACGGACGGGTTGATGACGGCGTCGGCCGACGGGTCGAATTCGTGCAGCGGCAGCCAGGGGCCGGTGGGGTCGGTCACGACTCGACAGTCTTGCGGATCTCGACGATGCGCTCCGCGGCGTGGTTCGCGTCGGCACCTTTGTCCTCCAACAGCGCAGCGCGATCCTTGGCCGCCTCGCGCTCGGCCTTGGCGGTGTCGACCCGGGCAATGGCGGCCTCGGTGCCGTGCTCGTGGATGAACTCGGCCCACTCGACCAGTGCGTCGACCATCTCGCTCTCGGGTACCACGGCGACATTGCGACCCTTGACGAACAGGTGACCGCGCTTGTTGCCGGCCGCGATGCCGATGTCGGCCTCGCGAGCCTCACCGGGTCCATTGACGACGCAGCCCATGACGGCGACCTGCAACGGGATCTCGCGATCGCCGAATGCCCGCATCGCCCGGTTGGCGACGTCGATGACGTCGATCTCGGCCCGGCCACAGCTCGGGCAGGCGATGAGGTCGATGTTCTTGCGCTCGCGCAGCCCGAGCGATTCGAGCAGCTGGCGCCCGGCGCGTGCCTCCTCGACAGGATCGGCGGTGAGGCTGTAGCGGATCGTGTCGCCGATGCCCTCCATCAGCAGCGTGGCGATGCCGGCCGTGGCCTTCAGCAACCCGGCCGGTGGTGGACCGGCTTCGGTGACGCCGAGGTGCAGCGGGATGTCGGTGGCATCGGCGAGCTGACGGTAGGCCTCGACCATCAACGGAACGCTGGACGCCTTCACACTGATCTTGACCAGGTCGAAGTCGACCTCCTGGAAGTAGCGAAGTTCCTGCATCGCGGACTCGACCATCGCCTCCGGCTTGATGCCGCCCCACTTCTCGTACAGCGCCGGATCGAGTGAGCCGCCGTTGACGCCGATGCGGATCGGCACCTGGCGGTCGCGAGCTTCTGCGGCGACGGTCTTGATGTGCTCGGGGCGGCGGATGTTGCCGGGATTGAGTCGCAAGCCTTGCACGCCGGCTTCCATCGCGGCGAGCGCCATCTTGTACTGATGGTGGATGTCGGCGATGATCGGGATCGGCGAGCGGGGCACGATCTGGGCCAGTCCCTCGGCGGCCTCGCTCTCGTTGCACGTGCAGCGGACGATGTCGCACCCGGCGGCCGCGAGCGCGTAGATCTGCTGCAGCGTGCCCTCGACGTCGGCCGTCTTGGTGATAGTCATCGACTGCACAGTGATGGGCGCGCCCCCACCGACGGGCACCTTGCCGACGTGGATCTGGCGGGTGGTCCGGCGCTCGAACATCATCCGCCGATCGGTTTGGTGATGTCGAGGTACAGACCGGTGAAGAGCACGAAGACCAGGAACGTCATGACCGCCATCGCGACCGGCACCATCTTGCCGACGTCCGCGGTGTAGCGCTTGCCGTTGCGCGAGCGGATCCGCTCGTAGGTCGCGACTGCGGCATGGCCACCGTCGAAGGGCAGGAGCGGCACCATGTTCAGCAGGCCGACGAAGACGTTGATGCCGGCGAGGGTGACCAGGATGCCGCCGAGGCCGGACTCATCACCGATGGCCGAGCTGAGCCGGCTGATGCCATAGATGGTGACCGGACGCGTGCTCTCGTCGGTGTTCGCACCGGTCAGGTGCTGGTAGATGTTGACCGGGTTCATGACCTTGATGACACCGCCGACGCTCTGCCAGGCAACGGAGCCAAGGTCGGTGAAGCTATGTTTGAACGCCGAGCCGAAGGACACGTTCTGCCACACCACCTCGCGGCCCGAGCCGATGCCGAGGAGCGGCCGGGTCGAATCGTCCGGGTTCTCGCCGAGACGGGCTCTGAGCGTCTGCAGATCGCCGTCGCGCTCGATGACCACCGAGATCACGTCGCCCGGAGCATGCGCGCGCACGGCTGTCTGCACGGCCTCTGCCGACGACAGCGGCTGACCGTCGATGCTGATCAAGATGTCGCCCGGCTCGATGCCGGCAAGCGCTGCGCCGCTGCCGTCGGACACCTGCGAGATCCCCACCCGCCCACTCTCTTGGCGGATGCCGGCGATGTTGTAGACGACCAGCAGCAACACGATTGCGATGATCATGTGCATGATCGATCCGGCCGTGATCGTGAGCAACTTGCGCGGGTACGACTTGCTGCGATAGGTGCGGTCCTCGTCCTCGCCGGGCGTGTCGTCGAGGTTGTTCATCCCGACGATGCGCACGAACGCACCGAGCGGCAACAGCCGAACGCCGTACTCGACCTCGCCGCGGCGGAAGCTCCACAGCTTCGGGCCCATCCCCATGAAGAACTGGGTGACCTTCATTCCCGAACGGCGAGCGGTGACGAAGTGACCGACCTCGTGGAGGAAGATCGAGGCCAGCAGACCAACGACGAACACGAAGATCCACGGACTGGCGATGGCGAGCGCGACCAGCAGGCCCAGGATCACAGCCAGCCCGACAGCGGCGCGCCAACCACCGACCGGCGCGTCCTCTTCGCCGAGCGCTCCCCCGGCAAGCACCTCGCCGCGAATCTTCTCGTACGTGTTGCTCATCTGGAGAGCACCTCCTGGGCGGTTCGGCGAGCCGACGCATCGGCGGCGATGATGTCGGCGTCGGTCATCGAGTTGATATCGGTCGTCTCGTGATGCTGCTGGAGCACGGCGTCGCAGACCTCGGCGATCTGTGTCCAGCGGATGCGCCCGGCCAGGAACGCATCGACTGCTTCCTCGTTCGCTGCACTGAGCCACGCTGGCGCGCTGCCCCCCGCCCGACCAGCGGCGTACGCCAGCGCAAGGCAGCGGAACGTTGTCGTGTCGGGTGCCTCGAAGTCCAGGCGGGCGAGTTGAGACCAGTCGATGCGGCCGAACGGGGTCGCGATGCGATCCGGGTAGGCCAGCGCGTATCCGATCGGCAACCGCATGTCGGGCAGGCTGAGCTGGGCGATGGTCGCGCCGTCGGTGAACTCGACCATTGAGTGGATGATGGACTGCGGGTGCACGACGACTTCGATCTCGTCGTAGCCGACGCCGAACAGCTCGTGGGCTTCGATCACTTCGAGTCCCTTGTTCATCAGCGTCGACGAGTCGATCGTGATCTTCGGCCCCATCTTCCACGTGGGGTGGGCCAACGCCTGGTCCACGCCGACCTCGGCCAGGTCGCTCGCAGTGCGACCGCGGAACGGACCACCGCTCGCGGTGAGCACGATGCGGCTGACCTCGCTGGCCGGTCGAGCGGAGCTGCGCAGGCACTGGTGCACCGCGCAATGCTCGGAATCGACCGGTACGAGCTCGGCTCCGGGCGTGGCCCGCAGCGGCTGCACGACCGGACCGGCTGCGATCAAGCTCTCCTTGTTGGCCAATGCCAGGCGTTTGCCGGCGCGCAGCGTGGCCGTGGTCACGGGCAGCCCGGCGAACCCGACGACCGCGTTGACGACGACATCGGCGTCGGCGGCGAGGTCGGACAGATCGGCCACGACCTCGGCGAACGGCAACGCGGCGACGGCGCGGGCGCGCTGCGCAGGATCGGCGACGGCGACGATCTTGGGACGGAACTCGTTGGCCTGCGCGATCAACACGTCGACGGACGAGCCGACACCGAGACCGACGATCTCGTAGCGGCACCTCGGCGCGGACGACATCGAGCGTCTGTGTGCCGATGGAGCCCGTCGACCCCGCTATCGCAACTCGAACCGATCCCATGACCCGATCAGTCTGTCAGTGATGCGACGAAAAGCCGCATCAGCCAGCGGCGGCTGCGATCCAGGGTTCGAGCGTCAGCGTGACGTAGTACACCGCCGGCAGCGTGAACAGGAACCCGTCGAAGCGGTCCAGGACGCCACCATGGCCCTTGACGATGCTGCCGAAGTCCTTGATGTCCAGGTTGCGCTTGAACATGCTCTCGGTCAAGTCGCCGAGTGGGGCCATGATCGCGATGACCACGCCGAGGATGATCAGGTTCGGGTTGTTCCAGTTGTCGCTGTAACCGGTGATGCCGATGACCACCATCGCGACGATGGTGAGGAACGCGCCACCGACGAAGCCCTCGACCGACTTGTTCGGGCTGATCCAGCCGCGCAGCGGTGTGCGGCCGGCAGCCGAACCCACGAACAGCGCGCCGATGTCGTTGACGACGACGCCGATGGCCATGATCAGCAGCGTGTCGGTGCCGATGTGCGACGGGCTGAACGGACTCGACGTCTCCAGCCGCAGGATCAGGCCGCCGTATGCGCCGGCGAGGCCGATCCACGTGATGCCGAGCGTGGTGATGGCCATGTTCGGCATCGGGCTGGAGTTGAGGTTCGGCGCACCGATGAAGCTGATGCAGCCGGCGATGAACGCGAACGCGAAGACCAGCGGCACGCCGCCGTCGCCGTAGAAGTAGCCCACGAGCGGCGCCGCCAGACAGCCCACGATGCCGACGACACTGGCCGGTTGGTAGCCCTTCTCGGTCACCTTCTCGAAGAACTCGACCGCGGCCAGACCGATGACGATGACCACGACGACGAGCGAGACCTGCGGGCCGACCTTGATCGCAAGGATAAACGCGGCTGCCAGCAGGGCACCGACGGCGACGGCCGTCGGCATGTCGCGCCCGCCGACGCCGCCGGACGGCTTTCCGGGCGTGGTGCGCACCGAGCCGGTGGTGCGACCCGAGCGGTTCGCGCCCGACGGCTGGGGCGATCGGGACCGACCGCGGCTGGGGGTGGGGCGGCCCATGCTGTCGTCGGTGGGGTCGGTGCCGATGGTGATGCGCCCCGGCTCACGCCGGATCGGACCGGACATGCGACCACTGGGATCTGGATCGAAGTACGCCTCGGCGGTAGTCGAGTCCGGCGTCACCCGGACGGCACCGGACACATCGTCGTAGCCCGCTTCGGGATCGTCGTCGTCGCTCCACACAGGTGCCTTGCCGGAGAACGACGACCACACATCGAGATCCTCGTTGGTCTCACTGGAGCCGCTGAGCACCTTCGGCATCTCACCCGTCGGCGGCTCGGTCCAGTGCGGCAACGGACCCGTGTTGTCGTCGAACGACAGCGCCGGCCGGGCCTGCTCCTCGCTCGGATCGCCGAACAACGGCGGGCCGAACTCGTCGTCGTCGCCCTTCTTGGCACGCCATACGTCGTCGCTCATACTTCCAGCAGTTCCTGTTCTTTGCGGGTGAACGCCCTGTCGATCAGTTCGACATGGTCGTGAGTGATCTTCTCCATCTCCTTCTCGGCCCGCTCCAGCTCGTCGGCGGAGATGGCACCCGCCTTCTCAGCGGCCTCGAGGTGCTTGCGCGCGTCGCGGCGCAGGTTGCGCACGGCGATGCGGCCGTCCTCGGCCAGGGTCTTGACGATCTTGACGTACTCCTTGCGGCGCTGCTCGGTGAGCGCCGGGATGTTGAGCCGGATGACCACACCATCGTTGGAGGGCGAGATGCCGAGGTCGCTCTCGCGAATCGCCTTCTCGATCGCGCCGAGAGCGGCGCGATCGTGGGGCTTGACGATCAGTTGGCGCGCCTCGGGAACCTGGAAGCCGGCCAGTTGCTGCAGTGGCACCGGCGAGCCGTAGTAATCCACCGTGATCCGATCCACGAGTGCTGGCGTCGCCCGCCCGGTCCGCACCGTCGTGAACTGCGACTGGACGTGCTGGACGGCTTTGTCCATCTTTTCCATGGCTTCGAGAAGCGTCTCTTCGATCACGGCCACCAGCGTACAGATGCGTCACCAGCCGGAGTGCGCATCAGCGTGGGGCCGCCGGGATCGGTCAGCCCTGGTCAGGCTCGTCGGTGATGATCGTGCCGACGCGGTGGCCTTCGAGGATGCGGCGCAGGGATCCCTCCATCGACATGTCGAACACCACGATCGGCAGCTTGTTGTCGCGGCAGAACGCAATGGCCGTCGCGTCCATCACCTTGAGGTCCTTGGTCATCACGTCGAGGTAGCTGACCTGATCGAACTTGGTGGCCGTCGGATCGGTGCGCGGATCGGCCGAATACACGCCGTCGACGCCGGAGTGCGTGCCTTTCAGCAACGCGTTCGCGTCGATCTCCGCGGCGCGCAGTGCTGCAGCGGTGTCGGTGGTGAAGAACGGATTGCCGGTACCCGCTGCGAAGATGACGACCCGCCCCTTTTCCAGGTGACGCATCGCGCGTCGACGGATGTACGGCTCGGCGATGCGGGGCATCTCGATCGCGGACTGCACCCGCGTCGGCTGACCCTCGCGCTCGAGCGCGTCCTGCAACGCGAGCGCGTTCATCACCGTGCCGAGCATGCCGATGTGGTCGCTCTGGGTGGCGTCCATGCCGGTCATCGCGCCGGTGCGGCCGCGCCAGAAGTTGCCACCGCCGACAACGACGGCGACATCGACTCCCAGGTTCTCGCGGATCTCGCGGATCTCGACCGCCGTCGCGGCGAGGGTGGCACCATCGAGACCGGAGCCCGATGCTCCGGCCAAGGCCTCACCCGATGGCTTGAAGACGATTCTCTTCCATCGAGGCGAGGCCACCGGCGATCAGCCGATCTCGACCTGAGCGAAACCGACGATGCTCGCCGAGCCGATCAGCTGTTGGATCGAGACCTTGTCGTCTTTGGCGTAGGGCTGCTCGAGCAGGCACACGTCCTTGTAGAAGCCGCCGAGGCGACCCTCGATGATCTTGGGCAGTGCCGCCTCCGGCTTGCCCTCGTTGCGCGAGATGGCCTCCAGCGTGGTGCGCTCGTGCGCGACCACGTCGGCCGGTACGTCTTCCTTGCGCAGGTACTTCGGGCGCGCGAACGCGATGTGCACGGCGATGTCGTGGGCAAGCTCGGGTGTGGCCCCCTGCATCTCGACGAGCACGGCGTTGACGCCGCGGCCACCCTGGATGTGCAGGTACGAATCGATCGTGCTGCCCTCCTGGGCAACGACACGGATGATGTCGCCGACGCTGATGTTCTCCTTCAGCACGATCTTGAGATCGTCAATCTCGGCGTCGTGCTCCTTGGCAGCCTCGATGCCCTTCTCGACGACGGTGCGCACGAGGGTGTCGGCTGCGGCTTTGAACTGCTCACTGCCGGCGACGAAGTCTGTCTCGCACTTGAGCTTCACGATTCCGGCGACACCACCCTCGATGAGCAGCGCAACCACGCCTTGAACGCTCTCGCGGTCGTCACGCTTGGCCGAGGCGGCCAGACCCTTTTCGCGGAGCCACTGCTTGGCGGCTTCGACGTCGCCGTTGGATTCCTCGAGGGCCTTCTTGCAGTCCATCATGCCGGCGCCAGTGGAGGCGCGCAGCGACTGGATATCCTTGGTCGAGATCGACATGGTTCAGCCTTCCGTGCTGGTTGCGGTGTCGGTGTCCGTGGTGGTGGTGGTCATGATGGTCTCGGCGTCGGGCTCGTCGGCCGGGGTCGTCTTGGCTGCGGCGAGGCGGGCTTCGCGCTCGGCCTGCGCGGCGGCGGCCTGCTTGCGTGCATCGGCTTGCGAGGCCGCGAACTCGGCATCCTGCTCGGCGGTGCGGCGCGGGCCGGCCTGCGGGTTGCGCTTCGACGCGATGTAGCGGCCTTCCTCGATCGCTTCAGCGATGACGCGGCTCATCAGCGCGTTGGCGCGGATGGCGTCGTCGTTGCCCGGGATCGGGTACTGCACGACGTCGGGGTCGACGTTGGTGTCGACGACAGCGATCACCGGGATCTTCAGCTTGTTGGCCTCGGTGACCGCGATGTGCTCTTTCTTGGTGTCGAGGATGAACACGGCGTCGGGGCGCTGCTGCATGCCACGGATGCCGCCGAGGTTCTTCTGCAGCTTCTCCAACTCGCGGTCGAGCAGAAGTGCTTCCTTCTTCGGCATCGCGTCGAACTCACCGGAGGTCTTCATCCGCTCGTACTCCTGCATCTTGGCGACGCGCTTGGAGATCGTCTCGAAGTTGGTGAGCATGCCGCCCAGCCAACGCTCGTTGATGTACGGCATGCCGCACTTCTCGGCAAAGCTGCGCACGGGATCCTGGGCCTGCTTCTTGGTGCCGATGAACAGCACGGTGCCACCCTTGGCGGACAACTCGCGAACGAAGTTGTAGGCCACCTCGGCGCGAGCGAGGGTCTGCTCCAGGTCGATGATGTAGATGCCGTTGCGCTCACCGAAGATGAAACGCTTCATCTTCGGGTTCCAGCGACGGGTCTGGTGTCCGAAGTGGACTCCTGCTTCCAGCATCTGGCGCGTCGTGACGACAGCCATCGTGATCACTCCTCTTCTGCGGTTGGCGGGCACCCGTTCCTGCGCCGAGGCGACCGCAGAGTGGAGGGGTGCTGATGATTCGGGCGGAAAGCACTGCTGTGGCTGCCCGGAAGCCGTCGGACATGTTAGCGCCGAGATGTGTTGGTTCCAGCAACCGACGTTGAGCAGGTCGGCGGTCGTGTGGCGGCCGGACGGGGGCGGCTGCCGTCGCCCGGCACGAGACGGGGGCGGCGACGTTCGACCGCCAGCAGCGGTGCCGGGTCCACCGGCTCGTCGCCGTGGCGCAGGCCGAAGTACAGCGTCGCGCCCGCGGTGCCGATCCGCTGACCGGCCCGAACGACGCCGGCGATCTTCACGTCGGCGGCGGTGAGCTGGCCATAGGTGGTGCGATCGCCGTCGCCGTGGTCGATGACCACATATTGCGTGCCGGCCACCGATCCGCTGAAGCTGACCGTTCCGGCCGCTGCCGCCGTCACCGGCGATCCGGGAACGACCTGGTACTCCAGGCCGCGATGGCCACCGGCGCAGAACCGGCACGGTGGTGCGACGAAGCCGTCGACGATCCGGCCGGCGTCAGGCGCGACCGGGGCGAGCAAGCAGCTGACGAGCAGCACGGAGACGAGCACGATGGCCCTCCGGGTGGGTGCGTGGGTCTGTTGTCAGGCCATGCCCGAAGCGGACATGCGCGAGCGCAGTTGCAGCACTGCTTTGGTATGGATCTGGCTGACCCGGCTCTCGGTGACGCCGAGCACGCCGCCGATCTCGGCGAGCGTGAGTCCTTCGTCGTAGTACAGCGACAAGACGAGCTTCTCCCGCTCGGGCAACTTGCGGACCTCGACCCGCACGGCACGTCGAACTTCGGCCTCCTCGTACGCGCCGGACGGGCTGTCCGGTGTGTCGCCGCGTAGTGAACGCGGTTCGGCACCCGCAACCAGGGCGCGGTCCAGCGGACCCACGGTGGTCGACGCGATCGCGGCCAGCCAGCGCTGGAACTCGGTGCTCGTGATGCCGAGGTGCGAGGACAGCTCGTCGTCGGCGGGGCTGCGGCCGAGCTTCATCTCCAGGTCGTGGAACGCAGATTCGACCTCGCGGGCCCGGCTGCGCACGGACCGCGGCACCCAGTCGAGCGAACGCAGGCCGTCGAAGATCGCGCCACGGATGCGAGGGACCGCGAACGTCTCGAACTTGACGCCACGATCCTGGTCGAAGCGCTCGACGGCGTCGATCAGGCCGAAGACGCCAGCGCTGACGAGGTCGCCCGGGTCCACGCTGTTGGGCAGGCCCGCGCCAACGCGACCGGCGACGAACTTGACCAGGGGCGAGTAGTGGACGATGAGCCGTTCACGCGCTTTCGCGTCGCGGTCACCGAGCCACCGTTTCCACCAACCCTCGAGTTCGACGTCGCCTGATGCCCTTCCTGAGCTTTCCCTCATGCCGCTATGCCCTTGGATGGGTTTCAGAATAGACCGAACGGAGCCGTTCCTTGCTGACGTGCGTGTATCGCTGTGTCGTGGCGACATCGCTGTGGCCGAGCATCTCTTGCACGGAACGCAGGTCGGCGCCACCATCGAGCAGGTGCGTCGCGAAGCTGTGGCGCAGTGCGTGAGGATGGGTCGGAACAGGCGAGCGGCGGTCCAGGATGCGGCGCACGTCACGCGGTGACAGGCGATGGCCACGCTCGTTGCCGAACATCGCGATGGCGGCGGGGCCGTCGGCGGGCACGACATCGCTTCGGATGCGCAGCCACGCCCGGACGGCATCGGTGGCCGGCTCCGAGATCGGCACTCGACGCTGCTTGTCGCCCTTGCCCCACACGGTGACCGTCGCAGTCGCCAACGTGACTGAGTCAACGTCGAGATTGCAGAGTTCGCTGACCCGGATGCCGCTGCCGTACAGCAGTTCGAGAACGGCGTCGTCGCGGTGGTGGCGCCAGCGCGGCTCGTCGTCGGCGACCGAGCCGTCGAGCAATTCGTGCACGTCGGTCTGCGACAGGACACGGGGCAGACGACCTTGCCCGGCCGGTGCGCGCAGGGAACGCGCGGGATCGACCGTGACGTGTCCTGCCCGGCGAAGCCAGTCGAAGTAGCGGCGAATGGCCGCCACCTTGCGAGCGATGGTGCGCCGGGCGAACTGACGAGTCGACAGATGCGCCACGTAGCGGCGAAGCACCAGCCGATCCACGCGAGCAGGATCGTCGACAGACAGCCGACCGGCCCACTGCACGAAGGCGACGACATCGCTGCGATAGGCCGCGACCGTGTTCGTCGACGACGCGGTGAGTGAGGCGATGAACGCGTCGACGTGCCACGAGGTCGCGTTTGCAACGTGTTCGTCCACCGATGGTCGTGCCACGGGTGACGAGGGTATTCGGTTCGCACCCCCAATGCGGTGAACATCAACGCCGCCAGTCGTGTGCGGGGGCACGTTCGTACCAGCCGTTCACCTGCCGCAGCCACCCGGAGTCCTGCAGGCGGGTCAGCGACATCGCGCATTCGACCAGCGTGCGGCGTGTGGCCAGCATCACCTGGTCCAGCGTCCGCGGCTCGGCGCAGAGCGCAAGCGTGTCGCGGTCGATCCCTTCCGGGCGGGGCCGCGGATCGTCGGCCACCGGACGGGCACGACCCGTGTTGAGCCCGAGCGCGATCAACACATCTTCGACGCCCGTCGCGATGGCGCAGCCGTCGCGGGCGAGTTCGTTGCTGCCCGCGGCCGACAGGTTGCGCGGTGATCCGGGCACGACCAGCACCGGGATGTCGCGTTCGCGGGCCTCGGCGGCGGTGATCAGCGAGCCGCCGGTGATCCGCGATTCGACGACCACGACCACCTCGCTGAGCGCAGCCAGGACCCGGTTGCGCAGCGGGAAGCGCCACGCCTCGGGGCCGGTACCCGGTGGGCTCTCCGACAACAACGCGCCGCGTTCGGCCACGGTGTCCCACAGCATGCGGTGCTCGGCGGGGTACACGGTGTCGAGTCCGGTGGCCACCACACCGATCGGTGGACCGCCGCCTTGCACCGAGACCGCGCCGCGGTGGGCGCAGCCGTCGATGCCGCGGGCGAGCCCGGACACGACGCTCACCCCCGCTTCGGCCAGATCACGACCGAGCGCGGACGCGATGTCACGCCCGACCCCGGTCGCGTTGCGGGTACCGACGATGCCGGCTCGCCGTCCGCCGAGCCGTTGCAGCCCGCCGCGCACGAACAACACCGGCGGCGGAGACGGGTCGTCGGCGAGCAACGGCGGATACCCGGCCCGACCGAGCACGACGACATCGATGCCTGCCGCCAGGCACTCGCCCCAGACCTGCTCCGGTGGTCGTCGGGCCAGCGACCTCCGCCACGCCGAAGCGAGACCGTCGGTGGCGAGGATCGCGGCGATCTCCGCCGGCGGAGCGTGCTCGCCCGCGATGCACCGCACCGCAGCGGACGGAGACGAAGCGTGGCGCAGCAATGCGCGCAGCCTGGTCAGCGACATCCGCTCCAGCCCGGCCAACGCGGCCGCGAACGCTTCCTCGGGTACGTCGGCGGCGGCGCTCATGCCGCCCGTCCCCGCGTCATCGGGTTGAGACGGACTCGGAACTGCAGCGCGGCGACCACGTGCTCTTCGCCGACGATCGGTCCGCTGCCGTACAGGTCGGCCAGCGTGCGAGCCACCCGGCGGACGCGGTGGTAGCCGCGTCCGGTGAGTCGGTCGCGTTCGAGCTCGGTACGCAGGAGCTTCTTGGCGCGCCCGTCCAGCGGGGCGACGTCGTCGAGCACAGACGCCGGCAGGGCGGCGTTGAGCATGCCCGATCGTTCGAGTGCCAGCGTCCGCGCCGCAGCGACGCGCGCCGCAACATCGGCCGAGCACTCGCCGGGACCGTCGAGCAACAACTCGTCGACCTCGGGGCGGTGCACGGTGATGCGCAGGTCGAAGCGATCGAGCAACGGCCCACTGAGTCGGCGCAGGTAGCGCGCCCGGCCGCCGTCGTCGCAGGTGCACGAGCCGGGCGGGCCACCACCGCACGGGCACGGGTTGGTGGCCGCGACGAGCAGGAACGATGCAGGCAACGTTGCGCTGGCGCGCGCTCTCGACACCCGCACCACACCCTCCTCCAGGGGCTGGCGCAAGCCGTCGAGCGCGGACGGCGAGAACTCGCCGAGCTCGTCCAGGAAGAGCACTCCCCCATGGGCAAGGCTGATCTCACCGGGCCGAAGGGCGGACGTGCCCCCACCGACGAGCGCGACGATGGACGTGGTGTGGTGCGGTGCCCGGTACGGCGGCAGCGACACGAGCCCGGAGGCAGGCAAGCGCACCCCTGCCGCGGAGTGGATCATGGTTGCTGCGAGCGAGACCTCCGCGGCGAGGGCCGGCAGCAGCCCGGGCATCCGCTGCGCGAGCATCGTCTTACCCGACCCGGGCGGCCCGACGAACAGGACGTGGTGTCCGCCGGCCGCGGCGACCTCGAGCCCACGCCGGGCCAGTGCCTGGCCGCGCACATCGGCCAGGTCGGCCACTGGCGTCGGGTCCGGATCCACCGTGTCGGCCGGGGGTGTGGGCCACGGCGAATCACCCGTCAGCGCGTCGACGACGTCGCGCAGCGTGTAGCCGGCATGCACCGGTTGGCGGGCGATGACCTGCGCCTCGCGCACACTGGCCGCAGGGACCACCGGCCGCACATCGCCGAGCGCGGCGACGAGCGGCACGGTGCCGGCGACTGCACGAAGCGATCCACCGAGTCCGAGCTCGCCGACGAAGCCGAACTCGCCGACACGATCGGCTGGAATCTGTTCGTCGGCCACCAGCACCGCGATCGCGATGGCGAGGTCCAGACCGCCGCCGATCTTGCGCTGCGACGACGGGGCGAGGTTGACCGTCACTCGGGTCCTCGGGAACGACAGGCCACTGGAGACGATGGCGGCCCGCACACGATCGCGTGCCTCGCGGCAGACCTCGTCGGGCAGACCGACGATGCTGAAACCGGGCAGGCCATTGGACACATGGACCTCGACGGTCACCAGATGGCCTTCGACCCCGAGCAGGGTGGCGGACACGACAGCTGCGAACACGAGCCACCTCCGAGTACGTGCGACCTGGACGTCGCGGCAATCAACTCGGCTGGGGATCCACCCCGCAATAGCGGTCACGCTACGGGCCGACCAGACCCGTTGCGCCCGTCAGCGGCAACTTCGCACTCGCCATGCAAACACAGCGCCAGCGCCTCGCCGACCGGCGTGCCACGTCGCCGCACCTCACGACTGCTTGACTAGGAGGCCATGCGCTCCGTCGTCGCCATCTCCGCCGCCGCACTCGCGTTGGGCGCGCTTGCCGCGTGCGCAGACGCGCCCCAGCGCAGCGCCGAGCGGTTCTGCGGCGAGCTCCGCGCTCACGCCAACGAGATCCAGTCGGCGCCGCCCAGCGTGGAGGCGATCCCGGCCTACATCACGCTGTATTCGAAGATGGGCGAGGTCGCGCCGTTGGACATCGAGTCGGATTGGGAGACGGTCTACGGCAGCTTGAAGACCGCGAACACGATCAATGTCGCCGACCCGGCGTCGGTGCAGGCTGCGACCGACGCCGCGCTGGCAACCCAGCAGGCAGCCGAGAAGGTGGTGGTGTGGGCGCAGACCAACTGCGGCATCACGCTTGCACCGGTCGGTCAGGTCGCGGGCGGCGCGCCTGTGGCGGACCCCACCACCACCACCACGACGGTCGCGCCTGGCTGACGACGGTCAGCGGATCTCGCCGCGACGAACGATGACCTTGTCCACCAGGCCGTACTTCTGTGCCTCTTCCGCGGTGAACCAGCGGTCGCGCTCGCTGTCGGCCTGGACCTTCTCCAGCGTCTGACCGGTGTGGTGGGCAGTCAGCTCGGCCATGCGGCGCTTGGTGTAGGTCAGCTGCTCGGCCTGGATCGCGATGTCGGTGGCCTGACCACGCAGACCGGCGAGCGGCTGGTGCATCATCACGCGGGCGTTGGGCAGCGTGAACCGCTTGCCCGGCGCGCCGGCAGTGAGCAGGAACTGCCCCATGCTCGCGGCGAGGCCCATGCACACCGTGGCCACTTCGCAGCTGACGAACTGCATCGTGTCGTAGATGGCGAGGCCGGCAGTCACCGAACCGCCGGGGCTGTTGATGTACAGCCAGATGTCGGAGTTGGCGTCTTCACCCTCGAGGTACAGCAACTGGGCGCAGAGCTGGTTGGCGATGTCGTCGTTGACGTCGCTGCCGAGCAGGATGACGCGGTTCTTCAACAGGCGGTTGAAGACGTCGCTGCGCGGGTCGATGCCCGAGTCGAGTGCGAAGGGCAGAGAGATTTCCGACATGGGCGTCAGGCTACCGACTCACCCATCGCGAACGCGGTGCCCCAGCGTCGAGGAACGTTCAGCGGCGAACGCCGCTGAAGACGAGCGCCACCCGGTGGTGGTTGCTGATCACGTCGCGAATGGCCAGCAGCCCGGCGAGGCCCGCCGTGCCCGTGAAGCTCGCGTCGATCGTGGTGGTCTCGCGCGCCAGCTCGTTGGCCCGCAGGATCTCGGACTCCTTGGCGATCACCGGCGCACCGTGGCTCGCCGCCAGTGCCGGCACCAGACCGAGGCCGTCGTAGGTCTCGTCGTCGAGGATGCCGTCGGCGGCCGAGTGGGGCTCGGCCTCCCACGGCGTCATCACCTGCGGCCAGCGTGCGGCCGCGGTGTCGACGCCACCCTCGCCGGTGAGCACACGCTTCCACGCCCGTGCAAGCGGCGCACAGCCCTCGGTCTGCACGGCGTGCAGCTTCGGCAACGTTCCACCCTGGGCGATGCCGCCGATGGTGCAGCGGGCCAGCGCTCCCCCGCCGACCTGCACGAAGAGGTGATCGGGTTGCAACGACGCCATCTCCCAGCCGATCGTGCGGCCGCCGTCGAGGCACCACGCGTTCTCCGGGCCCTGCACCGTGAACGGGATCGCGCCCGCCGCGACGGCCTCGCGGAAGCGATGGATGCACGGGTCGCCGGGCGCATCACCGTCGCGACGCGGGCAGACCGTGATGGTCGCGCCCAACTCGCGCAGCCGGGCGACGACCGAGTCGTTCGCGGTCGGCGGCACCAAGACCTCGATCGGCCACTGCTCGGCGGCCGCCAGCGTTGTGGCCGCCAGCGCCGCATTGCCACACGACGCGATGGCGAGTCGTGGCCGCTGTGCTGCAGCCGGCCACGGCGCAGCGCCGACCTGCTCGACGGTCAGCAGGTGCAACATCGTCGAGAACAGGTGGCGGGCCTTGTGGCTGCCGGCCACGTTGTGCGTCTCGTCCTTGATCCACACCCCGCCATCTGCGGTGAACCCGAGCGCATCGGACAACGCATCGGCGCGATCGAACGGCGTGATCCGGAACCCCGTCCCGTCGACGCGGGCAACGCGTGCGTCGGCGGCGGCGACGAGATCGTGCTGGCGAGCATCGTCCCAGCCGACCTCGTCGGCGTACGAGCTCCAGGCGAAGTACGGCTGATAGGCGATGAACGGGTTCGGGTCGTCGTGGGCCCGGCGCAGCGGTTCATCGTGGCGCACGACGCGCAGGGAGTGGTGCGGCTCGGCAAGCGACCAGTTCGGGCAGCGGAACACGAGCGGCTCGGCGATGTCGACGGGCGTGTCGCAGACGATGCATCGCCAGCCAACGACACCGACGGTGGCCGGATGGAGAGTTGCGTCGGCGTTCACGTCAGCTCCCGGCCGCGACCCGCGCGTTGAAGTCGACGATCATCTCGTCCCACACCGACAGGTAGCGGCGCAAGCCCGTCCAGAAGCTCTGCGCACGCCGCGCCTCGAACAGTGCGAAGGGCGTTCCCTGCTGTTCGACCCACGTGTAGTAGCCGAGGTTGAAGATGCGATTGCGATCGCGCTCGGTGCACTCGATCATCGAGTCGGTGCCGACGTTGGCGAGGTGCTCGCCGAACACCGCCGCTGCGTCGACCTCGGTGAAGTCGCCCCCGAAGCGCGAGGCGATGGTCTTGGCCCGCTCGCTGGGATACAGGGCGCCCCCGTCGGTTGCGATGGTGATGATCGCGTCGTCGGGGCCGAGCCCGAGGAGCTTCGCTGTCTTGATCGCAGCGAGCACGTTGCACGTCGACGAGAACCCGAAGTGCGACAGCGCATCGATGGTGGCTGCGGACACGCCCTTGCGATCGGCGAGGTAGGCCCGACCGGCCGGGGTATTGTAGAGCACGTCGAGATCGTCGGTGGCTCGGTCGCTGACAGCCACCACGACATCGGTGTTGGTGACGTTGTGGATCAGCGGGACGTGCTTGTCGCCGATGCCCTGGATGTTGTGCTCGCCGAACCCGTTCTCGAGCAGCGTCGGGCACTCCAGCGCCTCGACGGCCACGACCTTGGTGCCGTAGAGGTCCTTCAACCGGTCGCCGGCGGCGATCGTACCGGCCGAACCGGTGGCGCTCGTGAACGCAGCGAGCCGCAGCGGCCGGCCGATGGACGCCGCGACGGACTCGTAGACGTGGGTGAGGGCGCGCCCGGTGACCTCGTAGTGACCGAGGTGGTTGCCGAACTCGCAGAACTGGTTGAAGACGAAGTTCGTCGGGTCGAGTGCGAGGGCGTTGCACGCGTCGTAGATCTCCTTGACGTTGCTCTCCGTGCCCACGGTTCGAATGACGTCCTCGGCTGGGTTCGCGCACCAAGCGTCGAGCCAGTCGAAGCGTTCCTGGCTCATGCCCGTCGGCAGGATGGCCACGCCCCGACTGGCCATGATGCGGCTGATCGCGATGCCGCCGCGCGCGTAGTTGCCGGTGCTCGGCCAGATCGCGCGATGGCGGGTCGGATCGAACTGGCCGGACACCACACGCGGCGCGAGACATGCGTAGGCGGCGAGCACCTTGTGCGCGGTGATCATCGGGAAGCGATCGCCGAACGCGACGATGATCGGGCTGTCGATGCCGGTGACGTCGCGCCCGAGCACGACGTGGTCGGGCACCGTGACGCGATCGCCGGCGAGATCGTTGTACCAGTGGACGCGGAAGAGGTTGCGCGGATCGGGCTCGTCCTTGCCGACGCCGGCGGTGAGCGCCGGGTCGATGGACGTGGGGTCGGCCAACTGCGCGAACGTCGGGAGCACGATGTGCTGCTCGCGGAAGCGCTGCACGCTGTTGGCGAGCGAAGCGGCATCGACAACGGTGTCGGCCAGACCGAACTGGTTCACGAGGGCGGCACCGGATTCGTCGAGTGTCTGGGGAGCGGTCAGCGTCACGCTTGACATTCTGTCAAAGCGGCGAGCGTTCGGGGTGAGAGTCATTAGCAAAGTCGGGACTTGCTCTATTTGGCTACACTGCCACGATGGCTGAGCTGTCCGACGCCAAGCGACGAATCATCGAGGCCCTGAAGCGCGCCGACTCGTCCACGGCGCACGAGTTGGCCACCTCGTTCAGCACGACGACGACAGCGGTCCGCCAGCACCTCGACGCGCTGGAGCAGAACGGTCTCGTCGAGCGTTTCGAGGGTCCGATCAGCGGCCGCGGCCGCCCGGCGATCCAATGGCGGACGACGGCGCTCAGCCGCGAACTGTTCCCCGACCGCCACGGCGATCTGACGGTCGAGCTCATCGCGTCCATCCGCGCCAGCCTCGGCGAGGACGCGCTCGATCGGGTGATCCGGCAACGCTCCGCCGACCAGGTGGTCAGCTACAGCGCGGCCCTCCCCGACGGTGCCGTTGCCGTGCGGGTGCGGGCCCTGGCCGACCGGCGCAGTGCCGAGGGCTACCTGGCCGAGGTCGTGGCCGACGAGGACGACTTGATCCTGATCGAGCACCACTGCCCGATCTGCACTGCGGCAACAGTCTGTCAGGGCCTGTGCCGCGCCGAGCTCGACGTGTTCCGCGCCGCGCTCGGCGACGGTGTCGAGGTGACCCGCGAGCAGCATCTGCTCAGCGGCGACGCACGGTGCGCGTACCGCATCCGCCTCGCCGGCTGACCAGCGCGAGAACTCAACGGTTGTAGTCGGGCGGCGGGAGCGTGCTCGGGCCGACGTGCGCGTCGAGCCAGTCGAGCATCGGCTCGATCTCGGTCCAGCCGTCACGCACCCGCTTCGCAGCCTGCTTGGTGTGCAGCCACGCGGCCGGCTCCCACGACTTGAACGCGCTGAGGCCCTTGCGACGCAGCAGTGCGATGCGCGGATGATCCTTCGGGTAGCCGCGCGGCGCTGACTTGAGCTCTTCCATCGCGCCGATCCGGTACCCCTTCTTCTCCAATGCGGCGCACAGGTTCTCTGCCTCTCGGCCGCGCGCCTCGTCGGCGACTGCGGTGCGGAACCGATCGAGCTGGTCCGTCGCCATCGAGTAGTAGCCGGCGCCGACCACCAGTCCCGCTGCGGAGAACGCGACGTAGTACACCGCGCCGCCCTCGCGCTCGCCGGTCGCGCCGATCTGTTCCTTGTACGGCGGCCGGCCCTTCGCGAATCGCGCGTCGTTGTAAGGACGGAAGATGCGGAACGGGCCGAACGCGTGGAGTTCGCCGAGCAGTGCATCCATCGCGCCGCGCACCTCGGCGTCGTAGATCGGCTTGTTGGCCTGCCAGTACGCCTTCGAGTTGTCCGCGGCGAGGCCCTCGTAGAACCGCACCGCCTCGGGCGAGAACCCGGAGAACGCCATTGCCGTGATCAGCCGTTGACCACTTCGCTGATCTGCATCACCGGCGTGATGTCGGTGTAGTTGGCGACATCGGCCATCACCGCAGCCGTTTCCGGCGCGCCCATCGCAGCCTGGAACTGGTCCATCGACTCGAAGAAGAAGTGGACGGCGGCGACGTTGGGTCCGGTGATGCCCTTGTCGATCTCGGCTCCGACGCTCCACGTCGAGCACGCCAACGGGACGTGGGTGTTCTTGTAGTAGTCGTGGTCGAACTTCGAGTCGTCACCACCGGGATAGAGAACGCTGACGCGGATCATGCCGGGGAACATAGTTCATCGCGGCGGTGCCTAAGGTGAGCCGATGGCAGACTTCCTGATCGGCCGGACGATCGACGCCGCGACCCACCAGCGCGGCGAGTCGTTGACGACGGTGGCGTCCAGCGATCTGACGACTCACGGAGTCATCGTCGGCATGACCGGTTCGGGCAAGACCGGACTCGGCATCGTGGTCATCGAAGACGCGCTGCGGGCCGGCATCCCGACGCTGTTGATCGACCCGAAGGGAGACCTGACCAACCTCTGCCTCACGTTCCCGAACCTTGCCCCGACGGACTTCGAGCCGTGGGTCAACGAGGGCGACGCTCAGAAGGCGGGACAGACGGTGGCCGAGTTCGCCGCGACGCAGGCCACGGCGTGGTCCAACGGCTTGGCGGGGTGGTCGCTCGGCGCGACCGACATCGCCGCGCTGCGCGCCGCGGTCGAGTTCACGATCTACACGCCCGGCTCCAATGCGGGCATCGGCATCAACATCATCGGGTCGCTCCAGGCACCGGCCGGCACCGACGAGCCCGAGATCGTCGGCGACGAGATCGATGGCTTCGTCAGCGGGCTGCTCGGCCTCGTCGGTGTCGATGCGGATCCATTGACGAGCCGCGAGCACATCCTGTTGTCGAACCTGATCCTGAACGAGTGGAACAACGGCCGCTCGCTCGACCTCGCCGGGCTGATCGGCATGGTGCAGACACCGCCGATCCGCAAGCTCGGCGTGTTCGAGCTCGACTCGTTCTTCCCGCCCAAGGACCGGCTCGCATTCGCGCTGCGGCTCAACGGCTTGTTGGCGTCGCCGTCGTTCGCAGCGTGGATGACCGGCGCGCCGCTGGTCATCGAGTCGATGCTGCACACCGCCGACGGCAAGCCGCGCTGCGCGATCGTCAGCACCGCGCACCTCAGCGACGAGGAACGACAGTTCGCGACGACCCTCGTGCTGTCGAAGCTGATCACGTGGATGCGCAGCCAGAGCGGCACCACCGACCTGCGTGCCCTGCTGTACATGGACGAGGTCGCCGGCTACCTGCCGCCCACCGCAGTGCCGCCGACGAAGAAGCCGATCATGACGTTGATGAAGCAAGCCCGCGCGTTCGGCGTCGGCGTCGTGCTGTCGACGCAGAACCCGGTTGACATCGATTACAAGGCGATCTCCAACGCCGGGACATGGATGATCGGCCGGTTGCAGACCGACCGCGACAAGCAACGCTTGCTCGACGGGATGAGTGCCGCGTCGGGCGGCGTCGACGTCGGCGCGATCGGCGACACGATCAGCGGCCTCGGCAAGCGCGAGTTCGTGCTGCGCCGCGCCGGCAAGGACCAGCCCGAGGTCTTCACGACCCGGTGGGCGATGTCGTACCTGCGCGGACCGTTGACCCGCGAGCAGATCGCGACCTTGATGGCGGCGCAAAAGGATGTGGTCACGGCGCCGACGCCGGTTCCGTCAGCACCGACCAAGGCGGACGAGATGACGGTGCTGCCCGAGGTCGCGCCCGGCATCGGCGTGCGCTTCGTCGATCCCGCGGCGCCGTGGCTGGCGGCGGTCGGAGCGACATCGGCTGGCACCACACTGCAAGCCGCAGCGGTCGCCCGAGTGGCGTTGCGCTACGACGAGACGGCGGCGGATCTCGTCTTCGACGACGAGTACGAGCTCGTGCTCTCGCCGCTGGCAGAGCCGGCCGACATCACGCGCGCCGTCGCCGTCGCCTACGACGACCGCGACCTGCTTGCCACCGCTGCGAAGCCACTGCCCTACCGGCTCACCGACGCGCCGATCGGCAAGGCCGCGTTCTGGAAGCGGCTCGAGACCGACATCACCGACCACCTGACGCGGACGCGCACGCTGCAGATCCCGGTCAACCGCGATCTGAAGCTCTTCGGTCGTCCCGACGAGACCCCGGAAGCATTTGCGCAGCGGTGCTACGAAGCCGCCTCGGCCCAGGCCGATTTGGAGACCGCCAAGCTGCGCGACAAGTACGAGGACAAGCTCGACCGCCTCCGCACCCAACTGCAGACCGCACAGGGGCGCAGCGACGTGCTGCGCGCCGAGCAGCAGGGCCGGGCCAACGAAGAGCTGCTGTCCACCGCCGGATCCATCCTCGGCGGGCTGCTCGGCGGACGCAGGAGCCGAGGCGGTCTGCTCGGATCGGTGCTCGGCAAGGCCGGGAGCGCGGCCGGACGTCGCTCGCGCACGAGCGCTGCCGGCGAGCGGCTCGATGCCGCGCGGAACAAGGTCCGCACGCTGGAGGAGCAGATGCACGACATCGACGCCGAGCTCGCCGACGAGGTGCTGGACATCGACAGCCGCTGGAACGAGACCGGCAAACGGGTCACCAACCTGGCGGTGACCCTGGAGCGCACCGATGTCCGAGTGACCCAGCTCGTTCTCGCCTGGCTCCCGGTGACCTGACCGACGATGCGAGTGCTCGCGATCGATCAGGGCACGTCGGCGACGAAGGCTGTCGTCGTCGTCGACGGCGTCGTGGCCGGCGAAGCCGAGTCGCCGTGTGCACCGACCGCGACCGTCGACGGCGGCGTCGAGGTGGACCCGGAGCTGCTGTGGCGCAGCGTCGTCGGGGCTGGACGCGACGCACTGGCGGCCGCTGGCGGTGAGCCGCCGGATTGCGTCGGTCTCGGTAACCAGGGCGAGACCGTGGTCGCCTGGAACCGGGCCACGGCAGCGCCCATCGGACGTGCGATCGTGTGGCAGGACCGTCGCAGCGAGAGCTTCTGCGACGCGTTGCGCACGGCCGGCCATGGAGCACGCCTGACCCATGTGACCGGTCTGGAGTTGGATCCGTACTTCGTCGCGCCGAAGATCGCATGGCTGCGCGACCGGGTCGGCGGCGAGTGCGCAATCACGACGAGCGATGTCTGGCTCGGGCATCGGCTGTGCGGATCGTTCGTCACCGATGCGGCGACGGCGAGTCGCACGTTGCTGCTCGATCTGGACACGGTGTCGTGGAGCGGCGAGGCGTGCGCGCTGTTCGGCATCGACCCGGCAACGTTGCCCGAGGTCGTCGACAACGCCGGCTCTTTCGGCGAGACGACGGCGTTCTCGGATCGCCCCGTACCGGTCACCGGCCTGTGCGTGGACCAGCAGGCCGCACTGTTCGCCGAGGACTGTGCCGCAGCGGGCCAGGCGAAGTGCACGTACGGCACCGGCGCGTTCTTACTCGCCTCCACCGGCGCGAAGCCGACACGGTCCACGAACGGACTCGTCGGCTGCGTCGCATGGCGGCTCGACGGCCGCTCGACGTGGTGCCTCGACGGGCAGGTCTACACCGTCGGTGCCGCCGTGACGTGGTTGCAACAGGTCGGCCTGATCGAGTCGCCGGGCGACCTGGACTCGATCGGCTCCACGGTGGACAGTGCCGAGGGCGTCACGTTCGTTCCCGGGTTGGCCGGCCTCGGCGCGCCGTTCTGGGCACCGAACGCCCGCGGCTCGATCACCGGCCTGTCACTCGCGACGAGCCGGGCCCACATCGTGCGCGCGGTGATCGACGGCATCGCCGCGCAGGTGGCCTGGCTCGCCCGTGCGGTGGGTGATGATCTCGGCTCGCCGCTGACCCACCTGCGCGTCGATGGCGGGCTCACACGGTCGCGCCTGTTGTTGCAAACGCAAGCAGATCTGTTGCAAGTGCCGATTGAGATCTACCCGTCGCCGCATGCGACCGCACTCGGAGTTGCTGCGTTCGCCTCACTCGGCAACGGTGGAGTGGCCGACACGGCGGTCTGGTCACCGACCGCCGTCGTCGAGCCACGGATCAGTGCCGACGAGGCCGAACGACGGCTGACCACCTGGCGGCAGATGGCCGAGGCGACGTGTTCGACGTCTGTGTGATCGGTGCCGGTGTGGTCGGCAGCGCAGTGGCTCGCCTGCTGTCGCACCAACACCTGAGCGTCGTGCTGGTGGACGCGGCGCCCGACGTCGGCGCCGGCACCAGCAAAGCCAACACCGCGATTCTGCACACCGGCTTCGATGCCACGCCCGGCTCGGTCGACGCCGGCCTCGTGGCCCGCGGGTACGAGCTGTTGCGCAGGTACGCGCCGACCGTCGGCATCGCCGTCGAGGAGACAGGTGCAGTACTGGTCGCGTGGACCGACGAGCAAGCGGAGGCATTGCCTGCACTGGTGGCCAAGGCTCACACCAACGGTTACGACGCAGCCGCACTGGTCGATGCGGGCGAGGTTCGCGCCCGCGAGCCGCACCTCGGCGGCGGTGTCGTCGCCGGCATGGTCGTGCCCGGCGAGCACATCATCGACCCGTGGAGCACGCCGATCGCGTTCGCCCGCGAGGCCATCGCCAACGGCGCGACCTGGCGACCCGGATGTCGCGTCGCCGGGTTCGAGTTCGGCGACGCGAAGACGGTGGTGACGTTCGAGCGCGGCGATCCGATCGAGACGCGATTCGTGGTCAACGCGGCCGGGTTGTTCAGCGACGTCGTCCACGAGCTGGCCGGTGGCTCAGGTTTCACGGTGCGGCCGCGGCGCGGTGAGCTGATCGTCTTCGACAAGCTCGCCCGAGGACTGCTGCACGGCACCGTACTTCCGGTGCCGACGTCGACCACCAAGGGAGTGCTGGTCGCGCCGACCGTCTTCGGCAACGTGATGGTCGGTCCGACGGCGGACGACATCGGCGACAAGGCGGCCACCGGCTCGACACGTGCGGGTATCGACGCACTCGTCGCGCACGCCCGGCGGATCCTGCCCGCGCTGGCCGACGAGGAGGTCACCGCTGTCTACGCTGGCCTGCGCGCGGCAACCGAGCACAGTGACTACCAGCTCGTGCATCATCCCGACCGGCGCTACGTCTGCCTCGGCGGCATCCGCTCGACCGGGCTCACCGCCTCGATGGCATTGGCCGAAGAGGCGCTCCGCCGCCTCGTCGAATGCGGTCTGACCATGTCGCCGAAAGAAGACGACGAGATTGTGCCGATCCGGATGACCAACCTCGGCGAGGTCGAACCACGTCCGTACCAGCAGCCGGGGAACACAGGCATCGTCTGCCACTGCGAGCGAGTGACTCGCGACGAGATCGCCGTTGCCTGCACGGTCGTGCCGGCGGCGACCGATCTCGACGGCGTCCGCCGCCGTACCCGTGCGATCGCCGGTCGGTGCCAGGGATTCGCGTGCCTGGCCGAGGTGTGCACGATCGCCGCAGCCGCGACGTCGACGACCCCAGAGTCGTGGCTGCACGGATGATCGCTGAGGAGGCAGTCGACGTGGTCGTGGTCGGCGGCGGCCCGGCCGGCCTCAGCGTCGCGACCGAACTCCGGCGGCGCGGGGCCGGCAAAGTCGTCGTCGTGGAACGCGAGGCGACAGCCGGCGGCGTTCCCCGTCACACCGACCACCTCGGTTTCGGCGTGCGCGACCTTCGGCGAGTCATGTCCGGCCCGCGCTATGCCGCCACACTGGTCCGGCGCGCCGAGCGAGCGGGCGTCGACATCCGCACCGCCACCACGGTGACGCGCTGGGTCGGCGGTCGAACACTTGCACTGGCCAGCCGCGACGGAACGTCGGTCGTGGCCGCGCGGGCCGTCGTGCTCGCGACCGGTGTCCGCGAGCGGCCGCGGTCGGCCCGCCTCGTTCCGGGCGATCGACCGGCGGGCGTGTACACGACCGCCGCGATCCAACAGCTCGTCCAGCGTGGCATTCGCCCCGGGACGCGTGCCGTCATCGTCGGGGCCGAGCACGTCAGCTTCTCGGCCGTGCTGACGCTGCGTCACGCAGGCTGTTCAGTCGCGGCGATGGTCACACCGCTCCCCCGCCACCAGACCTACTGGCCGCTGCGGATCGCGACGGCGACCCGGTACCGGGTCAAGGTCCTGACCGGCGTGGACGTCGCCGCGATTCACGGTCGGCCACGGGTCGAGCGCGTCGAACTGACCAACGGCACGACGATCGAATGCGACACCGTTGTGTTCACCGGCGACTGGATCCCCGACCACGAGCTCGCCCGCGGCGCGGGCGCCACGATCGACGGGTCGCATGGTGGACCGCTCGTCGACGGCGCGGCGCGCACCGATCGCACCGGTGTCTTCGCCGTCGGCAACCTGGTGCACCCGGCCGAGACCGCCGACGTCTGCGCGCTGCACGGCCGTCATGCCGCGCCAGCCGTGATGGAGTGGCTCGCCGTCGACGAGTGGCCCAGTCGCCGGCTGCGCATCCTCACGAACGCGCCGATCGTGTGGGTGTCGCCGGCGTGGATCGACCCACTCATCGCGACACCACGCGACCGCTTCGTGCTGCGTGTCGACCGGTTCGTGGAGTCTCGAACGATGCGTGCCCGCCAGGACGGTCGCGAGCTGTGGCACGGCACCGTGCTGGGCGGATCGCTCGTGCCCAACCGCTCGATCAGCATCGCCGCGCACTGGACCGCCGACGTCGACCCCGACGGTGGCGATGTCGTGCTCAGCGTCGAACCGTAGGCTGTGCACGTCACGCGGGCGTGGCGAAACTGGCAGACGCGC
Source organism: Actinomycetes bacterium (assembly GCA_031410915.1). Taxonomy (GTDB): domain Bacteria; phylum Actinomycetota; class Acidimicrobiia; order Acidimicrobiales; family Ilumatobacteraceae; genus WLMZ01. The sequence continues at coordinate 32,134 of JANNZY010000043.1, forward strand.
AGGGTTTAGGTCCCTGTATCGAAAGATGTGAGGGTTCGAGTCCCTCCGCCCGCACTCCGTCCCCGTGTCCCACCGCGTCAATCGAAGATGAGGTTGCCAAGGGGGCCGTGGATCTCGACGAGGAGCACTTCGGGCCCGAGCTCGATGCCCATCGTCACGGCCAGTGCCTCCAGCGTGATCAGCAGCGGACCCGGGTCGGGGTGGCGAGCGCGGAGGTCGGCCAGCACCAGGCCCGGTGCCGAGTCGGGCGCGGGGTGCGGTGAATCCGCCCAGTCGATGATGAACGGCACCACGGTCGATGTCGGTTGGGTCAATCGCCAGCTGAGCATGACGCCGTCAGGACGCCGGCGCTGCATGTCGGCCGCGTCGCCAGGGTCGTAGCCCGCGTCTCGCGCGGCCGCGATGGTCGCGTCGATGTCGGCAACGGCGATCGCCCAGGCGACGATGCCGGGCTCGATCAGCTCGTCGATACCGAACGGTCGTGGGCCCTGTGGCCGACCCTGCTCGGGGTCGGGGCCGACGATCTCCAGGTAGCTGGACGGCCCGAGCGAGCAGAGCATGTTGCGCGTGCCCTTGCCGACGTGCTGGCCGCCGGGTGACGGCGACACGCCGGTCGTTGATTCGACCCACGCTGCCGTGGCCTCCAGGTCGGGTGTGGCGAGGACGAGATGGTCGAGCGCGGCAACCGCAGTTCGCATGCGTCGGTTGTATCAGAGGCCCGGTGGGCCGGGCTGGTCGTCCATGCGCGCCTGGATGTACGTCGCGACCATGATCACGACGAGCGCGAAGAACGCTGCGCCGACGGCGATGCCCGCGCCGATCGCAACGTTGACCGAGCGAACGCTCTGCGGCGAGCTGTCCTTGTGCAACGCAACCCAGACGCCGAGCAGGACACCGACGGCGAGGAACACCCAGCTCGCGCCCTCGACGACGCTCGCGACACTGCGCGCCCGGTCGCGTGCCGACGATGAACCCCACATCGCCTCGTGGATCGACGTCGATGTGCTGTCCGTCGGCCACTCGGTCGTTGGCAGCGACTCGATCGGGCCGAGCAGCGTCCAACCTTTCCCCGGCGGGGGTGTGTCGCGCAGACCGATCGCGCGCTTGCCGCTCGACCCCTGCGACCACACGGTGACGCCGGCCATGTTGATCTCTGTGTCGTGCGGGCGTCCGCTGAACTCCCAGCCGGGACCCGGCTCGATCAGATCAGGAAGGACGACCTTGACCCCCGACGGGCTCTTCCACCTCGTGGCCATCACACCCACCCTGGGCTGCCGGCTCGCGCGTCGCTCATCGCGGTCAGCTCTCCTGGGTGTCGGCCGGCGCGTCGTCGGCCAGATTGGCGCTGATCACAGGCAGCGCCTTCTTCAGCGCGTTGACTGCAGCCGGCGCCTTCAGGTCCTCGCCGTCGAGCTGCACGCCGATGGCGAGATCGTTGTCCGGATCGCTCCAGAACGCTCCGCAGGAGATGTCGGTGCAACCGGAGATGATCGTGCCGCCGCCGAAGTTCTGCGCCTTGCCGAGCTCGGCGTCGCTGCTGTCGTCAGTGGTCAGGAAGTCTTCGACCCACCGCTCGACGTTGCGTGGCGGATCTGCCGAGGCGACGAAGCTGATGCCCGAGGCCCCGTCCTTCGGATCACCGAGTTCGTCGAGCGACTGGATGCAGTAGGCGAGCCCGGCGTCGTCGAGCGCGACGAGGCCGGCGATGTCATCGGCATCGATCGCGTCGTCGGACAACGTCGCGCCGGACGCGTCGACGAGATCGCCGATTCGGCCGAGCGGGCAGCGGCTCAGTTTCTCGAAGCCGAGATCGGCGAAATCGCTGGAGCCGTCGAACGCCGACTGCAGGCCGGCCTGCGCCGCCTGGCCGTCGATGCTGGCCCCGCCACTGTCGTCGTCGCCACCCGCCAGCACCACGATCAGCACGACGACGATCGCGATGACGACAAGCGCGGCGATGATCTTCTGCACCTTCGACGTGGCCGGCGGGGCCGACCCCGGTTGGAGCCCGGTTGGACCGCTGCCGCTCGTCTCCCACGCCCGTGCGCCGGGCGCGCCGAACGGCGGAGGTGAACCGGCGGATGATCCGGGTGCCCCGAATGGGGATGGCGGGGTGTTGCTCACGGTCTGATCTCCAGTCGTCGACCCGCTGGAATCTAACCGTTGCGCAGCGTTGGCAGCAGGACCGATGCGATCGTCTCGAACGTGTCGAGCTGGGCCCGATCGACCGGATTCGTCCAGTCGACGAAGTGATCCGCCAACGCGGCGACATCGAAGCGGAGCTCTTCCCGGCGCACGGGATGATGGGCGGATCGAGCCACGGCGCAGTTTCGCGCGCTGCGCTCGCTAACGCGTCCGGGCGAAGCGCGACACGCAGAGCGCGCCGAAGACGAGTGTGATCGCCGCGCACCAGACGAGACTGAGACCCACCCAGTACCCGGTCGAGTGATCGATGCCGACGGCCTGCGTGCCGCCCTGCATCAGGCTGCGCACGGCGTTGATGATGACGGTGATCGGCTGGTTGGCGGCGAAGGGCTGCATCCAGCCCGGCATCGACCGGATCGGCACGTTCGCGCTGGACACGAACGAGAACGGGATCACGAGCATCGACATGCCCTGCGCGGCCTGCGCGTTGCCGGCGACGAGGCCGAGGAACACGAAGATCCACGTGCACGCGAAGCCGGCAAGCACCGTGAGCAAGACGCCGAGCAGCACCGACCCGAACGAGGCATGCGTGCGGAAGCCGAGCGCGAAGCCGAGCCCTCCGGTGATCAGCAGTCCCCACGCGACCAACGCCGTGTCGGCGATGGCTCGCCCGAACATGACGGCCGAGCGCGGGATCGGCAGCGAGCGCAACCGGTCGTAGACGCCCGTCGACGAATCCTCGGCGACACCGGACGCGGCGCTCATGCCGGTCCACAGCACCGTCGTGACCAGGAAGCCGGGCACGAGGAAGTCGACATAGCTGATCGCCCCGCCGGTGGAGATCGCGCCACCGAAGACGTAGCGGAACATGAACAGGAACAGCGCGCCCTGCACTGTGCCCATGACGAGCAGTTGGGGAGTGCGGAAGAACTGCAAGATGGTGCGGCGCGCCGTACCGAGCGTGGTGGTGGCGAAGCTGGCCCCCGAAGTCGGCGGTTGTGGCGCAGCGGTGGGGTCGACAGACTCGATGGTTGTGTGCGGTGCGGTGTCAGTGGTCATCGGCGTCTCGTTTCAGGCGGAGTGAGCGGGCTCGGGGGTGCCATCGATCGGTTGACCGGTGAGCGTGAGGAAGACTTCGTCGAGTGTCGGGCGGCGCAAACCGATGTCGTCGACGCGGAGGTTGCGCTCGTCCAGTTCGCGGACGGCGCTGGCCAGATCGGCTGCGCCACGGTCGACGGACACCGAGACGCGCTGGGTGTCCACGTCGATGCGGGCGTGGCTGCCGGCAACCCTCTCGAGCAGCTCGGCGATCTCGGTCAGGTCGTGCGACGAGTGCGGCCGGACCTCGACGACGTCGCGCCCAGCCTGACTCTTGAGATCCTCCGGAGTGCCGGCGGCGATCACATGGCCATGGTCGATGATGACGACGTCTCGCGCCAACTGGTCGGCTTCCTCCAGGTACTGCGTGGTCATCAGCACGTCGGTGCCGTCGGCAACGAGCGCGCGGATCGCGTCCCACAGCTCCTGGCGGCCCCGCGGATCGAGACCGGTCGTCGGCTCGTCGAGCAGCAGCAGGCGCGGTTGCCCGACCAGGCTCGCACCGAGATCGAGTCGGCGACGCATGCCACCGGAATAGGTACGGACCAGGCGATCGCCGGCGTCGGTCAGGGTCAGCCGCTCCAGCACTGCCGACGCCGCCTGCTTCGCGCTGCGGCGATCCAGGCCGAACAGCCGGGCGACCAGTTCGAGGTTCTCCCGCCCGGTCATCGCCGGCTCGACGGACGCGTACTGGCCGGCCAGGCCGATGACTTGGCGCACGCGCTTGGGGTCGCGGCGGGCGTCGATGCCGGCGACACGCAGCTCGCCTGAGGAGGGCGCCAGCAACGTCGCGACGGCGCTCACGAACGTCGTCTTGCCGGCGCCGTTCGGCCCGAGCAACGCGGTGACGCGCCCGGATTCGGCTACGAGGCTCAAGCCGTCGAGTGCTCGGACGTCGCCGAATGTCTTGGTGAGGTTCTCTGCTTCGATGATCGCGGACATGTGTGGTTCCTCCGGGAGTTCAGACGTCGCGGCCGGCCGCCACTCATCGCGGTGGCCAGTGTCGCCCCGCTCGTTCGATGAACCAACCCCGGTCGACCTGCCCCGGTGCAGATGACCAGGTTTGATCTCGGTTGCTGCGTGGTACTTTGTGCCCGTTTTCGTCGGCCAGTGATCGGACAGCGTGGGGGCTCGGTGCAGAACAACGACATGCAGATCACGGTGACGGAGAGTCTGGATTCGGTCGCCGTCGCCGTGGCCGGAGAGGTCGACATCCTGACCGCGCCGGCCCTGGAGGAGGCCCTGCGAACTGCTGTCTCGGCATCCGCGGGGCGGCCGTTGCGGCTCGACCTGTCGGGGGTGACCTTCTTCGGATCGCAGGGTTTGCACGTCCTCGTCACCGTGCAACAGCTGGCCGAGTCCGCCGGAGTCACCGTGTCGATCGGAGCGACCTCGTCGATCGTGCGTCGCCTGCTCGACGTGGCCGACCTGGCCTGGATGCTCGAGGACGGCGGCCGGGCGGGCGATTGGACGCCGTAGATGTCTTCGCCCTCGGCGGCGAGGTCGGGTGCGACCTCGGGCGCGTCGATTGGGCCGCCACGCCGCTGGGCGACCCTGGACAGTGGCCCGACAGCCTGACAACGGTCCTACGAGTCCTGTTGACGTCTCGCTTCTCGATGTGGATGGCCTGGGGCGACGATCTGACGTTCTTCTGCAACGACGCCTACCGCCGCGACACGCTCGGCGCAAAGTACCCGTGGGCGCTCGGCCGCGCCGCATGGGAGGTGTGGGGCGAGATCTGGACCGACATCGGTCCGCGAATCGACTCCGTGCTCGATGAGGGCACCGCGACGTGGGACGAGTCGCTGCGGCTGATGCTCGAACGCAACGGCTACCGCGAGGAGACGTACCACACGTTCTCCTACAGCCCGCTGGCCGGCGACGACGGCACCAACGTCGGGATGCTGTGCGTCGTGGCCGAGGTCACCGAACGCGTCATCGCCGAGCGCCGCATGACCACGTTGCGCGATGTCGCCGCCGACTTGGCAGCAGCGGCGACCGAGGCCGACGTGTTCGAGCGGTTGACCGCCACACTTGCGTCGAACGCGCGCGACATGCCGTTCTCGCTGACCTACCTGTTCGACGGTGCCGGCACGGCGCGCCTCGCCGCCAGCACTGGCGCGATCCGAGGCGGTCCGGCCGCGCCGGATGTGATCACGATCGACGACGTCACACCGGCGTGGCCCGGCTGGCGTGTGCACGCTGGCGAGCCGGTCGTCGAGGTCGACACGATCCAGACCCGGTTCCCCGGTCTCGGCGCAAGCGCCGACGGCGAATCCGCGGACCGGGCCGTCGTGCTGCCGCTTGCATTGCTTCCCGGGGCCGAGCCGTTCGGATTCTTCGTCGCCGGCCTCAACCCGCATCGCCCGGCCGACGACGCGATGCTCGGCTTCGTCCGACTCGTCTCGAACCAGCTCGCCGCGTCGATCAGCAGCACGCGGTCGCTCGAGGGCGAACGGCGTCGCGCCGAGGCCCTGGCCGAGCTGGACCGCGTCAAGAGCCGGTTCTTCGCCAACATCAGTCACGAGTTCCGCACGCCGCTCACGCTGATCCTGGACCCCATCGCGCAGTTGCGCGAGCGCATCGTGGCGGATGGGCTGACCGACCTGGCACCTGAGATCGACATCATGCACCGCAATGCGCTGCGTCTCAGCAGGCTCGTCAACAGCGTGCTCGACTTCTCCCGCCTCCAGGCCGGACGCATGAACGCGCATTTCGAACCGACCGATCTCGCGGCCGTGACCATCGAGCTGGCGAGCATGTTCCGTTCCGCCGTCGAGAAGGCCGGACTGGAGATGGTGGTCCAGTGCTCCGACCTCGGAGAGCCGGCTTACGTCGACGTCTCGATGTGGGACAAAGTCGTGTTGAACCTGCTGTCCAACGCGCTCAAGTTCACGTTCGACGGACGCATCACGCTCACCCTCGACCGAGACGGCGACACCGCGGTGCTCCGTGTGCGCGACACGGGCGTCGGCATACCCGACGCCGAGGTGCCGCGCTTGTTCGAGCGCTTTCACCGCGTCGAGCGGACACGAGCGCGGTCCAGCGAGGGCAGCGGCATCGGTCTCGCACTGGTGGCCGAACTCGTCGCCTTGCACGGTGGCGAGGTCGCGGCCAGCAGCACCCAGGACATCGGCAGTGAGTTCTCCGTGATCATCCCACTCGGAACTGCCCACCTCGCCTCGGACCAGATCGCTGTCGGCGCGACGAACGAACGTCCTGCGGGCACAACGGACCCCTACGTTGCGGAGGCACTGCGCTGGACGCCCGACGACGCGGCCGATGCGTCCGATCGCGAGGCCGATGCGCCCGAGGGCGAGGGCGAGATCCTTGTCGTCGACGACAACGCCGACATGCGCGCCTACCTGAGTCGGGTCCTGCGTCGCCGGTTCTCGGTCCGCACCGCGACGAACGGCGCGCAAGCACTCGACGAGATCCGCCGCCAACCTCCCGACCTCGTCCTGTCCGACGTGATGATGCCCGGGATCGATGGCCTCGAACTCGTCCGCCGCATCCGCGCCGAGCCAGGTCTTGCCGATCTGCCGTTCGTACTGCTGACCGCGGCGTCGGGCAGCGACGAGTCGGCTGCCGGCATCGACATCGGCGCCGACGACTACCTCGTCAAGCCGTTCTCGTCCGAGCACCTCATCGGGCGCGTCGCAGCCCGGCTCGCGGCCGGTGCCGAGCGCCGGCAGCGCCACGCGCTCGGACTGCTCTCGGTCACCCTCACCACGTGCCGCACGGCCGCCGACACGCTCCGAGCCGTGCAGCCATTCCTGCGTGAGTGGATGGGTGCTGCAGCGTGTTCGCTCACCGTGTTGGACCCCAGAGGCGGTCGCGTTCGGATGTGGCACGAACCGGCTTACCGGGGAGGCATCAACGAGCGCTATCGAACGGCAATGCTGGACTCGCCGGCACCGATCGTCGAGCCGATGCGTACCGGCACCGTCGTCACGATCGAGTCGCTCGAGGACGCCCAGGCTCGGTATCCGCTGACCTTCGCCGACATCCGCGAGTCCGGCGTGGTTGCCACGATCGTGTCGCCGATCAAACGCGGCAGTGGCGAGACACGCGGCACGATCAGCTCGGGTTGGGAGCGGACACGCCGGTTCACCGCCGGCGACATCGCGCTGCACCAGGCGGTGGCGGCCGTGGTGGGCGACGCGCTGGCGCGGATCCGCGACACCGAGCTCGAGCAGCAGCTCGTCGAGGAGTTCCAGGGTCGTTTGCTGGAGATCGATCACCGTTCGCTCGTCGGCGTGGTGGCGGCTCGATACCGGCCGGCCGACAGCGACCTCGTGGTCGGCGGCGACTGGTACGACGTGCTCGCTCTCGACGATGGCAGTCTCGGGGCCAGCGTCGGCGACGTCGTCGGCAAGGGCCTGGTCGCAGCGACGGTGATGAGCCAGTTGCGCACCGCCGTGCGTCTCGCGGCCACCAGTTCGAGCGACCCGAGCGACGTCTTGACCACCGTCGACGACTACACCCGCCACGTCGCCGGTGCCTTGTGCGCGACCGCCGTGTACGTGCGCATCGAGCGCAGTGGTGCGATGGCCTGGAGCTGCGCCGGCCATCCGCCGCCGCTGGTGCGCGACCGAGACGGCGTGCGGTTCCTGACCGGCGGACGCCGCGGCGTGTTGGGCTTTTCGCGCCGGGCCCGCGCTGACGATGCAACGCTCGACCTCGCTCCGGGATCGCTCGTTCTGCTCTACACCGACGGCCTCGTCGAGCGCCGCCGCGAGGACCTCGACGTCGGTCTGGCCCGGTTGCGTGATGTCGTCGAGCGCCACGACGGGCTGGACGTGAGCCGGCTGTGCGACACCGTGCTCGCGGCGATGGAACCGCCGGGTGGCTTCGGTGACGACGTTGCTCTGGTCGCGATCCGCACGGTATCGGGCGGCGGTGATCGATTGGTCGACGCGTATCCGTCCACGGCGTCGAGCGTGCGCACCTCGCGGCGCCGATTCGTGGACTGGCTTGCCGGGCAGAACGTCAGCCCAGGCGCCGTCGACGACATCCTGCTCGCGTTCGGTGAGGCGACCGCGAACGCGCTGGAGCACGGCAACAAGATCGACGGCGACCGGACCATCGGCGTCGAGGCATTCGTCGCCGACCACACGCTGTCGGTCGCAATTTCCGACAG
>JANNZY010000044.1:0-78984 GCA_031410915.1 Actinomycetes bacterium
GGCGTGCACGCCGAACATCGCCAGGCCGCAATCGCGTTCATCGTGGTCGCGGCGATCCAGCTCATCGCCGGGGCCGTCGCATTGACGCGCACGGGCAAGCTCGTCATCCTGCTCGGCACCGCTGTCAGTACGGTCTCGATCGGTGGTTGGGTACTCGCCAAGTCGTCGGGCATCGCGTTCATCGACGGCCTCGAAACGGTCGAGCCGGTGCAGCTCGCCGACGGCCTGGCCGCGGCGCTGGCCATCGCCAGCCTCCTGCTGATGCTGATCGCGTCGATGGTGTCCGAAACCACGTCGCCACGCTGGTCGCTGCGCGTGCCGATGAGCACGGTCGCCATCGGCGTCTTGAGCCTCACCGTGTACGGCATGACTGCGGCGGGCACGCACGTTCACGAAGAATCCAGCACCGTTGCGGCGGACTCACCCTCCGCTCCGAATGCCGATCTGGCCGGCGCTGTCGCACCGGCCACCACCGTGCAGGACACCGTCGACACATCGGTCGTCGCGTCGACGACGACGAGCACCACCGTCACCGAAACCACGGCTCATTCCCACGAACCGGCCACGGTCGCACCCGTCCCCTACGACCCCAACTTGCCGATCGACTTGGGTGGGGTCCCGGGCGTGACACCCGAGCAGCAGGCCGCAGCGGAGAACATCATCTCCGTGACGCTGCTGCGGTTGCCACAGTGGGCCGATCCGGCCGTCGCCGAGGCTGCCGGCTTCCGGTCGATCGGCGATGGTGGCACCGGAGTCGAGCACTTCGTCAACGAGGTCAACATGAGCGACGAGGCGACGTTCGACCCGGATCATCCCGAATCACTCGTCTACGACACCACTGCCGGCGGTCGCCGCCTGGTGGCTGCGATGTACATGGTCAAGCGCGGCACGCCACTTGCGGACGTGCCCAACGTCGGCGGTGCGCTGATGCAGTGGCACACCCACGACAACCTCTGTTACAACGCGCAGGGCCACGTCGCCGGCATCACCGACGCCGAGGGCAACTGCCCAGCGGGATTGATCAAGCCGGTCGAGACGCCGATGATCCACGTCTGGATCGAGCCAAACCCGTGCGGCCCGTTCGCCGCGCTGGAAGGCATCGGCGGCGGCCGCATCCCCGACGGCGAAGAGCGCCTGTGCGACACCGCCCACGGCTCGCACGGCTAGCGCGCTGAACGCGGCGCGATCGTGGCGAGCGCTCCGCTGATCGCGGTCATCATTCGCTCCGGCGACTTCGCGCACGCGTCGAGATCGTTGCAGCGCAGCAGCACCGAGATCGTGCCGTCGGCGAACTCGGCGGCGACGATCGGCGTCTCCCCGCCAGTCGCGGCGATGACGCTCGACGGTTGATCGTTGCGGTGGTACGTGTCGAATGGGACGCCGAGCGATGCGCGCGCAGCGGCCCACTCCGGCCGCGATCGGAACGTTCCGTGCGTGACGTCGCACAACGCGCAGTGTGCCTTGCCCATCGCCCGCAGCGCCGCGTAGCTCAGCTCGCCGAACACGCTGCCGTCAGAGTTGTAGACCCCGATGATCCGCTGCAGTTCGCTCACGTTTGTGATCGTAGGTCCGTCACGAGCCGAAGTCGACCACCACGTTCAGCACCTGGGAGCGGACGTGAGGTGCCGTATGCTTTGCATTATGTCCGCCAACGGGGAGACCGAACTGGCCCTGGCATTCGCCCAGATCGCCCGCCGGCTGGCCACGCACAGTGACGAGGACAGCCTCTATGGCAGCGTCGTGTCGCTCGCGCTGGAGGTCGTCGACGGCGTCGAGCACGCTGGCGTGTTCGTACTCGAGGACGGCTGCATCCGCGGACGGGCCGTGTCCGACGAATTCGTCACCGAGATCGACGCGCTGCAGTTGCAGGCTGGTGACGGCCCCTGCCTGGATGCGATGTTCGACCCGGCGGTCACCTACGTCAGCGCGTCGGATCTGATGATCGCCGTCGAATGGCCGAAGTTCGGGCCGGCCGCCGTGCAGCATGGTCTGCGCAGCGTGCTGAGCACGCGCCTGTTCGCCGACCGGCCGGTCTCGCTCAACATGTACAGCCGGCTGCCCGGCGCGTTCGGCGCAGTGGACCGCACCAAGGCGTTGATCCTGGCCAGTCACGCCGGCACGGCGCTGCACGCGGTTACCTCGCAAATGGCGCAGGCCCGAACGAGCGAGAACCTTCGTGCCGGGCTGGAGATGCGCAGCATCATCGGCCAGGCCCAGGGCATCTTGATGGAGCGCGAGCGGATCACAGCCGAGCAGGCGTTCGACGTGTTGCGGCGCGCATCGCAGAACCTCAACGTCAAGTTGCGCGACGTCGCCCTCCAACTCGTCGAGACCGGTTCGGCACCATTGCCAGCCACCTCGTCCGTCGGCGAATGACGCCGACGTTTGCGCGCCTGTCCCGGCCGTCATCCGGCTAGATTTGAAATGCCTTCTACAGCGAGGGCTTCCAGATGCATCTCGATCCAGCAGGGAGCCAGTCGCTGTCGTGTTGTCCGAACCTTCTCCCTTCGCCGTCACGGTGGCGCCCGTGGCCAGCTCGACGGTCATCACCGTCGCCGGCGAACTTGACATCGCGACCGGGCCGTTGGTCGGCGCAATGATCGATGCCCTGACCGCGCTGGCTCCGACAGAGGTCATCTTCGACATGTCACGTCTCGACTTCGTCGATGCCGGAGGCCTGCGTTTCGTGCACATTGCTGCGCTCGACGCCCGTATCGCCGGCCGGCAGGTGCGCATCCGCCATGTCTCTGCGCGCCTGCAGTTCATGCTGCGTGTCACCGGCCTCGATCAGATCGCCACGATCGAGCTGTGACCTGCGAGAACAATTGCTCAAGCAGAACCGCCATTGCTCCGAAAACCACATCGATGAACAGCGCGGCACTCCGAGCCTTCAACAGCTTCAACCGGCAAGAAGGCCAATGCTCGCTGCTCCTCGACGAGAACTTCGACATCGTCTGGCACAGTGACTCGATGACAACCCTCCTTGGTTGGGAGACCACGGTGGGGCGCAACGCGACCGAGTTCGTGCATCCCGACGACCTGGAGATCGCCCTGCAGACGATGCTGCAGGTCAACGAGGACCAACTCGACCACAATCGGATCAGTGCGACCTATGTGCCGGAGTCGGCCGACATCCGGGTGATCGACACCGACGGCGTGTGGCACACGTTCGAGGCGACGACGTACAACCACCTCGAGGATCCCGAGGTCGGCGGCGTGCTGTGCATCTGCAAGCTCGTTCGCGACCGCTCCGACGTCGCCCGCTCGATCCACCTGCTCGGCACCGGCGCCGATGTGGACACCGTGCTGCCGGTCGTCAGTCGCCTCGCCGAGCGCTCGCTCGGCAGCGGTACCCGCACCGCGATCGCCTGGCGCCATGGTGAGAACCAGCGCATCGTCACCGCGATCGACGAGCCCGCCATCGACTCCCGTCTCGCCGACGCGGCCAAGTTGGTCTGGTCACTCGGCCTCACCGGGCCGACCGTCATCACCGATCTCGACGATCCGCGCCTCGATGACGTCGGCAGGGTGGCTCGCGAGCACGGGTTCGTCGCTGCGTTCCTGGTGCCGATCGAGGCCCCGTCCGGACCGGACATCATCGGCGCGATGGTCGCCTGGGGAGTCACCACCGTCGACCTGCAGGTGTACTCGCAGTCGCCGATCCACGTCGCACTGCGCCTGGCTGCACTCGCCATTGCCGACAGCCGCACCAAGCGCACGCTGCGCTGGGCCGCTGACCACGACCCGCTGACCGGGCTGGTGAACCGCGCAGAGTTCGCCCGCCGCTTGGACACGATGTCCGGCAACGACATCGTGCTGCTCTACATCGATCTCGACGACTTCAAGCCGATCAACGACCTGTACGGCCACCCGACGGGCGACATCGTGCTGATCGAGGTCGGCCGGCGCATCGCCGGTGTCATCGGGACGAACGACTTCGTCGGCAGGCTCGGCGGCGACGAGTTCGCCGTCGTGTGTGCCGGTACGAACGATCCGCTGCATGGACGAGATGTGGCGGATCAGATCGTGGCCGCGATCCGCAAGCCGATCTTCGCCAACGGCGTCGGCTTGCGGGTCGGTGCCTCGGTGGGGGTTGCCGTCGGTGCACACCCGCTGATCCCGGCGGTGCTGGTCCAGCGCGCCGACGAGGCGCTCTACCTGGCCAAGAACTCGGGCAAGAACACGGTCTGCCTCGCCGGCTGAGGCTTCTAGCATCGGCGGCGTGAGTCGCGCCGACGAAGAGATCCGGGCTGCGTGGCGTTCCATCGCCGGCGATAGTCACGACCACGTCGCTCGGGAGCTGCTGCAGCGACACGCCGAGCCGCACCGCCGCTACCACACCGCCGAGCATGTGATGTGGGTGCTGCGCCACATCCGTGAGCTGACCACCGATCCCGACCCGGTCGTGATCGCCGCGGCGCTGTTCCACGATGTCGTGTACGACCCGCGCTCGGCCACGAACGAGGCCGACAGCGCCGTCCTCGCCGTCGACCGGCTGCGCCCGCTCGGCTGGAGCGAGGCGCGATTGGACTCGGTCGTCGCGTTGATCGAGGCAACGGCAGGGCACGTAGCAACGGACGCCGCGACCGCAGTGTTGCTCGATGCAGACCTCGCCATCCTCGGCGGCCGGCCCGACGACTACGCCGCGTACGTGGCCGGTGTCCGCTACGAATACGGGCACGTGCCCGACGAGCAGTGGCGTGTGGGTCGAGCCGCCATGCTCCGCGCCTTCTTCGATCGGCCACGCATCTATGCGACCGCGACGATGTTCGAGGCGCGCGAGGCGCAGGCCCGACGCAACCTCGCCGACGAGATCAGGGCGCTGACCGCGATGGCGTGATTTCGCCGTGGCGATACTGTCGACGAATGGCCGATCCGAGCACCATCCTCACCCTCGACGACGTGGAGGCGCTGAGCCGGCGCATGCTGGTGGCGTCGGGCGCGTCCGCATCGCAGGCCGGTGCGACGGCGCGCAGCATCCGTGACGCCGAGGCCGATGGCATCCGCAACGTGGGCCTCGCCTACCTACCGACCTACTGCAACCATGTTGCCTGCGGCAAGGTCGACGGCCACGCGGTGCCCGTCGTGTCGCAACCGCGAGCGGCGACCGTGGTCGTCGATGCTCGCCACGGCTTCTGCCATCCGGCCTTCGAGGCCGGCTACCAGCCGTTCGTCGGCGCAACACGCGCGTGCGGCATCGGGGTGCTCGCGATCACGCACTCGTACTCGGCGGGCGTGCTCGGCTGGTTCGTGGAGCGGCTCGCCCGCGACGGTCTCGTCGCGCTGATGTTCGCGAACTCGCCGTCGCTGATGGCGCCCGCCGGTGGCATCCGGCCGTTCTTCGGAACGAACCCGATCGCCTGGGCCGCACCACGCTCGTCCGGCGATCCGATCGTGGCCGACCTGTCGTCGTCCGCTGTCGCATGGGTGAACGTGAAGGCTGCCGCCGACGCCGGCGAGTCGATCCCTCTCGGCTGGGCGATCGATGCCGACGGCAACCCGACCACCAACGCACAGGCCGCGCTGGCCGGCGCGATGGCACCGGCAGGAGCGCACAAGGGGTCGGCACTCGCACTGCTCGTCGACATCATGTCAGGAGGTGTCGCCGGCTCGAACTTCTCGTTCGAGGCCTCCGGCTTCGGGGGCAACGATGGCGGGCCGCCCGATGTTGGCCAGGTCGTGATCGCGATCGATTCGACGGCCACCATGGGCTCGGGATTCGCCGACAGGATCGAGACCGACCTCGTCGCACTCGACGCCGAGCCGGGCGCACGTCTGCCTGGTCAGCGCCGCATCGACCATCGCGTCGTGGCCGCCCGCGACGGTGTCGAAGTGCCAGCCAGCCTGATGGCGTCGCTCGCCTCGTATGCCGAGCACGGGCCGCCCAGGTAGTCCGGAGCCGCCCGCAGATCCCGCTGGGCACGGGTCAGGGAGCCTGCAACCGCCGGCGGTTGAAAGTGACGAGGCAGAACAGGCCGTAGGCCACGAATCCGATGCCGATGATTGCGATCACGACCAAACCCCACGTCGAGTCGGCCAGGCGCCGCAGCGCGCCGTCGAGCCCGGTTGCCTCGTTCGCGTTGTAGTCGATGGCTGCACGGAGCAGGAAGAAGCCGACGAGCGCGATGCCGATGCCGCGACCGAACTCGCCGACCGCCCCGAGACGCCGCGTCCAGAGAGCACGCTCTGGGCTCATGCCGGACATGTCCAGCTCGTCGTCGACGTCGACCTTGACGCCCTTCACCATTCGATAGATGCCGGCACCGATCGCGGCGAGGCCGGCGATTGCGACAAGGGCGCGCCCGAATCCACTGTCCATCAGATCGTTCGTGAGCCCGGTTGCCTGCGCGTTGCCGTCGTCGGTCGGCTTGCTCTGCGCGAGCGAGATCGCCGTCACACCGAGGGAGCCGTAGATGACAGCGCTGACGACGAACCCGATGCGGTGCACGATCGCCTTGGTGTCACTGCCGCCGGGAAGCGCAGCCGACACGAGTCGCCAGATGGCGTAGAGAAACAACCCGAACGCCAGGAGCCACAGCATGAGCGGGCCAGCACTCATCTCGGCCACCTTGCGCAAGGCGCCGGTCGGGCTGGCCTCACCCTCAGTGCCGGTCGCCGTGTCGGACCAACCCGACGCGGCGAGCGCGATCGTCAGGGCGAGCACGCCGGCGATGACGTAGACGATCCCCTTGGCGAACCATCCGAGCCGGCCGAACTTGACCAAGCCGGGGTGCTCGGCGGCCAGGCGACCTGTTGGGTTGGACGGACGGTGGCCGGATTTGTGGCGGAGGCCGAGGGTTGACGACATGTTCGCGGAAG
The DNA here is from genome assembly GCA_031410915.1 of Actinomycetes bacterium. GTDB lineage: Bacteria > Actinomycetota > Acidimicrobiia > Acidimicrobiales > Ilumatobacteraceae > WLMZ01. The sequence goes on from JANNZY010000044.1 coordinate 6,820, forward strand.
TACCCCATTGGGGCGCCAATGAAACCCGGGCTCCGGGCCGCGTCGGGCCTGTCCCGGGTCAGCGGGCGAGGGCAGTGAGGACCGACGCGGCGGCTTGCCAGCCACACATGCCATGCACCCCGGGGCCGGGCGGGGTGGACTGCGAGCAGATCCAGACTCCGTCCGTCTGCGTGCGGTACGGGTCGCGGGTCAGGCGGGGGCGGGCGAGGAGCTGCCACGGGGTGATCGCGCCACCGGCGATGTCGCCACCGATGTAGCACTCGTTGTACGCCTGGAACATCGCGGGGGTCGTGACCTGGGCGTGGATGAGGAGGTCACGCCAGCCCGGCGCGAACCGATCGAGTTGGTTGTGGATGCCGTCGGTGGCACGTTGGTCGGTGCAGCCGTTCGGCACGTGGCGGTAGGCCCAGACGACGTGTTGGCCCTCGGGTGACCGCGATGGGTCGGCGACGGACGGTTGCGCGACCAGCACGTAGGGCCGATCCGGCAATCCGCCCCGGGCAGTCGTGCGCTCGGCTGCGGCGACCTTGGCGAAGTCGCCACCCAGGTGCACCGTGCCCGCAGCGCAGCACGCCGCCGCAGTCCACGGCAGCCGTGCGGACAGCAGCAGGTCGAGCTTCCATGCGCCCTCGCCGTGCCGCCATCGAGGCGGGACACGACCGGTCAACGACGCCACCTGTCCCGGGGTGAGGTCCATCACGACGGCGCGTGCCTGGGGCAGTTGCTCGATCGACGTGATCCGGCGATCGCACTCGATGGTTGCACCGTGAGCTGTTGCCGCGGCGGCGAGGGCATCGACGATCGATTGGCTACCGCCGGCCGCGAACGGCATGCCGGCGCTGTGCGCCGATGCAACGAGCACGAGTGCGATTGCTGTGGTCATCGGCACCCCGAGCGACGACGTCGAGTGCGCAGCGAGTCCGCCGAACAAGCCACGGGCATCGCGTCCACGGAACCATCGCGAGGCGAGCGACGCGGGAAGCCCGGCACGGACGCCGAAGCGGGCCATGACGAGCGGGTGGCGGGCCAGCGACTGCGGGATCGGGCCGAACACGACGTCACGCAACTCGGGCCAGTCGGCCACGATGCCGCCGACGGCGCGCCGCCAACGGTCTCCGTCGGAACCGAGCCCGGCACACGTCGCGTCCAGATCACGGTGCAGCACCGCTGCCTCGCCGTCGTCGAACGGATGCGCCACAGCCAGCGGCGGGTGCACCCAGCGCAACCCGTGCGCGCCGAGATCCAGGCCCTCGAACGCAGGTGACGTCGCCCCCAGCGGGTGCACCGCGGAGCACACGTCGTACACCGCGCCGTTGGCGAGCGGCTTCGTACGCGCTCCTCCCCCGACGGTTGCCGCGGCCTCGAACACGGCAACGCTCAATCCGGCCCGGGCCAGCCGAGCGGCGGCGGTCAGCCCGTTCGGGCCGGCACCTACGACCACCACGTCGAGCATGCGCCGCACGCTACCGGCGTCGGGCGAACTGCGGGCCGTGCTTCTGCCATGCTGAGCGGATGGACGACGGGAGGGACCAGTGGTCGACCGGCATCGTGCTCTCCGACGGCGATGCCGCGTTCATCCGGCCGATGACATCAGCGGACGCGCCGTTGCTGCTCGCGTTCCACGAACGTCAACCCCGAGAGAACCTGTATCGCAGGTTCTTCTCGCCAAAGCCGACGCTCACGCCGAAGGAACTCGACCACTTCACGAACATCGACTTCCACGACCGCGTCGCGCTCGTCATGGAGCACCGCGGCGAGTTCATCGCCTGGGCCAGCTACGAGCGATGGAAGGACCGCAACGACGCCGAGGTCGCCTTCATGGTCGACGAGGACCAACAGGGTCGCGGCATCGCGACGCTCCTGCTCGAGCATCTCGCCGCCATCGCCCGCTCGAATGGAATCGAGCGGTTCACGGCCGAGACGCTGTCCGACAATCGCGCCATGCTTCGCGTGTTCAGCCGTGCCGGCTGGCCGATCGAGCGTCACTTCGACAGCGGCCTGACCGAGGTCGAGTTCCCACTGATCGACACCGAGCAGTTCGTCGACTCGGTCGAGTTGCGCGAGCACCGCGCCGACAGCCGCGCCATCGCCCGCCTGTTGCTGCCCAAGAGCGTCGCGGTGGTGGGAGCCTCGGACACGCCGGGCACGATCGGTGACGAGCTGTGGCGCAACGTGTCGAGGGGGTTCGACGGGCCCGTGTTCGCCGTCAACCCGAACCACGACGACGTCGGCGGCACGCCGGCCTACCGCACACTCACCGACATCGTCGACGACGTCACGCTCGCCGTGCTCGCTGTGCCAGTCGCGTCGCTGCCTGCTGCCATCGACGACTGCATCGCCAAGCGCGTCCGTGGCGCTGTGGTCGTGACCGCGACAGACGGGGCCGACCTCGACATCACCGCGCTCGTCAGCCACGCTCGCCGTAGCGGACTGCGCCTGATCGGTCCGGCCAGCATGGGCGTCGCATCGCCGCGCCGCGCCGGCGGGGTCCAGGCGGCGCTCGTGCCGGTGACGCTTCCGTTCGGCGGCGTCGCGATCTCGATGCAATCGGGCACGCTCGGGTCGTCGCTGCTACAACTCGCGCTGCAGCTGTCGCTCGGCATCTCCTGGTTCGTGTCGCTCGGCGACAAGTGCGACGTGTCCGGCAACGACCTGCTCCAGTTCTGGGAGGACGACGAGAGCACGCGGGTCATCGCGATGTACACCGAGTCGTTCGGCAATCCGCGCAAGTTCGCCCGCATCGCCCGACGCGTCGGCCGCAAGAAGCCGATCGTTGCGGTCCGCACGGGCACCGCAGCCATCGGCGCGGCCGCCGACGCGCTCTACCAGCAGGCAGGTCTGATCGAGGTGCCGACGGTGCGGGCGATGCTGGATGCGGTGCGGGTGATGAACACTCAGCCGATCCCAGGCGGCAACCGCGTCGCCGTGCTGACCAATGCGCGAAGTCCCGGTGTGCTCGCCAACGCCGCGCTCGCGGCCGCCGGGCTACAGCCTGTCGAACCGAGCATCTCGCTCGATTGGCGCTCCACCGGCGACGACTTCGCGACCGCCATCACCGGCGCGCTGACCGACGATGACGTCGATGCGGTGATGGTGATCCACGCCCCGCCGCTCGTCACCGCACCCGCACCGCTTTCCGAGATCGACACAGCCGCCGCCGGGAGCAGCAAGCCGGTCGTCGCGATCATGCTCGGTCGAGGGGATGGCCCGCTGCGAGCTGGGTCGACCATACCGGCCTTCGCGTTCCCGGAGCCTGCCGCGGCGGTGCTCGGCCGGATGTACGCGTACAGCCGCTGGCTGGCGACCGAGGCCAACTCCCCGGTCGAACGCATCGACTCGGCCGATCGCGTGACGGCGCACCTCACACTCGCTGCGGCGATCGACGACGGAGACGAGCAACTCAGCTTCGCTGCGACCGCCGATCTCGTCGCTGCATATGGCTTGCGCGTGCCAGGCGGCGAGCACCTCGTCGACGCCAGCGACCACGCGGTGGTCGATGCCGCGACGCGTCTCGGCTATCCGGTCGTGGTCAAGGCGACCACACGGCCCGTCGGCCGATCGGCGCGAGCGGGCATCGCGCTCGACCTGTCCGACGAGCACGCAGTCGCTGAGGCACTCGCCGTCATCCGCGCGTCGATCGGCCCGCTGGCCGACTCGCTCGTCGTGCAGCGCATGGTCGCTCCGGGCGTGGACGCGCGCATTCACTGCACCACCGACGCGATGCTCGGTCCGGTCGTCACGGTCGGTCTGGGCAGCCTGCAGACCGAGTTCGCCGGCAGCGGTCCGAGCAGGCTTGCGCCCCTGTCGCGCGTCGCAGCGCAGGCATTGGTGGATTCGTCACCGATCGGCGGAGCGTTGCGCGCCGCCGAACTCGGATCGGACGAGATCGTCGACGTGATCGTGCGTGTCGGGCAGTTGATGTTCGAGAACACCGAGATCGACGAGATCGAACTGGATCCCGTGATCGTTGGCCCCGACGGCTGCTACCTCACGGACGCGGTCGTGCGCCTGCAGCACCGCGACGTGGCCAACCTCCCGCTGCGCCGCCTCGGCTGACGTACGAACCTGCGAATTAGATCAGCCGAGCGATGTCGTCCGCTGTCGCGCGCACGTCGCAGCCGAGCGCGGCAAAGCCGCGGGATTCGAGTCGTGCCGATGGACCCTGCAGGCCCACTGCAGCAACGGCCCGGCCACCGTGGCGGAGCACGGGCGCGGCCACACCGCACACGCCGTCGTAACGCTCCTCGCGATTGATCGCGTAGCCGGCAGCGACTGCCCCCTCTAGGTCGGCGGCCAGCGCGGGGCGCGACGTGAGGGTCGACGCGGTGTATCGCTCCAACGCTGGAAGTTCGGCCACCGCAGCGGTTGCGGACAGTCCACCGAACGCGAGCAGGGCCTTGCCCATCGCCGATGCGTGCAGGCCGATGCCCGCGCCTGCGGCGTGGTCGAATCGCAAGCGTTGTTGCGATGCCGCCGTGAGCACGACGATCACCTCGTTGCCGCGGCGGATGCCGAGCGTGGCCGACTCACCGGTCTGCTCGGCCAGCTGCGCCAACCGTGGAAGCGCCGACGCGAAGCCGGAGTGGTCGAGGGCACGCTGTCCGAGCGCGAGCAGGGCGGCACCGAGGCGGTAGCGCTCGCTGTCCGGATCCTGCTCCATGAAGTGTTCGTTGCAGAGTGCCTTCACGATGCGGTGCGCGGTGCTGAGGTTGAGTCCGGTCTGGCGAGCGATCTCGCTGATACCCAGCTCCGCGGGCCCGTTGCGGTACAGCGCGAGAACACCGAGTGCGCGTTCGACGCTCTGCACACCGGCACGTGGTTCACCGTCGTGTGCCTTCGCGCTCGCTGCCATGCGCGAAGTCTGCCACTGCGATCAGCGGCGTGACGGCCGCGACACGAAGCCGATCACCGCGCCGGCGACCACACTGACGCCGATCACGGCCCACAGCGGCGCGCTCGCGTCCTTCACCACCCAATCGACGTTGACCCTGTCGGTGTTGACGAACGCGAAGACCACCACCGCGGCCAACACCACCAGCCACAGGATCACCCGGAACGTTTGGCCGGTCCGCACACGTCGCTCAGCACTCGTCATCTCGTCGCTCATCATCTAACCTCCGCGGTACCCGTACCCAGTGAGCGCCCCGATCAACCGCTGTCCGGCGTCATCGGCAACAAGGCCGTGTCGTCGATCGCCGGGCGACCCGGGTCGAGTGCGTTCGGGCGGACGGTAGGGCGGCATCGCGGGTGCGTACAGCGGGTGCACGGTCCGCGCGGGGTGTGGTCGGCGATACTGGAGTTGATGTCGTCCTGGCCACCACCCGAACGACCGCGCCTGCAGATCAGCCAGCTCCCCTACCTGCGCGGGCTGGACGGCATGCGTGCCCTCGCCGTGGTCGCAGTCATGGTGTACCACGCCAACCATCATTGGCTGAGCGGCGGGTTCCTCGGCGTCGAGGTGTTCTTCGTCATCAGCGGCTACCTGATCACACTGCTGCTCATCGGCGAGCACGAGCGCGACGGTCGGGTCGCACTCGGCCAGTTCTGGAAGCGGCGCGCCCGGCGACTGCTGCCGGCGCTGTTCGTGGTGCTGACGGCGCTCGTGCTGTACATGGCCCTGTTCAACACCCGACCGCAGGGTCGCACGCGGGGTGACGTGGTGGCCGGTCTGCTCTACGGCAGCAACTGGTACCAGATCGCCGTCGGCCAGGGCTACACCGCGACCGAGGCGTTCGCGCCACTTCGCCACCTGTGGTCGCTCGCGGTCGAGGAGCAGTTCTACCTTCTGTGGCCGCTCGTGATGGTGCTCATCCTGCGTCGCGGTCGTGATCACCTGCCGAAGGTGGCGATGTGGCTGATCGGCACGAGCGTGTGCATCGCGGTCGCGACCGGTCTTCTGTTCGTGGGTGGCGACATCCCCGTCGAGTGCGGCACAGGAACGCCACATGGCTATCTACGGGTGCTCGGCCGCTGCATCAGCGTCAACGAGACGCTCTACCTCGGCACCTTCAGCCGGGCCAGCGGGCTGCTGCTCGGTGCAGCGTTCGCGATGCTGTTCCGCCCGATCGCGTTGATGCGCGGCCCGATGCGCCGCAAGGGCCATCTCCTCGACCTCGTGGCCCTCGCCGGCCTGGCCGTGCTGGTGCTCCAGGTGACCCGGCTCTCGCTGGCCGAGTCCGGCGTGTCGCTCGGGCAGCGGTTCGACCCGTGGTTGTTCCGTGGCGGCTTCTTCATCACCGGCCTCGCCACGCTCGCGGTGATCGCTGCAGTGGTGCACCGTGGTGCGTTCATGGGCCGCATCCTCGGCAACCCGCTGTTCAACTGGGTCGGGACGCGCAGCTACGGCCTGTATCTGTTCCACTGGCCGATCTTCCAGATCATCCGTGGCTCGGCGGGCGTCGACCTCAGTTGGCTGCAGTTCGTGGTCGCGATGGTCATCGCCGTGCCGGTCACCGAGGCCAGCTACCGCTGGGTCGAGATGCCGATCCGCAGGGGCCGACTGCGCGAGTGGATGCGCAGCGACCGCCATGTCAGTCGGGCCGTCACATACCGCAACCGGCGGCGGCTGGTGCTCGTGCTCGCCGGCGTGTCGTCGCTGGTCGGTTTCGCCGGAGTCAGCATCGCGGTCGCCGACAACGTGTGCGTCGGCGACGTCGAGTGCAGCATCGAGGTCGGCGATGTGGTCGTCGCTGCACCAGTCAACACCGGAGCGACACTGCCACCGCCGATCGATTCGACGACGACGACCACCACCAGCCCCGCCAGTGACGACCCCGACGCGATGGGCTCGAAGCCACCCGTCGGTGACGGCACGCCGACTGCCACAACGGCGGCCGAGACCACCACGACCGCGCCCTTGGCGCAGCTGCCGCCGGCTGCGTTCGGCGAGTCGGTGATGCTCGGGGCGGTCAGCAACCTGCAGCAGGGTGGGTTCAACGTCGACGCGGCGAAGAGTCGCCAAGGCGCCGACATGATCGCGACCATCGCGTACTGGCGCACGCAGGGCTGGATCGGCGACACGGTGGTCCTGCAGATCGGCACCAACGGCGGCATCTCCGACGACACCTTCGCGCAGATCATGGCGCAACTGCCGCCGGAGACGACGCCGCACGTCATCGTGCTGACGGTGAAGGCCCCGCGCGGCTGGATCGACAGCAACAACGCGATCATCCGCAACCTGCCCAACGTCTACCCGAACGTCACGATCCTGGACTGGCAGTACGCAGCCGGTCTCATCAAGCTCTGCTCGGACCAGATCCACATCGCCTGCGGTGGCGGCGCCGCGCAGTACTACGCGGACCAGATCTTCCTGGCCATCGGCCGTCCTGATCTGGTCCAGAACCCGCTCAGCACCGCACCACCCCCGGCGAACCCCCCGCCCACAGATCCCCCAACACTTCCCGCAACCACAGTCCCCCCGGCCACCGACCCGCCGCCCACCCCCGCGGCGACGTCACCACCGTGACGCCCGTGCCCCGCCACGGCCTATCAACGCGTAGGCGCAACGTGACCCGCACCACACGCTCCAGCCACGCGCGTGGAGGACGTGACCGTGAGCGCACGATCGGGCCGCGCGTGGGCAGGGTGTGCTCGGGTCAGGGGCGTTCGCCGAACTCCGGGCCACGGGTGCGGGTGCGCTTGATCTCCCAGAACTCATCCATCTGCACGAGCGTGGTGAACGTGTCCCACAGCTCGAGCGAGTCCTTGATCGCCGGCACCCTCGTGATGACCGGACCGAAAGCAGCCACTTCGCGACCGTTGTCGGCGATGATCGATATGAGCGGCGTGCCGACGTCCGTGCCGACGAGCGCGAGACCGTCGTCCATCCGGCGCCGCAGCTCCGCGTCCCACTGGTCGCCGGTCGCGTGGGCGCGATCGAGACCGACAGCCTCCAACGCCAGCGCCGCGTCCCAACCGCGCTCACCGTCGTGGTGGATGCGCCGGCCGTACTCGACGTACAGCTCGCCGGCCTTCGCGTCGCCGTCGGAAGCACGGACCGACTCGAGCACACGCAGCAGGCCGTAGGTCCACCGCAGCGGCTCATAGAAGTTGCTGTCCGGCGCCGGGTCGTTCTTGATCAGCAGGCTGATCGGCTCCCACGTGATGTCGAGATCTCGCTCGGGCGCGACCTCCAGGATCCAGCGGGCGGTGACCCAGCACCACGGACAGATCGGATCGACCCAGAAACGGACCTTCGTGCTCATCGTGTGATTCCTTCTCCGCAGCGCGCAGCTCGGGGTGATCGACGTTCCGCCGACTGGCTCAACGCCGGTGGCGCCGCATGCATTCCGCGCCAGTCCGTATCATGGCTCCAATGGCTAGGGAGACCGCTGCGAACACGACGGACAGCTGGCTCGCTGTCACGCCTGTCGTCGAGCGCCTGCAGCTCGACGCGCAGAGCTGGATCGACGTCGTGCGCGGCATCATGCCCCGGGCCGACGAGGTCTTCGACGACCTGCACACCACCGCCGCCTGGGTGCAGGGCAAGGTCTTCCGCTACGAGAAGTACGTCGACGAGCCGCGTCTCGGCGCGATGCAGTCGGGGGCCCAGCGCCATCCGGCGTTGGTCGAGGTCGAGCAGTGGATCAGCCGCACGTACCGCGTCCGCTTCGACGACTACGCGCTCGCGCTGTACCGCAACGAGCGCGACAGCGTGGCCTGGCACCGTGATCGCGAGATGAAGTGGCTCGAGGACACCGTCATCGGTGTGCTCACCCTCGGTGCGACACGGCCGTGGCTGATGAAGCCGATGACCGGTCAGCGCGGCGACGCGAACGACATGGCCGGCGCGATCGATCTCGTGCCGGCCAGCGGCGACCTGCTCGTCATGGGTGGGCGCGCCCAAGCGGCGTGGCTGCACGCCGTACCGAAGCTGAACGTGCGGGTCAGGCCGCGCATCTCGGTGCAGTGGCGCTACACGTCGCGGCGCGGCCGGCCCGACACCGCCCCGAGTTACTACGCGCCCCGTCACTTCGGTTCAGGAGGCGGAGCGCGCCAGTCGCGCTGAGCCGGCCGTGCTGACCGGCGACGGTGGGCGACGCAGACCGAGGTGGTCGCGCAACGTGGTGCCCTCGTAGTCGGTGCGGAACACACCCATCTCCTGCAGCTCGGGCACAACCTTGTCGACGAACTCGTCGAGGCCGTGGGGCGTGATGTGCGGGACGAAGATGTAGCCGTCGGCAGCGTCGTCCTGCACGTAACGGTTGATGGTCTCGGCCACCTGGCGCGGCGTGCCGACGAACGCAGAGCGGGTCGTCACCTCGATGATCAGCTCACGGATGCTGAGCTGCTTCTGCTCGGCGATCTGGCGCCACTTGTTCGCAACCGACAGCGAGTCCTGCTCGTGACGCACCCGGCCGCGGGTGATGGACGACGTGCCACTCGTGTCCGGGTCGACGGCGGGAAGCGGCCCGTCGGGGTCGTAGGCCGACAGGTCGCGACCCCAGACTTGCTCCAGGAACGCGATGGCACCCTGCGGGCTCACCTGCTGCAGGCGGATGTGGCGGGCCTTGTCGATCGCATCCTGCTCGGTGTCGCCCAAGAACGCGACCGCCGCGGGAATGATCTTGAGGTCGTCCGGCGAGCGCCCGTAGGTGGCCAGGCGGCGCTTGACATCGGTGTAGAACGCCTGCCCGTCGGCGTACCCGGAGTGCCTGCTGAAGATGACGTCGGTCTGTTGCGCAGCCAGCTCGCGCCCACCGTCGCTGTCGCCGGCCTGGATCTGCACGGTCCAACCCTGCGGGCTGCGCGGCACGTTCAGTTCGCCGCTGATCGCGAACTCGTCGCTACGGTGGTGAAACGTGGTGATCGACTCGTCAGCCACGAACACACCGCGCTCGGCGTCGGCCACGACCGCGTCGTCGGCCCAACTGTCCCACAGCGTGCGCGCGGCGGTGATGAACTCGCCGGCGCGGTCGTAACGCAGCGAACGGTCCAGGAAGCCGCCGCGGCGGAAGTTCTCGCCGGTGAACGCATCCGGCGACGTGACCGCGTTCCACGCGGCGCGCCCGTTGCTGAGCAGGTCGAGCGAGGCGAACTGGCGGGCGAGCTCGTAGGGCTCGTTGAACGTCGTGTTCAACGTGGCCGCCAGGCCGATGCGGTTCGTCACCGCCGCCAGCGCGGCGAGCACGGTCAACGAATCCGGGCGGCCGACGACGTCGAGGTCGAAGACCTGGCCACGGTGCTCACGCAGGCGCAGTCCCTCGGCGAGGAAGAAGAAGTCGAACTTGCCCCGCTCGGCGGTCTGGGCCAGATGCACGAACGAGGCGAAGTCGGTCTGACTGCCCGACTGCGGATCGCTCCACACGGTCGTGTTGTTGACGCCGGGAAAGTGGGCCGCAAGGTGGATCTGCTTCAAGGGCTTGGACATGGTGTTCCTCGGACTCCTCGGTGACGTCTCATGCTGGCGCGAACTGGTTGGCGGGCCGTCCCAGGCCGAACAGGCCGCGCAGTGTGGGGCTTTCGTAGGCGGTGCGGAACAGGCCGCGTGTTTGCAGTGCCGGCACGACCGTGTCGACGAACTGCGTGATGGTGTGTGGTGTCAGCGCTGGTCGCACGAGGAAGCCATCGACGACACCCGCTGCGGACCACGCCGCAGCGAGGTCGACGAAGTCTTGCGCGGTGCCGACGAAGTCCAACGCGCCCGGCGACGACGCAGCAACACCGTCGAGCCGTGCCCGCGTCGCCATGGCCGCCGCCGTCGTCTCACCGAGGAGGACGTCGATCGATGCGAGCACGGTCGCGTCGCTCACGGCCCGAACCTGCTCGCGCACGGCGAGCGCGGCATCCAGGTCGGCGACGTGGACCACGATCACGTCGGCGTGGGCGATGCCCAGCCCGAGACCGTGTTGATCACGCGCCTCGACCACCACGAGCGCCTGGCCCTGCGGCGATCGCGGCGTGATCGACGGACCACGCACGCTGAAGAAACGGCCCTCGAAGTTGGTGTAGTGCACCTTGTCGCGGTCGAGGTAGCGGCCGGTGGGCACATCACGGATGACGGCGTCGTCCTCCCAGCTGTCCCACAGTTGCCCGACGACGTCGATCGCTTCTGCGGCCTCGGCATACAGGTCGTCGAGCGGCGCCGGCGAGCGGCGGCCGAAGTGGCGGGCTTCGGCCTCAGTGATCGAGATGTCCACCATCCAGCCGGCCCGACCGAGGCTCACGAAGTCCAGCGTGGCGATGTTCTTGGAGACGTGGAACGGCTCGGTGTGAGTGGTGGTCACCGTCGGCACGAGCCCGATCGACGTCGTGACCGGTGCAACGCGGGCCAGCGCTAGCAGAGCGTCGAGACGGCCGCGCACGTGGGCCTCGCCGTCGCGTTGCAGGTCGAACGAGTCGCTGAGCGTGACGAAGTCGAGCAGGCCTCGCTCGGCCTCGCAGGCCAGCGCGACAAGGCGGTCGGCGCCGAACAGGTTCGCGGCGTTGGCGTCCGGCTCGCGCCACGCCGCCGGATGCTGTCCCGCTCCGTCGAGGCTGATGCCGATGTGCAGTGTCATGCCGGTGCTCCGGTCGTGTCGGGGCCGCGGCCCACCGCGACGGTATCGCCACCGGCCAACACGTCGAGCACCGCTCGGGCGCACGCGTCGTTGTGGCGCAGTGCGAGCGCGTTCGTGTGTGGCCGTACGAAGGCGGGGGCCTTCGATGTGCTGTGCGGTCCCACCGCGAACAGCCGCGGATGCCGCCCGCCGTCGCGGTCCAGGACTCGCTGGTCCGGATACGACACGCGGATCTGGCCGGTGGTGACCGGTGTGCCATCGGGCTCGCGCAGACTCAACTCGCTGATCACACCGCGAGCGGCCAATGCCTGCACGAGCGCGCTGGTCGAGCCGTGAACCGACGGACCGGGCAGTCGCGCGTCCATCAACGCCCGGGCGGTCACGGTTGCCGGACTCGACGCGCTTGCGGCCACGAACGCGCCCGCTTCCTCGTCGCAGCGCACCCACGCCTCCGCACCCATGAACGTGACGATGCCGGCTTCGGACAGCGCGAGCAGCTCGTGCATCCGCTGCGGCGGCGGACCGCTGGCGTAGTAGCTGAAGAACCCAAACCACCAGTCGTCGAAGTCCTGCACCCGCGATTTCGCCGACATCTTCGGCGAGCCGAGAACGAACGGCAAGTTCGCGAACACGGCCAGGAACGCGTTGAACGCGCCGAGGTCTGCGCTGAAGTGCGGATCGGCTCGGCGAGCGATGTCGGCGCGGACGTGATCGCGTAGGTGTCGCTGCAGCGACTCGACATCGTCGAAGCGAAGACCCGCGAGTGGACGGTCGAGGCCGTCGAAGTCGACACGATCCTCGATCGCCGGCACGAATGCGGCGACGACGTCGTCCCACTCCGGCGTACCCCAGTCGACCGCCTCCAGAGCGAGGTCGAAGTCCGCCCACTCGCCGGCGACGCGACCCTCGTGCCCGAGCGCGAGCTCGTGGTACGCAGCCCAGGCGACTTCCTTCGCGATCAGCGGCCAGGCGTTGGCGCGGAAATCGACCACGTCGTGCGCGCCGAGCATCGCCTCGATGTTGTCGCGGGTGAAGAAGCGCAGCGCCGTCGGCCGCGTCCCACCCAACTCGTAGGTCAGCTTCGTGCGGTACGGCACGCCACGGCGCGAGCCGATGTGGAAGCGGGGCTCCTCGCCGGACGGCTCGTAGCGCAGCGTTCCATCGCCGCGCGGCGCGAAGCGACCGCCGCGACCCTCGGTCAGCAACACGAGGAGGTCGACGAACCCGAGGCCGAACCCACGCACGATCACGTCCTCGCCGGCGTGGAAGATGGACAGGTCGGCCTCCGTACCGTAGGCGGGCGGCAGGTACGCCAGCCCGCAACGGGCGGCGAACTCGGCGACGCCGGCGGATTCTCCCGCGGGCTCGACATCGAGGTGGCCGAGCGTCATCACAACCGCGTCGGCCGCGAATGATCCACCGTCATCGAGTTCGACACGCTGCGTGCCGCCGACCGCGTCGCCGGCCCCGACCACGTCCACCGCGCTGGCCGCGTGTTCGACGACGCGCACGGTTCCGGCTGCGGCGGCATCGGCGAGAACTCGCCGAAACGCCCAGGCGAGGTACTCGCCACCGAGGCGACGGGTCGGGAACGTGATCGGCACGAGCGCGTCGGCTTCGAGCCGCAGCTCGTCATCGGCCAACTCGTCGCGCGGCACGATGGCCACCCATTCGGCGAGCGACGGGCCGGGGCAGATCGGACCGCTGCACGTAACCGTGTCGTCGGTGAACAGCGTGACGTCACACGCCATCGAGTTCAGTCGCAGCAGCGGCGACTGGTCATGGCGCCAGACCTTGCCCCCACCCGGCGGATACGGGTCGACCAGATGCACGATCAACCTGTCGCCGCCCCCGTCGTGCGCGGCAATGTGGTTGGCGACGATGCGTTCCAGTACCTCGATGCCACGCGGCCCGGCACCGATGATTGCGACGCTCACATCTGTCATTGCGCTCCATCCTGGCAAAGTTGACCAGTTCAGTCAACAATGAGATGCCCCGTATCGTTCCCGCATGGACTCAATTCCTCAGCAGTTCCTGACGGTCGCGCCCGTGCTGCCCGTCGCCGATCTCGACCGGGCGCTGGCTCATTACGCGGAGCTCGGGTTCGAGACATCCGAGTCCGAGCTCGGCGGCTACGGATTCGCCAAGCGTGACGACGTGTGGTTGCACCTGGTGGCCGTCGCCGGCATGGACCCTGACGACGAGGGCGTGTCCTGTTACATCTACGTCGCCGACGCCGACGCGTTGCACGCCGAGTGGAAGGCCGGACATGCCCTCGGCGTGCTGATGCCCCCGAACGACACCGACTACGGCCTGCGTGAGTTCGCACACATCGACCAGGACGGCAACCTGCTGCGTGTCGGTTCGTGGATCACGACCATCGACGACATCCAGTAGCCGAACGGGCGCGGACGAACTTTTTTCGGGGTCCAGGTTTATCCGGCTCCGATCGACGGGTACCCCAACCGCATGTGTGCAGGCGGCTGTTCCCCACCGCCTGCCGTGTCCAGCGCGATCGAGCCTCGCCGGACAATCGGTGCTGGTGCCCGTCGCCCTCTCCCATCCAGGGCGGCGGGTGCCAGCTTCGACCTCCTCGACGTCGTCAATCCGACGACTCGCGGTTGCCTCGGGCAACGGCGACAGGGTCGAGCAGGTCTGAAGCAAGCTTGGGATCGATGCGTCCGTCCTCGCGGACGACATCGATCAAGGACCGTCGCCCGGCGACCGCGGTCTTGACGATGCGGGCGACGGCGTCGTAGCCGAGGGTGTCATTGAGCCCGGTCGCCAACGCCGGCGTGGACTCGGCGTAGAGCCGGCAGCGGTCGACATCGGCGTCGAGCCCGTCGACGCACTTCTCGGCGAAGAGCGTGCTCGCCCGAGCCAGCAGCGTGATCGAGTTGACGATGTTGGCGGCAATGACCGGCTGGTACGTGTTCAGCTCGAACGAGCCCTGCGAGCCGGCGAACGCGACCACCGCGTCGTTGCCGAAGACCTGCGCACACACCTGAGCCACGGTTTCGCACATGACGGGGTTCACCTTGCCGGGCATGATCGACGACCCGGCCTGCAGCTCGGGGATCTGTAGCTCGCCGAGCCCGGTGGCCGGACCGGAACCCATCCAGCGGACGTCATTCGCGATCTTGAGCAGGGCGACAGCCAGCGTGCGCAGGTGCGACGAGGCCTCGACGATGCCGTCACGTGCTGCCTGCGCGGCGAAGCGGTTCGGCGCGATCGACACGTCGATGCCATAACGGCCGGCCAGGCGGGACACGACGTGGGCACCGAACTCTGGTGGCGCATTGAGTCCGTTGCCGACCGCGGTGCCGCCGAGCGGGACACGTCCGATGCGCGGCATCGCGGATTCGATCCGCTCGATCGCCTCCTCGATCTGTGCCGCGTAACCGTCGAACTCGTCGCCGAGGAAGATCGGTACGGCATCCATCAGGTGCGTGCGTCCGGCCTTCACGACCTCGGCGAATCGTGACCCGGCACCGGCGAGCGACGCGCGCAGCTGCGCCAGGGCCGGGAGCAACTCGTGCGCGATCGCGACCACGGCGGCCACGGTGACGGCTGTCGGGAACGTGTCGTTGGAGGACTGCGACTCGTTGACATCGTCGTTGGGATGCACGGCGAGCCCGGTTGCGGTCGACGCGAGGTTGGCGACCACTTCGTTGACGTTCATGTTCGTGCTCGTGCCCGAGCCGGTCTGGAAGACGTCGATCAGGAACTGGTCATCGTGATCGCCGCGCTCGATTGCGTTCGCCGCGTCGACGATCGCGTCGTAGCGCCGCCGGTTCTCGGTGGACAGGTCGCGCTGTGCCGCCGCGTTGACGACGGCCGCTTCGGCCTTGAGCGCGGCCAGGGCATGCACCACCGCGAGCGGCACCGGCCGGCCGGACACCGTGAAGTTGGCGAGGGCGAGGTCTGTTTGATGGCCCCAGAGTCGGTCGGCGTTCATCACGGCGTGGACGCGGTTTGGATCTGGGTCTGGGTCTGGTCGAGGAGGTAGCGGTCGAACCACTCGAGCATGCGTTGCCAGGCGTCGGTTGCCGCGTCGGCGTTGTAGCTGGCCCGCACGTCACAGTTGAAGCCGTGCTCGGCTTCGGCGTAGCGCACGACTTCGGTGGCGACGCCGGCGGTCGCTGCGGCGGATCGCAACGCCTCGACGTCGTCCACGGGGATGCCTGTGTCGAGGTCGCCGTACAGGCCGAGCCACGGCGCGCCGAGACCGGGCGCAGCGTCGACCAGCGATGGCAGGCCGAAGCGACCCGTTGTCACCCCGCCGCCATAAAACGTGACGGCAGCTCCGAGCGGGCGCTTGACCGCCGTGATCATCGCGATCGTGCCCCCCATGCAGAACCCGACGATGCCGGTGGACGCAGGCTTGATGCCGGTCCGGTCGAGGTGGTCGAACGCTGCGGCGAGGTCCTCGTCGATCGACTCGGCGCTCACTGCGGTGAAGTGCGGAGCGACCTTGCTGAAGTCGTCGTAGCCGAGTTTCGGGTCGCCCGTGCGATGGAACAGGTGCGGCGCGACCGCGAGGTAGCCGGCGTCGGCAATGCGACGACAGACGCTCTCGATGTGGTCGTTGACGCCGAATGCCTCCTGCACCACCACGATGGCGCCGCGTGCTTGGGCCGGAGGTTGGTGAACGGACAGCGGCGTCGCGGAGGTGCTCATCCGGCCGACGTTACTGCCGTCGCCCCGATGTCAGCTGAGCTGGAAGACGCGTTGGAAGCGGCCCAAAGCGTCGTTCGGGCCGGTGACGCGCAGGCGATCCGAGGCGATTGCCTCGCGCACGGTCAGCCGTCCCTGACGGATGTCGATCCACGTCGCTGCCGACGCGTCCAGCTCGAGGTCGGGCGTCGCATGTGCCGCGCCACCGCCGCGAACAGACGAGAGCACGAACTGCTTGCCGTCGATGCGCAGCAGGTAGCGCTCGTCGATGCCGAGCGCGGCGACCCGGTCGTAGAACGCCGAGATCGCTGCGTTGGCGGCCGTCCACGGGCGCACCGGCTCGTCCGCGCTCGGCGCTTCCAGTAGGGGCATGCCCCAGCGGGCCAGCGCGCGCAGCACGGGCACGACCGATCGGCCGCGCTCGGTGCTCGTGTACACGGTTCGCGCGGCCGGGGGCGGCAGTTCCTTGACGTCGGCCAGGCCCTGATCGACCAGCGTTCGCAGTCGCTGGGTGAGCACCGTTGGTGCGATACCGGGCAGGTGGTCGCGCAGATCGGTGAAGCGCTGGTCGCCCATCGACAGCTCACGCAGGATGAGCAGCGTCCAACGGTCGCCGAGCACGTCGAGGGCGCGGGCGATCGGGCAGTACTGCTCGTCGTATCGAACTGTGGCGGGCATGTCAGATTCTCCCTCTCAGCATCACATTTTTCTCACGAGGCTTGACTTGTTTGTTCGTAGCGATTAGTAGTTTAAGACTATCAAACCTGATCCGTCAAGCCGCGAAGGACATCTCACATGACCGACACGCTCGCTCCCCCGCCGAGCACCACCGCCCGCAGCCCGTGGGTGGTGCTGACCTCGACCAGCCTCGCCGTCTTCGCCGTGTTCTTGGACACGACGATCCTGTTCGTCGCGTTCCCGTCGATCAGCGCCGACTTCGCCAAGGCGCAGCCGTCGACGCTGTCGTGGGTCTTGAACGCGTACACGATCGCATTCGCCGCGCTGCTGATCCCGTTCGGCCGACTGGCGGACCGGATCGGGCGGCGGCGCACGTTCCTGGCCGCCGTGATCGTGTTCACCGTGGCATCGATGCTGTGTGGTGTCGCACCGAACGTCGGGATCCTGATCCTGGCCCGGATCGTGCAGGCCATCGGCGCCGCAGCACTGGTCCCCGCGTCGTTGGCGCTCGTGCTGCAGACCTTCCCCCGCGAGAAGATCCCGGTCGCCGTCGCCATCTGGGGTGCCATCGGGGCCGTGGCCGGCGCTGCCGGGCCGACGCTCGGGGCGCTCGTGGTCGAGCACTTCGATTGGCGGTGGGCGTTCTTCATCAACCTGCCCGTCGGCATCGTCAGCTTCTTCCTCGGTCGGCGCGTCCTGCCCGAAGGCAAAGAGGCCAACCCGGGCCGGCTGCCCGATCCGGCCGGCGTCGCGCTGCTCGCCGGCGGACTCGCGCTCGCCGCGTACGGCATCGTGCAGACCGACGACTGGGGCTGGGGCAGTGGCCGCTTCGCGACGACCATGCTCGTCGCCGCGGGGTTGATCGCAGTGTTCGTGTGGCGCTGCTCGCGGGTGGACAACCCGTTGCTCGACCTCGGCCTGTTCCGCGCCAACAACTTCCGTTGGGCGAACGGCGCGCTGCTCGTCTTCTCGATCGGATTCAACGCGATGTTCCTCGGCAACGTGCTGTTCCTGACGCGGGTGTGGGGCTACTCCATCATCCGCGCCGGCCTGGCCATCTCGGTCGGCCCACTGATCGTGGCTGCGACCGCGCCGTTCTTCGGCAAGCTCGCCGGGCGCATCGGGCAGCGTCGCCTGCTCCTGCCCGGTGGCCTGATGTGGGCCGCCGGCGGCGCCGTCGTGATCGCCCGTGCGTCGGCCACGCCCGACTACCTCGGTGTCTACCTACCGGCCATCGTGTGCACCGGCTTCGGCGTCGCGCTGTGCCTGCCGCAGCTGTCGTCCGCAGCGGTGCAGGGCCTGCCGCCGGACCGCTTCGGGTCCGGATCCGCTGTCAGCCAAGCGATCCGCAACCTCGGCGCGACATTCGGTGTCGCGCTGACCGTCGCGTTAACCGCCGGCCGAGTCGGTGCCGACGATGCGCTCGACGGCTTTCATCAGGTATGGGCGCTTCTGATCGCGAGCGGTTTGCTCGTGACGCTGCTGTCCACTCGCCTGCGGCGCGCTGCTGTCTGACGTCGCCGGCCGGCGGGTACGGGTGGGCGTGAACGATCTCACCCTCGCCCCGACCCACAGATCTCACGATGCCCACGGCTGGATGCGCGAGACGTGGCCGATCCACAAGCGCCAGACCATCGGGCTCGTCGGCGCATGGGTGGTTTTGTCCGCGATCTGGATCGGACTCGGCGAATTGCTCACTCACACGCTGTCCAACAGCGGCATCACCCGCACCGACGAACGCGTCAGCCGCTGGTTCGAGGCTCGCCGCACCGACCGCGGTGACCTGTTGTCCCAGATCGGGTCGCACCTCGCCGAGACGTGGGTCAAGATCCTGGTCACTGCGATCATCTGCATCGTGATGATGCGGATGTGGCGGCGGTGGTACGAGGCTGCCGTCGTGGCGGTCACGTTGATCCTGGAGGCGATCACGTTCGTGACGATCACGTTCGTGGTCGGCCGGCCACGCCCGACCGTCAGCCGCCTGGACACATCTCCGGTCGGGTCCAGCTTTCCCTCCGGGCACGTCGCGGCGGCGATGGCATACGGCGCGATCGCCGTCGTCGTGTTCTGGCACACCCGCAATCGCATCGCCCGAACGCTCGCCGTGCTGCTGACCGCGATCATCCCGATCATCGTCGGCGTCTCGCGGATCTACCGAGGCATGCACTACCTGAGCGACGTCGTGGCCGGCGCGCTGCTCGGTGCAGTGTGCGTGATCGTGACGTTGCGGATCATGCGGACCTCGCCCGAGACCCCGCCGCAGGCCTCGCTGGAATCAGCCGACGCGTAGCACCACGACGGCGACGTCGTCGTCGCGCTCGGGGATCGGCAGGATGCGTTCGATCGCTTGGCCCAGACGTTCGGCGACCTCGTCGGCGTCACCGGCGATCTTCGCGCAGGACACGATCAGTTCGGCCAGTTCGTCGTCGTCGAGGCCGTACGGCGGGCGTACGTCGTTGACCCCGTCGGTGTGCAGCACCAGCGTCGATCCGTTCACCAGGACGGTCTCGCTGACCGTGACGCGGATGTTCGCCAGCACTCCGATGAGCGTGCCCGGCTTACCCACCGTCGATGCCCACACACCCTTGTCCACCAGCACAGGAAGCGGATGCCCACCCGCGACGGACGTGTAGCGCCACGATCCGCCACGGGTCTTGTGCAGTGTCGAGTACAGCACCGTGCAGAACAGGCCGGTGCTGGCCGCGATGATGGCGTCGTTGCACCAGTTCATGACCTGGATCGGGCTCGCCCCGTGGATGGCTGCGGCGCGTATCGTGTGCCGTGCGATCGCGGTGACGGCGGCCGCTTCTGCGCCGGTGCCGCAGACGTCGCCGATGACCAGCGCCCACGTGTCGTTGCCGATCGGGAACACGTCGTAGAAGTCGCCGCCGACGTCGCTGGCCGGCCCGGCCGCCCAGTAGCGCACGGCCAGGCTGACGCCGGGGATGTCGGGCAGGTTGGCCGGAAGCAGTGCGGCCTGCAAGGTGGTCGACACCTTGCGCTGTTGCTCGGTGAGCCAGGCGTTGTCCAGCGCTTCGCCGACGCGCCCGGCGATCGCCTCGGCAAGGGCCACGTCGTCCTTGTCGTAGCGCCGCTCGGACTCCGCACTGACGAACTGGATGCCGCCGACGACTCCCCGCTTGGTGACCAGGGGCACAGTGATGATGCTGGTCAGGTGCAGCGCAGCGACGACGGGCTGCAGCGCGTCCAGCGCGAGCTTGGTGGCCTCGCTCAGCGTCTCGGTCACGAGCGACGCGTCGAGCACCGGGAGGAACTCCGTCTGGCCGCTGCGGATCACGTGCGGCACGCCAAATCGGCTGTTCGGATTGTAGGGCAGGTTGTCGAGCGCCGAGGCCGCCCACTCCAGGCGGCCCGCGTCGGCGTGCGACACGCGCCGTTCGTGGCCGCCGTTCGGAGGGAAGTAGTGCAGCTGGCACCAGTCGCCCAGGCGAGGCACGACTGCGGCCGTGGTGCGGGCCATCAGTTCGTGGTAGTCAGCGGACTCGATGACGACATCGTTGAGCTTGATCAGGAACTCGAACCGCTCGCGCTGCAGGCGCTCGCGGCGAGCGTTGTGCTCAGCCTCCTCCAGGCGGCGCGCCGACTCCGCTTCGGCCACCTTCTGGTCGGTGACGTCGCTCGTGAACCCGATCGTGCCGGTGACGGTGCCGTGCTGGTCGGTGATGACTTGACCGCGGCCGCGCAGCCAGTGCGTGCTGCCGTCACCCCACACGACTCTGTGCTCGATGTCGTAGGGCTGGCGGTCGGCGACGGCGCGTTCGAGGACAGCCATCGAGGCCGCCACGTCGTCTGGATGCAGCAGCGCGACCCACGCGTCGAACGTGCCGTCGAACGAGCCCGGAGCGACGCCGAACAGCTGCTCCATCGTCGGGTCCCACTGGGTCTGGCCGGTGGCCATGTCCCATCGCCAGGTGCCGAGGCGGCCGGCTGACAGGGCGAGACGCAGTTGCTGGTCGGCGCGGAGTCCACCGTTCACCGCAGCGGCGTGGACGTCTTCGGTCACGTGTTCCTTCACCTCGGTCGGCTGTCGACCCCGAACCTACCGGACGCCAACAACGTCGGCATCACCACGCTCCGGCCCGTCCGCCGCGTCGGGCTCGGATTCCTCGACCTTTTCGGTGTCCTGCGGCGCAGCTCGTCCCGAGCGAACCGCCTCCAGTTGCGCGGCGAACGCGATCCCGAGGAACAGACCGATCGAGATCAGGTTCGACCACAGCGTGAGGGCCATCAATCCGGCCAGCGGGCCGTACGTCTCGCCGAACGTGCTCCCGAGCCGCCAGAACAGGGCCAACCCGGCAGTCGCCAGTGTCCACGCGACCGTTGCGATCGCCGAGCCGACGACGAGCCACGACTCCGCCGGTTGACGGCGTCGCGGCGAGATCCGGAACACGACGGCGAACACGATCGCCGCAGCAACGAAGAGCGCGAGGCCACGCACTGCGATCCACGCTGCGTCCGGGCCGGGAGCGTCGATGTCGTGCAGCAGCCCGACCACGAAGAACCCAGCTGCGAACAGCACGAACGCGGCACCGAAAAGCGCGAGCGCTCGGCGGTACTTCTCCAGCGCGGGCCGGTCCTCCTCGATGCCATAGATGCGGTTCGCGCCACGCTCGATCTGGCCGAAGAACGTCGTGCCCGACACCACCATCGCGATCGCACCGAAGATCAGCGGAAGGATGCCGTGATCGGCGGAAGTCGTGGATCCCTGCCGGATCGCAGCGGTCAGCACGTCACCGCTCTGGCCGGGGCTGACGGCGTTGATCAACTCCGCGACGCCCTCGCGGAAGTCGCCCGAACCGAGCACTGTCGCCAGTCCGACGACCGCGATCACACCGGGCACGACCGTGAGGATTATCGCCAGCGCAAGTGAGCGCGAATGGCTGACACCATCGGCTGCACGCATTCGCCGCAGCGAGTCGGCCAGCAGGCGCGTGAACCGGGCCTCGCGCAGCACGAGGCGTGCATCGTCGCCATCGAGCTCCCACGTCTCGGGGACGAGTTGCGCGGTGCTCATCGATCAGAGCTCATCGGATGTCTTCGGTCTGGCGCGGGAAGATGCGCACCATCGCAGACAACCACAGCGTGCCGATCACGAGCGAGGCGAGCACGTCGGTCGGGTGGTGCATGCCGCGGTAGATGCGGCTGAACCCGATCACCAGGGGCAGCAGGATCGCGAGTGCCAGCAGCAGCCGCCGCAGCCACTCTCGCCACTGCGAGCGCACGGCCACGATGGCGACGGATCCCCACATCACCGTGGTCGCGAGCGTGTGTCCGCTCGGAAAACTGGAGGTCGGTGGAGCGGAGTCGAGGTGCGCCACATTGGGCCGGGCGCGGCTGACGAGCAGTGTGATGGTGAGGAACATGACGAGCTCGCCGAGCATGCCGATGGTCAAGATGATGAGCCCGTTGCGGCTCTTGCGGATCAAGCTGGCCACGATCACCACCATTCCGACCAGCAGCACGCTCAACGTGTCTGCGGCCTGGCTGAGCCGCATGGTGAGCGTGTTGAACAACGCGGTTCTTCGCTCGGCGAAGAATTCCGACACCGGTTGGTCGAGCGCGGTCGCGGTGCCGATCAACGTCCCGACGAGAACGGCCACACCGATCAGCACGGCCATGGTCGAGAGCACGAGCAGCGCACACCGACGACCGGGTGCGCCTGGCCCGCGAAACGCGGGTACGTCCTCGGCTGGCGGCCACGTCGAGAACCATCCCGAGTCTCGCTGGTCACGCGGGATCGACTCGACGTTGTTCATGGCAGCGCACCTGTACCTCGCGACGACTCGTTTCAAACGTCGCCGCGCGCGCGATGTTTCCGGGGCCCGTACCGTGGGTAGACATCACTCCGTGCCGATCGTCATCGCTCTCGTCGTCGCCGTGGCAATCACCGTCGTGCTCTTCGCCGTGATGGGGCGCTTCCACGTGCATGGTGGAGATGTCGATGTCACCGGTGCCGTGGTTCGTCACTCGTGGTTGCGTCGCTTCCTTCTCGCTCGCCGCGACCCGTCGCAGGCGACGGGCCTGCTGCTGACGATCGCGGTCTCTGCGATCGCAGTCGGCATCATCGTGGTCGGCAGCCTGCTCGAGATGGTCAACACGCGTTCCGGCTTCGCGAGGTGGGACGACTCCGCAGCGCGCTTCGGTGCCCGTCACGCGACGGAAGACACCACCACGGTGCTGAAGACGGTCACCACCCTGGGGGCGACCTGGTTCGCATTGATCGTCGTGGCCGTTGTCGGGGTCGTGCTGTTCGTCCGCTACCGGAAGATCTCGATCGTCGCATTCGTGACCACGACGGTGGTGACGACCCTGCTCGTGAACAACGTCGTCAAGTCGCTGGTCAACCGTCAGCGTCCCGACATCGCCCGGCTCATCGGAGCGCACGGCTCGTCGTTCCCGTCCGGACACTCGGCGATGGCGGCTGCTTCGTATGCCGCGCTGGCGCTCGTGCTCGGTCGTCGCTGCCGGCGACGGACCCGCGTCGCGCTTGCCGGCGCCGCGATCGTCATCGCTGTCGCGGTCGCCGCGACACGGGTCTTGCTCGGGGTGCACTGGCTGACCGACGTGTCCGCCGGCCTGATCGTCGGCTGGAGTTGCTTCACACTGTGCGCGATCGCCTTTGGCGGACGCGTCCTGCGCTTCGGCGAGCCGGTCGAGTCGGCGCAACACACCGCCGAGGTCGTGGACGAACTCGTCGACCCGACCGCCCATCACCCATCACGACCCGTCGGGAGCACACAGTGAGTTCGAAGACATCCGAGATCGCAGTCATCGCGCACAACAAGAAGGTGCTCGGTGACGGTCTCGTTGCGCTGCGCGACCTCCTCACCACGAACGGGGTCGACGATCCGATCTGGCTCGAAGTCGACAAGAGCCGCAAGGTGCCGGCCCGCGTCGCGGAGGCCCGCAAGCGCGGGGCGAAGCTGATCATGTTGTGGGGCGGCGACGGCACGGTGCAACGCGGCATCGACGCGATGGTCGGCCACAAGGGCTCGCTGGCGATCCTGCCCGCCGGCACTGCGAACCTGCTCGCCACGAACCTGGGAATCCCCAAGGATCTCGAGAAGGCAGTCGCGATTGCGTTGCACGGTCGTGACCGCGTGTTGGACACGGGCAAGATCAATGGTGAGCACTTTGCTGTGATGGCCGGCACCGGGCTCGACGCGCTGATGATCCGCGATGCCGATCGCAGCTTGAAGGATCGCTTCGGTCGCGCGGCCTACGTGTGGACGGGCGCTCGCAACGTGCGCCATTCGCACGTGCGCACGAAGATCCGGATCGACGGGCACACCTGGTTCGATGACAAGGCCGGCTGCGTGTTGATCGCCAACGTCGGCGAGATCACCGGTGGCATCACCGCGTTCGATCACGCCCGTCCCGACGACGGCTGCCTCGACGTCGCTGTCGTCACGGCGTCGGGCGCGTTGCAGTGGGCCCGCGCGCTCACCCGCACGGCGGTCGGTCACGCCGACAAATCGCCGCTCGTGCAGATGACGACGGCGACAAAGATCGACATCACGATGAAGCACAAGATGCCCTACGAACTCGACGGCGGGGCGAGGCCCAAGACCGACTCGATCAAGGTACGAGTCGTGCCCGCTGCGGTGCGCATCCGGGTGCCAGAATCGGAGATGTGAGGACGGGCCGAGGAGGCAAGGTCGCTGTCGCGGCCGCATCTGGCTTGCTTGCGACCTGTCTCGCCGGTGGCCCGCTCTACATCTCGTCGACTGCCAGTGAGGCGCTCCAGGTCGGCTTGTCGCAGTCCTGCTTGACCGATGCCGGTCTGCGCTTCGGGATGGCCCCGTTGCACGATCCCGACACGGGCACCATCACCGACCAACCCGAGCAGGTCGAGCTGGATCGTCTTGGCGCCCTCATCCCCAACACCCAGCCGCCGATCGTCACCGACGAGACGGCGGACGTCCGCTTCGCCGCCGTCGGCGATGCGAATCCGGCGTCGAAGCGAGTGATCCTCCTGTCGCGGGTGGGTCAGCTCGCCAATCTGGACGTCGACATCGGCGCCAACGATCTCAGCGCCAACACGGCGCTGGTGCCGGAGTGGGACATCCCCGCATTCGGCGCGGACACCACGAAGCGCTTCGAGATCACGATCGAACCGCCGCCGGCGTTCGAGCCCGATGGCTCCGGCGGCAGCGTCACACCGGCGACGGGCGAGCCGCGCATCGTCGCACTCGACATCGTCGGTTCGTACCCGGACATCCCGACCCGGCCCGAGCCGAGCTTCTGGTGCGGCCAGCGCGACCTGTTCCGCCTGACCCGCCTCGGCGACCGGCCGACGCCGGTGGCCTTCGTCAGCGAGCAGACCATCGCCGCGTTGCAACCGACACGGACCTGGGAGTTGCGCCCCGATCCCAACGGGCTCACCCGCCACGACGCGCGAGAGATGATCGCCGACTTCGAGCAGCTCCGTGCGGCCTTCATCGACTTCCTCGGCGTGTCGCCGGAGCAGGCCGTTCAGTTCGGGCTGTTCGAGTCGCGATTACCCGACCTCGTCCGCCGGGCTGACCTGCAGACCGAGATCGTGGCGCGCACCATCGCACCGATCCGCCTCAGTGGGATCGGGGCGGCTGCGCTGATGCTGATCGCGTCCGGTGTGCTGATCGCGCGCGAGCGTCGGCGGGATTTGCGCCTGCGAGTGATGCGCGGCGTCAGCCCGGGTCGAGTCGGTGCCTCGGTTGTCGCCGGTGAGCTGGCCCCGGTCGTGATCGGCTCGGCGCTCGGCGCGCTCGTGGCCTTCGCCGCGGTGAGAGCACTCGGCCCGACCGCTGAGTTGGAGCCGGGGCCGACCCGCACGGCGATCGTCTCGGTCGCAGCCGGAGCGCTGGCTGCGACCTCGCTGGTGGAGGTGATCACCGCCATCGTCACGGCGAGCACCATCGACGGGCGAACACGCCGCCGGCACCGCTCGATCCCGTGGGAGTTCGTCCTCGTGCCGCTGGCCGTCGTCTCGTATCTGCGTCTCGACCGCGTCGGTGGCGTCAAGCTGGTCGGTGCCGAAGCCAAAGGCGGTGACCTGCTCGCCCAGGCGTTTCCGATCCTGGCCATCACTGCGCCGCTCGCGATCGCCGGCGGCCGCTGGCAGCACTGTTCCGCCGGGCGCGGCGGTTCGGACGCAATCTCGGGCCGTCCACCCTGATCGGGTTGCGACGGGTCACCCACGAGCCGGCCGCCAGCGCGGTGTTGGCGATCTCCGTTGCTCTCGCCGTCGGCGCATACATGGTGTCGGGATCGTTGACGGCCAGCGCCGAACAATTGCTGCGCGACAAGACCAACACCTATCTCGGCGGAGACATGGTGGTGCGGACTCGTGCGATCGACCCGCTCCCCGCCGGTCTCGTCGGGCGGGCGACCACCATCGGGTTGATCAATGCAAACGCCGGATCGCGCGCCGTCGACCTGGTCGGCATCGACCCGGCCACGTTCGCCGACGCCGTGCACTGGCGAGAAGATGCATCGGAGCGCTCGCTGGCCGAACTGCTCGGCTCGATCGCCGATCCGTCGGGCGGGACCGATGGCCCGCTGCGGGCGATCGTGGTCGGCAACATCGGCGACGGCGCGATCGTCACGAAGAACCGCGATGCTCTCCAGATCGTCACCGTCGCCACACCCGACTTCTTCCCCGGCGAGCACAAGGGAACCGAACTCGTCGTCGTCGACATCCGCGCGCTGCAGGCACGCCACCTTGCGCTGCAACCGTCGATCTGGCTGACCGACCCGCCGGCCGACACCGAACAACAACTGCGCGACAACGGCATCACGATCCTCAACATCCGAGAGTCGGCCGACGTCTTCGAGGTCGGCAGCTTCCTCACCGTACGTTGGTCGTACGCCGTGCTGGCCGCGTTCGGTGTCCTCGTCGGCTGTGTTGCACTGTTCGCACAGCTGCTCGCGCTCGACGCGCGGCGCAGCACTCGCCAAGCCACCTGGACGCTGAACAAGCGGATGGGCATGACCATGCGCGGCGAGGCCGTCGCGCTGCTGACCGAGCTCGGCATCCCGCTGGTGCTCGGTTCGGCCATCGGGCTCACGCTCGGCTGGCTGGCGGTCACCATCGCGGTCGCGCCGCTCGACACGATCAGTCATCTGCAGCCACCGGCGCGCGTGATCGTCGATCTCGACGGCGTCGCCACTGCGCTCGCCGTTGGCGGCGGCGCATTGATCGTCTTGACCGCGATCGGACTCGTCTCGGTCGGCCGCGCCAAGCCGATGGAGGTGATGCGCGGTGGCAACTGATCTGGGGTCCGACAGTCTCGACGAGTCCGCCAAGGACGCCGATGTCGCCAACCTCGTCGGGGTGACTCGCCGATTCGTGACCGCGACGGAACCGATCGTCGCTGTGGACGACGTGAGCGTCGCCGTGCCGGCCCGCCGACTCACGGTGATCGCCGGCTCGTCGGGCTCGGGGAAGTCGACGTTGCTGTCGATGATCTCGTGCCTCGACCGGCCCGATGCCGGCACGGTGGAGATCGAAGGCCACTCGGTGCAATCGCTGAGCGCCCGGGTGCGCCGAGCTGTGCGCCGCTACCGGCTCGGTGTCGTGCTGCCCCTGCCGTCGGACAACTTGCTCGAGCACCTCGACGCGATCGGCAACCTGGCCTGGGCGGCGCGCCTGCGCACCCTGTCGACCCCGGCCGACGATGTCCTGCACGCCGCGCTGGTCGACGTCGGGCTGGCCGACGCGGCGACGAAACGTGTCCGCCAGTTGTCCGGCGGCGAGCAGCAACGTCTCGCGCTGGCCTGCGCGCTGATCGGCGACCCGGCACTGGTCGTGGCCGACGAGCCGACAGCGTCGCTAGACCGCACCAATGCTGCGACGGTGGTCGACGCGATGCGCGCCGCCGCCGACCGGGGCGTCGCGCTCGCCGTGGCCAGTCACGACGCCCACGTGATCGACGCCGCCGACCGGCTGGTCCGGCTCGATCACGGCCGGAGGGTTTCGTGACGGCGGCGGCCGAGACGACGCGCGCGACGGTCGATGCCGTCGGCAAGCGATGGGGCGCGTCGAGCGGCCTCGACCCAGTGAGCCTCGTGCTGTCGGCCGGTCGGCTCGTGGTCGTCAAGGGACGTTCCGGCAGTGGCAAGAGCACATTGCTCGCCATCCTTGCCGGATGGTGTGAGCCGGACTCGGGCACCGTGTCACGCGCCGGCCCGCTCGCTTCAACATGGACCACGTGGCAGGGCACCGCTGTGGTCCCACAGGTGCTCGGCAACGTGGCCGAGATGACGGTGGCCGAGAACATCGAGCTGCCGCTGCGGCTCGCCGGTCAGACCCGCACGGCGATCGCGGCCGACGTTGTCGATGTGGCCGCCCGCCTCGACCTCGGTGAGCAACTCGATCGCACACCGAGCGAGATCTCTGTCGGCCAGCAGCAACGCCTCGCAGTTGCCCGTGCCGTCGTGGTGCGGCCGACGTTGATCCTGGCCGACGAGCCGACCAGCCATCAAGACGTCGACCACGCTGCGATGGTCATCGCCGCACTGCGCCACGCTTGCGACACCGGCGCCGCCGTCCTCATCGCCAGCCACGACCCCACCGTCGTCGCCACTGCCGACGAGGTCATCGACCTCGACACATGATTCTCCCGCACCACGTCGCCCCGGATGCTCGAACCGGCCACGCGTCTGCCGATTCTGACCGCGTCCGCACTGGGCAGGCACGCGTGGCCGGACTGTGACTGCACCGGTGCGATCCACACACGCGTGGGCAAACCGTGACCAGTCGCTCACCCCACGCACGCGCCGGTCGAACGAGACCAGCGACCCACGCGTCACCCACGCGCGGACACGACGTGATCCCGATGGATGAGCTCACCGACGCGCGGGCGAAATGTGGCGCGGGTCAGGCCGCGAGTGTCCGGGCAGCAAGGATCTGGCCGACATCGGCAAGGGTCTCGCTGAGACCAGCGTCCACGTCGAGGTCCGTCATCCGGACCGTCAACCAGCCGAGCGTCGCCATCTTCCGGTCGCGACGCTTGTCTCGATGCGAGTCGGCGAAGAGTGCGTGCCAGTAGGGATGATCGACCTCGAGAACCACGCGTGATGTGGGCCACGCGAAGTCGAGGCGGACGCGGTCGCCACCCGGTAACGCCACGATGTACTGCACCTCTGGCGTTGGCAGGCCGAGCCGTTCGATCTCATCGAGTACTACCTTTTCGAGATGCGACTGCATGGCGGCGCGCCACGCAGGCCGCGACGCGATGACCTCACCCATCGTCCGGCTGCCTGGCCGACTCGGATGAGCCAATCGATGAAGGGTGGAGGCGTGAGTCACGAAGGTGCCTCGGCCGTCGTTGATCAGCATCTCGAGGTTCGTCGCCGTGACCTCCCCGCCGACCAGATCTGCAATGTCGAACAGTGTTCGCGTCGGACTCGTGACACGGATGCCATCGGCCCGCGTCACGATGTCGAGAGCGGGCAGCTGACGCGTTCGGTGGATCACGGTTCCTGGGATCGTGGGAGACATGCTCGCCGGAACCACGAGGTGCAGCTTCTCGAACCTTGGCAGCTGGCGGAATGACCAAGATTTGGCCGCCGTCAGCGATCCGACGGCGGCGTACGGATGCCGAACACATGCTGCGACCATGAGCTGCTCCGGCGTTTGCGGCCAATGCAGGCTGCGAAACACACCCGGCAGGATCACAGCGAGTTCACCGCGTTCGACGAGACGATATGCCGTGAATCGATCAGCACCGAAGGTGGTGAACTGGCGTGCGCTGACGACGCCGTGATGTGTCGCCAGCCAATAGTTGAGGCCGTTGCGCCATGCGTGAGCCATTGGGCTCCTCCTTGCTCAAATCGTGTTCAAGCGGGGGAAGCCGTTGACGGAGAAGGCTAGCAGTGACGTTTGCGCACACGACCAGGAAGTTCACAGCCAGGTGCCCATCAGCTTCAGTGCTTGCACGACCGGCCGCGCGCCGGTCATTCGCCTCCGCTGACGCATGAACCAGCCACGCGTGGGCCGACCGCGGCCGTCATCGCCCGAATTGCGCACGCGTGGGTCGATCGTTGCAGGGAAC
Organism: Actinomycetes bacterium; assembly: GCA_031410915.1. Lineage (GTDB taxonomy): Bacteria > Actinomycetota > Acidimicrobiia > Acidimicrobiales > Ilumatobacteraceae > WLMZ01. The sequence goes on from JANNZY010000044.1 coordinate 36,731, forward strand.
CGCTCGGCGTCGCCGGGATGCTCGAACCGGCCACGCGTCTGCCGATTCTGACCGCGTCCGCACTGGGCAGGCACGCGTGGCCGGACTGTGACTGCGTCGGCGCGATCCACACACGCGTGGGCGGCCAGCGGGCGACGAACGGCCCAGCGGCTTGCGGCGGCGGCCCGGCGGTGGAGGGACGGTCAGATCAGGGTGGGTGGGCTCAGCGCGTCTTCGACGGCGACGAGGATGGCATCGCCGTATTGTTCGAGTTTGGCCGGGCCAATGCCGTCGACACGGCGCAGGGCGTCGAGTGACGTGGGCAGCGTGAGCGCGATCTGCTCCAACGTGGCGTCGGTGAACACGATGTAGGCCGGCTTCCCGGCGCGAAGTCTGTCGCGCACAGCGCGCAACAGGTCGTGGGCACGAATACTGGCGGGTGCCGGCGCGTCCGGACCCGGCAGGCGCAGCGAGCCGCGCTGTTTGCCGGCGGTGACGACGGCCGCGCCGGCAGCGAACCGGCGCGTTGCGGTACCCAGGCGCGCCACGATCGCTGCGGCGTCGGCGGATTGGATGACCCATTCCTGACCACCGTCGACCAGCACCAGACCCGGCGCGCCGAGCACAAAACCCTTCTCGAACACCGAGGCTGGTCGCGATGCGGCCGCCGTGGTTGCACGCCCGGCCGGCGCGGGCGGGGCGGGGAAGCCGGCGATGCGTGCCGGGGGCTCGTTCTGCATCTCGTCGACGAACGGCGACGGCTGCTCGCCGACCACGACCGTGACCGACGCTGCACCCCGGGTGATCGCGACGTGGAAGACACGACGCTCCTCCTCCAGGTCCTCGGCCAGACGGTGCGGGTACTGGTCCTGCTCGCAGTGGTGCAGGACAACGACGGGCCACTCCTGGCCCTTGACGCGATGAACCGTCGCCAGCGTGACGCCGTCGGAGGAGCGTGGTGTGGCCAACTGCTCGCGAAGCCAGGGGCCGAAGCGAGCCGGATCGGGCTGCAGCTCGGCGATCTGCGCCATCGCGACGAGGTCGTCGTTCTGCGCGCCGCGGTTCATGCCCCGGCGGCTGTCGTCGAGTGTCGCGATCGACGCGCCGAGGCCGACGTCGTCGGCGAGCGCGCGCAGGATGTCGGCCGACGTGCCGACTCGGGCCAGCTGTTGCAGCCGTGTGATGTCGTCGGCGAACGCGGCGACCCGGGAGGCGTCACGCTCGTTGTTGACCCGTCCGGCGAGGCGGCACAGGCCAGCGATGGATCGCTGCTCGCCGACCCACGTCGCGACGTTGGGGTGCATCGGCCGCGACGGCCGCCGCAACGCCTCGCCGAGATCGCCGGGATCGAGGAAATCGGGCGACGCAACAGACAGGTTCAGCCATGCCAGCGCGGACCGCACAGCTGTGCGCTCGGCGAACTCGCGACCGACACCGCCCGAGACCGGGATGCCACGAGCCAGCAGGCCGAGCTGAACCGGCGCGAGCAGCGCGTTGACCCGAGTGAGCACGGCGACGTCGCCCGGGGCGCGGCCAGCCGTGACCGCAACGTCCACGGCGTCAACCGTGGCCGAGAGCGTGTCCTTGGCGGCCACGACGCACAACCCGGTGGAGTCCGGCCGCGCCGAGCGGATCACCTTGGCGACGCGTCGACGATTGTGCCGCACCAACCGATCCGCCGCCGCAACGACATCGCCAGGACAGCGATAGTTGACCTCCAGCGGGTGTGCACCGGCGTGCGGGAAGAGCCTGGCGAAATCGATCAGCCACGCGGGATCGGCACCGCTGTAGCCGTAGATGGTCTGGTCGTCGTCGCCCACCCCGAACACACCGAAACCGGGCGACGACAGCAGCCGAACCAGCAGCACGTGTGCTGGCGTGAGATCCTGGAACTCGTCGACCAGTAACAGCCGGCAGGCCCGTTGCGCGGTGGCACGCGCTGTGGCGTCGGTCAACAGCAGCTCGATGGCCCGATAGATCTGCTCGTCGAAGTCGACCACGTTCTCGCGGGCGAGCGCGGCGCGATAGCGCGGCCACACGTCGGCCAAACCGTCCACGTCGCCGCCGTACATCGCTTCGACATCACTCGGGTCGCGCAGGCCGAGCCGCACGACGCTGAGTGCTTCGATCCACGACGCCATCGGATCGGTGTTGCGCCTGCGTGGGAACGTGACGAGACGGCCGATCAGCCGGCGCACGTCGGGCTCGTCGATGGTCTGCAACTGGCGCGGTTGGGACTGGAACGGCGCCGACCCGTTGACGATGGCGAGTGCGATCGCGTTGAGCGTGCGCACCCGCAAGCCACGCAGATCGGTGGTGCGGGACTGCATCTCTTCCTGGGCGCGCTTGTTGAACGCGACCAAGCTCAGCGCCGTCGGTGGCACGCGCCAGACGCCCAGCAGGTGGCGGGCGCGCTCGGTCAGCACCCTGGTCTTGCCGCTGCCCGCAGGGGCGATGATGCGCGCCGCGGCGGTGGGATGCACGACGGCGGCGCGCTGGTCGTCGGCGAGCTCGCGCGACGGTCCGCCGTCGTCGAGGGGCGGTGTCAACGACCCGTGCTCGACGGCGACCGCGTGCAGGACCGCGCAGCCGTCGATCGGCGCAGACCTGCGCAACGGCCCGCCATCCAGCCACACCGTGGACCCATCGGGCAGCACGACATCGCCGCCCTCCGCCGACACGGACACGCCGAGCGCGATCGCGCGGTCGACGACGGCCCAACCAGGGACATCGCCCGTGGCGTCGATTGCGTTGGCCCAGACCAGATGATGCAACACGTCGAGCGAGAACCGGAACCGAGCGCCGAGCTCGTACGGCGCATCGTCGGACGTCTGCATCGGCGGGTCGGTGAAGGCGAACGCGACCGCGAGTTCGATCACCACCCGTGTCGCCGCCGCAGCGTGAGCGAGCAGCGCGTCCACCGTCGCGTCCGGGTCGGCGAGCACGCTCGCGTCGATCACGACCCGCTCTGCGGTGGCCCATGCCGCCGGCACCTCGGTGCCGGCGGCGATCACGATGTTGCGGCCCAGTGCATCAGGCCCGGCACGGTCGAAGGGCACTCGCAAAGAGCCGGCAACGGTCACTTCGACCGCAGGTGCCCGCGTCACAGCGGGTGCGGAACCGAGCTCGTTGTCCACTTCCCCGGGTTGCTGGCTGCGCTGCCAGCACGCCCGCACCTCACCCGGCGTTGCGTGCTGCCCGCCGCAGTACGTACACGCGATGGCCATACATGTGTTCTATCCGACAGGCAGCGGTCTTTCCACGACGAGGTTCGCCGCCGTCGATGCGGGCCGCTTGACAGGCCCGCTATTGACTGCCACTATCGACAGTCACTGAACTAAGTCAGGCTCTGTGGGGAGAGACATGAAATACGGCGCATCGGGCGCAGCATTGCGAGATGTCAACCGCAGCGCAGTGCTACGGCTCATCGGCCATCACGGTCCGATCTCGCGCGCCGATCTCGCCCGCCGCCTCGGTGTACGCCCCGGCACCGTGACCGCGTTGGCGCGCGGGCTGATCAGCTCCGGGCTGGTCGCCCCGGTCGAGATGACGAGTTCGAGCGGCGGCCGGCCGGCCGAACTACTCGGACTCGTCGGATCTGCCGCCGTGGCCATCGGCGCGAAAGTCGCCGATGATCGCCTCGTCATCGTGTGTGCCGATCTCGACGGCGAGATGATCGAAACCGAGACGGTCGCCTTCGACGCCGCCGCGTCGAATCCGTTCACAACCCTCGCGACTCTGCTCGAACCCCACGTCAGGCAGGCAACGAACGACCACGTGCTGCTCGGCGTCGGGATCGGGCTCCCGGGCTTCGAGGATCCTTACGGCTCCGGCGTCGTGCAGGCACCGTTGCTCGGCTGGCGACATCTTCCGATCGGCGAGCACTTGGCTCGGTCGTTGAACGCGCCCGTGCTCGTCGACAACGACGTGAACACGCTCGCCGTCGCAGAGAGCCTCTACGGCGTCGGCCGCGGCTTCGAGAACTTCCTCACCGTCACCATCGGACGCGGTGTCGGAATGGGCATCGTCATCGACGGCGAGCTCTACCGTGGCGCACGTGGTGCCGCTGGCGAGTTCGGCCACGTTCGCGTCGAACCCGGCGGGCAGCTGTGTGCCTGCGGCAAGCGCGGCTGCCTGGAGACCGTCGCGTCGGAGCCGGCACTCGTTGCTGCAGCACGAAAGCGGCGGATCATCGCCAAGACCGACGGCCCCGAGGAGTTGCTCGCAAAGGCGGCTGGCGGTCATGCCGGCGCGCACCAGATCTACGCCGATGCGGGTGCCGTGCTCGGCAGCGCGCTCGCGTCGATCGCCGTGGTGCTCAACCCTCAGGCTGTGGTCGTCGGCGGCGAGGGAACCCGTGCGTGGCAGTACATGGCGGCCACATTCGCGGAAGCCTTTGAGGCGGGGATCTTCCCGCCGACGATCGGCTCGACAGCCGTGTACGTCGAACGTTGGGACGACACGCGCTGGGCGCTCGGCGCGGCGTCGCTCGTCCTGCGGGCACCGTTCGTCACTCCGCTCCACGAGCATCCGGTGATCGAGCAGATCCGCCAGCGGATGGATGCCGGCTTCCAACCGCGTCCGTCGACGGAGCACGACACGGCGGTGACAGCATGGTCGGGGTGAGCGGCTGGCGCAAGGCCGTCGTCGTCACCGGGTTCCTCGCACCGAGCCTCATCGCCCTGCTCGCGTTCTCGCTCGGGCCGATGGTCGCGAGCGCCTGGGTGAGCCTGCACGAGTGGAACCTGATCCGACCGGCGAAGTTCATCGGCCTCGACAACTTCCGGGAGCTGTGGCACGACGACGATTTCCACCTCGCGTTGCAGAACACGCTGTACTACCTCGTCGGGTACCTGCCCCTGGTCGTCGCGGGTGGACTCGGCCTGGCCGTTCTCCTCAACAAGCGCCTGAAGGGTGTCGCCCTGTTCCGGGCGATGTACTTCCTGCCGGTGATCACGAGTTGGGTCGTGGTCTCGTTGCTCTGGAAGTGGCTGCTCAATCCCAAGAACGGCTTGATCAACACGATGCTCGGTTGGGTCGGCGTCGACGGTCCGGGGTGGTGGACGTCGCAGACGTGGGCGATGCCATCGGTGATCCTCGCGTCCGCATGGAAGGACCTCGGCTTCGTGATGGTGATCCTGCTCGCCGGACTGCAGGCCATCCCGCACGAGCTGTACGAGGCGGCGGCGATCGATGGGGCCCGACCCTGGCGGCAGTTCCGCTCCGTCACGCTGCCACTCCTGACGCCGTCGTTGTTCTTCGTCTTCGTGATCAGCATGATCAACGGCTTCCAGGTCTTCGAGCAGGTCTGGGTGATGACCGACGGCGGACCGGCCGGATCGTCCACCGTGGTCGTCGAGCAGATCGTGAAGAACACCTTCGACTACGGCCGAGCGGGATACGCCTCAGCGATGAGCGTGGTGCTCTTCGTCATCATCCTGCTCTTCTCGGCCGTTCAACTGCGACTTCAGAAGCGATGGGTCTTCTATGGCTGAGGTCGTCGCTCCCGGGTTCATCACAGCCCGCCGCACACGCACGGCCGGGCGCTACGCCGTGCTCCTGCTCGGCGCCGTGGTCATGGTCGGTCCATTCCTGTGGATGCTCGCCGCCTCGCTGAAGACGGACGCAGACATCCAGCAGGTGCCCCCGAGCGTGCTCCCGAACCCCTTCACCGGCACCAACTACGGGCGGGTCCTGGACGCCTTCCCGTTCTGGCGGTTCCTGGCCAACAGCGTCGTGGTGTCGCTCGTCTCGACCCTGCTGCAACTCACGCTCGCGGCGACAGCGGGCTATTGCTTCGCACGCATCGAATTCCGCGGCCGCAACGCGTTGTTTGGTCTGTACCTGGCGACGATGATGATCCCGCTGCAGGTGGTGATCGTGCCGCTGTTCATCGAGATGCGCAACCTGCACCTCGTCAACACCTACGCCGGTCTGCTGCTGCCGACGATCGTCTCCGCGTTCGGCACCTTTCTCATCCGCCAGGCGTTCCTGGCCCTGCCCAAAGAGCTCGACGAGGCTGCGTTCGTCGATGGAGCCGGTCACGCTCGCGTCTTCTTCCAGATCCTCCTGCCCCTCATCGCGCCGGCGCTCGCAACATTCGCCGTCTTCGCGTTCATGGCCAGTTGGAATGCGTTCCTGTGGCCGCTGATCATCACCCGCGGAAGCCAGTCGCACGCAACCCTGCCCGTCGGCCTGTCACTGCTGCAGGGCCAGTACACGACGAGTTGGAACGTGGTGATGGCCGGAGCAGTGATGAGCATCGCGCCGATCCTCGCCTTCTACATCTTCACCCAGCGCTGGGTGATCCGCAGCCTTGCCTTCACCGGCCTCAAAGGCTGAGCAATCAACAACGACACCAATCAACAACCAACAACCAACAACCAAACCACGGGGGATCCATCCACATGGCCACACCACACCACCACATGACGAGGCGGACGTTCACTGCCGTCCTCGCCGCAGGGGCACTGTTCGTCGCCGGCTGCGGCAGCGACGACACGTCGAGCAGCGACTCGACCACCAAGAGCTCCGGCACCGCATCAGCAGACACGGCTGCGACCACACCGGCGACTGCTTCGAACGATGCCGTCACGCTCGACTACTTCACGTTCTCGGCCGCACCCGACCACCTCGCCGATCTCGACGCGATCATTGCCGCGTTCGAGAAGGAGAATCCGAACATCACGATCAAGGTCCAGACCGCGGCGTATGCGGACTACTTCACGAGCTTGCAAACGCAAGTAGCCGGCCAGGACGCTCCGGACACGTTCGAGCTCAACTACGAGAGCTTCGTCAACTACGCCCGCAGTGGTGCGTTGCTCGACCTGTCCTCGTATCTCACCGATGGCACCGTCGACGGCGCGCGCTACTACCCTCTCGCGCTGTCCGGCTTCGCCGATGGCGGCAAGCAGTACGGCCTGCCGGCAACGTTCAGTGACGTGGTCCTGATCTACAACAAGACTCTGTTCGACGCAGCGGGCATCGACTACCCGACGGCCGACTGGGCATGGGACGACGAGACGGCTGCGGCCGAGAAGCTGACCGATGCAGACAACGGCGTCTACGGCGACTATCAGCCTGTGTCGTACTACGAGTTCTACAAGGCACTCGCCCAGAACGGCGGCGAGTTCTTCGACGCCGACGGCAAGGCTGCGTTCAACGACGCGAAGGGTGTCGAGACCGCCGAGTGGCTGCTCGGCAAGCCAGGTTCGACGATGCCGACGCTCGCCGACATCGGGGGGACAGCCGACTACGACACGAACCTGTTCAAGAGCGGGAAGTTGGCGATGTGGCACAACGGGATCTGGCAGTTCACCGGGCTCAACGAGAGCGACATCGACTACGACATCGTGGTCGAGCCGGGCAAGGTGTCCAAGGCCAACGCGGTGTTCATGAATGGCGCGGTTGCGTCGAAGGACACGTCGCACCCGGCGGAGGCCGCGAAGTGGATCGCGTTCCTGACCGGATCGCCGACCACGGTCGAGACTCGTCTGGCGAGCAGCTGGGAGCTGCCCGCGGTCAACGACGAAGCGGCCTTCGCGAGCTACCTCACCGTCGCCAAGCCGGAGAACCGGCAGGCGGTCTTCGACGCACTCGACAACGTTGCCCTGCCGCCGGTCATCGAGCGTCAGACCGAACTGCAAGACATCGTCGGCAAGGCGCTGGACAGCGTGGTGTCCGGCGGTGTCAGCGTTCAGGATGCGCTCGACAACGCAGCGGCCGAAGTCGACAAGCTCCAGAGCTGACGCGGTGTGGCTTCCGATCATGACGACCTCATCGCGCTCGCTCGTTCCAGCGTCGCGGTGATCGCCGCCAACCAAGATGTCGGCGGGGCCTACCTGGCCTCGCCGGCATTCCCGGTCTACCGCTACTCGTGGTTTCGCGACGGGGCGTTCATCGCCGATGCGATGAGTCGAGCCGGCGCCATCGACAGCGCCGAGCGCTTCTTCGGGTGGTGCACCCGAGTGCTCGTCGACCGTCGCGACCACATCCACGACCTCGTCGCGCGGTCCCGGCGCGGTGAGCAGATCGCGCCCGACGAGCACCTGCCCACACGCTTCCGAGTGGACGGCTCGATCACGAACGAGGAGTGGTGGGACTTCCAGCTGGACGGGTACGGGGCCTGGCTGTGGGCGCTGATCGCCCATGCTCGGCGCCACGACCGCGACGTGTCCCCCCACGCCGAAGCGGTCGAGTTGTCCGTCGTCTACCTGGCCGAATTCTGGGACCAGCCCTGCTACGACTGGTGGGAAGAGCACTCCGGCGATCACCACCCGTCGACGTGGGGGGCGGTGCTGGCCGGGCTTCGCGGCGCGGCGGGGAGCGGCCTGCTGACACCCGCAACCGCGCAGGCGTGCAGCCACGTCGATGCAGCCATCACGGCAGGGCTGAACGAACGAGCAATCGTCGCCGGCAGCCTCGTCAAGTCGATCGGCAGGACCGATGTCGATGCGAGCCTGATCGCGTGCATGACGCCGTTCGAGGTCGTTGATCCACGGTCGCCGGTGGCCGAGGCGACGTATGCCCGCGTTGTCAGCGATCTCGCACCCGATGGCGTCCATCGCTATCTCCAGGACACCTACTTCGGCGGCGGCAGGTGGGTGGTGCTGGCCGGGCTCGTCGGCTGGCACGAGGCCGTCACCGGTCGCCGCGACCTGGCGCTTGCTCGACTGCGCTGGATGCGGGACCAGGCGACATCGGAAGGCGACCTGCCCGAGCAGACCCATGAGCACGCGTTGCACCCGGAGTGGATTGCAACGTGGGAGGCGAAGTGGGGCCCTGTGGCGACTCCGTTGCTGTGGTCGCACGCGATGTACATCTCGCTGGCCGACGCTCTCGGCCTGCTCGACGGAGCTCGGGCATGAACGTCGACCCCGGCGCCCATGTCCTGCACCGTCCGCTGGGCGGTCACCCGTACCGCGTCGAGCCCGATCAGCGCCATCCCGTCCACCCCTCTGGCGACAGCGTCCAGCTGCGCGTGCTGGCTCGTTCCGACGTGAGCGCGATCAACGTCGAGCTCGACCGCGACGTTCTCTCGACACGCGCGCTCGAGCGAGCGGACGTCGAAGCGCTCTACTCGGCGGGTTCGGCCACCGACGGCCACTTGATGGAGGTCAGCTGCGCGCTGCCCGATCTGTTCGGTCGAACGATGTGGATCGCCACAGTCGACCTCGCTCCCCTCGGCGGCGATCCCGCATCCTTCGCCTACCGCTTCGTGTCACGCGGCCCGAGCGACGACGACGCCGAAGAGACGACCATGTGGTTCCACTGCAGTTCCGTGAGGTGGCAACCAACCGGTGGTCAGCTGCGGGTCGTCGGCGACGATTCGCGGCTGATCAGCACGCGCACGAACTGGCTCTGCGGAGCCGATGGCCCGGTCGCCGTTCGCCTCGTGCTCGCGCTGGACGCGGCCGAGCACGTGGTCGGCTTCGGCGAGCGATTCGACCGGCTCGACCAGCGCGGCCAGATCCTCGACACGACGGTGTTCGAGCAGTACCAGCAGCAGGGCGCACGCACCTACATGCCATCGCCGTTCGGCATCGTTGCCGGAGGGGATGGTTGGGGGTTCCACGTCCGTACCTCTCGGCGCACGTGGTTCGACATCGGCGCGACGGACTCGAACGCCATCGTGGTCGAAGCAGCGGTCGATCCCGGACACCCCGAGTTGGACGTGCGCGTCTACGAGGGGGGACCGGGCGATGTGCTCAGCTCCCACCTGTCCGAGATCGGCGGCGCGGCGATCCCACCGTCGTGGGTCTTCCGGCCATGGATGAGCGCGAACGACTGGGACACGCAGTTAAAGGTGGTCGAGCAGGTGCAACGCAGCCTCGATCTCGACGTACCGGTCGGCGTCGTCGTGATCGAGGCATGGAGCGACGAGTCCACGTTCGTCGTGTTCCGCGACGCCGAGTACACGGTGCGAGACGACGGATCGCCGTTGCAACTCGCCGACATCACCCATCCCGCCGATGGCGCGTGGCCGAACCCGAAAGGCATGGTCGACTGGCTCCACGCCAACGGGGTCAAGGTGCTCCTCTGGCAGATCCCACTGATCCCGATCGACCGGGGTGACGCGGGCCAGGTCGCGGCGGACGCGCGCACGATGATCGAGCGCCGCTACTGCGTCCTCGACGGCAACGGGGATCCGTACCACAACCGCGGCTGGTGGTTCACGGGCGCGTTGCTGCCCGATTGGTCCAACGACGAAGCGCGGGCATGGTGGCTCGCCAAGCGCCGATACCTGCTCACTGACGTCGGCATCGACGGGTTCAAGACCGATGGCGGTGAGCACGCGTGGGGTGACGACCTCCGCTACGCGGACGGATCTCGCGGCGACGAGAGCAACAACCTGTATGCGCTGCGCTACTCGCAGGCGTATCACGAGCTGATCGACGGCGCGGGTGGCGACGCAACGACGTTCAGCCGCGCCGGATTCACCGGCGCGGCCACTGCTCCATGCCACTGGGCGGGCGACGAGTCGTCGACATGGGAGGCATTCCGTGCGTCCGTCACCGCTGGCCTGAGCGCGGCTGCGAGCGGTGTGCTGTTCTGGGGCTGGGATCTCGCCGGCTTCTCGGGTGACATTCCGACGGTCGAGCTGTACGTCCGCGCCGCGGCAATGGCGGCGCTGTGCCCGATCATGCAGTACCACAGCGAGTTCAATCATCGGCGGGTACCGACGCAGGACCGCACGCCATGGAACGTGGCCGAGCTGCGCGGCGACGAGCGAGCGCTCTCGCTCTATCGGCATTACGCCAAGCTGCGCGGGCGACTGCTGCCCTACATCGCCGAACAGGCCGCCGCGTGCGTCGCGACGGGCACGCCGCTGATGCGACCGCTGTGCTTCGACCATCCCGCCGACCCGGCCGTGTGGCAGTACCCGTACCAGTACCACTTCGGCGACGACCTGCTCGTTGCCCCGATCGTGCACCCTGACACCGATGTCGTCGACGTCTACCTTCCGGCGGGACGATGGTCCGATGCGTGGACCGGCAGTGTCCACGTTGGTCCGGTCGTCGTCTCGCGACGGACGCCACTGGACGAGATCGCGGTCTACATCCGCGGCGACGACGCGACGTTGCAGCAGGCGTTCGCTGTCGACCTCACTTCTCGGTGAGGAACCGAGCCAGGCAGCTGTTCGGGTACGCGAGGCCGAGTTGGCCGCAGCGAGCGATGACTGCGTCCTTCGACGCGAAGCCGCCGACGTAGAAGATGACTCGCGGGTCGCCGGGGAACGTCTTGGGCCAATCGCTCGTGCGCATCGCCTTCACACCGCTGATGGTCTGCGCGAACTTCTGCAGCTGGGCCCGGATCGCCGCATCGGTGGCGTCGGTGGCTGCCGAGGCGAGCTGCATGATCCAGGTCTCGGCCTTCTCGCGTGGCGCGAAGGTGGCCCCGTTCGACACGGTCGCCGTGGTCGTCGTGGTCGTCGTGGTCGTGGTCGCAGGGGGAACGGTCGTGGTCGCAACGGGCACGGTCGTCGTGGCGATCGGCACCGTCGTCGTGGCGATCGGCACCGTCGTCGTGGCGATCGGCACCGTCGTCACCACGGGCGCGGTCGCAATGACCGTCGACGACGTCGAGACGCCCGGCACCGTTGGTGCCGCGAAGGTGGTGGTCGGGATGTTCGTGGTCGGCAACGGTGGCAGGGTCGGGGCAGCGCCTTTCGAGGATGCGCACGCGCCCAGTGCAACAGTCAGAGCGATGGTGCCGATCACGGCGATCTGCGGGCGACGCACTCGAACCACCGTAGTGGTGGCTGTGCCGCTCCGGTCGGTCACCCGCTCCCGAGCACGTGCTCAGGTCATGTAGTGGGGCACGAACGTCGGGTCCGTCAGACCGGGACGATCCAGCCGGAACGGCGCGATGTCGCTGCGTGTCTCGCCGAGGACCGCCCGCTCGGCGAGCGCGCGGCCGAACCACGACGCGAACTTGAAGCCGTGCGCCGAACCCAGCGCGACCTGGAGACCAGGATGGCCGGGCACTGTGTCGAGCACGAAGTCGCGGTCGGGCGTCATCGTGTACAGGCAGGTCTTGACCCGCGGCGGCGACGTGCCCACCATCGATGGCAGCATGCGCTTCAGGAACGAGGTCATCCGTGCCAGCGCCTCCTCGTCGGCGTCGAACGAGCGGGTCGTCGCTGTCGTCGGCCGCCCCCCGACGTCTTCGGCAGCCTTGACCGCACCCATGTCGCCGTAGACCGGGAAGCCGTAGAAGCATGGATCGTCCATCCAGATCCACACCGGGAAGCGACCGATCGCGAAGTCGTCGAGCGCGGCCGATGGGTAGTAGGCAACCTGCTCGCGCGTCACCTCGAGCGGCAAGCGCACGTCGACTCCGGCGAGCACCTCGTTGGTCCAGGCGTCTGCGCACACCACGACTGAACCGCTGCGATAGATGGCATCCGCGGTCACCACCCTGATCTCGCCGTTGCCGTCGCTGGTGATCGACGCCACCGGCGTGGCATCGCGCAACACCGCTCCGCGGGCTGTCGCCAACCGCTGGTGGGCGGCCGTACCCTTCGCCGCGGGGGCGATGCCGGTATCGGCCTGACTCAGCGACACGACGTCGTCGGCGACGCTCCACTGCGGGTAGCGGCGACGCAGTTCGTCGGCATCGAGCAGCTCGTACCCGATGCCCACGGCGTCGAGACTGGACGTGTAACCCTCGATCGGGATCGCACCGCCGCCGGGGAACAGGTCGATGCCGCCGGTGCGAACGACGATCTCCTCGCCCGCTTCGGCGGCGACGGCATCCCATGTCTCGTAGGCCTCTGCGGCGAGGCGCACGTAGCCCGGCGTGTGATACGAGTAGCGGATGATGCGTGAGTGGTCGTGGCTCGCACCGCGGTCGTGACCGAGCCCGAACTGCTCGATGCCGACCACCGACACGCCGCCGCGGTCGTCGCTGAGGCGGGTCAGCCAGTACGCGGCAGCCGAGCCCAGGCCCCCGAGGCCGACGACGACGTGGTCGACATCGTGCGAGCTCATGACCCGGGCTCGGTGTCGGGCACGGCGAACTCGGGCGGCATCCGGTCGTGCCAGTAGCGACGGATGTCGAGGCTGCCGTCCTCCATCGGTGCGTACAGGCCGCGCGTGAAGTGGCGTGAGGTCATGCCGCGCTGCACGCGGGCGCAGATCGCCCAGTCCTGGCGGTTGACGAGGTCCCAGAAGTCGACTGCGTCGGATGCGTCGAAGTCGTCGCGCGCCACCTCGTCGGGGTGGAACAAGAAGTCGCACACAACGGTCGTGTGAGCGGGGCCTTTCGGCCAGAGCATGAACGCGGCGATGTGGTCTCGGGCCGCGGACACGAACAGGTTCGGGTACACCAACTCGCCCTTGTGCTTGTCCAACTCGTCGCTCGACAGGCCGGGGAACGGTCGGCGCGACGTCGTTCCCGTCCACGTGAACGTGTTGGCACCGGCGCGGTGCGGGATGCCGTTCTCCCAGTCCAGTTCGTTTCCACCACCCTGGCGGAACGACGGCACGAGCTCGCACAGCTCGGGGTGCACCGGGCCGCAGTGGTAGCACTCGTTGTAGTTCTCGGCCAGCACCTTCCAGTTCGCGTCGACCTCGTAGGTGATCGTGTGCGCGGTGACGAGGTCGGCGAGCGGGTAGTTGGCCATCCGCGTCACCGCTGCGCCGAGGCCGTTGAGCAACGGCGCGGCCTGCGACGAGTCCTGGCGCACGAACACGAACCCACCCCACGTGTCGAGGTCGAACTCGATCAAACCGTGCGTGGCCGGGTCGATCTCGTCGAGGTGGGGCACGCCGCGCAACGACCCGTCGAGGTTGTACGTCCAGTGATGGTACGGACAGCGGATGATTGCGCCGAAGCGTCCAGCACACGCGGCCATGTCCGTGCTGTCCACGAGCTCCGCGCCGCGGTGGCGGCAGACGTTGGCGAACGCGCGGAGCCGGCTGTCGCTGTTGCGCACCAGCATCACCCGCTCGCCCTGCAGGTCCACGAGGCGATAGCACCCAGGTTCGGGTCCCACCGAGTTGTCGCGTCCGGCACACGTCCACGAGCGGGCGAAGAGGTACTCGCGCTCGATGGCGTAGACGTCGTCGTCGCAGTATGCGGATCGGGGCAGCGAGCGTTCCAACACGTCGCCATCGTAGGCTGCGGCTGATGTTGCCTGACCGCCTCTGGATCACAGCGCGCGACGGCATCCGCCTCGCGGCGGACCTGTACCTGCCGGCCGATGTGGCCGAAGGCGAGCGGGTTCCGGCGATCCTGGAGGCGCTCCCCTATCGCAAAGACGACATCACGGCGTCGTCGCATGCCGACGACTACGAGCGGCTCAGCCAGGAGGGACGCTTCGCCGTGTGCCGCCTGGATGTCCGCGGCACGGGCAGCAGCCATGGTCGCGCGACCGACGAGTACCCGCCCGTCGAGCGGCACGATCTGGCCGACGTCATCGCCTGGCTGACGACTCAGCCGTGGAGCAACGGCCGCGCCGGCGTGTACGGCTACAGCTACTCCGGCTTCAACGCGCTGCAGATCGCCTGCGAGCGCACGCCGGGGCTGGATGCGATCTGCGCGGTGTACGCGACCGACGATCGCTACACCGACGACGTCCACTACATGGGTGGCTCGCTGCGCGCCATCGACCTCGTCGACTACTGCCACTACATGACCGCATCGAACGCTCTGCCCCCGGTGCCCGCACTCTTCGGCGACCGCTGGTTGGACGAATGGAAGGCACGCATCGACGAGCACGAGCCGTGGCTGCTGCGCTGGCTGGAAGAGCAGCACGACGGGTCGTACTGGCGCCACGGTTCGCTGCGTCCGGGATACGACCGCATTGAATGCCCGACCATGATCGTGGCCGGCTGGGCCGACGGCTACCGCAACAACACGTTCCGCACGTTCGCCGCACTGCAGTGCGACAAGGCACTGCTGATCGGTCCGTGGAGTCATGCCTCGCCGGCCACGTCGTTACCGGGACCGCACATCGACCTCGTGCCCGAGATGATCCGCTGGTTCGATCGCTGGCTGCGCGACACCGACAACGGCGTCGACACCCAACCGCCGATCCGTGTCTTCATGCGGCACTCCACCAGACCACAGCCGGACCTGGCGATGATGGAGGGTGAGTGGCGATCGGATGCGACATGGCCACCGGCCGACGCGCGCACACAGATCCTGCGCTGGACCCTTGACGGCGAGCCCGACGTCGACGTCCTCGCCGTGCGCGCCGATGTCGGTACCGCGGCGTGGATCACGTGCGCCGGCGGGTTGCCGTGGGGTCAGTCGCTCGACCAGCGCGAGGACGACACGTGGTCACTGACCTACGACTGCGCGATCGACGAGGGTCCGTTGCCGATCCTCGGCCACCCGGTGCTCACCGTTCGCGTCGCTGCCGACCAACCGGTCGCGTCGCTGTCCGTCAAGCTGTGTGACGTGTTCCCCGACGGCACGTCATCGCTCATCACTCGTGGCTTCCTCAACCTGACTCATCGCCACTCCTCGACGTCACCCACTCTCCTACAGCCGGGCGTGTTCGAGGAGGTGGTCGTCGAGTTGGAAGCAACGGCGTGGGTGATCGCCAACGGCCACGAACTGCGGCTGTCGATCAACGGAGTCGACTGGCCGAACACCTGGGTTCCACCCAAGGCGTTCCAGTTGAGCGTCGAACGCGACTCGTTGCATCTGCAACTACCGCTGGCGGATGGATTCGGTGAGGGCGCGCCGCAATTCAACCCGCCGCGCCAGCGCCCACCGGTCGAGTCCACGGCCGAGGCGGGCGACCCGGCATCGCACTCGCACTGGCGCGTCGAGCGCGACATCCTGCGCCGCGAGACCGTCGCCCGCACGTCGTACGGCGGGCGCGATCGCGGACGCGACGGCTGCGTGGTGGACCAGCTCTACGACGGCGAGGTCGGCGTGTCACTCGCCGATCCCGGTCGCTCGTGGGCTGCGGCAACGACGCGCTACCACCTGTGTTGGCCGGAGGCGTCGTGCCTCGTCGAGGCTCGCCTGCGTGTGGACTCCGACGCCGATGCGTTCGACGTCGACATCGAACTGGACGCCACGCACGACGGCGAGCCACTCGCCCACCGCCACTGGCAGCGACGCATCCCCCGCCGCCTCCTCTAGTGGCTGGCGTCGACCACGCAGAAGCGGTTGCCCTCGGTGTCGGCCAGCACCACGAAGTCCGGCTCCGCGGGGTAGTCCCACGACACCCGGGTCGCGCCGAGACGGGGCGTCAGTTCGAGCCGGCGTTTCGATGCCAGAGGCGGTCAATCGGGCAGGTGTAGAGACGATCGTCGAGACGCCCCGAATGCTCGCCCGTCGTCAGCACGAATCCAGCACGGAATTGGTCGCCGAGGAGATCCCGAACGAGGCGCAGGCCGGAAAGGTCCTTGGCAGTGGTCTGGGATCGGGCCTTGATCTCGAATGCGATCACGCTGCCGTCGTAGGTCTCGACCAGCAGGTCGACCTCGTGGCCGTCGTGGGTACGCCAATGGGCGACTTCGCGAACGTCGTCGTGCCATGACGTTTGCTTGAGCAGTTCGCCGACGACGAAAGACTCGAGGAGATGACCGAACTCGGTCGCCGACGCCGGGTCGAGCTGGGAGAGCTTGTCCGGCGTGAGCCGCATCATGTGCGCGCCGAGCCCGGAGTCGACGACATGCACCTTCGGTGTCTTGCCGACTCGCGAGCGCAGCGTGCGGCCCCAGGCCGGGAGGCGGCGGATGAGGAAGAGGTCCGTGAGCAGTCGGGTGTAGCTGTCCGCGGTACGCGATTCCAATGCGGTCGCCGTCGCAGCCGCGCTGACATTGAGGAGCTGGGCCGTCTGCGCGGCGAGGCGTTCGAATAGCCGCCCGAAGGCGTCGAGCCGCCGCACGCCCTCCAGTTCGGGAACGTCACCCGACAGAGCCTGCGCGATGTACGAGTCGAACCATCGTCCCCTGGCCCGGTCGGCGAGCGGAACGGCAAGTGGGAGGCCCCCACGACACACTCGGGCGGCGTACTCGACCCGCGTTGTGGTCGAGTGCGATGGCGAGCCGAGCCGATCAGGCTCGCTCAAGGCAACCTCGATGAAGTCCTCGATGACCCCGTCGATCTCGCCCTGGGAGAAGGGGTGGATGTCGAGGAACTGGATGCGGCCGGTCAGCGCCTGCGTGGTTCGGGGCAGGCTCTCGAAGCGCGTCGAGCCGGTCAGCACGAACCGCCCCGGCACATGGCGACGATTGAGCTCAGCCTTGATCGCTTGCAAGAGGGCCGGCACGCGCTGGTACTCGTCGATGAAGACAGGTGCCGCGCCGGTCACGAAATCGGCCGGCGACGCAGCGACGAGATCGATCTGCGCGCGGTCATCGAGGTCGACGATGTCAGCGCCGAACTCCGAGGCGATCTCGCCGAGTACGGTCGACTTGCCAACCGACCGCGCTCCCTGCAGCGCGAGCACGGCCGTCTCCTTCATTTGCTGGCGTGCAACGGCGAGCACACGACGTTCAGTGAGCTGCGACACGCACACTTCCTAGCTGGTGTATCTCGAATTATCGGGCGTTGGACTGCGAATTTTCAGGTGGCTGACTGCGAATTTTCGGGACGTTGATTGCGAACTGCGCGGACGCTCAGACCGACACGGCGTGGCAGGCGGCGGTGTGGGTTCCGGCGGGCAGGGCGGGGTCCTCGCCGCGGCAGCGGTCGGCGATGCCGAGGCGCTGGGCCGCACCGGATTGCACGAGCGGGCACCGTGGGTGGAAGCGGCAGCCCGAGGGGACCTTGGTCGGGTCAAAGTCCGCGGCGGCCTTGTCGGTCAACGTCGGCAGCGTCAGGTTCCAGATCTCGTAGTCGAAGACGAGATAACCCGCGGTCACGTTGAGCCTGCTTCATCTGATCTCCCCGGCCGGAGAATCGAGTCAGTATGGCATGCTGCCAGCGGACCCTAGGATCTGCAGATGGCCGCGATCACCTGTTTGCACCTCGACTGCACATCGTTGGAAGCGACGTGGGACGACTCGACAGTGACCCGTTTCCCATGGATCTGGCTGCGCGACCATGCCCACGACGAAGACACTCTGCACCCCGTCACGCAGCAGCGTCAGCTGTACACCGCCTCACTTCCTCCCGAGCTCGCCGGTACCACAGCGACGGTCGAGGGCGACACGCTGCGCGTCTCGTGGAACGACGGTTCAGCGGATTCCGTGCTGCCGCTCGGCTTCCTGGTCCGCTTCCGCCTTGCCCAGGCGCCACGTGCCGCAGTCGACACACCGATCACGTTGTGGGACGCCGCGTCGATCCAGATCACCTTGCCGACAGTGGACTACGCCGCGGTGATGACCACCGACGACGGTGTGCGCGAGTGGCTGGGCAAGACCACCGAGTTCGGCTTCTGCCTGGCCATCGGCACGCCACCCGATGCCGTTGCCACCGAGGCGTTGCTGCGCCGCATCGGCTACGTGCGCGAGACCATCTTCGGCGGGATGTGGGAGTTCACCGCGGACCTCACCAAGGCCGACACCGCGTACACCAACCTCGAGTTGCGTCCGCACACCGACGGCACCTACTCGCACGACGCGCCGGGTGTGCAGTTGCTGCACTGCACGCACTTCGACGGCGATGGCGGCGAGAGCACGATGGTCGACGCGTTCGCGATCGCCGAGCACATGCGCGCCGAGTCACCCGACCACTTCGCCACGCTGTCGACGGTGCAGGTGCCGGGCCAGTACATCGGTGACGGCTCGCACCTGATGTCGGCACGTCCGGTCTTTCGCCACGACCACACCGGCCGGTTGGTGCAGGTGTCGTTCAACAACTACGACCGCGCGCCGTTCCTGCTGCCCGAGGCCGAGATGCTCGCGTTCTATGCCGCGCTGCGCACCTTCGAGTTGCTCGCCAACGACGCGACTCGGCAGTGGCGCCACGTGCTCGCGCCGGGCGAGGCGATGCTGTTCGACAACTGGCGTGTGTTGCACGGCCGGTTCGCGTACACCGGCGTTCGCCGGCTCTGCGGCGGCTACGTGAATCGCGAAGACGTCGAGAGCCGGCTGCGCCAGCTCGTCAGAGCTGCATCGACTTGATCTCGAGGAACTCCTCGAGGCCGAACGCGCCGTACTCGCGCCCGATTCCGGACTGCTTGTAGCCGCCGAACGGGGCGTTCGGGTTGAACGATCCGCCGTTCACCTCGACCTGCCCGGTCCGCAGCCGGCGGGCGACCTGCTCGGCGTGGGCCTTGTCGCCCGACGACACCCCGCCGGACAAGCCGTAGACCACACCGTTGGCGATGCGCACGGCATCTTCCTCGTCCTCATAGGGCAGGATCGCCAGCACCGGGCCGAAGATCTCCTCCTGCGCGATCGTCATGTCCGGGGTGACGCCGGAGAACACGGTCGGTCGCACGTAGAAGCCGACGTCGAGGCCCTCGGGCGTGCCGGGGCCACCGGCGACCAGTGTTGCGCCCTCGTCGATGCCCTTCTGGATGTAGCTCTGCACACGGTCGCGCTGCACCGCCGAGGCAAGTGGCCCGAGGTGGACGCCCTCGGCGAATGGCGAGCCGACCACCATGGCGCCGGCCACTGCGCCGGCGATGGCCTCGGCCTCGGCCAGGCGGTCCTTGGGCACGAGCATGCGGGTCAGCGCCGAGCAGGTCTGGCCGGAGTTGAGGAACGCCTTGCCGACCCCGTCGCTGACCGCCTTCTTGAAGCCGGCCTCGTCGAGGTCGTCGAGCAACACGTTGGCGCTCTTGCCACCGAGCTCGAGCGCGATCTTCTTGATCGTCTCGGCGCCGAGCTGAGCAACGCGCTTGCCGGCCCGCGTGGAGCCGGTGAACGACACCATGTCCACATCGGGATGCGCGGCGATCGCTTCACCCACGATCGGGCCGACGCCAGAGACCAGGTTGAACACGCCGGCGGGGAGGCCGATCTCGTCGATCACCTCGGCCAGGATGAACGCATCGACCGGGGCAACCTCGCTCGGCTTCAGCACGACGGTGCAGCCGGCGGCCATCGCGTACGCGACCTTTGCCGCGATCTGATGCAGCGGGTAGTTCCACGGTGTGATGCAGCCGACGACACCGATCGGCTCGCGCACGATGAGGCTGTTGCCGCTGGTCTGCTCGAACGAGTAGCTCTCGGCCAGCGCAGCAGCGGAGTTGAAGCTGTTGATAGGCAAGCCGACCTGCACCATCTTCGACAACCACTTGGCCATTCCGGTCTCTTTCGAGATCGCCGTCGCGATTTCGTCCATGCGCGCGCCGAGCGCCTCGCCGATGCGGGTCAGGTACTTGGCCCGCTCCTCGACGCTGGTCACCGACCACGTCTCGAACGCTGCCTTCGCCGCGGCGACCGCAGCGCTCACGTCCTCGGCCGACCCGGATGGGATCGTCGCCATCACGTCCTCGGTCACGGAGTCGATGACCTCGATCGTCTCGGTGGACGTCGACGCCGTCCACGTCCCGTTGATGTACAACTTGTCGTAGCTCGTCATGCCTGGGAGAGTACGCCAGTCGCGGAGGGTGGTTTGCACCGGCCGTGCAGAGGAGTCGTCGCGGAACTGTGCGACACCCCTGTGGTGGAATGGCAGGTGCCCCAACCGACCACTGCCTGGACACCCGACCTTGCCGCTTCACATCCACCACGGACCGCATCTGCAGGCCCTGACCGACTCGCTCGGCTCGATCCTGGCCTCGCCGCCGGACGATCCGTTCGCGCTCGAAGTGGTGTCGGTGCCGACGGCCGGTGTCCGCGATTGGCTCCTGCAGCAACTCTCGTTGCGCCTCGGTGTGGTGGCCAACATCGAGTTCGCGTTCCCGGGCCGGTTCAACGCAGCCATCCTCGGCGAGCCGCTCCAGTCCTCCAGCCCGTGGGATCTCGATCGGCTGACGTGGGTGGTGCTCGACGTGCTCGAGCGGGGTTTGGTCGACGTGCCCGGCGCCGATCTCCGCGATCCGTATCCCATCGCCCGTCACATCGCCGATCTGTTCGATCGCTACGCCACGAACCGGCCGCAGATGTTGCAGCAGTGGGCCAGCGGGTTGGACGGCGACGGCACGATCGACGATCTCGAACGAATCGCAACCCTCCCCGCCGAGCATGCGTGGCAGCCACGGCTGTGGCGCGCCGTTCGCGAGCTGATCGGTACCCCCAGCAGGGCCGAACTCCTCGA
Source organism: Actinomycetes bacterium (assembly GCA_031410915.1). GTDB lineage: Bacteria > Actinomycetota > Acidimicrobiia > Acidimicrobiales > Ilumatobacteraceae > WLMZ01. Next base: position 57,833 of record JANNZY010000044.1, read on the forward strand.
CGTTGCGCTGGCCGCGCTCCGCAGTGGTGCGGCCGAGCCGGCGCTGCCGCAGCGGGTGGCGATGTTCGGTACGAGCGCGGTCACCACGGCCCAGTTGCAACTCCTCGACGCACTCGCCGCGGTGCGCGACGTGGACCTGTTCGTGGTCCACCCGTCGAATGTCAGCTGGGTCGCATCCTCACGCCGGCTCGCCGGCCGGCTGCAACCGCGCGGCACCTTCGACGTGGCCTCGGGTGCACGCCATCCGCTGCTGCGGTCGTGGGCACGACCAGCGTTCGAGACGGCCGTGCTGATCGGCGGGCTCGACGCCTCGGTGGAGTCCGGCGAGCATCCGGCCGTGGCGCAGCCGACGTCGGTGTTGCATCACCTGCAGGCCGCAATCGTCACCGATGCCGTGCCTGCTCGAGCGGCGACGACCGACGAACATACGGCGGATCGCAGCGTGCAGATCCACGCCTGCCACGGCATCACTCGCCAGCTCGAGGTCCTCCGCGATTCGCTCGGTCACGCGTTCGTCGACGACCACACCCTGCGCCCGCAGGATGTCGTCATCCTCTGCCCGCAGCTGGACCGGGTTGCGCCGCTGATCGAGTCGGTGTTCCGCCGCAGCACCTTGCCGCTCCCGGTTCGGGTCAGCGACCTGTCGCTCGGCCAGGGCAATCCGATCGCGCAGGCGCTCAGCGCTGTCCTCATGACCGCGTCCGGCCGGTGCACCGGCCCAGACCTCCTCGCGCTGTGCTCGCTGGCGCCGGTGCGGCGCGCCTTCGGGCTCGACGACGACGACATCGAACGCATCGATGGCTGGATCGACGATCTGCGCATCACGTGGGGCCTCGGTGCCGGCCAGCGCGGCGTCTGGGTACCCGATCACATCATCGACGGCACATGGACCGCCGCGCTCGACCGGCTCCTACTCGGTGCGGCGATGGCCGCGCCAACACCTCGCGTCGCCGCGGCCGATCTCGTGCCCTACGACGACATGGACGCGTCGGCCACGGCGACAGCCGGCCGGCTCAGCGAGCTCGTCGCCCGCCTCGAACGCGCCCGCCTGTTCGTGTCGACGCGGCACCCGATCGAGGACTGGGTGGTCCTCCTGACGCAGCTCGTCGAATCCTTCTGCGACGTCTCGCCGGCCGACGCCTGGCAGGTGACCGAGGTGCTGCAACTGCTCGACGAGGTCGCGGATCATGCGGTCGTGGCCGGGCAGTCGAATCCGGCGCCGCTCGGCATCGCCGACGTCCGCGCGGTGCTGGCCGGCGTGCTCGCCGACGAGCGCGGCCGCCTCCAGCTGCGCAGCGGCGCGATCACGGCGACAGCGATGGTGCCGGTCCGCAACGTGCCGTATCGGGTCGTCTGTATCGTCGGGCTGGACGAGGGCACGCTGCGTTCGGCAGGCATCGACGGCGACGACATCGTCGCGTCACGGCCGTGTGTCGGCGAGCGTGACGAGCGGGTCGAGGGGCGCCACCTCCTGCTCGACGCCGTCCTCGCCGCAGGCGACCGCTTGATCATCACGTGCGACGGCAACGACATCACCACCAACCGCGAGCTGCCGCTGCCGGTCCTTGTCAGCGAACTGGTCGACGTCGTTCGGGTGACTGCCGGCCACGACGTGGTGGTGCGCCATCCACGGCAGGCATTCGACGAGCGCAACTTCATGGCCGGCAGCGGGGGTGCCGGCCCGGGGTTCGACGCGTCGATGCTCGCAGCAGCCACCGTGCGCCGCACAGCCGCTCCGGCGTCGGGCCTGTGGCCGCTGCTCGATCAGCAGATTCCTGTCGCGGTGACGATCGACCAACTCGTCGAATCGTGTGTGCGCCCGGCGCGCACCTATGTCCGCCAGCGACTCGACCTGCGCCTGCCCCGTCGTGTCGAGGACGGCTCCACCGACATCCCGCTGATGGCCGAGGCGCTGGACCAGTGGAAGCTGGCGATGGACCTGATCGCGATGGCCCGCGTGAACGCCACCGAGATCGACGAAGCGACGTGGCGCGACGCGCTGCGCCGGAGCGGCCAGCTGCCCCCCGGCCAGCTCGCTGCGGCGGCCATCGACGACATCGACGACATCGTCGATCAGCTGTTCGGCACGGTCATCGATCTGCGCGATCGCCTCGCCGCGGCGGTGACTGTGCCTGTCGAGTCGGTCGTCGAGGTGCCGTCCGCGCCAGGGGCGACGATGGTGCTGCTCGACCGGGTGCCCGATGTCTTCGAGCGGCAGGTGCTGCTGGTGTCGCACAGCCACCTCAACGCCCGCTCGCGGATGCGGGTCGCGCTCAGCTTGGCGGCGCTCGTCGTCGCCCAGCCGCAGGAGGCGTGGTCGGGCCTGATCGTCATGCGACCCCGCAAGACCGGCAAGCCCGTGGCGCGCCTGCTGCAGCCGCGATCGGATGGCGACCCGGTCGCAGCCGCACGGCGCTTTCTCTCTGTTGCCGCGGATCTGCACGTGCGGGCACTGCTCGAGCCGCTGCCGTTGCTGGAGAAGACGGGCGAGGACCTCCACGAGACAGGCAACGTCGAAGACGACGACTTCGGCCGCGACCTGAACGACGACGCCAGCCGCTTCGTGTGGGGCGACTTCACGGTCGACGATCTGCTCGCGGTTCCCCTCCGCGAGGACGGCGAGTTGCCCGGTGTCGTCGATGCCGCGCGGCGCGGCGTCGCGTCCGGTCTGCCCGGTCGCGGTGGTCGGGCGGTCGCATTCGCCGATCACGTGTGGGGCGCGTACGAGGCGTTCGTCGACGAGACCGACGGAGCCGGCTGATGACCGCCTCCACCGCGTTCGATCTCACCGGTCCGCTCCCCTCCGGCCGGCTCGCCCTAGAAGCCAGCGCGGGCACGGGCAAGACCTTCTCGCTGAGCAGCCTCGTCGTGCGCTACGTCGCCGAATCGGGCACAACGGTCGATCAGTTCCTTGTCGTCACCTTCACCCGCGCCGCAGCCAACGAACTGCGCGATCGCACCCGTGCCGCGCTGCAAGGCGCGCAGCATGCGCTGTCGGGCGGCGCGCCCGCCGCCAACCAGACATGGATGCAGGTGTTGCTCGAGCCCGCGTCGGAGATCCCCGTCCGGTTGGCCCGGGTCGAGCAGGCGCTGGCCCGCTTCGACGACCTGACGATCACCACCATCCACGGCTTCTGTCATCTGACCCTGACGCAGCTCGGGCTGCGCGGCGGGGCCGATCCGCAGGCGACGCTCGTCGAGAACATGAGCTCCATCGTCGGTGAGGTGTGTCGCGATCTCGTCGTCACCGAGCTCGCCGATGATCCCGGCGTGCTCAACACCACCCGTGGCGAGAAGAAGATCATCTCGCCGCGCCAGGCCGAGACCGAACTGGTGTCGATCGCGTCGACGATGCTCAACAACCCGGGCGCAGCGGTCGAGCCATCCTCGTCGACCGCCGACGACCGCGCCCGGCGCTGGCTGCGTCTGGCCGCCACCGCGGGACGCGAGATCGCACGTCGCCAACGGTCGCGCGGCGAGATCGGCTACGACTCGCTGGTCACCGGCCTGCACGCCGCGCTCGCCGACGAACGGCTCGGCACTGCGGTTGCACAGCAGCTCGGCCAGCGCCACACCGTCGTCCTCGTCGACGAGTTTCAGGACACCGACGACCGGCAATGGCAAGTCTTCGATCGCGCCTTCTCGCAGGGCACGCTGATCACGGTCGGCGATCCGAAGCAGGCCATTTACCGGTTTCGCGGGGCCGACGTGCACGCCTACCTACGCTCCGTGCAGGACGTTCCGTTGCAGCGATTGTCGACCAACTTCCGCTCCGATGCGCGCGTCCTCGAGGGCATCGCCGAAGTGTTCAAGGGTGCCACGCTCGGTCACGAAGCCATCGCGTTCAGCCCGGTCGAGGCGCGGCCGGACGCGCCGGCCACGTCGCTGCGGCGCGATGGTCACCCGCTGGCAGGTGCCGCCGTGCAGCTCCGGGTCGTCCAGCCGCACGAGTCGTTGCGCACCCGCGGCGGTCGAGAGCTCGGCATGCCACACGTGCGCACGCTCGTACTGGCCGATCTCGTCGCGCAGACCATCGACCTGCTCGACCACGTCGAGATCGACGAGCTCGGCGGGCCCCGTCGTGTCCGCCCGGGAGACATCGCCGTCCTCGTACCGTCGCACGCCGACGCCGAGAACGTCGCCGAGGCGATGCGCCGGGCGGGTATCCCGTCGGTGCGCACACGAACGGGCTCGGTGCTCGCCACCGCCGCGGCTGAGCAGTGGCGACTCCTGCTCGCCGCGCTCGCGCAACCCCACCAGGCTCCCGTCGTGCGCGCCGCCGCGCTCGGCTGGTTCCTGCAGACCCCGGTTGCCGATCTCGCCCCCGGCAATCCCGGTGCCGATGCCACGCTCGCGGTGCTGCAGGAGCGTGCCGCGACGATGGCCGACCGGGTCCGCACCGCCGGCGTGGCCGCGTTCTACGACGAGCAGAAGCAGGAGACCACGCTGTTGCGCGCGGTGCTCGCCCGCCAGGGCGGCGACCGCGAGCTGACCGACCTCGACCACATCGCCGAGCTGTTGGCCGACGAGCTGCACGGCACCGCCAGCGATCCGGGCCAGGTCCTGCGCGTGCTCGACGAGTTGATCCGCACGGCCGACGAGCGCGGCGAGTCCGCGATGCGACGTATCGACTCGGACGCGCACGCGGTCACCATCACCACGATCCATGCTGCGAAGGGTCTCGAGTACCCGATCGTGCTGCTCCCGTTCAGCTTCAAGGCACCGCCGTTCGTGCGCACGCCGTACTCCTACGTCGGCGCCGGCGGCGAACGCACACTCGACGTCGCGTCGTCGGTGCAATGGGACGGCGGTCTCGCAGCCGACGACGACGCGACGAGCCGCTCGCTGCAGGAGACGCGCAAGCAGTCGGCCACGGAAGAACGCGACGGCGACGAACTCCGATTGCTGTACGTCGCGCTCACTCGCGCCAAGCACCGCGCCGTCGTGTGGTGGGCGTCGTCGCAGTACGCGGCCACCTCCGCGCTCGGTCGGGTCCTGCTCGACCGCCTCGGTGATGCCGTCCTGAACACGCCGACGCGACGCGAGCTGAAGCCACGGGGCGGCATCAAGATCGACAAGCCCGGCTTCTTTACCGACTCGCCGGACACGGCGTTGGACAAGATCACCTGGCTGGCGTCGTCGTCAAACGGCACCGTCGATCTCGCCATGGTCAGCCACGACAGCCAGCCCGTGCAGTGGGACGGCCGCGCCCAGGCCATCCCTCCCACCTTGGCGCTCGCCGATCGGCGCGGCCGCCAAGTCGTCGCCGACGGCTCGTGGCAACGGTGGTCGTTCAGCCGCATCGGCAGCACGCTCGAATCGATCGCGCTCGGCGCCGGACGACCACTCGCCACCCATGGCGAAGATCGCGCCGCCGAACGCGGCGGCAACGACGAACCCGCCGATCCAGCAGAAGAGATCGTGGTGCGTGACGAGACGGTCGAGACCGCGCCGCAGCTGCAACTCGCAGTCGGACCCATCGCCCACCTCGCCCCGATCCCGGGCGGCACCCGCTTCGGCACGTTCGTGCACGGCGTGCTCGAACACGTCGACTTCTCGTCCCCGTCGATCGAGGCAGATCTCGCGTCGCTCGTCGTCGAACACGCACATCGCGACGGCCTCGACGTCCCCACCGGCGACGTCACCGCCGGGCTGCTGGCCGCGATCGAGACGCCCATGGGCCCGCTGTTCGGCGGCCGATCGCTGCGCACCATCCCGGCGCGCGATCGCCTGGCCGAGCTGACGTTCGACTTCCCGATCGCATCTCGGTTCACCGCCGGCTCGATCGGCGACGCGCTGCTTGCGACGCTGCACCCGTCGGACCGCCTCCGCCCGTTCGCGCTCCAACTCGCCGGCGATCTGCGCACCATCGACATGTCGGGGTGGATGCACGGTTCGATCGACGCGGTGTTCCGTCTCCACGACGACCCCGACCCGACCGACCCCGACCCGACCGACCCCGACCCCGACGACGACCCAGACGACACGGGTGAGATCGACGAGCATCCATTCCGCTACGTCATCGTCGACTACAAGACCAACCGGGTGCACGAACTCGGCACCGCCGATCCGGTCGCGGCCTACCACCCCGTGCGTCTCGTCCCGGCGATGGAGCACTCGCGCTACCCCTTGCAGGCGCTCATCTACTCCGTCGCGCTGCACCGCTACCTGCGCTGGCGGCTCGGTGACCGGTACGTGCCGCACGATCACCTCGGCGGCGTCGGTTACCTGTTCGTGCGCGGCATGGTCGGCCCGGCCACCCCCACCGTGCACGGCGTTCCCCACGGTGTGTTCTCGTGGCGACCGCCGACGACCACGATCCTCGAGCTCGACCGCCTCTTCGGACGCGAACTCGCATGAGCACCGTCACCATGCCACTGGGCACCGAGCCGCTCCGCCCGTGGGTCGATGCCGGCGTGTTCGGTCCGGCCGAGGTCCACGGAGCATCGGTGCTGACACGAGCCGACCCGACCGCAGACGCATCGGTGCTGCTCGGCGCGGCGTTCGCGCTCTGGGCCCCGCTCAACGGTCATGCCTGCGTGGATGCGACCGCGCTCGAGCCTGTCGTGCGAGTCGCGCTCGCTCGCAACCGGCTCGATCTCGAGGTCGACGTCGACGAGACACGACCGACCGTCGACATCGTCGCGTCACGGTTGCCGTGGCCGGAGCCGGCCGCACTGCTGGACGCGCTGCGCGCCACGCCGGTGTGCCGCTCCACCGACCCTCGCGATCGATCCGTCGTGCTCGACGATCGCCCGCTCGTGCTCGCCGGCAACCTGCTCTACACACAGCGGCAGTGGAACGACGAGTCGACCGTGGCGCAGCTCATCGGACAGCGCTGTGCGGGGCCACCGCCAGCAGCGCTCTCCGCACCCGCCGACGCTCTGCTGCAATCGTTGCTCGGCGGCGCGGACAGCACCGACCCGGCCGCACGCGCCCAACTCACCGCCGCGCAACTCGCGACGCAGTCGTCGTTCGCCGTCGTGGCCGGCGGCCCCGGGTCGGGCAAGACGTACACGATCGCCCGCTTCCTCGCCGCGTTGTTCGTCGACGCGGCGCAACGTGGTGCTGCGCTGCGCGTCGCGCTCGCCGCGCCGACTGGCAAGGCCGCGGCGCGGATGACCGAGTCCGTGGTGGCGGCTGCGTCGACGATGCCCGGCCTGCCGGACGACATCGCCGAGCAACTGACGTCGCTGCATGCCACCACGCTGCATCGCCTGCTCGGCTACCAGGGGTCGCGCACCAGGTTCCGCCACGACGCCCGCGACCCGCTGGCGCTGGACGTCCTCGTCGTCGACGAGGCATCGATGATCGCGCTGCCGCTGATGGCGCGCCTGCTCGAAGCGCTGCAGCCGGCAACGCGTCTCGTGCTCGTCGGCGACCCGAACCAGTTGCAGAGCATCGAGGTCGGCACCGTGCTCGCCGACATCGTCGACGCCTCCCGCCGCCCCGCCTCACGTGTGTCCAGCGCGGTCGCCACGCTCGGTCGGTCGCAACGACAGTCGGTCACGTCACCGATCGGCCCACTGGCCGATGCCGTCCGCGACGGAGATGCCACCACTGCGCTGCAACTGTTGCGCGCCGGCGGTTCCGATCGCGCCTCGGGCGCCGAGACGTTGCTCTTCCTCGAACACCCCGACGCGTTCCACGCCGCTGCGGGTGCCGGCGTGCGCGAGATCGTGGTGCCGCCGTTCAGTGCGGCCCGCCAGGCCGCGCTGGACGGCGATGCCGTTGCGGCACTCGACCGGTTCGCGACGCTCCGGCTGCTGTGCGCCCACCGCCAGGGGCCCTACGGGGTGGCCGACTGGAACTGGCGGATCGAAGCGTGGCTGCTCGGCGGCGACGACGTTGCCAAACCGCCACGCTTCTACGCCGGTCGGCCGTTGCTCGCGTCGCGCAACGACGTCCGGCTCGGCATCTCCAACGGCGACACCGGCATCGTGGTCCACGACCCGCTCGGGGTGCGCGCCGCGTTCGCCACCGGCGCGGGCGTGCGTACGCTCGCGCCGGCACAGCTCGACAGCGTCGAGACCGCATACGCGATGACGATCCACAAGAGCCAGGGCTCAGAGTACGCAACAGTCGTGGTCGTGTTGCCGCCGTCCACGTCGCCGCTCATCGGCCGCGAGCTGCTCTACACCGCAGTCACCCGCGCGACCGATCGGCTGGTCATCGTCGGCACCGCGGAGGCCGTCGTCGCCGCGGTCGATCACCCGGCGACGCGCGTCACCGGGCTTGCCGACGCGCTCTGATCACCCCAGCGCGGCCAGGGCTTTGCCCATCAGGTCGACGAAGTTGTCATGGTAGAACGCGTGGCGATCCGCGTCGCTCGTGTTCGCCATCGACTTCTCGAAGCGCTCGATCGGACGCCGACCGCCCTCCACGTGGGGGTAGTCGGACGAGAACAGGCAGACCTCGGGCCCGGCCTGGTCGATGATCCAGCCGACATCCTCGGTCGGATACGGGGTGAAGCGGATCTGGCGGCGCACGTACTCGCTCGGGCGCATCGTCAACTTCTGTAGGCGCTCCTCGTGCCGGCTGAACGCGTCGAACGCCGACTCCATCTGGCGCATCCACGACGGCACCCAGATCGCGCCCTGCTCGATCACGCCGACGCGCATGTCGGGGAAGCGCTCGAGCACGCCGTCGAAGATCATCGTCGCCAGCGTCTGCGCCGGTGGCACGGGGATGCCCATGTAATCGACGGATCGGAAGTTCTCTGCGCCGCCGTGGAAGTCGGGCGGGATCGGCAGTCCGTTGTGGAAGTAGTTCGGGTCGATCAGCGCACCGGTCCCGCCGACGTGGAACACGATCGGGATCTGCGCTTCGCTCGCCGCGCCCCACACCGCGTCGAGCGCGACGTGGCTCGGTGAATGACCGGGCGGACACCCCGACGCCACCAGCAACGCCGACGCACCCATGTCGATCGCCTCCTGGGCCAACGCCCCGGCGCGATCCAGGTCGGCCAGCGGAACGTACAGCGTCGACAGCAGCCGCGAATCGTGCGAGCAGAACTCGACCATCGCTCGGTTGTGCGCTCGGGCTGCGCCGATCGCGAACTCCATGTCGCCGGCGTGCTCCCAGTCGTGCAGGCGACTGTTGTGGAACGTGTTGAACACGAGCTGGCTGGCGAAGCCGAGCAGGTCGAGCGCGCGCGAGCGGTGCTCGGCGATGAACGACCCGGTCGCGGCAAAGTTCTTGCGAAGCATGATCTCTTCGGCCTCGACCGCGCGGTACTCGTCGGACTGGTGCTTGCGGCGGATGCCGTCGAACGCGGCGTCGAGATCGCGCTGCTGGTCGGTCGGGTCGCCGGTCTGGCGCAGCTCGTTGCCACTCGTGTACTCCAGCGCCTCGATCCGCTCGCGGACCCCGGGATCGGCATGATCGCGCAGCCAACCCGGCGTCTCCATGATGTGGGCGTCGGCGTCGTGCACCACGAGCCCGGTCGAGTTGTACGTCATGAACTCAAGCTTGTCACCGCCCGTACTACCGTGACGGCATGGATGCACGCGTCATCGGCCACATGACGTCGACCCTGGCTCCCGACGACGACCACCCGTACCGCACGGGCGCGTGGACGCCGAACTTCGTCGAGTACGACGCCGACGATCTCGAGGTCGAGGGCACGATCCCGACCGATCTCGCCGGCATCTACCTGCGCAACACCGAGAACCCGGTGCACGACTCGATCGGTCGCTATCACCCCTTCGACGGCGATGGCATGCTGCACTCGATCTCGTTCGCCGACGGACGCGCCAGCTACCGCAACCGCTTCGTGCGCACCGCCGGGCTGCTCGCCGAGAACGACGCCGGCCACGCACTCTGGGCCGGCCTTGCCGAGTCGCCCGAGCGGTCGTTGCGCGCCGACGGATGGGGCGCCCGAACCCGGCTCAAGGACGCGTCGAGCACCGATGTCGTCGTCCATGCCGGCGTCGCCAAGACCAGCTTCTACCAGTGCGGCGATCTCTACCGTCTGGACCCGACCACGCTGGCCGACCTCGGCCACGAGACGTGGGACGGCCGCTTCCCACGCGAGGGCGTCTCGGCCCACACCAAAGTCGACGCTCGCACGGGCGAGATGCTGTTCTTCAACTACTCGACCGAGGCACCGTACATGCACTACGGCGTCGTCGATGCTGAGAACCAACTCGTCCACTACACGGCGGTGCCGCTCCCCGGACCTCGCCTGCCGCACGACATGGCGTTCACCGAGCACTACGCGATCCTCAACGACTGCCCGATGTACTGGGACCCGAAGTTGCTCGAGCGCGACATCTACGCCGTGCGCTACTTCCGCGACCAGCCGACCCGCTTCGCCGTCATCCCCCGCCGCGGCACCGCCGACGACGTGCGCTGGTTCGAGGCCGATCCGACCTATGTCCTGCACTGGATCAATGCCTACGAGGACGGTGACGAGATCGTGCTCGACGGCTTCTTCCAGGATCAGCCGAGCCCGGTGGCCCGACCCGACGACACGCTGTTCGAGCAGATGTTCCGCTTCGTCGACCTCGCTCGGCTGGAGGCCCACCCGCACCGCTGGCGCTTCAACCTACGCACCGGTGCGACCACCGAACAGCGTCTCGACGACCGCATCCTGGAGTTCGGAATGATTGACAACCGCGCCGCCGGCTTGGCGTACCGCTACGCGTACGCGGTCAGCGCCAAGCCCGGGTGGTTTCTGTTCGACGGCCTGCACAAGCTGGACATGCGCACGGGAGCCAGCGAGTCCTACCAGTTCGCCGACGGCGTCTTCGCGAGCGAGACTCCGTTCGCACCACGCATCGGCGCAACCGTCGAGGACGACGGCTACCTGCTCAGCTTCACCACCGATATGAACGAGAACCGCTCGGATTGCGTGATCTTCGCCGCGCAGGACCTGGCCGCCGGACCGATCGCCCGCATCCGGCTACCGGAACGCATCAGCAGCGGCACGCACAGCTGCTGGGCACCGGCGGCAGCGTTGCGCTGAGGAGTCACCACCAGGCTTTGCCCTTGCCGATCGCCCAGAAGCCGGGGACGATCAGGATCGAGCTGAACACGAGCAGGATGATGCTCATCCGGCGGATCTTGAACAGGCCGGCGATACCGGCGAAGAACAGCGAAACGGCAAGGAACACCGACGCGAGGTCCATGTTGTCGCCTTGGTCGTCGGTCTGTTGCGCGTCATCGAACTCCTGCTGGGCCTGGCTGTAGAGGTCGTCGGCGAGGCCTTCTTCCTCGATCACGTATTCGGGCAGATCCAGTGGCGACGGCGTCTCGTCGGCCACGGGCAGCTCGTTCCACACCGCGTATGCGGTCTCCAGCCGATCCGAGAACAGCGTCTCGCGGATGACCTGGGCAACGTCGTCGGCGTTCTCCTCGATCTTGATCTGGTACTGCAAGAACACGCTCTGGTCCTGGTTGAAGTAGCCGAGCGTGTCGTTGTAGTACGAGTTCGCATCCTGCAACGTGCGTTGCGACTGCGTGTATCCTTTCAGCGCGTCACCGCCGGCCAGCGCGCCGTAGTACGCCGCGTAAGCGGTCAGCAGGCCGGCCAGGCCGAGCAAGATCGCGGCCAGGATCTCGATCGTGTTGCGATCGTCCGGCTCCGCCGCCTCGACCTCGGTGACCACTGATGCATCGCTCATTCATCGACCTCTCTCCGTCATGGCACGCGCGCCGAAAGTAGACATCGGCACGATTGGCGGTGACTGTAGGTTTCGGGGTCGCACAACGCGCGGATCAGTCGACTGCTGGCGCCAGTTCCTCGTCGGTCGCCACCGTCGCCGTGCTGATCCGGGCCCGTTGCGCCACGGCGACACAGGCAACGATCGCGAGCGTCGTCACGATCGCAAACGCGTCGATGTGCTCTCCGACCAGGACCGCAGCCCACACCAGCGACAGCCCGGGCTGTAGCAACTGCACCTGGCTGACGCGCGCGACACCACCGAGGTGCAGCCCGTGATACCAGGCGAAGAAGCCGAGAAACATGCTGAAGCACCCGAGGTAGGCAAAGGCGAGCCACGGTTTCCAGCCGGCGTGCACCCCGTCTTGCACCCCGGCGAACACCGTGATCGGAATGGTCACCGGCAGCACGAGCAACACCGTCCAACAGATCACACGGACACCGCCGAGCGCGGCCGACAGCCGAGCACCCTCGACGTAGCCGATCGCGGCTGACACCACGGCACCGAGCAGCATCAGGTCCTCGATCTCCAATCCGCCGGAACCGTCACGCAGTGCGAAGCCGACCACGATCGCCGATCCGACGAGTGCCGCCACCCAGAACACCGGACTCGGGCGCTCGCGGTTGCGGATCACGCTCAGCGCAGCCGTCGCAGCGGGCAGGAAGCCGATCACCACCGACCCGTGCGCCGACGGCACGTGGCGCAACGCATATCCGGTGAGCAGCGGGAAGCCGAACACCACGCCGCTGGCCACGACGAGCAGGCTGCGGACCTGCGCCGCCGACGGCCGTGGTGCACGCGCCCGCCGCAGCACGATGGCAGCGAGCACGCCCGCCACGACTGCACGTCCGATGGAGATGAAGACCGGATCCAGATCTCGCAGCGCAACCTTGGTGGCCGGCAGCGACACGCTGAACGCGAGTACCCCGACAGCACCCCACAACAACCCGGCACGAGCCGGGTGTGCCGCCCGAGCGGTATTCCGTATGGCGGGAACTTTCCGAAGTATGGCAACCGTCCTTGACGTTTTGTAAGATCCACAGACCGTACCGACCATGCCGGGTCGGCCGTGAAGGGATATCGCAATGGCGCTCGCTGAACGACTCGAACGACTCGGAACGGAGACCGCGTTCTCCGTCTCACTCGCTGCCGCGGACTGGGCAGCACAGGGCAACCGCGTCTACCCCTTCCACCTCGGCGACCTCAATCTGCGCACACCGCGCATCGTCATCGACGCAATGGATCAAGCCATCGCCGACGGCATGACCGGCTACTGCGCGGCGGCGGGCATCACGCCGCTGCGCGAGGCGTTGGCCGACGACATCGGCTCGCGCCGCGGGCTGCACTACACGCCGAACAACGTCGTCGTGCAACCCGGCGGCAAGCCGGTCATCACCAAGTTCATCCAGTCGGTGATGAACCCCGGCGACGAAGTGCTGTACCCGAACCCGGGCTACCCGATCTACGAGAGCCAGATCGAGTACTTCGGTGGCGTCGCCAAGGCGTACCGCTACCTGCCCGACGAGACCGGCTTTCGCATCGACCTCGACCAGGTCGCGGCGCTCATCACCCCGCGCACGAAGGCGATCATCTACAACGATCTGCAGAACCCGATCGGCGCGGAGAGCACCGACGCCGAGCGCGAAGCGATCGCCGAACTCGCCGAGCGCCACGATCTGTGGGTGCTCAGCGACGAGGCCTACTTCGAGATGCGCTACTCCGGAGCCTCGAAGTCGATCGCGTCCATTCCCGGCATGCAGGACCGCACGGTGATCCTCTACACGTTTTCGAAGAAGTTTGCGATGACCGGCTGGCGTCTCGGTGCCGCCGTTGGCCCGGTCGAGATCGCCGACACCATCGCCAAGCTGAACACCAACGACGAAAGTTGCACCACGCACTTCGTGCAGCACGCCGGCGCGGCCGGACTGCGCGGCGACCAGAGCGAGTGCCTGGCGATGTTGGACGTGCTCGTCGAGCGCCGTGACGTGGCGGTCGACATCCTCAACGACACCAAGGGCATCCACGTTGCCGCCCCGGAAGCGACGTTCTACCTGTTCCCCGACGTCACGGACGCCATGGCACTCGTCGGCGCGACGGACCTGCCACATTTCGCCGAGATGGCGTTGCACAACACCGGTGTGTCGTTCTGCACCCGCCGCCACTTCGGCCGGCCCCAGCCCGGCGAGGAGCGCCAGTACGTGCGCTTCGCCTACTCCGGCATCAGCACCGACGACATCCGCGAGGGCCTCGGTTTGCTGCAGCAGTGGATCGGCAACGCCTGATGGCGCGCGTCGTCGTCAGCGGACGCATCCCCGCCGAAGGCATCGCCGCACTGCAGGCCGACCACGACGTGCTCGCCTGGGAGCAGGACGGGCCGATCCCGCGCGACGAGTTGCTGCGGCGCGTGGCCGGTGCCGACGCGCTGGTCACGCTGCTGACCGAAAGGGTCGACGTCGAGCTGCTCGACGCCGCCGGCCCCCAGCTGCGCGTCGTCGCCAACGTCGCGGTCGGCCACAACAACATCGACGTGCCTGCGTGCCGCGAGCGCAACGTGGTTGCCACCAACACGCCCGGGGTGCTCACCGACGCCACGGCGGACATCGCAATGGGCCTGATCCTGATGAGCACGCGCCGCATGGCCGAGGGCGAGCGCGTCATCCGCAGTGGCCAACCGTGGCAGTGGGGCATGTTCTACATGCTCGGCAGCGGCATCCAGGGTCGCCGCCTCGGCATCGTCGGCATGGGCCAGATCGGTGTCGCCCTCGCGCGGCGGGCCAAGGCCTTCGGCATGGAGGTGGTGTACTCCAACCGGCGGCCAGTGTCCGACGAGCTCGCGCTCGAACTCGGCTGTCCTCGCCTCGACCTCGACGAGTTGCTCGAGACGAGCCACGTCGTGTCGCTGCACTGCCCGTACTCGCCCGAGACGCACCACCTGATCGGTGCGCCACAGCTGACAGCAATGCGCTCGGATGCATACCTCGTCAACACCGCGCGCGGGCCGGTCGTCGACGAAGCTGCGCTTGTCGAAGCGCTGCGCGCCGGCCAGATCTCCGGCGCCGGGCTCGACGTCTTCGAGAACGAGCCCGAGGTGCATCCCGGCTTGCTCGACCTCGACAACGTGGTGCTCGTGCCCCACCTCGGCTCGGCCACGATCGAGACGCGCACGGCGATGGCCACGCTGGCTGCAGAGAACGCACTGGCGGTGCTGCGCGGCGACGAGGCTCCGACGCCCATCACCGGCTAGAACACTGCGGTGCTCGTTGTCGCCGATGATCTGACGGGAGCGGCCGACGCAGCGGGCGCGTTCGCCACAGCGGGTCATCGCGCCATCGTCCACCTCGATTACGCCGAGCCCGCTCCGGGCGAGGTCACCGTCATCGACACCGACAGCCGCACGATGGCCGAAGCTGACGCGTTCCTCGCCACCGCAGCCGCCGTCGAGCTGGCCGGCGACCGGCGTGTGTTCATCAAGATCGACTCGACGCTGCGCGGCCACGTCCGCGCCGTCGTCGACGGCGCGCTGTCCGCGCTGACGACCCGCCCGTCGCGAGTCGTCGTGTGCCCGTCGTTCCCGGCCCGCGGCCGCACCGTGGAGGCCGGCGCGGTGTATGTGGACGGTCAGCTGACTGACGGCCCGACGCTGCGCGACATCTTCTCCGGCTTCACCAGCTCGGGGCTGTTCATCCCCGCGGCGCGCACCGACGACGAGATCTCGGGCATCGTCCGCTCGATGCCCGACGACTCGTTGTGGGTCGGCTCCGCCGGCCTGGCCCGCCACGTCGCCGAGCGCTTCACGCCGGCCGACGGTGCCACACGAAGCAGGCCGATGGTGGATCGCGGACCGTTCGCCAAGATCGCCGTGGTGGCAGGCTCGCAACACGAGCGGACCACCGAGCAACTGGAGCAACTCTCGCCGAACACGAAGGTGTATCGCATCGATCCACGAGACCACGCGTTCGTGGACCAGGTCGTTCCCGCGCTGCGCAAGTGCGATGGACTCGTCCTCACCGGCGGGCACACCGCGCGCGTTGTCCTCGACGCGCTTGGCATCGATCGCTTCGTCGTGCGTGGTGAGATCGAGCCCGGCATCCCGCACGCCGAGGCCGAACTCGACGGCCGCACGATCGCGATCGTCACCAAGGCCGGCGGCTTCGGCGATGCGCAGACCCTTCGCCGGGCTGTCCGGTTCCTCGTCTGATGGTCAATACTGGGGCGATGGCTGGTCCGGATCGTCCTGTGGTCGCAGTCACGATGGGTGACCCGGCGGGGGTCGGGCCCGAGGTTGTGGTGAAGGCGCTGGCCACGCCGGCGGTGCGGGCGATGTGCCGGCCGGTCGTGATCGGCGACGCAGCCAGGCTGCGCCTGGCAGCCGAGCTGTGTGGCATCACGATCGACGTTCGCGTCATCGACACGCCGGCCGAAGCCTCCGATGATCCGTCGGCGATCGACGTGATCGAACCCGCGTCGGTCAGTGCCGACCTGGCCTGGGGTGCTGTGTCGTCCGCCGCCGGCGAGGCCGCATTCCGCTTCATCGAGCGCGCTGCGCAACTTGCCATCGCCGGCGACGTGCACGCGATCTGCACGGCCCCGCTGAACAAGGAGGCACTGCACGCCGCCGGCCACCTGTTCCCGGGACACACCGAGTTGCTCGCCCACCTGACGGGCACCGGCGAGGTGTCGATGATGTTGGAGGCGCCGGGTCTGCGCGTCGTGCACGTCACCACGCACGTCGGGATCATCGATGCCATTGCCCGCATCGAGCCCGGCCTCGTCGCGCGCACCATCCGGCGCGCCGACGAGACCCTCCGACGCGCCGGCATCGCTCACCCACGACTCGCAGTGTGCGGCATCAACCCCCACGCCGGTGAGAATGGGCTGTTCGGCCACGGCGAGGAAGGTGCCAAGATCGTCCCGGCCATCGACACGGTTCGCGCTGAAGGCATCGATGCGGTGGGGCCGCTCCCGGCCGACACACTGTTCTTCCGCGCCCGCCGCGGCGAGTTCGACTGCGTCGTTGCGATGTACCACGACCAGGGTCACGGCCCCGTCAAGGTGCTCGGCCTGGAAGCCGGGGTCAACATCACGATCGGGCTGCCGGTCGTGCGCACGTCGGTCGACCACGGCACCGCGTTCGACATCGCCGGCACCGGTGTGGCCGACGAGCGGTCGATGATCGAAGCGCTGAAGCAGGCCGTCAACCTGGCCGGCGCCGCACTCGCCTGAGCGGCGCGAGCATCCACAGCGACCCGGCCAAGGCGAACAGTCGTGCACAGGTCCAGCCAGCCGAATGAGGCGAATTTCACGGAACGGTGTTGCGCCCGTCGCAACTACGCTGGCTGGCCATGACGATCATCCCCGACGACAAGAACTGGACCTGGGTGCTCGAACGCGCGTGCCCGGAGTGTGGTTTCGACGCTGGGGCCTTCGATCCCGCCGACATCCCGGCCGCCGTGCGCGACAACGCCGCGGTGTGGACCAAGCTGCTCGCCGATGATCGGGTCCGTGATCGGCCCGCTCCGCAGATGTGGTCGGCGCTGGAGTACGGGTGCCACGTGCGCGATGTGTTCACGCTGTTCAACGAGCGGCTGCGACTGATGCTCGAAAACGACGACCCCACGTACCAGAACTGGGACCAGGACGCCACCGCCGTCGACGAGCGGTACGGCGAGCAGGATCCCGCCGATGTCAGCCCAGCCCTGGTCCACGCCGCGGAGGCCTTGGCCACACGGTTCGAAGGCGTGCAGGGCGACCAATGGTCACGCACGGGCACGCGCAGCGACGGGGCCAAGTTCACGGTGCACTCGTTCGCGCAGTACCTGATCCACGATCCCGTGCACCACGTGCACGATGCCGAGCAGGGCTACCGCACGCTGTACGGGCGCTGACCCGATGACACGTTCGTGGGTCGTCGCAGCTCTCGCCGGGCTGCTGCTGGCCGCGTGCGCCGACAAGAAATCGACCACGGAGCAGTCCCCGCCACCGGCAACGGCTGCGCCGACGACAACGGGCGCCTCGCCGGCGCCCGCAAACACCACCAACACCACGACCACGACCACGGCCACGACGACCACGACGGCCACCACCCCGACCGGTGTCGTGCCGATGGAGCCCGTCCAGCCGCTCACGGTGCAGCAGTTGCTCGATCTCGGCCGGCCGATCGTGCTGGCCCATGCCGGCGGCGAGGACCAGTTCCCGCACTCGTCGCCCTACGGTTTCGGCGAGAGCGCACGTGCCGGCGTGGACATGCTCGACTTCGACGTGCAGCTCACGGCCGATGACGTGCTCGTCGTGCAGCACGACGATTCCACGGGCCGCACTGCGAACCAGGATCTCGTCGTCGCCGAGAGCACCTACGAGCAACTCCACGCGCTGGACAACGCCTTCTGGTTCACCGCAGCCGGCACGAAGACCGGCCAACCGGACAGCGCGTACATCTACCGCGGCATCCGCACCGGCGACGTCGCCCCACCCACGGGGTACAGCTCCGACGACTTCGCGATCACCCGCTTCAGCGATCTGCTGGACCGCTTCCCGAGCCTTCCCGTCAACATCGAGATCAAGGGCGAGGGCGAGCGCGGCGCGATGATCGCCGCCGCGCTCGCCGAGGTGTTGACCGACCACGATCTGCTCGACAACGCGGTCGTCGCCGCGTTCGACGACACCGTCGTCACCGCGTTCCACGAGATTGCACCGTCGGTGGAGATCACGCCCGGTCTCGGCGCGGCGTCGGCGTTCGTCCTCGGCGACACCCCACTTCCCGACGGCATGCGCATCCTGCAGGTCCCGGTCCAGTTCCAAGACATCGTCGTGCTCAGCCCGGAGAACATCGCCAAGTCACATGCCGCTGGGTACGTCATCTGGGTCTGGCCCAACGACCGCACGTGGGAGAACCCGAAGGGTTACCGCGCCCTGCTCGACCTCGGTCTCGACGGGTTGAACATCAACTACCCGGCCGATGGCGTGGCTGCCGTCAGAGCACTCAGCACCACCGAGTGATCCGGTAGCGTCGCCGTCACCATGTCCACACCAGAACAACGCCTCGCCGAGCTCGGCCTCGAGCTCCCACCCGCCCCGAACCCGGTCGGCAGCTACGTCACGTTCGTGCGCACCGGCAACCTCGGCTACACGTCCGGGCACGGTCCGGGTCGGGCCGACGGCAGCAACATCACCGGCAAGGTCGGCGCCGACCTCACCATCGAGGAGGGCACCGAAGCGGCGCGCGTCGTCGGCCTCAACCTGCTCGCCACACTCCGCAGCCAGCTCGGTTCACTGGACAAGGTCACGCGAGTTGTCAAGGTGCTCGGCATGGTCAACTGCCCGCCCGACTTCGAGGCCCAGCCGCAGGTCATCAACGGCTGCTCGAACCTGTTCGTCGACATCTTCGGCGACGCCGGCCGTCACGCCCGCAGCGCAGTGGGCATGGGATCGCTGCCGATGAACATCTCCGTCGAGATCGAAGTCGTCGTCGAGATCGGGTAGCTCAAGCGACGTCGTCGACGGGGACGGCTGCGTTCTCGCCGATCGACTCGCACACCGCGCGGCCGCCGTCGAAGCGAACACCGACTCGATCGCCGGGGCTGAACCCGCCGGCGAGCGAGCTCGACAATCGGGCAGAAACCAACCGGTCGATCACATCGAGGCGGATGCCGATGTTCGTCGACGCTCCCTCGAACGTCGTGGACGTGATCGTGCCCGGCATACCGGTGTCGATCGCGTCGACGGTCACGTCTTCGGGACGTACCAGCAACAGCACGTGCTCACCGCTGCCGCGTCCCGCGCCGGCGGCGGTCGTCACCACGTGGCCGGACACATCGACGGCGTCGCCGCCGAGCACCGTCGCCGGCAGCTCGTTCATCGACCCGACGAATCGCGCGACGAACGCGCTCGCCGGTCGGCTGTAGACCTCGGCCGGCGCGGCGATCTGCTCGAGCCGCCCGTTGGACATCACGCCGACACGATCGGCGATGCCGAGTGCCTCTTCCTGGTCGTGGGTGACGAGCAACGTCGTGATGCCAAGCTCGGTCTGGATGCGGCGAATCTCGTCACGCAGCGACAGCCGCACCTTCGCGTCGAGCGCGGAGAGCGGCTCGTCGAGCAGCAGGACTTCGGGTCGGATCGCCAACGCCCGGGCCAGCGCGACACGTTGCTGCTGGCCGCCTGAGAGCTGGTGCGGATAACGATCGGCCATCGCGCCGAGCTGCACCAGCTCGAGCATCTCGGCGACGCGCTGCTTGCGGTCGCTCGCCGGCATCTTGCGCGTCCGCAGCCCGAAGTCGACGTTCAACGCGACGTTCAGGTTCGGGAACAGGCTGTAGCTCTGGAAGACCATGCCCATGTTGCGCCTGTGGGCCGGCATGTGCGTGATCTCGGTCTCGTGGAGGCGTACCGATCCGCTGTCCGGCCGCTCGAAGCCGGCTGCGATGCGCAGCGCCGTCGTCTTGCCGCAGCCCGACGGTCCGAGCAGGCTGATCAGCTCGCCGGGCTCGATCGCGAGGTCGAGACGTTCGAGCGCGACCGTGGTGCCGAACGTCTTGCGGACTGCATTGAACGAGAGCGCGGACATCGAGTTCCTGCCTAGAAGGTGGTGGTGATGCGGGCTTGACCGCGCTTGCGAGTGAGGATGGTCAAGAGCGCGAACAGCGCAGTGGTGGCGACGAGAGCGAACAGCGCGAGGCCCATGCCACCCTGCGGTTCTCGGCTGCGGTACTCGGCCATGAACTGCGGGAACGTGCGCTTGAGCAGCACCTGGGCAATGGTGAACTCGCCGAGCACGACGGTGACCGTGAGAAAGGTCGACGACACGATCGCAGTGCGAAGATTCGGGATCAGGGCCCGCCGCAACGTGGTTCCCCAGCCGGCACCGAGACTGCGTGACGCGTCGACGAGCGTCTTGATGTCCAGCGCGCGGATGCCGGCGTCGAGCGCCCGGAACGTGAACGGCAGCGCGAGCACGACGTAGAACGGGATGAGCGAGAAGTCGGAGTTGAGGAACCAGCGGGCGTGCGGCTTGATCACCCGGATGCCGGCCACGAGCGCGATCGGTGGGATCACGTACGGCAACACGGTGAGGAACTCCACGAACGTGCGCGCCTTGGGGACCCGCAGGTGCACCCAGATCGCGGTCGGCAGCAGCAACCCGATCGTGAGGATCGCGGTGCCGACGGCGAGTTGCGTGCTGAGCCACAGCGAGTCCTGGAACTGCTGCTCACCGAACGCTTTGGTGATGCCCTTCAGCGAGTACTTGTCGATCAGGTTGTGCCAGCCGAGCGTGATCATCGGCACGTTCTGCAACGCGAAGCGGGCCATCGCCAGCAATGGCACGACGAAGTACACGACACACGCGAGCACCACCACGATCGGCCCGATCTTGCCCCACCCGCGAGCCTGCTTGGCTGTCGGGACCTGCGTCGTCACGCTCGCCATCGCTCGGCCTTCCGTCGCAGGAACCAGTAGAACCCCATGCACATGGCCATGACGATGATCATC
>JANNZY010000045.1:0-7505 GCA_031410915.1 Actinomycetes bacterium
ACTCCCTCCACGAGGGCCTCATGCCACACCCGATGCACATGCACCAACCGGTCGGCTGGATCATCGCCAAGGACGGCACGCCGCTTCCCGAACCGACCCCGGCCGATACGATCGTCGTCGCACCGGGCGAGCGCTACACGGTGCTCTACCACTTCGTCGATCCGGGCGTGTGGGCATGGCACTGCCACATCCTCAACCACGCCGAAGGCCCGCAGGGCATGTTCGGCATGGTCACTGCGGTCATCGTCGAAGAATGACCTGACGGGCGAGACGGGCCATCGTCCGGTCCTCTCGCGCTCCGACGACGGCCACACGGGTCCGGGCGGTCGCGGCCGAGAGTTCGCGGTCGCCCGCCCCGTCGTCGTTGCGAGAAGAATCGATCACGAGGCCGAGGTGCGTCAGACCGCGGATTGCGCGGTTGCGCACCTCGGCGCTGTTCTCGCCGACGCCGCCGGTGAAGACGAGCGCGTCGATGCCATCCATCGAGGCCGCCATCGCCGCGATGAGCGACCGCAGCCGATGGATGTAGACGTCGCGAGCGAGTGCGCTCTGTTCGTCGCCAGCCTCGGCCCGCTCCAGCACCAAGCGCATGTCGGCCGTGCCGGCCAGGCCGGTCAAGCCCGATTCGTGCTCCAGCGCGTGCTGAACATCTCCCGGCGAGATGCCACTGTCGATGAGCCACAGGATCGCGCCAGGATCGATCGATCCGCTGCGGGTGGCCATCACCAAGCCGTCGAGCGGGGTGAAGCCCATCGACGTGTCCACGCTCGAGCCTCCGTGCACCGCGCAGACCGACGCCCCCGAGCCGAGGTGACAGGTGACGACGCGGGCTGACTGCAGGTCGAGGCCGAGCACCGCGCAGGCCTGGCGGCTGGCATCGTCGTGGGAGAGGCCGTGGAATCCGAACCGGCGGATGCCGTGGCCGACCCGCCACCGCTCAGGGATCGCATACGTGGAGTTGGCCAGTGGCATCGTCGCATGGAAGGCCGTGTCGAAACACGCGACCGCCGGTGTGGACGGACGAGCTGCGGACACGGCGCTCATCAGCATCAGCGCGGCGGGTTGATGTAGCGGCGCGAGCGGAACCAGATCAGCGATGCCGGAGAGAACAGCGGCGTCGATCTCGACTGCCTCCCTGAACCGGGTGCCACCGTGCACCACGCGGTGCGCGACGACGTCCGCCGCACCCATCGCCGCGATCGCGCCGACGACAGATTCGACGTCGCCCGCTGCCGGGTCGAACGGGGCGTCAACCGCTTCGACGACCTCGTCGCCGTGGCCGAGCAGCCGCAGCTTGACCGACGACGAGCCAGCGTTGACGGTGAGGACGAAGCCGGGTGTCACCGTTGGGGCGCATCGTCGGCCGGCCACGCCCAACCGATGACATCGGGATGGTCCTCGCCGAACTCTCGCGTGTGGCGTCGGGCAGCAGTGCGCGCGTTCACCATGTCCTGGCGCAGGTGGGCGCAGCGATCGCTGAGACCCGGCACTCGATCGATGACGTCCATCACCAGGTGGTAGCGATCGAGGTCGTTCAACATCAACATGTCGAACGGGGTGGTGGTCGTGCCCTCCTCCTTGTACCCGCGGACGTGGAACCCGCTGTGGTTCGTACGCCGATACGTGAGCCGGTGGATCAGCCACGGATAGCCGTGATAGGCGAAGATCACCGGCTGATCCGATGTGAACAGCGCATCGAACTCGTGCGCGGACAGCCCGTGAGGATGCTCGTCGTCGGTCTGCAGGCGCATCAGGTCGACGACGTTGACGACGCGTACCGTCAGGTCGGGCACCCGCTCGCGAAGGATGCTGGTGGCCGCGAGCACCTCGAGCGTCGGCACGTCGCCTGCGCAGCCGAAGACCACGTCGGGCACGACCCCGTCGTCGTTCGAAGCCCATTCCCAGATGCCGATGCCGCGTGCGCAGTGGATGACGGCCTGTTCCATGTCCAGCCATTGCGGCGCAGGTTGCTTGCCCGCCACGACCACGTTGACGTAGTCGCGGCTGCGCAGGCAATGGTCCATGACCGAGAGCAAGCAGTTGCCGTCGGGCGGCAGGTAGACCCGGATCACATCGGCCTTCTTGTTGACGACGTGGTCGATGAAGCCGGGATCCTGGTGCGAGAAGCCGTTGTGGTCCTGGCGCCAGACGTGGCTCGTGAGGAGGTAGTTCAACGACGCGATCGGCGCCCGCCACGGGATGCGACGCGTGGTGCGCAGCCACTTGGCGTGCTGGTTGAACATCGAGTCGACGATGTGGATGAACGCTTCGTAGCTCGTGAAGACTCCGTGGCGGCCGGTCAGCAGGTAGCCCTCCAGCCAGCCCTGACACAGGTGCTCGCTGAGGACCTCCATCACCCGCCCGGCGCGCGCCAGGTGGTCGTCGCCGTCCATCGTCATTGCGTCCCACGCCCGGTTGGTGACGGTGAAGACATCGCCCAATCGGTTCGACGCGACTTCGTCAGGCCCGACGAGCCGGAACGTCTCTCCGTTGCGCACGATGACCTGCGCGAGCCACTGGCCGAGCGCTCGCGTCGCCTCCGACGTCGTCGCTCCGGGTCGGGCGACGTCGATCGCGAAGTCGCGGAAGTCGGGCAGGTCGAGGTCGCTCAGGAGCCGACCGCCGTTCGCGTGCAGCGACGCGCTCATCCGACGTTCCGGTCGTGGGGTCGACGCAATGAGCTCCGCGCACGGCGCGCCCTCGTCGGTGAACAGCTCGTCCGGGCGATAGCTCCGCATCCACGCCTCCAATTGGCGGCGGTGATCGGCGTTCGTGCGCACCGCGTCGAGCGGCACCTGGTGGGCGCGCCAGGTGCCCTCGACCTGCACGCCATCGACGACCGCCGGCCCGGTCCAACCCTTCGGCGATCTCAGCACGATCATCGGCCAACGCGGCCGATCGGTCGCGCCGCCTTCTCGGGCGTCGGTCTGGATCTGGCGGATGCGATCGAACGCCGTGTCCAGCGCAGCGGCCATCGCCGCGTGCATCGCCTGCGGCTCGTGACCGGACACGATGTGCACCTCGTGGCCGTAGCCCTCCAACAACCGCACGAGCTCGTCCTCGGGGATCCTGGCCAACACGGTCGGGTTGGCGATCTTGTACCCGTTGAGATGCAAGATCGGCAGCACTGCGCCGTCGTGCACCGGATCGAGGAACTTGTTCGAGTGCCAGCTCGCGGCGAGCGGGCCGGTCTCGGCCTCACCGTCGCCGACGACGCACGCGACAACGAGATCGGGGTTGTCGAACGCCGCGCCGTACGCGTGGGCCAGCGCATAGCCGAGCTCGCCACCTTCGTGGATCGAGCCGGGAACCTCGGGTGCGACGTGGCTCGGGATGCCGCCGGGAAACGAGAACTGGCGGAAGAGGTGCTGCATCCCGGCCGCGTCGAAGGTGACGTCGGCATAGGTCTGCGACCACGTCTGCTCCAGCCAAGCGTTGGCCACGGCCGCGGGACCACCGTGGCCGGGACCGAAGACGTAGATCACCTTCGCGTCGCGTGCGTTGATGACCCGGTTGAGATGGGCGTAGACGAAGTTCAGCCCGGGCGTCGTGCCCCAGTGGCCGAGCAGGCGGGGCTTGAGGTGTTCCGCCAGAAGCGGCTCGCGCAGCAAGGGGTTGTCGAGCAGGAAGATCTGGCCGGCGGACAAGTAGTTGGCGGCGCGCCACCACCGATCCACGTGGTCGAGGGAGGTGGGCTCAGATGGGAAGGGGCACCGTCCAGACAAATTCGCAACCACCGGTCGCGCTTGGGCGTGCGGTGAACGATCCGCCGAGTCGGATCGCTCGCGACGTCATGTTCTCGACGCCGCGACCGGCCTGGGCGTCACCGCCGGGACCGAATCCTGCACCGTTGTCGACCACTCGGGCGAGCAGCCATCCGTCGCGCACCTCGACCGCGACCTGCGCGGCCGACGCGTGGGCGTGCTTGGCCACGTTCGTCAGTGCCTCGCGCAGCACGGCGAACAACTCGTTGGCGATGTCGTCGTCGACGGCGGTGTCGATCGGGCCGTCGAAGCGGATCGTCGGCTCGAACCCGAGCGCTCGTGCCGACTCTGCTCCGAGTGTGATCAACTCCTGGCGAACGGACCGCCCGGGCAGGCGCGCGGTGTGCAGTTCGAAGATCGCGGCGCGCACTTCGCGCACCGTGGCGTCGAGGTCGTCGATCGACGTCTGCAATCGAGCGACGGCCGCCTCGGGCACGAAGCGCAGCGTGGATTGCAGGCTCATACCGATCGCGAACAGTCGCTGGATGACGGTGTCGTGCAGGTCGCGGGCAATGCGTTCGCGGTCTTCGATCGTCGCGTACTCGGCGACCTGCGCGTGGAGGCGCGCATTCTCGATCGCAACACCCGCGGCGGCGGCCAGGCCGATCAGCATCTCCTCGTCGACGTCGGTGAACACGTCACCGCCCTCCTTGTCGCACATGTAGAGGTTGCCGAACACGGTGTCACGCACGGCGATCGGCACGCCGAGGAACGACGTCATCGGCGGATGGTTGGGCGGGAAGCCGAACCGGTCAGGGTGCTCGCGCAGGTCGGGCAGGCGGAGCGGCTTGGGGTCGACGATCAACAACCCGAGGATGCCGTGCCCGTCCGGTAGGTTTCCGATCGCAGCCCGTCCGCCTTCGTCGATGCCGACGGTGATGAACTCGCTCAGTCGAGTCCGCCCCGGGTCGAGCACGCCGAGTGCCCCGTAGGTCGCGCCGACGAGTTCGGCCGCCGTGAAGGTGATGGTACGCAGGACCGAATAGAGGTCCAGGTTCGACCCAATGGTCAGCACACCGTCGAGGAGCCGCCTCAGCTGTTGCGGTCCTGCGACGTGGTCCATCGTGGTGAGTGTAGGCAGGCGCCGGACCATCGCACGGTTGTGACAGGCTGGCAACCAGTGAGCATCCGGATCTTTCTCGTCGACGACCACGAAGTCGTCCGTCGCGGCGTGCGCGACATGCTCGAGTCCGAGGACGACCTGGAGGTTGTCGGTGAGGCAGGGTCAGTCGCGGAAGCGCTCGCCCGTGTGGGTGCCGTCATGCCCGACGTGGCCGTGCTCGACGTGCGCCTGCCCGACGGCAGCGGGGTGGAGCTGTGCCGTGAGCTGCGATCGGTTCATCCGTCGATCGCCTGCCTGATGCTGACGTCGTTCGACGACGACGAAGCGTTGTTCGAAGCCGTCGTCGCCGGTGCGGCCGGCTACGTGCTGAAGCAGGTCAAGGGCAGCGACATCGTCAGCGCAGTTCGCCACGTCGGTGCCGGCCGGTCGCTGCTCGATTCGAGCCTGATCGCTCGGGTCATGGAGCGGCTCCGCAACGGCACCATTGAAGATCCGCGACTGGCCGGACTCAGCGGTCAGGAGCGGCGCATCCTCGATCTCCTCGCCGAAGGCATGACGAACCGCCAGATCGCGGCCGAGATGTTCCTGGCCGAAAAGACGGTCAAGAACTACGTGTCCAACCTGTTGTCGAAGATGGGCATGAGCCGGCGAACCGAAGCCGCGGTCTATGCCGCGCGTCAGTCAGAACGCCACCAACGCCGCCCCGACTGACCGCGTCAGACGAGACGGGAGATGATGACCTCGCCGGTTCGGCGGTTGCGATAGCGGCGATGCGTCGCCGCAGAGACATCGGTGACGATGAAATTGGCCTCGGCCCGGCCGGGACCGTCGCCGATCACTCCCGCCTCCAGCTCTTCCCAATCCGCTTCCTCGAAGATGCTCACAGCCCGCAACGTACTCCCACGGCGGGTGGCGGTGGCGAAGGGCCAGCCCTCGACCCCTTCGCAACGTTAGTGTCAGAGTGTGTCGACTGACGTGCCCGACCTGGGCGAATCCATCCCCGATCTGGTCGCCGCGTCGCTCGACGGCGACACGGCGGCGTGGCAACGCCTGGTCAGACGGCTGGAACGGGTGGTCTGGAAGTCGGTCAACATGATGACCACCGACGGCGAGGTCCGCAAGGACGCGTTCGCGGCGACGTGGCTGAAGCTCGTCGAGCGGCTGGACACGATCCGCGAGCCGGAGAAGCTGCCCGGGTGGCTGGCGACCACGGCGACGAACGAGGTCCGCCAGATCGTGCGTCAACGCAACCGGCGCGACCTGCATCTCGACTGGTCCGCGCCGAGCACGATCGAGGGCGGCCTGACCGAGGTCACAAGCGCTGACGACAGCGCTCGCAACCTGGTCCGCTCGGAAGCGCAGTCGGCCGTTCGGCGAGCGTTCAGCACGCTCGACGACGACTGCCGGCAGCTGTTGACGGTGCTGGTCCTCAGCGATCCGCCGATGTCGTACAAAGAGGCGAGCGACGCATTGGGTCGGCCGATCGGCTCACTCGGCCCGCAGCGGCAACGGTGTCTCGACAAGCTACGAGCCACCCCGGCCATGCGCGAGTGGGTCGCTGACGAGTTGTGAGCGGCCGCGGGGCGAGCACCGGCACCATGTGGTCGAGGTAGCCGACGCCACCGAGTGTCGGACGCGAGGGTGCGATCATGCGACGAACTCCTGCTGGCGATCCGGCTCTGTTGGAATGGCGGGCGCCGGCCGGTCGATCGCGACACGATCCGGGTCGAGGCGGAAGATCTCGACCTGCAGGATGCGCCGCTCCGACCCGATGCTCACGACGACGTCACGCGAGTCGGCCTCGGCGAGCGCGGCCGGCCAGACCTGACGCCCGGGTGCCAGTGCAAGCCGGACCGGCCGGCTGCACCAACTGGGCACCACGAACGACGCAGCTCCGTACGACGTGGCGCGCATGCTCCAGCCGCGCTCGACGAGCACCGCCGGCAGTGCACATTCGACCAGCACGCTCACCGCACGCGAGAACGGGTTGGTCACCTCGATCTCCAGGCCGTCCATCGCTCCTACGATCCCGAGTGCTCCGATCGCGCCTGGAACGGGTCGCACCGTGGCGCGCCCGAACGTGGACGCGACACGAGTGGCCCTCGATCGGGTTCGCAATGCCGACATCGCGATCGGCGCTGTGTTCGTGGTCGTGTACGGCATCGTGTCCCCTGTTCCGTCTGTGTCCGTCGTCGGTACGAGTCACAGACGAGTTCGGTTCGCGACTGATACGAGAACGACGCGCGTATCTACGGCGGTCGCTCCGTCTCATTGGCCTCGTTCACGGGATTGGCCGTGGCGAGTGTGGAGGTCGAGCAGTGTCACGGAACAACGACGACTACGAGTACGACGACTACGACGAGGACTTCGGCCGGGAAGGCAGCCGTCGTTGGCTCAAGCTGGCAGCCGGTGGATTGCTGATCGCCGGCATCGCCGCCGCTGGCTTCTTCGTCCTGCGCAGCGACGACGCGACGCACGCCGACTTCGACATCTCCGCCGCCACCGAGTCGACCACGGTCGACACCACCGGTGGGCCCACCACGACGGAACGTGTCGACGCGAGCGGCACGACTGACGGTCCCGGTACAGCGGACCGGCCGATGTCTGCGCCAGGCTCGCACGGCGAGGCACTGCCCGGCACGACATCGCCGACGACGACGACGACGTCCACGACCGAC